>DASXDY010000075.1:0-20140 GCA_036490405.1 Candidatus Sulfotelmatobacter sp. | reverse complement strand
ATTCGAAAAACGAACCTTTCGTTCGCAGCTGCGCCTCCTAATCCACTGGCATCGGCGGCTCTGGACGCTGCACGGCGGTCCTACGCTCCCTATAGCCAGTCTCCCTCAGGAATCGCGATCCGCACCGATCGCGGGCAGATCTACCAGGGCTGTTACATCGAGAATGTCGCCTTCAATCCGAGCCTGTCTCCGTTGCAGACCGCGCTGGTGCAGGCGATTGCCGCAGGCGAGCCGTACTCCGCGATTTCGGGGGCAACGCTGGTTGAAGTGAGGGGAGCGAAGATCAGCCAGAAACCTGTGACGGAAGCGGCCCTGGCGGCCGTGGCCCCGAAAGTGAAGCTGACGACGGTCCTGGCGCAAGCCTAGTTCCTACACCATTCCCTTGCGTAGTTCGTCCAGCGGATACTTCGTGCCCCGCCAAACGATGCCGCCATTCCACAACGTAAGGATCATCGAGCGCAGCAGCGTATAGATGAACATCGCTGTGCTCACCGGATGCAGCAGAAAGTAATACGGCGGAACCGCCGAACGGAATGACATCCCAAGATAGATCAGAAACATCGCTGCCAGCGCTGCCGCGTACGGGACTCGGGCCCATCCGTGGGCCAGAAACACGCCGAGAAAGGGCCCGAAGTTCAGACAGGCGAGCGCAACCGCCGAAAGAATTGCCCGCCACCATTGGAACGACAGGACTGCGAAGAAATTCTTCGTGAGATTGTTGACCACTCCCATCGCGCCGTGAGCCCAGCGGATTGAGATCAAATCTCCCCCGAAGACATTGCGCTGCGCGAAGCCTGCTTTCTTCACCACTTTGCCCAACTTCATATCGTCGAGCACTTCCATGCGCAGCGCTTTATAGGTCCCAACTGCTTCGTAAACGCTCCGCCGCACCAGATTGAATGCGCCCACTCCCATGTGATCGTCGGTGCTTGGATCGGCAACTTTCCACGGCCGATGCCCGAACATGAACATCGTCTGGAAGAAGGCGATCATCATGTATTCGCCGGGACGCTTCATGATCATCTGCGGGAACAGCACAACATGATCGGCGGCTTCGGCCTCGGCATAAGCAACAGCCCTACGCAGTGAATCCGGCTTGAACAGCACATCGGCGTCCGTGAAGAGCAGCCAGTCGCCATTTGCCTGATTGGCGGCAGTCCACATCGCGTGCGTCTTTCCCAACCAGCCCGGTGGGAGCCCGTTGTGATGAATCACCCGCAACGGGTGCCCCATTTCTCGCGTCGTTTGCGAGAAAGCCTGCCCTGAGCTTGTCGAAGGGTGGGGATTCTGACTCAAGCGATCGAGAATCTCGCCTGTCCGGTCCGTGGAGCGATCGTTGACCGCGATCACCTCGTAATTGTCATAATCGAGCGCCAGCAGAGTATTCAGCGCCTGCTCAATCGCCTCTTCCTCATTGCGGGCGGGGACAATGATGGAAACGCGCGGGTTGCCCGATGGCAAGACGGGGTCTCGATCCCACTCGGGCCGGGAAACATCGGCCACGCTGGGCATGCCGAGGGCGGCATCGACGATGCGGGAGACCCATGCCAAGGCGAGAATGGTTCCCGCAATCCAGTAAAAATAGACCATCCTGCTTAAGTCTTCCCTGCCTCGACGGGAGCACCCAGCGCGACTGCCGGCGCAAACTTCATCCCGTAGAACAGTATGGCAGAGGAGATCACCATCGCAATCACTGGAAGAACAAACGCGGTCTGCAGAGAACGTCTGTCGGCCACCCATCCCATCATGGTCGGCGAAGGAACATCCCCAAGAATATGAATGATGAAAATGTTCACCGCCAGCGCCATGGCGCGAATGTGCGAGCCGACCGAGTTGATTACGGCCGCATTGAGCGGAGCCGTGTTGAACAACAGAAAGAATGCTGCCACGCCGATGGCCGGAACCATCCAGCGTCCTTGAACAAACAGCGCCACGATCATGACCGGCACGCCGAGCAGCATGCTTGCCGCCGAAACCAGGTAATAGGCGCTCTTCATTCGCGGCAGAAGATAGTCGCCGAGCCATCCGCCAATCAGCGCCGCCAGGATGCCATCGATCACGATGATGATGCCAAAGAGCAAATTCGCCTTCTCCATCGTGAAGTTGCGCTCGCTGATCAGGAACTGCGGAATCCAGACCTGAACTCCGCCGAGGGAAAACGTCATCGCCGCCATTCCGAGGGTCGCAGTCAGAAACGCCGGATTGCGGAACAAGTGCACGTAAAGATCATTGAAATACAGCTTGATCTTCGAGCCCAGATCCGCCGGTACGGCTCTCTGGATTCCGTCATCTTTCACCGAATCAAACTGTCCGCGCGGCGGTTCCTTGAGAAATGAGACGGCGATCGCCAGCAGGAAGCCGGGCGCGGCGGCGATATAAAACGGAAAGCGCCAGCCGTGGCCGGGGGCCAGATATCCGCCGAGAAGATACCCGGCGGCAGAACCCACAGGAATCGCGAGGTAGAACACTCCCAGAATTCGTCCGCGAACTTTTTCTTCGAAAAGATCGGCTACAAATGTCGGAGCAATCGTCACAAACGTCGCTTCGCCGATCCCCACCAGCGTGTGCCGCACGAGCAATTCCGTGTAGGTGTGGGTCACCGCCGTTAGCAGCGTGAGTCCACTCCAGAAGACGGCGCCCAGCACGATGATCCACTTGCGAGAATATTTGTCAGCGAGCGGCCCCACGAACGGCGCGGCGACCATGTAGAAGCCGAGAAACGCGCTGGTCAGCAGCCCGATTTGTGCTTTGTTCAGATGAAATTCCTGCTGCACCAGCGGCTGCACCGCAAACAGCACATTGCGGTCCGCATAATTGAGCAGATTGAGCGCGGTGAGAACGATCAGCGCGGTGCGTGGTTGCAGGTCCGATTGGGCCACGGGTTGAGCGAATATAGCATGCTGCTTCCCTTCCTCTGGATATCAGCCTGGGTGCGCGTTGTCTCGCGAAAAGGCGCCGCGGCAGGCACACTCCAAGTAGCGCGTGGAGTGAAAGTACGAGGCGAGCTATGTAGTTCTCTTTGCCGGGCGTTTCGGGCGGGGCCACCTGGCTACAATCGTCGTCGAAATTCCGCCACGTGGGCGAAATTCTCCCTTCACTTCGGCCCAGACTGGCTTGGCCCATTTCACAACGTCTTCCAGAACCTGATTGACGATGTTTTCCTGAAATATCCCCAGGTTGCGATAAGACTGCAAATACTCCTTGAGCGATTTCAATTCGAGGCAAAGCTTGTGGGGCATGTAGCGAATGCTGAGCGCGCCGAAATCGGGCAATCCTGTCTTGGGGCATACGGAAGTAAACTCCGGGTCGTCGACGACAATCTCGTATCCCGGGAACTGGTTCGGCCAGGTCTCGATCCCGGGAAATTTTGCGTCGAGTCCGGCGGCGGCGTGCTCCGGGGTGTAGCGCGGCGATTTAGGCATAAGCGACATTGTAGCGGCTGGCCGATTCCGGCAGAAGCACCATGCCGGCAAGCCTCTCTGAGGTGCATTCGCGCATCCGCGGCCGGCGACAGGCATCCAAAGAAGTACGGTACTTGGGGCGGGCAGCGTTTATGATCGCAGCGTCAGGGTGATAAATTACAACTTGCAGTTTTTCCTGCCGCACCCTGAAAGAATTCATACTTGGCCTCGACGAACAATTCGGAAACGCCTTTACTGCGGCGTTGGATCTGGTTTGCATTGGTGCTGGCAGCATTGCTGGCCGCGCTCTATTCCTACTTTCATCAAACGCCGCTCAAGGTGCGCGCCGCCGTGGTCGAGCGCGGGCCGATCCGTAGCGTGATTTCCACCAACGGCAAGGTGGAACCGCTGGATAATTTCGAGGCCCATGCCCCCATCGCAACCACGGTAAAGCGGCTCCTGGTCAAGGAAGGGGACCACGTCCGGCGGGGACAGCTCTTGCTGCAACTCGACGATGACGATATTCGTACACAGGCCGCGAAAGCCGAAGCACAAGTAAAGACAGCACAGGCAGATCAGGCGTCGCTTAAGACGGGAGGCACGCAGGAGGAGGTACTCACTCTGAATTCGCAGTTAGTGAAGGCCCGAAGCGCGCGCGAGGTTGCCCAACGCAGGCTCGACTCCCTGCAAAAGCTGCAACAAGCGGGGGCGGCGTCTTCGGGCGAAGTCCAGCAGGCGCAAGTGGCCCTCCAGGGAGCGCAAGCCGACCTGAATCTGCTCGAGCAGAAACAGAAAGATCGCTACTCGCGGCCGGAAGTCGCGAGTATCCAGGCCCAGGGCGAAGAAGCGCAGGCGGCCTATGACGCTGCGGAAGATTCTCTCCGAAAATCCAGTGTCCGCGCGCCGTTTGATGGCATCGTCTACTCGCTCCCGGTTAAGGACGGTGCCTTCGTGCAGGCTGGAGATTTGCTGTTGCAGGAGGCGGACCTGTCGAAAGTCCTGGTGCGGGCCTTTGTGGATGAACCCGACGTGGGCCGCCTGCAAGTGGGGCAGAAAGTCGAGGTGACCTGGGATGCAATTCCAGGCCGCATGTGGACCGGCACAGTGAATACCGTGCCCGCCACCGTAAAGCTGCGCGCCTCGCGCAATGTGGGCGATACTACCTGCCTTATCGACAACCAGGACCTGCGGCTGCTTCCCAATATCAACGTGGCTGTCACCATCGTGGTGGCCGAACACAAGGACGTGCTGACTCTGCAACGCGATGCGCTGCGGATGGATGACAGCAAGCCTTACGTCTTCCGCATCGTGGGCGATCGCGTCCAGCGCCAGGATGTGCAATTTTCGTTGCAGAACCTGACGCGCGTCGAGATCACTTCCGGCCTCACGGGAGGAGAGACGGTTGCTCTGCCCGCCGAGGAATCGAAGCCGATCTACGATGGCGCGACCGTGAAGGTTGTTCCCTGAGAGTTTCTGGAGGCGAGACGACACGTTGCGAACCGGGCCCCGTCGACGAATGAAGTTTCTCGCATTGTGCTGTTCGATTGCCGTGGTCTGCCCGATGTTCGCCTCGGCTGCGGGTCCCCCAAAAGAACTTCTCGCCTCAGGTCATGTGGATGAAGCGATGCAGGCTTTACAGCCGCTCACCGGCCCCTCGTCCATCGACGCCGATGCCTACAATCTGCTGTGCCGCGCCCATTTCATGCTCGAAGACTGGGATGAGGCTATTACCGCCTGCGAGCGTGCGGCACAACTTGCTCCGAACAACAGCTTCTATGAACTCTGGCTGGGCCGCTCCTACGGCGAAAAGGCGGATAAAGCCGGAGTCTTTTCAGCCATGGGTCTGGCAAGAAAGGTCCGTACCTCGTTCGAACGAGCGGTGGAACTGGATCCGAACAGTTGGGAAGCGCGCACCGACCTTGCCGAGTTCTACGCGCAGGCGCCGGGAATTGTTGGGGGCGGCAAAGACAAGGCGCGCGCGCAAGCCGACGCATTAATGCGCATCAATCCTGCCATGCAACACTGGGTCCTGGCGCGTATTGCGGAGAAAGATAAAGATCCCGCGGGAGCGGAACGGGAATATCGCGCCGCCGTTGAAGCCAGCCATTTCGGCGCACGTGCGTGGCTCAATCTGGCAAATTTCTATCGCTACGCTCGCCGGCTGGATGACATGGAAAAGGCGCTGAAGAACCTTGACAGCTGCCCGCTCGATTTTCCGGAATCACTTATGCATGCCGGCGAAATTCTGCTGCGCGCCGGCCGCGATACGCCGATGGCGATTCGCTTTCTGCACCGCTATCTCCAGGCCCCGGTCGAAGCCGGGCCGGCTTTCAAAGCGCACGAAATTCTCGGCCAGTTGCTGGAAAGGCAAGGAGACCGCGCCGGCGCCGCGGCGCAGTATCGCGACGCCCTCGTACTCGCCCACACTTATTCACGCGCCAGGGAAGACTTGCGCCGCGTCGAGCGCTAAACCGTTGCTTTCCGACTGGAGCTTGTCAGTGATCGCGCCTCTATCATTTCCGCCGCTCAAAAATCAATCATTCCGGCCACCCGGCATTTAGAATTTTGCTTGCATCTATCCCGTGAAAGCTCTTTTCGTTTGTCAATGTGAAAGGGACGCAATGAATACTTCGTGCCGCTTTGCCATTAGCTTGAGGGTTGTCGCATTCACTCTGCTGCCGGTTGCTTTGCTTGCCGAACCCGTCCCGCTCAAGCGCGTGGTTGAACTGGCACTCTCTCACGCAACCGGCGCGGGCATTGCGGCGGCCGAGGAGCAGCACGCGCAGGCGGCATATCGTGATCTGCGCAACAGTTATGTGCCTCAACTGATGACCGGCGCCGGCCTGGGGTTCTCCTACGGCTTCCCGTTGGCCCTGGAAGGTTCGGCGCCATCCCTGTTCAACATCACCGCACAGTCCGCGCTGCTGAATCCATCCCTGCACGAATTCGTTCAGGCGGCGCGTGTGGACTCCGCCGTCGCATCCCTCAGGAGCAAGGACCAGCGCAACCAGATCATCGAGGATGCCGCCCAGAGCTATGCTGAATTGGCCAAATGGGAGCAGAGGCTGGGCAGACTTCAGGAGACAGAACTCGAAGCGCAGAAATTCGAGAATGCGGTGGCGGACCGGGTCAAAGGGGGCGTTGACAGCGAACTGGATGGCACCAAAGCCCGCTTGTCTGCCGCTCGCGTTCGCCTGCGCATAGAAGAGGCCAGAGGCGCGGCCGATGTTCTGCGCGAGCACCTTTCCAGCCTGACAGGACTTCCCGCCGCCGATATTGAAACTGATCCCGACTCAATTCCCGCCCCGCCCGAACTCCCGGCGGAGGAGCCCTCGAAAACGGCGGATTCCAATCCCGCCGTGCAAGCTTCCGTGCAGAACGCGCGCGCGCAGTATTTGCGCGCGCAGGGAGAGCATCGCGCCCTGTGGCCGAGCATAGATTTCGCCGCCCAGTACGCGCTGCTTTCGAAATTCAACAACTTTCAGAATTACTACATTCCGTCGCGGCCTTGTGTCACATCGCTGGGAGAATTCCTTTGCGTAACCAACAGCTTCCAGCAGAACAACGCGACCGTCGGGGTCAGCATTCGATTCCCCCTCTTCAACGCTTCGCAGCGCTCGCGTGCGCAGGCCGCCGACGCCGAAGCGCTCAAGGCAACGAGGCAAGCGGAAGCGGCCAAAAACCAGGCGTCGGAGGAGACGCTGCGGCTGCGCCGCTCAGTCGCCCAGTTACAGGCTGCACATCAGGTCGCGGAACTGGAGTACGAGATCGCCGAGAAGGGACTGACCGCCGTACAAACACGCATCGACGCCGGAACTGCCAATTTGCATGATCTGGACGACGCCCGCAGCCAGCTCAGCGAGCGCTTCATCACGCTGCAGGATGTCACGTTTGAGCTGCAACGCGCCGAGCTGGGTTTACTGCGCTCGACTGGAGATCTGGAGAAGTGGGCGCTGGGAGGGCGCTGAGCGAAAAGGATTGCGTGTTGAATTTTCGATTGCTGAATAAGAACCGTGTCTGCGGCCAACATTCGTGATCCTACAGCTTCCCTCTTAGCAGCTTCGCCACCTGCCGCAGGGCCTTTTCATTTCTCCGATACCACCGCCATTGCCCCTTCTTGCTGGCGTCTACCAGCCCGGCCCGGGTCAGAATCGACATATGATGCGAAATGGTGGGCTGGGAAAGGTGAATACGCGCTTCGATATCTCCGCCGCATAGACACGGCCCGGAACCGGCTTTGCCTCCGGCGGATTTCGTCTCGCTCGCGCCTTCGCGCAGTGTACGCAAAATTCGGCGCCGCGTGGGATCGGCGATGGCGTGCAGAGCGCGATCGAGAGATATCTCCTGGGACATGCGGAGTAGGAATAACGCGAAAATCGACGCCTGTCAATGTAGGAATGCAGTCTTGAAGCCTGAGCCAGGAACGGAACGCCTGTGATTCGTTACTTCTTCAGAATTGGGCTGTAGCCGTCGCCGACCAGCTTGGCACGCATCGTCTCAGCCTCTTTGACATCGGAATATGGGCCGAGTTGTACCCGGAACAGCTTATCGCTGGTGGTTTGTGCCGCGACGAAGGCCGGATATTCTTTTTTCTTCAAGGCATCGACCAGAGCGTCAGCATCGTCCTGTTTGCTGACGGCGGCCACCTGGACGAAATAGCCTGGAGTCGGAAGACTGGTAGAAGGATCGGCCGCATTCGAAGCAGGTTGGCCAGCCGCGGGCGACGCCTGCGCTGCGGGATCGCTTTTCGCATCGGCAGCGGGAGTCAGATCGTGGGCTGCCTGTTTTTCCTCAACTGCCTTGTAAAACTTCATCGGCTGCGCTGCCGCCGGCCCGCCCGATGTTTTGCCGGAGTTCGACGTGGGTTGCGGCGACACCGCTGCGCTCGCCGTAGTGACCGCCGGCTCCGCCTTCCGCCCGAGCGAGTATCCCAGCGCGAAGAACAACGCACAGACCGCGACCAGTCCGAAGAACAGCACCAGCAGCTTTCCGGTACCCAGCGTGATTTCTGTGTCTTGTGATGAGGCCATGATTCAACTCCGCTACGCCGTCTTCTTCTCCGGCGCGGCATCGCCATCTGTTTTCGACAACAGCTTCTGGAGCCCGGAAAAAAAATCCACGGGCACTGGAAAAACGACGGTCGTGTTCTTTTCGACGCCGATTTCAGTGAGCGTCTGCAGGTAGCGAAGCTGCACGCTGACCGGTTCGCTCGACAGCAAGTGGGCCGCGTCCACCAGCCGTTGTGCCGCCGAGAACTCGCCCTCCGCGTGGATGATCTTCGACCGCTTCTCGCGCTCGGCCTCGGCCTGCTTGGCCATGGCGCGCAGCATCGACTCGGGCATATCGACCTGTTTGACTTCGACGTTGGTGACTTTTACACCCCACGGAGAAGTATGGGTATCGAGAATGGTCTGGAGTCGGAGGTTGATCTTGTCCCGATGGGCCAGCAGTTCGTCGAGTTCCTGCTCGCCGAGCACGGAACGCAGGGTAGTCTGGGCGAATTGCGAAGTTTGATAGACATAATTCGAAACCTCGACCACTGCTTTGCGCGGCTCGATGACGCGCAGGAAGATCACCGCGTTGACCTTGAGCGTGACATTATCGCGGGTGATGATGTCCTGCGGCGGAACTTCGAGCGCTTCCTGCCGCAGCGAAACCCGTACCATGCGGTCAATTGGAGCAAATACGAAAATCACTCCCGGGCCTTTCGCTTCGGGCAGCAGGCGTCCCAGGCGAAAGATCACTCCCCGCTCGTATTCGGCCAGTATCTTAATGGAATTGAGAAGATAGATCGCAAGGATGATGCAGATAACAAGGATCGTGCCGAGACCTAAGCCCAAGAATTCCACGAACGCCTCCACCCTGGGGCGGATTCCGCCCCTACGGCGGATTGTATAGCAGCCATCGCAAACCAGAGAGCAAATCAGCCGGCGAGGCGTTGCTTGGCTTGATGCGGGAACATTACTCAGGAATCTAGCTCAGATCAGGATCGACAGCCTGATCCAGGTAAATCCACAATACCCGAGGGCAGAGACTGGTTGCCGCGGCATGAGCGAAGTTTAACAACACCTCGAACTACGAACCCGCTTTGGCGAGAATACGGCCGGCATCGACCGGTACATCGCGCTGGATCTCCATCTCGATGGAAGTGCCGACGTCGAGCCTCACGTCGGGGCCATGCTTAAGCAGTGCCCAGGCCACGCCGCCCGCCAGACCCGCCAGACCGCCATAGCGCGCGCCGTTGAAACCTCCAGCAGCGGCCCCGCCGATCGTGCCCACTGTTCCACCCACCGCGGCGCCCTTGGCCGCGTCTTCGATCCGCTTGCCGGTATCTTTGTCAGCCTGAATCGTGCCTTCCGAATCTTTCACGCCGTTATGCTCAGCACCCGGCGTATTTTCGACCGACCCCGGCAACATGACCGTGTAGCCGCTCGGATAAATCATCGAAGTAAAGTGAATAAGAAGCTCCGCGCGCTTTTTCGAGCGGCCCGGTTTTTCTGTGTGCGAAATCTTTCCCTGGATATACGTTCCCGCCGGCACCAGGACCCGTTCGTTCACCACGAAGGGAAACGCAGTCTCGGCATAAACGGGATCGCCTTCGCGCGCGTTCTTGGTCGAGATTGCCTGCTTGAGCGTGAGGGGAATCTTGCTGCCCGCGGGAATGACGATGGCTTTGGGATCCTGCGCCGGCTGTGGCGTGGAGGCCGCGGCTGCGCTGTTTTGTATCGCGGGAGCGGCAGAACTGTCCGCAGGCTTCGCGGGCGCAGACGTCTGCCCCCAAGCCATTCCTGCCGCCAAAATCGTTGTCAGGATCATCCGCATGTGCGCCTCCCCAGCCGACGTTTCACCCGAGAGTATCACGGGGCAATAGCAGCTGAGATGCGCAATCTGCGCGTCGAAGTTATCCGGGCGGGACCACCTAACCGCTGATCGCGGTCACTTGTAAATCAGATACTTCTGCCGGATGGTCTGGAATTTCTGCAGGTCATCCTGCCAGTCCTGCGCGATGCGGCGGGGATCTTGTCCGGCAAGCAACGCATTGAACACTGATCCGTTGACGAGTAGTTCGCTCATGCGATCGATCTTGAAGTCTGCACTGTAAAGTTTGCGCAGGGCCGCAGCCACCTCTATGCCCAATTCAGGTGCATCGAAGCCGTTTCGATCGGTGAGAACAATGTTGACTCCCTGGCAAGCCTGGCCGTTGTAGATGCTTGCCGACGGCGTAAAAGCAATGGGCACGAAGCGCACGCCTGCGATGCCGCGCGTGTTGAGATAGGCTGCGAGCTCCTTGCTTTTGATCCAGGGCGCGCCCACGAGTTCAAACGGTGTATCCGTTCCCCGCCCCACGGAAACGTTCGTCCCTTCGATGAGCGCCACTCCCGGGTACAACGTGGCCTCGGTCACGCTGCGCAGATTCGGCGAAGGATTCACCCACTCAAGTCCGGTCGAATCGAACCAGTCCCCACGTTGCCAGCCCTCCATGGGCACGACGGTCAGCTTGGCATTGATATTCCGTTCGGCGTTGAACATTTTGGCCAGTTCGCCGATCGTCATTCCATGGCGCACCGGCGTGGCCCAATAATCGGTAAAACTTTCACGTCCGGCATCGGCTACCGGACCCTGGACAAACGACCCTGTAATCGGGTTCGGGCGGTCGAGCACGATGATCTCGATGCCGCTCTTCGCCGCGGCTTCAAGGAAATATCCCAATGTAGTTTCGTAGGTGTAGAAGCGAACGCCTGCATCCTGAATATCGAACACTACTGCGTCGAGCGTGCGCATGACTTCCGCCGGCGGACGCCGCGCTGCATCGCTACCGCCATACACGCTGTAGACAGGGACGCCGGTTGCCGCGTCTTTTGAGTTGTTAATGTCGGTAGTGTCGACTGTTCCGGTCACGCCGTGTTCGGGACTGAAAATCGCATCGAGCGAAACGCCAGGGGCCTGCCCCAGAACGTCAATCGTGCGTTTTCCGGACGCATCAAGGCCGGTCTGGTTGGTGACGAGCCCGATGTGCTTCTTCCCTTCGGCCGCTTTGAAGGCATCGAAGCCGTGGTCTTCGAGGACGTCGATTCCATTCTTCACTGAACCGTTGCGCGTGTTCATACGCCGCGCGGCGCTCCAGGCCTCGTTGTATCCGGTGATGCTCCTCCAGCGCGCAGCTTCTTTCTCGCTGGTGGTCAGGTTCAGCGATGCGGCGACCTCGGTCGCTACCTTCGACCGCAAACCAATGGCGTTGCCCTTGCCGCGCGGATGCACGGAGTTGGTCAGCAGGATGATATAGGTCTGTGTCGTCGGATCGATCCACACTGACGTTCCAGTGAATCCAGTGTGGCCGAACGATCCCACCGGCAGCAGATCACCGCGATTCGACGAAAATGGAGAATCAATGTCCCATCCAAAGCCGCGCAACACCGGCGCTGTAGGAGGCTGCTCGGGCGTTGACATCTTGACCACCGCGGCTGGAGAAAGAATCCCTCCGCCATCGTTCAGCAAGGCCTGCGCGAATTTCGCCAGATCGTCGCCGGTAGAAAACAGCCCTGCATGTCCGGCCACGCCGCCCATGCGCCGTGCCGTGGGATCATGTACCACGCCGCGCAGCATGTGATCGTTTTCGTCGTATTGCGTGGGTGCGATTTTGGGGCGCCATTCCAAAGGCGGCATGAAGCGCGTGTGCAGCATCTTCAGGGGAACAAAAATGTGGTTCGTCGCGTAGATGTCGAGCCGCTCGCCCGAAACGCGCTCGACCAGCGCGCCCAAAGTGATGAAGTTGATGTCGCTATATACGAAGCTTGATCCGGGAGCCTGCGCGGGTGTCTCGGCAAAAGCCATCCTGTAAGCCGTTTCTTTGCCTTCCCACGGCGTCTTCAGATCGAGATCCGGTTCCAGACCGGAATAGTGCGTGAGCAACTGGCGGACGGTGATGTCGTCTTTTCCATTCTGTGCGAACTCCGGCAGGTATTTCGCGACCGCATCGTTCAGCCGAACTTTGCCTTTTTCGACTAGCTGCATCACAGAAGTCGTCGTGGCAATCACCTTCGTCAAAGACGCGAGATCGAAGACGGTATCAAGCGTCATCGGCTCGCGCTTCGGATCCAGCGCACGTTCACCGTAGGCCTTTCGGTAGATGACTTTGCCGTTGTGCCCGACGAGCAGCACCGCGCCGGGAATATTTCCATCGGCAATTGCGTGTTCGATGATGGAATCAACTCCCGCAATGCGAACGGGGTTGGCCGCGGAGGTGCTTAAGGTAGCCGCCGCAGGCACGGGATCTGATGCCGATTGCCGAAGCGCGAATGCATCATGGGTCAGCGCTAAACAGGCGCACGCCAGCAGTGAACGCAGCAAGGCGCCCTTATGCGGAAAGCGAAGCTGTGCCGAGACAAGCGATCTGGACATGAAAGACAGGATATTCTGAATCTACACAAGCAGTGCGTCCGAACTCAATACACGCAGGTAATCCCATAGATACGCCGCGGGCTCGCCGTTCCTAGAAAAACCCTACAGAAACTGCTATAACCGCGACTTGAACGACTCTTCCCTAACCGCTGCCTATGAAGATCAGGATGTCCGTTTTTCTGCGGCGTTTTCTGCTATCCGGCAGGCTGTCGAGAATCGCGCCTTTCCCGGGGCATCCCTCGCGGTCACTCATGCCGGCGAGTTGGCCGCACTGAAATCCTTCGGGTCATTTGTCTACAACGGTGATCTTGACCGAAATCCTCAGGTCGAGCCTGGCACGATTTTCGATCTCGCCTCGCTCACCAAACCGATAGCTACGACGACGATGGCGATGATCCTTTACGAACGCGGCAAGCTCGAACTGAATGCTCCGGTAGCGGGCGCCGTCCCGGAAATCCTTGACACGTCTGGTGGCGACTCACGGCGCGGAGATATCACGTTCCGCATGCTGCTGGCGCATTCGTCTGGATTTCCCGCTTATGAAAAGTTGTATCTAAAAGCAAACTCGCGTGACGATTTGATCAGAGCTGCCTTTACGACTGCACTCACTGCAAACCCTGGAACCCGCGCAGAATACAGCGACATCGGGTTCATCATCCTTGGCACAGCTCTCGAAAGAATCGCCGAAGAACCGCTGGATCACTTCTGTCAGCGCGAAATCTTCGGCCCGCTTGCCATGACGCAGACGACCTTCAATCCTCCAGTCGAACTTCGGAGCCAGATTCCGCCCACCGCCGACGAAACCACGCCAACCGGTTCAAGCGACAAAGTACCACGCAGTACGTTCCGCAACCGTATCATTCAGGGTGAAGTGCAGGACGAAAATGCCTTTGTATTCGGAGGTGTCGCCGGCCACGCGGGATTGTTTTCGAGGGCCGAAGACCTTGCCCGCTTCGCCCACGCCATGTTGCGCCAAGGAAATCCGATTCTTCGCGGGGAAACAGTATCGCTGTTTACCGGCCGCGAATCCACACCTGCCGGCACGTCGCGGGCGCTCGGCTGGGACACTCCGTCCGCTCCGTCGCAATCCGGAACGCACTTTGGCCCGAAATCCTTTGGCCACCTCGGCTACACCGGCACTTCGTTGTGGATCGATCCCGAGCGCGAACTCTCGATTACTTTGCTGACGAATCGCACCTGGCCCGATTGCTCCGATCATGCAATCAAGCAGGTTCGTCCGAAAGTTCACGATGCTATCGCTGAATCTCTGCGGTGACGGCACCATCGTCAACAACCATGTGGAAATCCCCGCCCGGAGAAACCCGATTGGCGCAGTCTAGAATGAACATGGGCAGAAGGTTCTGGACCTAGTCGGCCCGGACCCTGGCCTGAGACACTACATCCGAAAGGCGCACCAATTGGCCCGAGCCACGACCACAAAATCTGATCTCCGCCAACTTCCGACCGAACAGATGCTGCATTCGGCATCCGAACTCGACCGCATGTCGTCGCTGGAAATCGTTCGCCTCATGAACGACGAAGACGCGACCGTGGCTGCTGCGGTTCGTCACGCGCTGCCGCAGATTGTTCGCGCCATTGACGTTGTTGCCGATGGAATCCGCCATGGCGGCCGCTTGATTTACGTCGGCGCCGGAACCAGCGGCCGTCTCGGCGCGCTGGATGCCTCTGAGATTCCGCCGACTTTCAACACCAATCCGCGCATCGTGCAATACATCATGGCCGGAGGCCCCAGGGCGCTGGGCGCTTCGACCGAAGCGAGCGAGGATGACACTAGGCTGGCGGTGGCGGAAATCAAGAAACGCAAGCCCGGCAAGCACGACGTTGTGCTGGGCATAGCCACCAGCGGACGCACTCCCTTCACCATCGCGGCCGTCGAGTACGCTCATCGCCGCGGAGCACACACCATTGCGCTCACCTGCAACCGCAATTCTCCGCTCGAGCGTGCCGCAGATTTCGCCATCGTCACCGAGGTAGGGCCCGAAGTACTTGCCGGATCTTCACGCATGAAAGCCGGAACCGCACACAAGATGGTCCTCAACATGATTTCGACCGGAGCGATGACTCGCCTCGGCTACGTCTACCGAAATCTGATGGTCAGCGTGTGGGCGAAGAATGAAAAGCTGGTGCAGCGCGCGACCCGAATTCTCGAAGCCGCCACCGGCGCGGATCACGAGGCAGCCAGCCATGCGCTGGAAGTCAGCGGGAACCGAACACCCGTAGCGGTTGTCATGCTCGCCGCCGGCGTCCCTCGTTCCAAAGCACTGACGGCCTTGCAAAGGACCAAGGGACACGTAAGGCAGGCAATCGCACTGGCTAAGACTTAGCGCTTCCCTGTTTCTTCGCGACTGCACCAGGCGCCCCTGACCTCTCGTTCCATGCGAGTCAACCTTCCGGCAGCATAAGCTCGTTACAATCAGGGGTAAGGACTTTTCATGGACAAGTTTGTCATTCGCGGCGGAGAGCCGTTGCTGGGCACGATTCGAGTCAGCGGCGCAAAGAATGCCGCGCTACCCTGCATGGCTGCCGCGCTGCTCACCGACGAACCGGTGGTCCTGGAAAACATTCCGCAGGTGCGGGATATTCAGACGACACGCAACCTTCTGGCGGCGATGGGCGCCGATGTCGAACTCGGTTATGGTCGCGCTCAGCACCGCACTACCCTTCACTGCAAGAAACTGTCCTCGCCCGAAGCGTCTTACGAGTTGGTGAAAACCATGCGGGCCTCGACCCTCGTCCTTGGGCCGCTGGTGGCACGATGCGGGCGCGCGCGTGTATCGCTACCCGGCGGCTGCGCCATCGGACAGCGGCCGATCGATCTTCACATCAAGGGACTGGAACAGCTTGGGGCGAAGATCACGCAAGAACACGGCTACGTTGAGGCCGCAGCGAAGCGCCTGAAGGGCGCAGAGATTGTTTTTGACAGGATCACGGTCACCGGCACGGAAGATCTGCTGATGGCTGCGACCCTGGCTGAAGGCGAAACGATTCTTCAGAATTGCGCACGCGAGCCGGAGGTTGCCGATCTGGCCGATCTTCTTAACAAGATGGGAGCGCGCGTCGAAGGAGCAGGAACTGCGACCATCCGCGTCATAGGTGTCGATAAGTTGACTGGAACGAAGCACCGCATCATTCCCGATCGAATCGAAGCGGGAACATTCATCATCGCCGCAGCCATGACCGGCGGCGATGTGAATGTTGCGGGGTGCGATCCTTCCCATCTCGATGCGTTGCTCAGCAAACTGCACGAAGTCGGGGTGAAGACGAAGATCTCATCCGACGCTGTACGGGTGATGGGAGACAATCCCTTTAACGCTGCCGATATGACGACGGAAGAGCATCCCGGCTTCCCCACCGATTGTCAGGCGCAGTTTATGGCGCTGGCGACCCAAGCGGAAGGAACGTCGGTCATCACGGAGAACATTTTCGAGAATCGTTTCATGCACGCGCAGGAACTGGTGCGCATGGGAGCGAACATCAAAATTGAGGGAAGGCGCGCTGTGGTGCAGGGCAAGAGTCCGCTGAGCGCGGCGGCAGTTCTGGCCAGCGATCTGCGCGCCTCGGCATCGCTGGTGCTCGCTGCGCTGGTCGCAGATGGCGAAACCATCATCGACCGCGTCTACCACATTGACCGCGGCTACGAGAACATCGAAGAAAAACTGAAGGGTGTGGGCGCGCAAATCCGACGGATCGGCGAGATGTTTCCCAGGAAAGCCGCCGCTGTGAAGTAGCGAGAATCCTTAACCCCGAAACCCAGGGAACCGGAAGGCGCACAGTTCTGAGTCAACTCTTTGCCATTCCGCTCTTCAGATTTTGTTCTGATCTCCGGCGCCGTGTTTCTGTTTGCACACCTTGCAATAGGTCGGCGGCAGAGTGTTGTCCACGCGGTGCTTTACCGGCGGCAGCGTCTTCAAATACGCAAAGATCGCCTTGAGATCGTCGTCGGAAAGTTTCCGGATCTGGATGAAGGGCATGATGGAATTCAGCTTGCGCGCCCCCACAAATCCGGTGCGCATCGCGCTGATGAATGTACCCTCGGTGTAGTACCTGATGCCGGAGGGGTCCGATGTCAAGTTTGCACTCACCACGTCTCCCCATGGGCCTTTCAAACGTTCCCCGCCGCCGTAGCCTGATTGTTCGGTGGGATTATGACAGCCGCAACCGAGAGTGACCATATATTTGCCGCGCGCGAGCGGGTCGGACATGTTCGGGCCGGGAACAGGTTCTGTGATTGGCTCAGGCGCGCTGCGCACAAGATAGTTCACCGGAAAATTGATTTCCATTGGAGGCAGCGCGTTTTTCACGGGCGCCACCGACCGCAAATAGACGACCACCGACGCAATATCGTCATCAGAAAGCGTCTTGAAGCCTTCATACGGCATCATGGGGAACAGCGTCGTGTCGTCGTTCCTGATGCCTTCGCGAATGGCGCGTGCAATTTGATCATCGGTCCACTTGCCGATGCCTGTTTCCAAATCGGGAGTAATGTTTGGAATGACAAGTTTTCCGGGAAATCCGGGGTCATCGGACACCGCCTGTCCAGCCAGCTCCATCCCTGCAGGAATTGGGCCGCCGTGCTGGGTCCAGTCTTTGGGAGAGTGGCAGGATTCGCAGTCCAGCAGTCCCTGAACCAGATACTTGCCGCGCGCTAACCGCTCCGGCGTGCGCTCAAATTGACGGTTGGTCAGGGCGCGTTTCTTCGGCCCGATGAAGGGACGCCATCCGATGGTAAAAGTAATTGCAACTGTCAGAACAACGGCCAGAACTGCGGCGCTGATAAGCAGGATTTTTCCGAGCTTCTTCATCCACACGACCCCCTTTAGAAAATGTCAACAGTCGGCAAAACGCAACTGATCCTAAGGTATGACTAAGACAGCGGCAAGTTCGGGGAATTTCGGGGAATTTCGGGACAACCTGCCGTCACACCTGATTACCGCTTCTTCTTGCCTGGGGCCTTCTTCGCTGCGGGCTTCGCGGCCGGCTTCTTTGCCGGTTTGGGAGCCGGCTTCGGGGCAGGCTTGGATTTCTCAACGACTTTGGTCTTCGCGTCAGTCTTAGGCGCGGGTGCGACTGGCGGTGGAGGCGCTGCTGCTGCTGCCTTTCCCTTTTTCCCTTTTGCCGTGGACTTCGCCGCTGCGGCCTGTGCAGCGGCAGCTTCCGCTGCGGCCTTGGCGGCCCGTCCACGGCGCGGAGCCGGCGGAGGGGGCGGAGGGGGCGGCGCAAAAGGCTTTAGAAACTTCAGCGTTTCCGTTCGCGAACGAAGCTTGCCATCGAGCAGCAGCATGAACACATCGTTCGCCAGCTTCGGATAAATCGGAAGCTGCGGCGTGATCAGCAACTCGGTCATTTCAGGCAGCGGAATCCTCTGCTGCACCTGGCGCCACTTGGTCAGGAAGTTCTTGATCTTTTGCTCGACCGCCTGCTGCTTAGAAGTCACAGCGAGAAACAGAATCATCTCCGGGCGCGCCGACGATAGCAACTGCCAGGTGCGCGACGGCGTCGCCGCTTCCTTGCCGGTGAGACGCTTGGCGAGTTCCTTGGCGTGATCCTCGATGTCGCGCCATGCCTCGATCAGGTCTTTGCGCGGAACCTGTTTCTGAATGTCCGCAATTTCCTTCGCAGAAAAATGCGAGGTCAGGAAGTACATCACGGCTGGCCCGGCGTCTGGGGTGTACCCGAGATCGACCATCTGCTGGCGCGTCTTCATCAATGTGCTCAGGCCGTTGGCGTCAACCTTCGCCACCGTCCAGTGATCGTGCAGGATGGTGAGCCAACCCTCCTTTTCGAGCATCTTGACGACGTTCAGCGGGTCGTCTTCGTGGGCAAGAGCGGCGATTTCGTGCCCGATGGAAGACTTCAGGATGTGATCGATGTACCTGCCTTCTTTGGCGGCGTCGTAGCGGGCCTGCGTGCGCTCTTCCAACGGCCAGTGGAAACGGGCGGCAAATCGCGTGGCCCGGATCAGCCTCGATGGATCTTCCAGAAACGAATAGTTGTGCAAAATGCGGATGACCTTGGTTTCGAGGTCGGCGACGCCGTTGAAAGGATCGAGCAGCAGCCCGCGCGATCCCTCGTTCAGTGAAAGCGCCATCGCATTGACCGTGAAGTCACGGCGGCGCAGATCTTCGTGGATGGTGGCCGGCATGACGATCGGCGGCTTGCCGGTCTTCTCGAAGCGCTCGGTGCGCGCCATGCTGACCTCAGCACGGGCATTGCCCGGCAATGCGAGAAAGATAGTGCGGACATCTTCCTCGACGGCGGTGATCTTCGCCCCCGCCCTCTCGAAGTCCTTTTGCAGCTTCAGGGGATTGCCCTGGACGGTGAAATCGAGGTCGCGGATGGTAAACCCGCTGATGATGTCGCGGATCGCTCCGCCCGTCAGATAAAGATTCATGCCCGCGGCGCGGACCACATCCTGAATCAGTCCGACGCCTTTGAGTTGGTCCGGCGTCAGCCGGAGTTCCATGGTGTAAATGTAATCAGCCATTCGCTTTCAAGCGGCGGTCAAACCGCAGCCCAAAGCGATTTAGAGCCAAAAATCGCCGCTGGAGAGAGGTCTGACTTCTCAAACTTTCCACAAGATTTCCACAGGCCGTTCCGGCAAATTGATCCTGACCTGAACGACTTATATGCAAGTAACTAGATACAAAGTACTTACACAGAATGGAAACATTGCGGCAAGCTCAAGAAAATAACACAACGTTTATATTTTGGCTACTGCCAAGGCGGATTCCGCGAGATTCCCGCGAAAAAATGCGAGAATTCAGGTCGGAGTCTGAGGTTCGTCCGGTTACACGCCTGTCAACAGTGTGGTCGTGAGCCAGCCTTAACCTCTGCTTCCGGTTTTCCATGCCTTCCACGCACAAAAAGGTGATTGTCCGCAAGATGGACCGCGATTCGGTCTCGGGATACGTGTCTCCATCGCAGTTTGTCCACGACGGCAAGGTTGAGGTGCTGAACACGGCGGGGACGGTCGTTTCGGTCGATCTGCGTGAGATCAAGGGAGTGTACTTCGTTCGGGAATTTGGGGACTCGGAGTCGCTGACCAGAAAGACCTTCACCTCGCGCCCGCGGTCGGAGGGATTGTGGGTGAGGCTGCGCTTCAAAGATAGCGAGATTCTGGAAGGTTTGATGCCTGCGGACCTGCTGCAAGGCCCGCCGGAAGGATATCTGGTCAATCCTCCCGACCAGCGGTCGAACACACAACGAATATTTGTTCCTCGGACGGCGCTAGAATCGTTGACTGTGATCGCCGTGATCGGTGCCGCCCGGCGCCAGCGCCGCGGAGCGGACGACCAGCGCCAGGTTCCGATGTTTGAAGA
>DASXDY010000020.1:0-81263 GCA_036490405.1 Candidatus Sulfotelmatobacter sp. | reverse complement strand
GCCTTTCCGACTTTCGACAGCAGTTCGTATGCATCCATCTCCGACAGGCCGTAGTCGCGATGGATCCAGTGCACTAACTCCGTGAACGCAATCCGGTACGCATCTTCCAGCGGACGATACGCTCCTACCGTCATGATCGCGTCGTCATTCTCAAACTGCGGCCATTCAATCGTGCGGCCCTTGATCACGCTTACCTGCACACGAGCCTTCAGCGGCACTTCAATCGCCGATCCCGCCGCTTCGCCGTCTCCCATGGCGGCGTGTCCGTCGCCCAGATAGAGAAGCCCTCCGCGAACGTTCACGGGAAAGTAAACCGTGTTCCCGACCGATGCCTCCGGAGAATCCATGTTCCCGCCAAACTCCGCCGGAACAATCGAGCTTCGTGCCTCGCCATTCGCGGGCGCTACACCGATGCATCCGAAAAACGGGTGCATGGGAATCTTGACTGAGAAATCCGAGTCGAGGGCCTTGAACGTCGCCGTGTTCGCGGCGTGATCGATGTGATAGAACCAGACTTTTTCGGGCAGCGGCGCCGTCTCGATCATCGGCGTGTAGTGCGACGCGCTGATCGAACCGAATCCCGGAGAGAACGCGCCGACTCCGGTGTCTCCGTCGACCTGCAAATCGAGGATCTTCACCGCCAGCGTGTCGCCCGGCTCCGCACCTTCCACGTAAAACGGCCCGGCCAGCGGATTGTCTCCCTTGGCCATGCTGAGCGTGTCGCCCGGCTTCTTGAGCCCGTTGCCGAAGCAGTCGAGCGTGTTGGTGTCGAGAATGTCTCCCGGCTTCAAGTGCAGCACGGGCTCGGCCGTGGCGAAGAGATATTTCACGTTGGCGTTCGTGGTTGTGTACTGGACCACGTTCTGCGCGGAGAGAAGTGGCCCTGCTGACAACATCGCGCAAACAAAGATGCCTCTTAAGAAGTGGATCATTCTTACGAACCCCCTGTAGACGCACGATTGTAAATCCACCGGCAAACAACCTGTCCACCGATTCGCGCTACAATGTCCCGCTGGAAATCGCAGCCCCCTTCAGGAGAGTCTTCATGCGTCGGTTCTCTCTCGTTCTGTTGTCAGCAATTCTTCTGGTTCCATCATTTACTACGGTCCTCGCCGCCGACTCTCCCGCCTCCTGGCCGCAAGTCAAATTCGAAAAATACAAGCTGCCCAACGGACTCGAAGTCATTCTCTCCGAGGATCACCGGCTGCCGCTGGTCGCGGTCAATCTCTGGTATCACGTCGGCCCCATGTTCGAAAAGCCCGGCCGCACCGGCTTCGCGCACTTGTACGAGCACATGATGTTTGAGGGATCGAAAAACGTCGGCGAAAAAGCTTACTTCAAGTATCTGGAGGGCGCCGGCGCCAGCGATATCAACGGCACAACCGACTTCGACCGCACCAATTACTACGAGACGCTGCCCTCAAACCAGCTCGAACTCGCGCTCTGGCTCGAAAGCGACCGTATGGGATTCCTTCTCGAAACCCTCGACGGCGCCAAACTCGCGAACCAGCGCGACGTCGTCCGCAACGAGCGCCGCCAGAGCACGGAAAACGCGCCTTACGGCCTGGCGGAAGAAGCCATGTTCCAGGCGCTCTTTCCCGCGCCGCATCCGTATCACGGCGTGGTCATCGGATCGCACGCCGACATCGAAGCCGCGCAGCTCAACGACGTCCGCGAGTTTTTCCGCCAGTACTACACGCCGAACAACGCCAGCATCTCGATTGTCGGCGATTTTGATTCCGCGGCCACGAAGCAGCTCCTCGAAAAATATTTTGGCCCGATTCCTTCCGGACCGCCCGTTCCCCCTGTTGACGCCAAAACGCTTCCCATCACGCAGGAAAAACGCGTGACCGTCACCGACGAGATCGAACTGCCGCGCGTCTACATGCTGTGGCTGACGCCTCCAGCCTACGAGCCCGGCGACGCCGATGCCGACATGCTGGCGCACGTTCTGGGCAGCGGAAAATCCAGCCGCCTTTATAAGAAACTGGTCTACGATTTGCAGATCGCGCAGGATGTCGACGCCGCCCGCTATCCGCTCAAGCTCGGCTCGGTTTTCTATGTGCAAGCCACCTGCAAACCGGGCGTTACACCGGAGAAGCTCGAAGCCGCCATCAATCAGGAACTCGCGGCCCTCCGCCAAGACGGGCCCACCCGGCAGGAAGTTGAGATGGCGCGCAACTCCATCCAATCCGCGCTCGTCTTCCGCCTGCAACGCATGGGCGGAGTCGCCAATCTGCTCAACCAGTACAACCAGTTCCTTGGAGATCCCGGCAAATTCCAATGGGACCTCGATCGCTACGACGCCGCGAATGCCGCCACCATGAAGCAGTTTGCGGACTCGAAGCTGACCGACAACTCCCGCGTCGTGTTGTACGCGGTCAAAGGCAAAAAAGTTATTAATGATCCGCCCAAGGGAAAAGAGCCGCAAGGCGGATCGAATGTGGCCGCGCTCAATATTCCCAACCAGGAGTGGCGCAAGACCGCGCCGGCTCCCGGCCCGCTTTCGAAACTGAACCTTCCCGTCCCGGAACAATTCACACTCTCCAACGGCCTGACGGTTCTGCTGACCGAAACCCATAACCTGCCGGTGGTCGCCGCCCGCGTGGTCGCGCTCGGCGGCAGCGGCGCTAATCCCGCAGACAAGCCCGGCCTCGCTGGTTTCACCGCGCGCATGCTGACCGAAGGCACCAGGGACCGCTCCGCGCTGAAGTTCGCCGACGACCTGGCACAGATCGGCGCTCAACTCGAGTCCAACAGCGACGCTGATCAGTCTGCCGTCTCCACGCAGGTCCTGAAGCGCAACATCGGTGCCGATTTCGACCTGCTTTCTGACGTCGTGCTCCAGCCGGCATTCAACGAGAAGGAAATCGAGCGCGTGCGCAGCCAGCGGGCTACGGAACTGTTGCAGATCAACGACGACCCGCAGCAACTTGCGTTGCGCGTCGCCATTCACAAACTCTACGGCGACGAGAGCTACGGCTATCTGGAGCTCGGCACCGATGCGTCCATCAAGAGCATTGGCCGCCCCGACCTCGAAAGGTTCTGGTCGGCGGATTTTGTGCCCGCCAACAGCGCGCTCGTCATCGCCGGCGACCTCACCCAATCCGAAGCACGCAGCCTGGGAGAAAAATATTTCGGCGTCTGGAAAAGCGCGGGCAAGCGCGCGCCAATCCCGCGGGCGCAGGCAAATCCCGCGCCAAACATCTATCTCGTTGACAAAGCCGGTTCGGCGCAGACCATGCTCATCGCGGCAACCCTCGGCGTGGCGCGTTCCACTCCCGACTATGCCCCGCTGGAGGTTTCAAACGCCGTTCTCGGCGGCCTTTTCTCCAGCCGCGTCAACATGAACCTGCGCGAAAAGAACGGCTATACCTACGGCGCGTTCTCATTTTTCGACTACCACCGCGGTGCAGGACCATTCTTCGTCGGGAGCAGCGTCCGCACCGACACGACCTCCGACGCGCTGCGCGAGATGTTCAAGGAAATCGCCGGCATGCAGACGTCGCCGGTCACGCCCGCGGAATTGAAGATGGCCAAAGACGCGAACGCCCGCTCGCTCGCCGGCCTGTTCGAGACCATGCGCCAGTCCGTCTTCACCACCAGTGGGCTCTTCACTTACGACTTGCCGCTGGACTTCTACAACACGCTGCCCGCGAAAGTGAACGCCGTCACCGCGGCCGACGTGGAGCGCATCTCGAAACAATATTTCGTCCCGGCAAAAATGTTCGTAGTCGTGGTCGGAGACCGCCAGAAAATCGAAAGCGGATTGCAGCAATTACCGCTGGGCAAGATTCAGCTGACGGGTTTCGATGGGTTGCCGGCGACGGGCGGGGCGAAGGCCGCGGCGGCGACGAGCCAATAGAAGCGGCACCACCACAGCGCGGGAGGCTTCACTTCGTTTCGCGGCTGAACAGCCGAGGGCGGATGTCACTACAAGAACGGCCCGACGCCCGTCAAACAAATCCTGATACCATCATCCCGCAAACACGGAGGCCTCTCCCACCATGCTCAATCGCCGCACGTTCCTTATCGCCAGCGGTATGACCGCACTCGCTTCCACTCGCGCCTGGGGCGCAAACGACAAGCTTCGCATCGGCGTCATCGGCGCCGGGCACCGCATGAAAGGCCTGCTCGACAGCGCCGACAAAACCGGCGCACCATATGAAATCGTCGCCGTGAGCGACGTCTACGGCCCCGCCCGCGATGCCGTAGTGCAGCGCTCCAACGGCCTTGCAACGGCTCATCTCGACTATCACGAAGTGCTGGCGAAAGATATCGACGCGGTGATCATCGCCTCGCCCGACCACTGGCACGTGCGCATGGCCGTCGATGCACTCGCGGCCGGCAAAGACGTCTATCTCGAAAAGCCGGTCACGCACACGATGGAAGAAGGCGCGGTGCTCACCAAGGCGGTCCGCTCGAGCAAGCAGATTCTGCAATGCGGCATGCAGCAGCGTAGTTGGGTCCACTTCCGCGACGCCGTCGATCTCATCCAGGCCGGCAGCCTCGGCCGCGTCGTGCAGGTGCGAACTTACTGGTGGCAGAACTATCACCACAACCGCCCGCCGAAGCCGATCGATCAGCAGGCGCTCGACTGGAAGATGTGGCTGGGGAACGCTCCCGACCAGCCTTTTAGCGACGTGAAATACGCCTACTGGCGCTGGTTCTGGAACTTCGGCGGCGGAGCCATGACCGATCTCTTCACGCACTGGATCGACGTCGTTCACTGGGCGATGAAAGCCGACCAGCCACAAACCGCTTTCATGCTGGGCGACAAATATATTTTTGAAGAATGGGATTGTCCCGATACGATCCAGGCCGCTTTCCGTTATCCCGGCTTCGACGTCGTCTACGAAGGGATGATGAATTCCTCGATCGATGACGGTGGCCTCGAGTTCCGCGGCACCGATGCAACCTTAAAAGTCAATCGAAGCGGCTTCGACGTCTACCGCGAGCACGTGGAAGAGGGGAAAAATCCGGTCGTCAGCTCGCACAGCGTCGGCGACGGCACCATCACGCACATGGAAAATTTCTTCGACTGCGTGAAGAGCCGCAAGGAACCAAACGCCCCTGTCGAAACCGGAGTCGCCGCCGCCCGCGCCGGCCACATCGGCAATCTCGCCTACCACCACGGCCCGCAAGCCTGGCAAGGGAGGTAATCTCGTATCGGGGGCACGGCTTGGCCCTTGAGGCCACGGGAGCAAAAACCGAGAAGTGTTCGCAGTATCGCGATCGAATGCAGGAGCCATCATGGCCACCGGATCACTGCCCAAAGACAAAACATCCGCCCGCATCGCGCTGGTCGAAGAGCACATCGGCCACGAAAACGCGCACGATCTCGAAGCCGTCCTGGGCACTTTCGGAAACGCCGCCCGCTACGACGACGAAGCCTGGCAAGAACACTATCAAGGACCGAGCGGGGTCCGCGCATTCTACACGCAGCTCATGAAAGCGCTGCCGGATATGGAAATCGCCGTCCAGCGCCGCCACGTCACCGATGATGCCATCCTGGTCGAAGTGATCATCCGCGGCACGCACCTCGGCGCATGGCGAGGTTTGCCGGCCACCGGGCGCCGCGTAGAAATCCCGCTCTGCGGCGTCTACACCTTCGACGAAACCGACCGCCTCGCCGGAGAACGAATCTACTACGATCGCGCGACAGTCCTGCGCCAGCTGGGCGTCTTCCACGAACCACAATCCATCCTCGGACAAATCTCCACGCTCGCAACTCACCCGATCACCGTCGCCCGCGCGCTGGCCAGAGAATTCCTCGGGAAAAATCGCTGACTTCAAATGCTGCCTTTAAATGCTAACTTTTAGCTGAAATAAAATGCTGCCTTTAAACGCTGTCATTCCGAACCGGCGCGAAGCGGCGGTGAGGAACCTGCTTTTCGCCGAATAGCGCCACCAACCAGTGCGGCACCGCGAAGGATTGCACTACCGTGAAAGAGCGGCGCTTCAGCGCCGCCTCAAACGCTCCAAAGGAACAGGGCTTTCAAGCCCACAGAAATCACGCGACCGCTTCGGAAACTTTCTGCTCTGCCGCCGCCCGCAACACCGACAAATATTCGAGGGCCATCTCGGTTTGCTCATGGACGTACCCGATCCCCACCGGCTTCCCATCCTTCAATCCCGGATGGCAGAACTCCCAATCCATATATCCTTCGTAGCCGTTGGCGACCAGCGCATCCACATACGCTGGATACGCCACCTTCCGTCCCCAGAAACCCTTATCGAAGTATCTGCCGGCCACCAACTCAACCGTCCCATCCGCCCGCCGCGCGAACTCGCCATTCATGTGCGAATGAACCTGCAACGCTCCGCTCGCACCCGCCATCTCCCGCGCATGTTCGGGAGAATCGGCCTCGGGTTCGATGTTGATATCCATGCACGCCTTGAACGCCGGCGATCCGACTTCTTCAATCAGCGCCAGAACATCCTGATATCGATTCACGACGTCCGGCCCATGGTTCTGCATCGCCAGCACGATGCCGTAATCTTCCGCGACTTTGCACAGCTCGCGCATCGACTCGACCACATATCCGCGCCGGTCGCCCTTCCAGAAGCCGTACTGGTGGTATCCGTAAGTGTCATCGTAGGTCGCCAGCCCGTCATGCAGCGTGATGCCGCGCCACGCCGCGAAAATCTTGCAGATCGGCGATCCCAGATCGTGCGCCAGCTTGATGCACTCGCGTGTGTAGGAGATCATCGCCTCGCGCTGCACCGGCACCGGGCTCGACAGGTCGCAATTCGGAGACACCGCGCACAACTCGATTCCAACTTCGCCCGCCAGATCACGCAAACGCTTGCGGTCATCGGCCGACAAATCCATAGGCGCAGCATGCGGCCGCTCGGCATCCAGCTCCAGCCCCTGCCATCCCTGCTTCTTGGCCAGCTTCACAAGGCTGAAAACATCCACCGCCTCGCCGCGATACCACACTCCCCGATAGGTGATGCTGTACAAGCCGATTTTCATGGCGAGCTCCCAGGTGCCAGTTCGTTCTGCTCCGAAATTCGGTAATCATTCTAAGCCTTGTCGCAAGACGAGTAGAATCCTTTCTCATACGCTATTCGGAGCGTCCAAGGCACAAGATGAAGGAATTCTTGAAGGTCGTTGCCGGCATTGCAGGAGATCGGGCGTGCGCTCATGAGGAGCCTGTTCGGAAGTGACGCCGCGAGAAAAGCATAACCGCAGAGGACACAGGGAAACACAGAGATCAGGCCCCCTGTGCTCCTCCGTGCCCTCTGTGGTTAAAGGTTTTTCCGCCTGGAGCGTGGCGCGCGCACTCCCGCCCACGGTCTCTGCCCGAAAAGCTAATGCCGTCGAGATTGAACCTAAGACGGCTTCCTGCCCACACCGCAGATCCATCCCTTACTCTTCTCCTCGAAAATGTCGATCTGCGTGTAACCCGCATCCGTGAACAGTTGCCGATGCTCTTCCACGCCCAGATTGCTCGATCGCAGCAGCATCATCACCGGGCGCTGGAGGGTATTGGTTGCTCCACGCTTGTAGCTCTCGGCGATGATCACGAGGTTGCCGCCCGGTTTCAGCACGCGCCGGATCTCTTTCATGTCGTTCACAAGATCAGGCCAGTAGTATTGCGTCTCGACGGCGGTGACGAGGTCGAACTTGCCATCAGGGAATGGAAGGTGCGAGACGGAGCCTTGCTTGATCTCCACTCGTCCCGCTTCAATCACCTTCGCATTCCGCGCGCGCGATGCCGCCACGCTTCCCGACGAGTAGTCCACACCGCAAACCGATCCCTGGCCGGCCAGCGCAGCCAGCTTTTCGATGGTTCGCCCGCCGCCGCAACCGACATCGAGGACCGCGAAATTGTTTCCGATCTCGACATGCCCAAGCCCCCAGTCCGTCAGGGACGAATGCGACAGGTTCATGATCCAGAGGAAGAACCGCCCAACCCAGCGCGTGGGCTTGCGTACCTGATTGAGAGTGTAGAAAACAAAACCGCCCAGCAGGAGGTAAGAGACGATCTGCTCGATCCTGTGGGCGGCTTGCGGCGAAATCATTTGTCAGGTTCCGGCGAAGTCCTCGCGCAGCGCGAGAAGCGACACGCCAGCTTAATACGTGAACGACTGGATCTCAGTATCGTCAATCGCCGGTCCATCCACAAATCCGCTTCTCAAGCTGGGATTGATCGCAATATGCACCGGAAGCACGTTGCTCTCGCCGTTGAAGCTCAGGCCATCGACCGATTCCACGAAATTTCCGGCTGTGTCGTAAACCAGAATGCTGCTGCCCGTCGCCGTCACGCTCGAAAACGGCTGCGCCACAAGAAAAAGCTTGTTCAGCGAATCGTAAACAATGTGCTGACCGGCAAACAGAGAATCCTGTGGATCCCCCGGCACCGGCACGCTGGTTCCCTTCTTGGTGGTCAAGGAATAAAACTGGATCGACGAATCGAACGAAGTATCCGTACAGGCAATCCCGTCCTGCGGATCGACCGCGATCCCGTTGATCACGCCCAGCCCCAGACCGGGGAATTTCGTGAACGTGCCCGTCGTCAAATCCATGACGCCAACCATCGGCGGCACAATGAACTGCGAATTCTTTTGATGGCCCAGCACCGCACGGTTCCTCATATTGTCATAGGCGATCACCGGCGATTGCTCGAAATTGAAGTCGGTATCGAGCACTGGAAAAGGCGTGCCAAATGTATTTGCCGCCACATTCGAGCTGAAAATCAACGGAGTAAAGTTCGTGCTCGTATCGAGCGCGTAAACCGCGACGCTCGGACTCGCATAGGCCCGGCTTACTTCATTGATCACGTGCGCATGGTCGAGCGGCGGCGTCCACGGTCCCGGCAATTTGCCCGTGCCTATCGTATTCACGAGCTGGTAGGTCCGTATTACGTTGAACAGGCTGACCACGTGCTCGCGCTCGATAATGCCCAGCGAGTTTCCCGTGATCCCGAGCGTCACGAAATCATCCTGCGTCTGGGTCTGCCGCACTACCCTGAGGATCTTCCCCGTCGCCGGATCGAATGTTTCCACCGCGGCCAGTACGGTTCCGTCGGGCTGCCCCGCGCCTTCGCTGAGAATCCCTACTCCACCGCGCGGGTCAATATCGAATCCGAAAATCGTTCCGCCAAACTGCGGATGAACAATCACGTTCCCCGCGCCCGCTGACCGATTTGCCCCTCCCACGCTCTGCGCGGCGGCCTGTGTCCCAAGCGCGCAAATAACCGCGACAAAAATCCCGATTGCTTTTCCTGTTGTCATCTTTTGCCCCTGTGGAATCGATTCTTTGCGAACGGCAACACAAAGATGTTTGCAAGACTAGCCAGCAGGGCCGCGGTCTGTGTCAGGATTTTGTAAAACCTTTCGCCAGGAAAAACGTTTATCTAGGCTGTCCGCCGCATATTGCAGGTTTTTGCATCTCTGCCCCTGAGCTTCGATCACGTTCCCCTCTTCAGTCGAGCGCGTCAGCACTCCGGACCGCAGACTCGCGGCTCGCGCTTCGCAACTCGCGCGCGCTTTTACATCCCCATGACATTGCCACGCAGATCGCCCTCTAGCATTCTCCCCGGAGTTCGCACCCAGATTTCTCCGCGACCTGACTCACGCACGATTCGCGGTCCGCAATCTTCCCAGCCGACTCCTGCACCGTTCGATTTCACGCCTGAAGGAGAACTAAATGAAGTCCGCAAGATTCCTCGGCAAAGCCGCGCTGGTTCTGGCGCTGGCTGTGGCAGGTCAGAGCGCATTCGCGCAATATCGGGAAGTCAACCTCGTCTCCACGTCATCGCACACCACCCCCGTGAACGACCCCAATCTCGTCAACGGCTGGGGAGTCGCATTTTTTCCCGATGCTCCGTTCTGGGTTTCCGACAATGGTACGGGGAAATCCACGCTCTACGATCAGTTCGGTAACATCGTCCCGCTGGTGGTCACGATTCCTCCCGCGCCCAGCCAGCCATTCGGCCCGGTCGGTTCGCCGACGGGAATCATCGCTAATTCCACGCAGGGATTCATGGTCACGGAAAACGGCGTCTCCGGTCCGTCGGCCTTCGTCTTCGCCACGCTCGACGGCACCATCAGCGGATGGGCGCCGAATGTTGACCTCGCCAACGCCATCATCGCGGTCGACAACTCCGCCTCGAGTGCGCTCTATACCGGTCTCGCCTACGCCCAGACCGGCCCGCACCAGCTACTCTACGCCGCCGATGCCGTGAACAATCGCATCGACATCTACAACACGAATTTCAAGTGGATCAAGTCCTTCGCCGATCCCAATCCTCCGGCCGGGCTCTCTGTCTACGGCGTGCAGAACATCAACAATATGATCTACGTCACCTATGCCAGCCCGGTGCCGTTCTCTGGCGGCGCGCTCGACCTGTTCGATCTCACCGGCAACTTCATGAAACGCCTTTATACCAACGGCCCCGGAGGCGCGCTCGAAGGCGCATGGGGCATGGCGTGGTCACCGAGCAACTTCGGCCCGTTCAGCAACGCGCTGCTGGTCGGCAACGTCGATAACGGACACATCAACGCCTTCGATCCCAACAGCGGCAACTTCCTCGGCTCGCTGCAAACCGACAAAGGAGAAGACTTCCACATCGGCGGCCTCTGGGCGCTGGCCTTCGGCGATGGCGACCCGACGACCGGATCGAAGAACAACCTTTTCTTCGCCGCCGGCCCCGCAAACTATAGCCAGGGATTGTTCGGAAAAATTCTTCCACCCAAAGACTAAGAGACTAAAGGGGAAAAGCAATCGGGTGCCCCACTCCTCGCGATTGGTGCGAGAAGTGGGGATTTTTCTTTCCAACTCCGAACCCCGCATCCGCAGAAGAGCCACGCATTAGTGGAAACAGCAGCGCGTTCGCAGAAGACCAGCGCGTTCGCAGGAGACCAGCGCGTTCGCGGAAGAGCAGCGCGTTGGTGGAAGAGCAGCGCGTTGGTGGAAGAGCGGCGCTTCAGCGCCGCGTCAAGCGCGCAAAATCGACCGGGCTTCAGCCCCCGTGGTCGCCTTTGGCCCGCGATCAACCAGCGGCCGTTTTTTGTCTCGTATAAAAGCTTCGCGCCTTCGCCCGGTTTCCGCACTTGGTCATATCGCACCAGCGGCGGCGATGGTTCTTGCTCTCGTCGAGAAAAAGCCACTCACAAGTCTTCGACGCGCACGCCCGCACAAATTGCAACTGATCGGACGCAAGCAACTCCGCCGCCGAGCGCGCGATCGGCCAGAGCGGCGCTTCGAAATGACTCAGCAAGGTGTCAAACTGCCAGTTGAAGTGTCCTTTACCCGGCACCAGATGCAGATGTTGGCTCGCTTCCTGAACATATCCGTTCAATACCATGACCGCCGTTTTGGGTACGGGCTTTCTTTGCACGACGGCCCAGAAGACTTCATACATCGCCTCGCGCATCCGGATCGCCGATTGCCGCACACGCTCCGCTGCATCCGGATGTTGCTGGCTCATCTTGAACAACCGGTCGACCTCTAAATCCGAAAGGATTCGCGTGTCTTCGCCGAAGCGCGCCAGGTCGATATAGGTCTTCAGCAACTCTTTCGGTTCGTCGCTGTATCGATCGTCCAGCGTATTCATGAAATCAAGGCACACCGCTCCCCCCGTCAACTCGAATCGTGGCGGCCGGCGCGGCTTCGATTTTTGTGTCTGAAGAATAGGGCCCTCCAAATCTGCTCTATTATCTAACCATCAAAACCCTATTGACAAGTTAGCGAGAGCAACCTACCATCAACCTAACCTATTAAGTGTATTTTAGAGGTTATATAATGCTTTCCGAAGATTCGACGCAAATCATAGCGCTCATCCGTAGCGGCAAGCTGGTAAACATAGGAGGTCGCCCTGTGCTCGTTCCAAATTCCAACTCGCAAGCCCTGGCCGCTCGCCGCAGCGAGCGGATCAAAGTGCTGCTGGCATTCGCTGCCATCTACCTCATTTGGGGCTCGACGTACCTGGCAATCCGGTTCGCGGTCCAAACCATCCCGCCGCTCATTACGGCTGGCATTCGCCATACCTTTGCAGGAGGAATTCTGATGGCGTGGGCGCTCGCCCGTGGATATCGTCCGCGGCGCGAGCACTGGATTGCAGGCGCTGTCGTCGGAGCGTTTTATTTTCTGATCTGCCACGGCTCGCTGCACTGGGCCGAACAGCACGTCAATTCCGGGATCGCCGCGCTGCTTACCGCGACCGAGCCGATGTTCATCCTGCTGCTCGCATGGGCCAGCAAGCAGCAGAAGATCTCACGCACGAGCGCGCTGGGGCTGGCGGTGGGCGCGGTCGGCGTCGCGGTTCTTACTGGCGGTGAGTTATCCGCGAAAGGTTCAAGCCTGCTTGGATTGATTGCAGTGCTGGTTGGCGCGTTGTCGTGGGCAGCTGGCGTTGTCGTCTCTCCGAAACTGAAGTTGCCTGAGGAGGCAATCGCGCGAACCGCGGTGCCGCTCGTTTGTGGCGCGGCGATGCTGCTGGCCACTGCCGGCATGACCGGCGAATTTCACGCGTTGCACTGGTCGATGATTTCTCTGCGGTCGATGCTTGGCCTGGCGTATCTCATCGTGTTCGGATCGATCGTCGCTTTCACGGCTTACACATGGCTCTTGCAGCGCTGCCCGCCGACGCTGGTGGCAACGCACACCTATGCGAATCCTGTGGTCGCGGTGCTCTTGGGATGGCTGCTCGCGTCGGAACCTTTGAATGCGCGAATCGTGATCGCATCGGTTGCGATTCTGGGCGCCATCCTGCTCATCCGCAGAGGCGAGCGCGCGACGGAACGGCGCGACGCTGCGCCCGCAGCTGCGAAGACGGAATCTGTCGAGCAGTGTGCTTAAGTTCTCAGTTCTCAGCGCATGGGGCGCACTTCCGAGCACAGGATCCACAAATGGTCCATGTACTCGCCGCTGTTGGAGCGGAATCCGGTGACGGCCTGGCCGGGCGCGCATTCGACCTGGACGGGACGTCCGCCGGGACGCGGGCGCATGACTGGCCGCGTTATTTGCGTGCGCGGTCGCGGGTTGCGGCTGGCGATGTCTTCGAGCGGGCTGCACATGCCTGCGATCGTATCGACCGATGCGGCGGTATTGCCGCGAAGACCGCGCAGCACCATGCCTCTGCGACAGTACGCGTCGGAAACGGGGCGTCCGCCAGGGCTTCCGGTGCGACCGGTCACGCGGCGATCATCGGTCACTCGTCCATCGGGACGAACCCATGAGCAATCGAGCCATGCCTCGTTAATGAACTCGCCGGTTTGAATGTGGAATCCGACGGCGACGGCGTTGGGTTCACACAGCGCGTCCTGCGACGGACGGCCGCCGTTGCCTCCGCCAAAGTCGTAAGGAATACGGTCGCGCGAAACGAATTCCGGCCCGCCCGGGCCGCGACGTCCGGGATACTGTCCCGGAGATTGTGGAGCAGCCAGCGCCGCGAGAGCAATTACGAACAACATGGCGAAGACGAGCGCAAGACGCGCCGACCCATGCTCTGAAGAAGATTGCCCTGAAGAAGATTGTTCTGACGAGGATGTTTCCGACAAAGACAGCGGAGACAAATTTGGCTTCTTAATTTGAAATCTGCGATCAACTTTCATGTCACGCCCCTTGGTAATGATCTCGTCGCGCACCCGAGCGCGCGAACGCGGATCAGGATTTGCAACGGATGGTAAGAGAGCCGGGAAAGAGAAGTCAATGCAGAGACAGGTTCGGGTGGAAGCGACCTTCGGTGTTCCCATGGGAACACTGTGGAAAGTCAGAAAATGCAGGCGCGCAAGCCGTTGGAATTACAAGGGAGCATTTTCGTGGTCCTGCATTTGCAACAGGTTAGGCTGTGGAAAGAATGTCTACTTTCGTGTACGTTTTGGGGCCATGAAGATCTACTAAAGTGGACTTGACTTGAACGCTCAATTTTCAAGAGAAAATTCTGATCGAAAAAGAGCACTCGGGTACGACCCGTCTGTCCCCATCCCCTTTCGGTGACCGACGCCGCCAGCCACGTCACGCAATATGGCTATAACACTGAAAACGACGTCACCTCGATTACCGACGCTTCCAACCATCAGAGCACGATCGGGATGCTGGAGCCGCACATTCCGCACTACAGCAGCTTCCCCTCCGGTTACATGGAGTATTACAACTTCGATGCCTTCGGCAATCTGAGCCATATCAACGACCGCAAGGGGAACGACACGTATTTCTGGGCGGATTTTCAGGACCGACAGGTGCACAAGTCCACCGGTGACGGCGATACGTTTTATACCTACGATGCAGCCGGCCGCCTGACGCAGGTGCAGGACGGCACCGGGACCTACACGTTTGCCTACGACGGCTTGGGGCGGCTGAAAACAGCCACGACGAACTATGCTTTTCTGACGGCGAGGAACTTCACCGTCTCGTACACGTATGACAAGGCCTCGAACCGGGTGACGATGACCGATCCCGAGGGGACGGTGACGACCTACGGCTACGACACGCTGAACCGGCTGACCAGTCTCGGGAACTCGTGGGCGGGCACGTTCAACTTCGGCTACGACGCGCTCAGTCGCAGGACGAGCCTGACGCGGCCGAATGGCGTGAATACCAGCTACAGCTACGACGGTCTGTCGCATCTGCTGTCGGTCGCGCACCAGAACGGCTCGACCACGCTCGACGGGGCTTCGTACACCTACGACGCGGCGGGCAACCGGCTGTCAAAAACCGATCTCTACGCCAACGTTACTTCGGCCTACGCGTACGACAACATTTACCAGCTTACGGGAGTGACCCAGGGGACGAGTACCACCGAGAGCTACACTTACGACGCGGTGGGGAATAGGCTGAGTTCTCTGGGAGTGTCTCCGTACAGCTACAACTCGTCGAACGAGCTGACCTCGACCCCGAGCGGCAGCTACACCTACGATCACAACGGCAACATGCTGACGCGTCCGGACGGGGCGCAGTTCAGCTGGGACTACTCGAGCCGGCTGAAGCAGGTTGTGCTGCCGGGTTCAGGCGGGACGGTGACGTTCAAGTACGACCCTTTTGGCAGGAGGATTCAGAAATCGGGGCCGAGTGGGACTGTGAACTACCTCTATGACGGGATGAACGGCATCGAGGAAGTGGACAGCGGCGGAAATCTGCTCGCTAGGTACACACAGGAACCCAGATGGGACGGTCCCCTGTCCATGCTGCGCGGCAGCGTGACTTCCTACTACGAGCAGGATGGACTCAACTCGGTTGCGTCGCTGACGAATTCCAGCGGGGCACTCGCCCAGTCATACACCTACGACTCATACGGCAAGATCACTGCTTCCACCGGGACGCTCACCAACCCATTCCAGTACACGGGGCGCGAGTTCGATCCCGAGACCCAACTCAACTTTTACCGTGCGCGGTACTACGACCAGAGCAGCGGCAGGTTCTTGAGCGAGGATCCAAAGCAGTTTGCGGGTGGGAGTGTGGATTTCTACGACTACGTCGGCAACAATCCAGCCAATATGAGGGACCCCGAAGGACAGATTCCGATTTGGGGCTGGTGGTGCGGACCGAATTGGACAGGAGGGACGTTCGCTCCATACGATCCTTCCAAGGCGGGCCAATATCACAAGCCGTGGGGCGATACCGATACTGCGTGCATGCATCATGACATCTGCTACTACGAATGCAGAAGAGATCATCCTTGTAGCAGGGAGATCGAGCTGCTTGCATGAGAAAGTGCGACAGCATTCTGATGTCAGCGGCTCCCTACTCAATAATGGGCAACACTGTTTCATGGTGGGTATGGAACGCTAACAAGAACCCTGACACAGGCGACAACGCGCCGAACTGTCCTGGCTGCCAATCAAGTTCTTCGCCTCCGCCTCCCCCTCAGAAGCCCTGCCATGGATGGGGATGTGTGGACAACAGATGATCTGAACTTTGGAGGGAGTATGCAGCGCACCGGACGTCTCCACTGGTTTTACTGGCCACCGCTTATCCATCTGGCAATTTGCTTGATTGCCCTGTTGGGCTACGTCGTGCCGAGCTTACAGTTTCTGGGGATACTCTGGAGCCTGGTGACCATAGCTGATCTACCCGTGTCGATGGTGACGATGGGATTGGGTTTTTCGCAACACGGTGTGCTCGCTGGAGTATGGGCGACCGTAGTGGGGACTTTGTGGTGGTATTTATTGAGTCGGGTAGCCGACACGGTGATTCGTCGGCTCAGAGCGAAAGATACCAGCCCGACGGATGCATCCGCTGATCGTGCCCACGACGCGCGGTGATTCCTTCTGTTGGCATTTCCTGGCCCGCCAAGGCTGCGATCCGGGAGGCCGGGTGGCCCAGGCTTTTGACCTTGCTGCCATCACCAACACAGTGGGTGCCCCTCGATAAGAACGGTGACGGAAAAGAACATTCTAAAAGGGTGGTCCACCCGCCCATTCGAGCCGACAACTTTTGTATAATCCGCCGATGCGAAAAATACGATTGAGCACAATCGCGCTCGGCTCACTTGCACTGGGCTTGCTGTTGCTCATCTCGGCGCGCTGGGCAGGAGGACAGAAAGTGGAATCTCCGCGACCTGAAAAGTCGAAGCCGCCCGTCGAGACCGAGCAGCGCGGGCGCATCCTTGGAATCGGCGGCATCTTCTTCAAATCCGCGAACCGGGACCAGATGCGCGAATGGTATTCGAAACATCTTGGACTCACCGACAAAGGCCAGGGCGCGATGCTTCCGTGGCGCGAACACGACGACCCGCAAAAGGAACATGTTACAGTCTGGACCGTTTTTCCCGCCTCGACCAAGTATTTCGATCCCAGCCCGGCGCCGTTCATGATCAACTACGTCGTGGACGATATGGATGCTTTGCTCGACCGCTTGCAGCGAGCGGGAGTAAAGATCGATCCCAAACGGATGGATGAATCTTACGGCCGCTTTGCCTGGATCTATGACTCGGATGGGAACAAGATCGAACTCTGGCAGCCGCTGCCGGCGAAGCCCTGACGGGCCTGCGACCGCCATTTACGCATCCGTTGTTTTCTGGTCATTTTTTCTTCGTCGATCTTTCCCTCGCCCATTCGTTCTTTCATAGATTCTGCGGCCTCGTCGCGAGACAACCTTTCGGCGTCGTTAGGCCCAATTCGGAAGGGTCTTGCCTGTCAACAGGAGATTCAAGATGATCAAGCCTCAACTACCTGGCCCAAGTTTCTTTCATGGAACGAAAGCTAACCTAAAGCCAGGCGATCTTATTCTTCCCGGCTACAACTCTAATTACGGTAAGAAAAAGCGCGCGGCTTACATTTATTTTACGGGCACTTTAAATGCAGCTGTCTGGGGAGCCGAGCTCGCACTCGGTGAGGGGCCCGGCAGAATCTACGTCGTAGAAGCGACCGGCGCTCTTGAAGACGATCCCAACCTGACGGACAAGAAGTACCCGGGTAACCCTACGCTTTCATATCGCTCCAAGAGCCCGCTGCGCGTTATCGGTGAGGTGGTAAGTTGGCAGGGGCACCCCGCCGATGAACTCAAAGCCATGAAGGATGGTGTCGAGCGAGCGAGACAGCTGGGTATTGAGGCAATCGAAGACTAAGGAGACTGGCGAAGAAGTTCCTATTCGTGCAGCGATGGGCTACTGGAGCTTTGCATATTCGGCTTTGGTCTACTGGAACAGAGGTCTATCGGAATCGGCGGCTTTCCGAAGGCCGAGAAAATCTGCATAGCAAGATTTGGCTTTGGTTTTGTCCCCGTACGATGCGAGCTGGTTAGTGGTGCTGGTCGCGGCGGCGGAGGTAGTCGATGAACATCTGCTCGACTGGCTTGTCGTAGGCGATGAGGACGTGGCGGACGGGACGTCCGCTGACGAAGTGGCAGACTTCTTCGGCGAGATTTTTGGCGTGGTCTCCGGCGCGCTCTAACGACTGCGTCATGAAGATGACTTGCAGGCTGGCCTGGCGGGTGATGTTTTCCGGATTCTCGATGTGGCGCAGGAAGATCAGGTTGCGGAGGCGGTCCATTTCGGCGTCGGCGCGGAGGACTTCGACGGCTTTGCTGACGTCGCGCTGGGAGAAAGCGTCTCCGCAGTCGGTGAGCATTTTCTCCAGCAACGTGGCCATCTGGGTGAGGTCGCGGGTGTCTTCGGAGTCGATACGCCCGGCGGCCGATTGGGCGCTGCTGCCGAAGTTGAGCAGGTGATCTCCGATGCGCTCGAGGCCGATCATGAATTTCATGCAGGCGAGAAGTTCGCGGGCTTCGGCGGGATTGACTTCGGTGATGGCTGATGTAACGCCGTTATCGATTTCCAAATCGAGGGTGTCGAGTTCGCGCTCGCGCTGGCGGAGCGAGTTCAGAAGAGCATTCGAGCCGGTGGCGATGCCTTCGGCGGCCGCGCCTGCGGCTTCTTTCGCCATGTGGCAAGCTTCGACCGTGCGGCGAACGATGTAATGATGGGCGGGCTCGGGAGCGGGAGACTTTACTGCTGTGCTCATAACTGTGTCCGCGGGGCGGGAGTGGGGGCGACGAGGCGTGGCGGTGGGATCGTCGCTGCTGCTCCGCCGTTTCTGAGATCGGATCGCCAACGGCCCAAGCATACGTATTTTAGGCGGATTCGCGGTTAATTTGCTGTGAATTTTTGGGGAGGGCTTTTTTGCTTCCGGAAAAACCAAGATCTTTCACCACAGAGGGCACAGAGGATGCACAGAGCAGAGCAAAGCAAAGTAGCCCGCCAGGATTAGGCTCCGGGGTGGAACAGGCGGATGAGGGCGAAGACCGCGTACGACACCAGAGCGGCGGCGGGGATGGTGAAGATCCAGGCCCATACGATCCGCCGGGCGACTCCCCAGCGGACGGCGGAGAGGCGGTGAACTGCGCCGACGCCGACGATGGCCCCGGTGATGGTGTGCGTGGTGCTGACGGGGATTCCGGCTAGAGCTGTGGCGAACAGGGTGATGGCGCCGGCGGTTTCGGCGCAGAATCCGCCGACAGGCTTGAGCTTGGTAATGCGAGTGCCCATGGTGTGGACGATGCGCCATCCACCGAAGTAGGTGCCGAGGGCGATCGCCGTGTGGGCGGCCAGGATGATGGGCCAGTGATAGTGTCCCCAGTTGGTTTTGAATTCCTGGGGGGTAAGAATTCCGGCGCTGTAGAGCGCGCCCGCGACGATGCCCATGGTTTTCTGCGCGTCGTTGCCGCCGTGACCGAGGCTGTAGGCGCCGGCGGAGAGCAGTTGCAGGCGGCGGAACCAGGCGTCGATGCGCTGCGGCGGCTTGTTGCGAAGGATCCAGAAAACTGAGGTCATGAAGACGAAACCGAGGACGAGTCCCATGACGGGGGCGACCACGATGAAGACCAGCGTCTTGGTCCACCCGGAGGCGATGATGACGTTGAACGACCCGGCGCGCGCGATGGCAGCCCCGGCCATGCCGCCGATGAGGGCGTGAGAGGAGGAAGTCGGCAGGCCCCAAAGCCAGGTGAGGATGTCCCAGACGATGGCACCCATCAATCCGGCGATGACGACGTATTGGGTGACGACTTCGATGCGGATCATGCCGCTACCGATGGTCTTGGCGACCGCGGTACCAAGCAGGAATGCGGCTACGAAGTTGAAGAAGGCGGCCCACAGGACCGCGAGTTTCGGCGAGAGGACGCGGGTGGAAACGACGGTGGCGATGGAATTGGCGGCGTCGTGAAATCCGTTGAGAAAGTCGAAGATCAGCGCGACCAGAACGGTGATGACGAGCAGAATGAGATCGGGTTTCACGAAGTCTCAGGAGTTTTTCAGGATAACCGTCTCAAGCACATTCGCTACATCTTCGGCCTTGTCGGTGGCCATTTCCAGAAATTCGATGAGTTCTTTGATCTTGATCAGATTAATGGGATCTTTCTCTTCGTCAAAGAGGCGGCCGATGGCGGCGCGGGAGATGACGTCGGCCTCATTCTCGATGCGGTTGATCTCCACGCAGTGGGTGAGGATGTCTCCGTTCTTGCGAAGCAATGGAATTGCGCGGTGAAGTTCCTGCGCCTGCTGCAAGATCAGGCGCGCAAGATCGAGCGCGGCGGGCGGCGGATTGGTGATGCGGTACATGATGATGCGCGCCCCGGCGGAATTAATGAAGTCGAGAACGTCATCCAGGGAGGAGACGAGCTGATGAATGTCTTCGCGGTCGAAGGGAGTGATAAAAGTCTGGTTGAGTTTGATGAGAATCGCGTGCGTCATTTCATCGCCGCTGCGCTCGATGCGGTGAATCTCGGCGATTTTAGCGTCCACGTCTTTGAAATCGGAGAACAGATCGACCATGGTGCGAGCGCCGGCGATCAGATTGTCGGACATCTGGGAGAACATCTCGAAGAAGGTGTTGTCCCTGGGAATGAGCGAAGGCATTGCGAACGAAGAAACTCCAGATGGATATGGTTACGGGCGTGCCAATATCTCATGCGGTACGGAGTGAGGTCAAATGGGCGGGGTAGTGCTCAGTTCGAATTCTGAATCTTGCAGGGCATCATCCCGAAACGCCCGTGTTCTTACCGAGGGGCCGAGGGATCTCCCGTGGCACACAGCGTGGTAGCGGGAGATCCTTCGTTCCGCCTGAAGAACGGCTACGCTCAGGATGACCCCGCGAGGACGAGCTAGCACTTCTTCTGAAATTCAGACTGAGCCACTATCCAAATGTAGAGAAAACTAGCGCTGAGTGCGGCGAATTGCGGCCGTGGATCTGCGGCGGATGCCGAGGCCGATAAAGACAATGATCGCCAGGACGGAAGCGGTGCCGAGGGCGGTGCGGGTGAAGAAGTCAACGAGTGTTTGATCGAGTCCCATCACTCGTGAGTATGGGATGCATTGGCGTTGGGTGCGAGTTACGAGGAGGCTTGGACTAAAGTTTGCGCTGCGGAGGCGCGATTGCGTGCGAACACATGAGGGATTCACAGCAGGGATACCCCACCCAACGAAAAACGCGTTGGGTGGGCCACCCTCGCCGTTTTGAGTGGGCCACCCTGGCGGCGATTCCCGCTCAAGCCAAAATCGGGCTTGAGTGGGTCACCGTCGAGGATTTCCACACTCGGGAACTTCCAGACTCGGAAATTCCAAATGGCTTAGGCTTTGGGCAGGGTGAAGATGAAGGTGCTACCGCGGGTGAGTTCGCTTTCGGCCTGGATGCTGCCGCGGTGGGCGAGCATGATGTGCTTGGCGATGGCGAGGCCGAGGCCGGTGCCTCCGGATTCGCGGGAGCGGGCTTTATCCACGCGGTAGAAGCGTTCGAAGAGTCGCGGCAGGTGCTCGGAGGGGATGCCAGCGCCGAAATCGCGAACGTAGAATTGAATGCCGCGTTCGGATTCGCGCGCGCCCAGTTCGATGCGTCCGCCGGCGCGGCCGTATTTCATGGCGTTGTCGATGAGGTTGGAAAAAACCTGGTGGATGGCCTCGCGGTCGGCGAGCACTTGCGGAAGCGAGTCCAGCGAAGCGTTGGTACCGCTCAGAATGTTCAGCTCCACACCCTGGCTGCGGGCGATTTCACGGAAACTTTCTTCCGCGTCATTCAGAAGCTCGATGGGAGCGACGGTTTCGGTATCGAAACGGGTTTCGCCGGATTCGACGCGTGCCAGCGTGAGGAGATCCTCCGTGAGGCGGGACATGCGGACGGCATTTTTGCGGATGATTTCCAGAAATTCGCGGCTTGAACTCAGATTGTCGGATGCGGTGTCGAGCAGGGTTTCGGTGTACCCCTGAATGGAGGTCAGCGGGGTGCGGAGTTCGTGGGAGACGTTGGCGATGAAGTCGCGGCGGGTTTTTTCCACGCGCTCGGTCGCGGTCAGATCACGGAGGACAGCTACGCTGCCGCCGTCGGGCAAAGGCGCGGCGGTAACGTCGAAGGCGCGACCGGGAACAATCGAGGTGGCGCGCGCGGTTTGAACTTTTCTTTCCGTATTCGCGGCTTTGACGACGGCCAGGAAGTCGGGATCGCGGATGGTCTCGACCACCGGCGCGTTGAGGCGGGTGCGCTGCGGGGCGAGGCGGTCCATGGGCTGGTTGGCCCAGCGGACGAGGCCATCGGAGCTTACGGCGATGACGGCATCCTGCATGCTGTTGAGAAGGGTTTCAAGTTGGCGCTGGCTGGATTTGACGGCGGCGAAGCTGCGCTCGATCTGATCGGCGGTCTTATCGATGGCGGCGGCGACGCGTCCGATTTCGTCGAGGGTGGAGTCTTCGACGCGCGCGCGCAGGTCTCCCTGCTCGATGCGGGCGGCGACGTTGACGATGCGATCGAGGCGGCGGGATATCCAACCGGTGGCGGCGGCGGCGATCAGCAGGGCAACCAGCAGGGCGATAAGAGATCCCCAGAGCAGACGGCGATGCACCTGCGCCTGCACGGCTTCAATATCAGACAAGGCATAGGCAAGGCGGACCGCGCCCCCGGTGATGGGGACGGCGACGTAGAGAAATGGAATGCCGAGCGTAGCGCTGCGGCGTTCGTTCGATCCCGTGCGGCCGGCCAGGGCGGACGCGAATTCCGGGCGCGTGGCGTGATTTTCCATGTTGGCGGGAGTGGCCTCAGAGTCGGCGAGAACTTTGCCCGAGGCATCGATGATGGTGGCGCGCGCGCCGGCAGCGTGGCCTTCCTGCGCGGCGATGTCGGTAAGCGAATGGGTCTTATCGGTTTCGACGCGGTGAGCGAAGAGCGCGGTTTTTTGGGCGAGGTTGCGCTCGATATCGGCGCGCTGCGAAGATTCCCAGGCGCTGCCGATCATCACGTCGAGAATGACCGCCGTGGCGGCAATGACGATCAGGAAAACCGCCAGGAGTTTGAAAAAGATGCGGTTCTTCACGGGCCAACGCCGGGGCTAAAGCCCCGTTTCCCCCCGAGACACTATACGCGGCCCTTGAAGGGCCGCTCTTCCACGGTGCCACATGCGGCATCGATTCGCACCATGTTTCACGGATGTGTCCAGCACTTTTTCATTTGGACGATTCAGAGCGGACGGTCTCCGGCATTTTTTTCATTTGGGCGATTCGAAGCGGTAGCCTGCGCCGCGGACGGTTTTCAGGTAGCGCGGGTTTTCCGGGTCGGGCTCAATTTTTTCGCGGATGCGGCGGACGTAAACGTCGACCGAACGGGGGGTCACATAGGCCGTGTCACGCCAGACGGAGTCCAGCAGATGGTCGCGGCTGAAGACGCGTCCTTTGTGGCGGGCGAAGTAGTCGAGGAGGCGAAACTCGGTTGCGGTGGTCTGGACCGTGCTGCCGCGGACGGTGAGCGTCATGGCCGATGGATCGATCTCGATGTCGCCAACTTTCATGGGGCTGGGTGGAAGCGGGCGCTCGAAGCGGCGCAACACGGCTTTCACGCGGGCAACGAGCTCGCGCGGGCTAAAAGGTTTGGCGATGTAGTCGTCGGCGCCCAGTTCGAGTCCGAGGACGCGGTCGGCTTCGCTGCTTTTCGCGGTAAGAAAGATTACCGGAATCGCAGCCAGGCCTGAAGTCTGGCGGATGTTGCGGCAAAGTTCGAGCCCGTCTTTGCCGGGCACCATGATGTCGAGAATGAACAATGCCGGCCGCTGGCGCTCAGCGTCAGAGAGGACCGTGGTTCCGGTGGGATAGACGCGCACGGCGAAACCATCGTTTTCCAGATGATGGCGGACCAGGCGCGAAATGTCGGAGTCGTCTTCGACGACCAGAATGCTTGGTTTCACGGGACTATTTTAACGAAGGCAGTACCGAGTACCTAGTATCGAGTGGCGAGTAGCGGTGGTTTGGCTGGAATTTCATCGGATTGTAACAATCAGGTTTCCAGCGCGGTCGAGTTGGAAGCGCTTGCCGGGCGGGACGACTGTGGTGGCACTGTATTCGGTAACAATGGCCGGGCCCAGATAGCTTTTTCCCTTCTGCAAGTCTTCCCTCGCGTAAATCGTCGTTTTGAGTTTCTTGCTGTCGAATAGAGCCAAGCCTTGGGGCGGGGAAGGCCTGCCGAGCTTTGCTCGGCTGGACAGCTCCTTCGACGCGCTTCGCCTGCTCAGGGCAGGCTCACGGCGGCTGTCCCCATATAGGTTGTCACCTGTTTTCAGTGTTGCACGCAGGCGGAGGGTTACGAGTTCAACTTGTCGATTGGGATGAATGTAGCCGTAGCGGCGGCGGTGCTCTTGTTCGAAATCTTTCAGCAGAGTTTTCGTGGATGGGAGATTGAGTTCGTATCCCTGTCCCTGGTAGCGGAGATCGAGGCTGCGGGCGAATGTTGGCCTGCCCTTCCAGTTGTCAGTTGAGAAATCCTGACGCGCCGCGTTCTCCATTGCGGCGAATTCGTGATTCAGCTGACTTTCGGAAATCTTTTTCGCGACTCGGCAGAGAACTGTGCGCGAATAATCTTTCACAACATCGCTGGCCAGAATTCCGAGGGCGGAGAGCGCGCCGGGGAAGGCCGGTACGATCACGCGCGGAATGCTGAGAGCTTCAGCGAGGGCGCAGGCGTGGAGGCCTCCGGCGCCGCCGAAGGCGACTAGGGCGAACTGGCGCGGGTCGCGTCCGCGCTCGATGGAGACGACGCGGATGGCTTTCTCCATGGTTGCGTTCACTACGCGGCTGACGCCGGCGGCAAATTTCTCTAAAGAGAGATTCGACCGCTGGCTCTTGAGCCACTCTTTCGTGATGCGCCGCGTGCGTTCGACATCGAGCTCGAAATTTCCTCCAAGAAAATTTCTTGGCCGCAAACAGCCCAGCAATAGATTCGCATCGGTGACCGTGGGCTGGGTGCCGCGGCCGTAGCAGATGGGGCCGGGATCGGCTCCGGCGGATTCGGGTCCGACGCGCAGGACTCCGGCGGCGTCGAAGCGGGCGAGCGATCCGCCTCCGGCGCCGACGGTGTGGATGTCGAGCATGGGGACGCCGACGGGAAGGCCGGCAATCTGCGCATCGTTGGCGGTTTTGATTTCGCCTTCGACGAGCGAGACGTCGGTGGACGTGCCTCCCATGTCGAAGGCGATGATGTTGTGGAATCCGCTGGCGCGAGCGGAGGCCAGGGCACCGACAACGCCCCCGGCGGGGCCGGAGAGGACCGTGCGGGCGGGTTCGCGGGCGGCCGTGGCGAGCGACGTGATGCCACCGGAAGATTGCATGACGAAGATGCGGGCAGGGGCTGAAGCCCGCTTTTCCTTTTGCCTTTTCGCGGCGCTGAAGCGCCGCTCTTCCACGGTGCTTTTCGCGGCACTACTGGAACGCGTCTGCAAATTTTCCAAGTAGCGCTTCATCACAGGTTGCAGATAGGCATTGATTACGACCGTCGAGGTGCGCTCGTATTCGCGGAATTCGGGCAGAATTACGTGCGAGACGGAGAGTGGAACACGCAACGAAGCCAGAGCTCGCGCGACAGCGTCCTCATTTGCAGGATTTGCGAATGAAAAGAGCAGCGAGATCGCGATCGATTGTGGGTTGGCGGCGGTGATGCGATCGGCCAGAGCGCGCATTTCTTCCGGCAAGGGCGCAGTCAGGATTTCTCCGTCGCCTGCGGTACGCTCTTTCACTCCGAATCGCAGATCTTTCGGGACCAAAGGTTCGATGCGGTCAAAGAAAAAGTCGTAGAGCTTGGGGCGGGCCTGGCGTCCGATTTCGATGGCGTCTTCGAATCCGGCGGTGGTCACGAGCGCGGCGCGCGCTCCCTTGTGCTCGAGCAGCGTGTTGGTGCCGACGGTGGTGCCGTGGAGCAGGATGAACTCTCCGCCGGGAGCTATCTGGTGGAGTGCTTCGGCGATGGCTTGCGACGGATCTGCCGGAGTCGAAAACACCTTCAACATGCGGAGTTGGCGGGTCGTGGGGTCGATCCAGACGCAGTCGGTGAAGGTGCCGCCAGTGTCGATGGCGATGCGGAGGGGTTGGGACGCGGCGCGCATGCTTGATCGCGAACTAGAGTAGCATCCGGCACGGCCCCGCTTGGACGCGGAAACGTATTATGCTCCGCGTGAGATTCCTGGGCCGCGCTGAAAAAACGCGGACCTTCGGAATGACGCGCCGGGACAGGGATCGCTAGTTCCGACTGGCGCAGTGCCGGCTGGACTTCCGGTTTTCTTCCATCCTCAGTTCTTGGCTACTGGCTCGACCTTGGGCCGCGAGAGCAGATCGGTTGCCGGCAGCTTCGCGTCGAAGACCAGATTGAAGAATCCCACCATCATTTCATCGGAGTTCATCTGGCCCCAGATGACGGTTTTCGTGGGATCAGGATTCTCCGGATTATTTGGCGAGTTGTCGAAGTGGGCGGTGCACTCGATCTTGGATCCTTTGGGCAGCGTAATCGGTTCGGGGAGGTTGTACCAGAGCTGCCAGCGCCAGTTGTAGGCGGGCACCTTCAGGAGCGTGTCGGTTTTTCCGTCGGGGAAGACGATGCGGTATTCGAAATCCTTGCCGCGCATGTGCATGTGGGGATGGAGGCTGATCAGGCGGACATCCTGCGGGATGTCGAAGGTGGCGTCGACGCGATAGTCGGGATCGCCCGGCGGAATCTTGAAGGTGCCGTTGACGGCGGAGAGAGTCAGCACACGTTCCTTCGGAGGTTCTTTCGCGAAAAGGAGTCCGACGCGGGTCTGGTCCGTAGTCGCTTTGCCGTTCGGCGTGTAGTGGACTTCAAGCACGATGTCGGAGCCGGCTTTGATCAGCTTGGCCTGGCCCGGAGGAAGGATTTCCGCGGGCTGGCCGGGGGCGTAGCCGATGAGGAAGTCGCTGGCCAGCGCGCTGGTGTCATTTTTGTCATCCTGTTTCGGCGGCGGCGCTTCGAAGAAAACTCCCGGCTTCTGGCCTTTGAAGTAATTCGATCCCGGCTCGCGCAGGTAGGCGATGATGTGGTGTACCACGGAACGGTCGGTGGGGCGCGCTTCAGCGGCCTGCACCCACATGTCTTTGGTGAAGCCGGTGGGGATGATTACGTATTGATATTCGACGATGCCTGACGCCGGCACCTGGAACGGGTGAGGCAGTTGAAAGACAACGTCGGGCTTGGGCATTCCCCAGCCTTCGACCCAGTTTTTCGCGGGGGGCAAGTCTTTGGGATCGCCCTCCTGCGCTCCGGCGTTGGCCCACGCAACGATGGTGGAGATTTCCTGCTGGGTGAGGGAGCGATCGTTGGCGAAGTGTCCGACTTTGGGATCGGCGTACCAGGGCGGCATGATTTTCTGCGAAACCACACGCTTCATGCTGGTTGCCCAAGGCCGCACCTGCTCATAGGTAATCAGAGGAAATGGCGCGGCCTCACCCGGGCGATGGCAAGTCTGGCAGTTCTTTTGGAGAATCGGGGCCACATCTTTCGAGAATGTTGGAGCGGGGGCCTGCGAAAAACAAAATGCACTCAGACAGATGAAGGCGGCAATGGTTAAAAGGCTTCGGCACATGGTCTCGATCCTCGGTAGGACGGTCGGTACGGCTATTGGAACATGAGTATATCGCGAGTCGGGCGGGATATACTCGCCCTTCGGCCATGGCCAACATTCTCTACGGAGTCAACGGCGAAGGCGCCGGGCATTCGACGCGGGCGAGGGAAGTCCTTACGCATCTTGCTGCGCTTGGGCATCGCTTGCATGTCGCGTCTTTCGACCGCGGGCTGCAAAATCTCAAGTCGCAATTCGATGTTACGGAGATTTATGGGTTCCGATTTGCTTACGTCAACAATCGCGTTCGTTATAAGCGCACGATTGCCAAGAACCTGATCACGGTTCCGCAGGCCGCTCAAAGCCTGTCCCGGCTGAAAGATCTAGTTGATAAGGAAAAGATCGATCTCGTTATTACCGACTTCGAGCCACTGACGTGCCACATCGGCCACAAGAAAGGTTTGCCGGTCATCTCGATCGATAACCAGCACTGCCTGACGAATGCGGTGGTTTCTTATCCGAAGAAATATCGCAGAGATGCGGCCGCGGCGAAGATCGTGACCAAATTAATGACGCCACGGGCCAATGCGTATCTGGTAATTTCGTTTTTCAAGGCGGCGATCCGCAAGCGGAACACGTTCTTGTTTCCGCCGTTGCTGCGGCGGGAGATTCTCGAGGCTGCTCCGCATGAGGGTGACCATGTGTTGGTTTATGTGACCTCGCCCGCGCCGGCGTTGGCGAAGCTGCTGGCGTCGGTTCGCTGTAAATTCGTCGCTTATGGCTTCGGACGCGAGGGTAACGAAGGCAATGTAGTTTTCAAAAAGCCATCGCTCGATGGATTCTTCTCGGACCTGGTGAACTGCCGCGCGGTCATTGCGAATTCTGGATTTTCTCTGGTGACCGAGGCTTTGCATCTGGGCAAGCCTTACCTTGCGGTGCCGGTCAGCCACCAGTTCGAGCAGATTTTCAATGCGTATTGGCTGCTGAAGTCGGGGTACGGAGCGTACTGGGAAGAGTTGAACAAAGAGCGTGTGGAATCGTTTCTTTACAACTTGCCGGAGTATCGGGAAGCGTTGGCGGGGTATCCCCGGCAAGGAAATCAGGCATTGCTCGGCGCGCTGGATGGGTTGATCGCCGAATTTACAAAATCCTAAGATCGTCCCGCAAATTGAATGATGAGATCCAGTCTGACACCAAGATTTGGGTCGTTTAAAGCTAGCTATTGAATCCCACACCAGGCGTTGTTTCTTCCTGAAGGCACTTGTGGCATGCCTGAATTCTTGCGCTTATACGAGCCCTGTGATTCCTGGAACACGGCAACATCCGAGGGACTCCACCCGTCGCCTGAACGAACGTAACCTCCGCCGACGGGGCGGGTGGGGCTAGCATCGGTCAGCGCCGTGTGATCCGCGGCTGCGGGAGGTTCGTCCATGCGAAAGCTTGTTTTCTTCGTGGCCGCCGGCATTTTCTTGAGTGTCTCTGCGCATGCGCAAGACGACGCGCCGTCTCTCGGTGACATTGCCCGCCAGACGCGCCAGCAGAAGCAGCGGAAAGACAAAGACGCGCCCGCGAAGGTCGCGCCGAATCAGGATTCCCACCCCGCGAACACTGCAAACACTGCGGCCAAACCTGTCCGCGCGGCGAACCATGTCATTACCAACGAAGAGTTGCCTGCCCACACAGCAGCAGCAATAGAGACGCCCGAAACTCGAGAGAATTCTGAAAGGCCGGAACCGGATGCCCCCACAGTCGAAGGCGGCAACCGAGATGGCGCGGCGGCGCAGTGGAAAGCGCAAATCCAATCGCAGAAAGAGGCGATCGCGGCTTTGCAGCAGCGAATTGCGAGCGAAGGTGACTCCATTCACTATGCGGGCGGAAATTGTGTTCAGAATTGCGCGCAATGGAATGAGCGCCAGCAGCAGAAGCAGCAGGAAGTCGAGACTATGAAGGCGCAACTGGAAGAGCAGCAGAAGAAACTGGAGGAGATGCAGGAGTCGGCGCGCCGGCAAGGATTCGGGAGCCAGGTCTACGATCCGTAGGAAAAAGCGAAGCGTCGGACCTGAGCCAAGCGAGGACTCAGATCCGGCGCCTGAAGTTGCGGCAGATTATTTCTTCTTCGCCGCGGCGTACGGATTGGGATACTTCAGTACGGTCGACAAGTCGATGCCGCGCACGATGTTGTCGGAGTGGTAGAAAAGTCCCCAGGAATCGATAGTCGAGTTGTCGGGGAACATGCAGGCCTCGAGCGTTTCGTCGATGCTGCCCAGAAGGACCCAGCCTCCACCGGCAAAGTCGGTGGCGCCGATTTCGGCTCCGCCCAGTTGCGTGCAATAGAATGACGCCGGATTGCCGTTGCCCTGGCCATTCCACGGAACCTGCGCGTAATAGGCGAGCGCGGCCAGACTGGGCTTGGGCGAGAACAGCGTAATAATGTTGAGATGAATGCGGGAGCCGTCATCGGCCAGCGTGTACTGGCAGAAAAGTTCCGATCCGGCGAGCCAGAGCCAATCCTCTTGAGGATTGTTGGTGCCGTAGACGGCACTGCGCTGCTCAACCATTCCGCCGGTGGAAGTGCAGTAGGCTTTCGCCTGGTCGATCATGGTAGGGGCTTTAGCTTTGGCATTTTGGGCTGCGGCGGAAAGAATTGTTCCGCATAGAACTACAAGGACCACGGCGACTGCTCGAATTACACGCATGAAATCACCTCGGCACAAGAATTGAACTCCGCTACTGCCGGCGAAACGCAATTGCCGCGTTTCCCGCCGCACAGCCAATCGCCCCAAAGTCCGCAAGGGAAGCCGGAAACGGCCCGGTTGCGGAGGGTTTCCGAGCAGGCCCGCGAAGTCTATCACGCCTGGGCGGTGGCCTGAAGCGTTCTTCTTCAATTCATTGTTTTTCCTATTCCACAAAATCCTTGCCCATGCGAAATTAAAGCTATGCCTTTGGTCGTGCGTCCCTCACCTATTCATTCCGTCGGCGTTTTCACCACCAGCGCCATTCGCAAAGGGGCCCGCGTGGTCGAGTACGCGGGCGAGCGCATCACGCCGGAAGAGGCCGACCGGCGCTACGATCATTCCCCGCGCACGTATCTTTATGGGCTGGAGGATGGCAAGACCGTGATCGACGGTCATGGAATGGGGGCGTATCTGAACCACTCCTGCGATCCCAACTGCGAAGTGGACGAGGTCAAGGGGCGGGTCTGGCTTTTCGCTCTGCGTAATATCACGCCGGGTGAAGAACTGGTGTGGGACTACAACCTCTACGACGATGAAGACCCCGCACCGTGCCACTGCGGTTCTGCCAAATGCCGCGGAACCATGTATTCGCGGGAATGGATGGCCAAAATGCGGCGAAAAGCTGCACGCGCGAAGAACAAGAAGCAAGCCACGGCTCCAGCGAGAAAAAAATAACTCCGGCGCATGGCGCGCCGAAACTTCCTGCCAAGCTTTGTGTTTAGGCCGTGTGTAGTTGTTTGGTCAGCGGAGATGTGAGTTTCGCTCGTGCGTGGTGGCCTGCACTGCTATTCCACTTCAGTATTCAAGTACCTCTCCTGACTTGAAGCGCGGAAATGGTTGAGGGATTTTTTGTGCCCCGAAGTATGAGGACGATCTCTGTTCTGGCGAGCGCGCTGGCGTTGAGTCTGCTCATCTCCTGCGGCGGAGGTTCGACCGGCCCCGGACAGTTCACACATGTTTATGTAGTTTTCCCGCCTGCCGCGAACGACGCGAACTATTCGCATTTCATGAACACGGTCATGAGCCAGCCTTCCATCGAAGGCGTGACTGTGGCGACGCCGTGGAGCCAGGTGGAAACTTCGCAGCCGGGCCTGGCTACCTGCGCTCCAGTTGGCACCGATACCTGCCAGCTGGATGCTTCCGGCTGGACGCATTCTTACAACTGGTCAAATGTCGATAACGCGAACTCGGGCTGGTTTAATGCGCAGTCTGGGTCGAAGAAGATGAATGTAGTGCTGGCCGGGATCGGTGGCGCAGCGTCGAATTGTTTGCTCGACAATACATGCTTCAATACTCTTACTCCGAAATATGTGAGCGAACCGACTTGGGCAGCACACACTGCATCGGGCAACATCGACCTGATCAATGCCAACAAAGACGGCTGTTCAAACTATTTGGGCGCGATCGCAACTTCGATGACGCGTAGCGCGAGTGGTCTCGTAACCGTGACCGAACCCAACCATGGTTACTCCAATGGCGACACGATCTGGGTGGGCGGAACGACGCCTTCCGATTTCAACATCACCGGGCAAAGTGGCGTGACCGTTCAGAACGCGACCAGCACGACATTCCAATATCAGACGGGCGTCACCACCGCAGGCGGCGCGACGACACCGGGCACGACGGTCAGCGAGCAGCAATCATTTCCCGTCCCCTATGAGACGCCTTATAAGTCCGCGTGGGAGGCGTTCGTTGCCGCCGCCATTCTGCACTACAACGCGTCGCCCAATCTCTCGCAGATCTCTTACTTGCGCGTCGGACGCGCGGCCGGCGGAGAGGCCTTTCCGCTATGCCAACAAAATATGGAACAGCTTGCGGCTCCGAACACCTACACGCGCGATGGTTGGCTTGCGTACTACACCGATATCGACCAGTTCGTGCAGTCGCAGAATCCGAAGATGCAGATTCTCGATCCGCTGAACGAGGCGGGCAGCGGGGCGAATGCCGACGTCAGCTACGCGGACGACGAAGCGCAGACTGCGGTCAGCTTTAAGAACGGGGCGGGGGCGGCCAACGGAATCGGCAGCCAGGGCCTGCAAGTTAGCGACGTTACCAACTATGCGGCCGGCGGCAATTGCACTTCGGACTGGTGCGGAGCGTTTAAGACTTACGCGAAAATCGGAATTCCCCTGGAGTTACAGCCATTAGGACTTTCCGCGCCGGTGCAGCTTTCCGGCACGAGTCAATCGACCGGCGATCTCAGGACTCTGCTGCCGTTCGCTGTTCAGCGGCACATGACAATCCTGGAGCTTTATTACCTTGACGCCTTGCTCGCCTACGACCCCAATTACTGCGTGTTACCGGCCACGAACGGATTATGCGGGCCGGGGAGTGTTCAGATTCCGATCATCGCTTTGCCGCCACAGGATCAACTGCCGTATTTTCAGGCTGTCGGACAGCCCAGCCAAAGCGGCGCGACCGGGGATGGATCCTACGCGAAGGTGATCAACAGCACCGAAGGGCAACACTGAGGCCGCCTCAGCTATTCGGCCTCAGCCGTGACCTGTGGTTTCTTCCCGTGTTCTCGCCAACCCTCGATGATCAAATACAGCACGGGGATGAAGAACAGATTGAGCACCGTGGACATGATCATGCCGCCGAACACGGTAGTGCCGACGGAGTGACGGCCGTTCTCGCCGGCGCCGGTTGCGAAGACCAGCGGCACGACGCCGAGAATGAAGGCCAGCGAGGTCATGAGAATCGGGCGGAGCCGGATGGAGGCAGCCTGGACAGCCGATTCCACCAGCGGAACTCCGCGCTCGCGCAATTGTTCAGCGAATTCCACGATCAGAATGGCGTTCTTGCTGGCGAGGCCGACCAGCATGACGAGTCCGACCTGGCAGAAGACATCGTTTTGGAGTCCGCGGATCCACTGCGCGCCCAACGCGCCGAGCAGCGCCATCGGAACCGCCAGCAACACGATGAAGGGCAGCACAAAGCTTTCGTATTGCGCGGACAGCGTCAGATAGACGACGAGGGTGCCCAGGCCGAAAAGAACCAGCGAGGTCCCTCCGGCTGCGAGCTCTTCGAGTGAAAGGCCGGTCCAGCTGTAGGAAAATCCCTGCGGCAATTTCTTCGCCAGACCTTCCATGGTGGCGATTGCCTGGCCGGAGCTGTAACCGGGCGCAGGAGAGCCGTCGATTTCGGCGGAGCGGAACAGGTTGTAGTGGCTGATGACCTGCGGAGTGGTTGTCTGTTCCACGGTGATCAGGTTGTCGAGGGGCACCATGGCCCCGCTGTCGGCGCGCACGTAGTACTCCTTCATATCTTTGGCCGATGCGCGGAACTGTTTGTCAGCCTGAACATAGACGCGGTAGGAGCGATTGTTGAAATCGAAATCGTTGACGTAGGCCGAACCCATGTAGACGCCGAGGGTGTCGTTGATCTGCGACAGGGGGACGCGCAGGCTCTTGGCTTTTTCGCGGTCGATGGTGACCAGATACTGCGGATCGTTCGCGGTAAACGAACTGAACAGACGGACCAGGTCTTTACGCTGGCTGGCCTCCCGGATCAGCCCCTGCGTCGCCGCATACAACTCTTCCAGCTTGTGCGAGGTGAGATCCTGTACGACAAACTGAAAGCCGCCGAATTGCCCGAGGCCCTGGATGGGCGGCGGCAGGGTGGCAAAAACGATTGCGCCCGAAACTCCAAACAGGCGCGGACGCACGCGGTTCACGATGGCGGTAGCTGTGTGCTGCTCGCCCTTGCGCTGCGAGTAGGGCTTCAGCGGAACAAAAATGAGCCCCTGGTTTGAGGCGGAACCGGCGAAGCTGAACCCGGCAATCGAAAATGTCCCCTCGGCTTCACTGATGTCAGCCAGCATGTCGGAGACTTGCTTGCCGATTCCTTTGGTGTACTCCAGCGAAGCGCCGGACGGGGCCTGAATCACGATGATGAAATAGCCCTGGTCTTCGTCGGGAACGAAGCCGGTGGGAACATGCTTCAAAACGTAATACGTCGCACCCAGGCCGATGAAAAACAGGACCACCATGACGAACTTGTAGTCGAGCACGTGGTGCAACAAAGCGCGATATCCGCGGGTCATGGCGGAAACGCCTTCGTCAAACTTGCGCAGCCACCACCATTTCTGGCGGTGGGAGTCTTTCAGGAAAAATGCGGCCAGGACCGGCGCCAGAGTCAAGGCGTTGAAGGCGGAGATGGCGATGGAGAACGCAATCGTCAGCGCAAACTGGCGGAAGAGAATTCCGGTCGTTCCCGGGAAGAATGCCACGGGCACGAATACGGCCACGAGGACGAGCGAGGTGGCGATGACTGCGCCGGTAATTTCAGCTGTCGCGGCCGATGCGGCTTTGCGGGAATCGTGCTCGCCCTCGGTGATATGGCGCTCGATGTTTTCGATTACAACGATGGCGTCGTCGACGACCAGGCCGGTCGCGAGCGTAATTCCGAAGAGCGTCAGCGTGTTGATCGAGAAGCCGAGCAGCTTCACGAAGATGAACGTTCCGATCAGCGCAACCGGGGTCGCGATGAAGTGAATCATCGTGGTGCGCCAGTCACCGAGGAAGATGAAAATTACGAGGATGACCAGCGCGATCGCCGAACCTACGGTGAACACGACGTCGCGAATGGACTCGCCCACGGCATCGGTGGTGTCGAACGCGACTTTGTAGTGCATGCCGGGAGGAAAACTTTTGGAGAGGCGATCGAGCTCGGTGATCGCCCGGCGGTCGACATCGAGAGCATTGGCGGTCGAGAGCTGAGTCACACCCATACCAACCGCTTCCTGTCCGTTGAAGAGCAGATCGTTGCTGTAGTTTTCCGCGCCAAGTTCGGCGCGGCCGACATCGCGGAGGCGCACGAGCGTGCCGTCAGCGTTCGTTTTCAGGATGATATCGTCGAACTGGCCGGGCTCGCTGAGCCGGCCGACAACGCGCACGCTCACCTGATACTGCTGCCCCGGAACTGAGGGCTGCTGGCCGACTTGTCCGGCGGCGATCTCGACGTTCTGTTCCGATAAAGCCGATACCACGTCAGTCGCGGTCAGTCCACGGCCGGCCATGCGCACGGGATCGAGCCACAAACGCATGGAGTATTTGCGCTCGCCGAAGATAATGACATCCGCGACGCCGGGTATGCGCTTGAGCGCGTCGCGAACGTAGACGTCGAGATAATTGCTGAGGAAGAGCGTCGAATATTTCTGCTGATCGGCGAAAACCGCCGCGCCAAAAACAAAGTTCTGCGAAGTTTTCTGGGTAGTGATGCCGACCGATTTCACCGCGCCGGGAAGACGTCCTTGCGCCGTATTCACCCGATTCTGGATATCGACCGTGGCCAAGTCGGGGTCGCGCGTCAGATCGAAGGTGACGGTGACATTGCTGGTGCCGTCATTGCCGCTGGTCGAGGTCATGTATTTCATGCCCTCGGCGCCGTTGATCTGCTGCTCGAGCGGAATCGTGACGGCGCTCTCGACGGTCTGCGCGCTGGCGCCGATATACACGCTGGTCACGCCCACCTGCGGCGGCGTCAAATTCGGGAACTGCGAGATGGGCAGCGTGGGAATGACGGCAGCGCCCCCGAGCACGATCAGCATCGAGCAGACGGTGGCGAAGACCGGGCGTTTGAGAAATATATCGACAAACATGGGAAGTACGGGTTACGACAAACTTAACCGCCGGGAACACCGAGTGCGCAGAAGGAATGAGCTGCTCGTTTTTATTTCCTATTCCTCTGCGTCCCTGGCGTCCTCGGCGGTCATCGTTTTTTGAATTTTCGTTCTCACTTGCAGCCTGCAGCTAACTCTGCGGCACCACAGGCGCCCCATCCATCAGAAACTGGGTTCCCGAAATAATCACTTTGTCCCCCGGCTTGATGCCCTCGCGCACTTCGAAATCATTGCCCACGGTCTGCCCGATTGTGAGCGGCTTCTGGCGCGCGACAAAACCGCCCTTCTCCGGCTCAGCCACGAACGCGAAATATTGTCCGGCCAAGCGCGAGACGGCAAGGATCGGGACCTCCGGGCTTTGGTGCGTTCCCCAGACAACCCTGGCGCGAATGTATTGCGACTGCCGGAGCGCGTCGTTCCCATTGGCAATCCGCGCCTTGACCAACACGGTCTGGGTGGTGTTGTCGACCTGCGGCGAGATAAAACTTACTTTGGAATCGGCGATGACTTTTCCGGCGCTGTCGAGAATCTGTACGGGCAAGTTCATTTTCAGCTGGGCGGAATGTTCGATCGGCACATAGACGTAGGCTTCGAGAGTGCCGGGCTGATCGACGGTGGTCAACTGCGTCGTGGTCGAAACGCGATCGCCGACATGGACCGGAATGTCCCCGACAATGCCGCCGCGCTGGGCCACGACTTTGTAATAGTGCAGTTGGACTTCCTGCTCACGGACTTGGGATTCGAGGGAATCCATCTGGGCCTGGGCCGCGTCCAACGTGGCTTTGGCCTGGTCCAGATCTTGCTTGCTGACCACACCAGCCGCTGCGAGACCCTGCGTGCGTTCGTACTGCTGCTTGGCCCAACTGAGGTTTGCCTGCTGGGCGGCGCGGGCGCTCTCCTGGCTTTTCACCGTGGCCTGCTGCTTGAGGGGATCGATCTCCATTAAAGGGGCGCCGGCGGCGACGCGCTCGCCGGAGTGAACGAATATCTGCGTGAGCACGCCTTCGACCTGCGGCATAATCACGGCCGAATCCCGCGACTTCAGCGTCGCGACGTATTCCGAGCTGTCGCTGACGGGAACCGGCTGCGCCACCTGCACCTTCACCGGCATAGCTGGGAATCCGCCAGCCTGCGGCCCGGCCGCTTTACCCGAGCAGCCGACTGTTGCCGCCGACAGTCCCGAGATCAACAGTGCTTCGATCAGGTAAGAACGTTTTCTCATAAACTTAGGTTGCGATCACTCTTGCACGACAGGGATTTGATTCAGTTGCTCGGACTATGGCTTCAAAGTTAGAAATCCCACGGAATATCCGTTCAACGTGACTGGAATCGTCCCTTCCGGCTGAATCCCCGCAGCGGTCGGCCCAATTTGGACATTCGTATTCTTATCGATTGTCAGCCAGCTAATGCTGGAAAAAGTCCCCAATGCTGAAACATCCACGGCGACAGTCTTGCTGACTCCGGGCCCATTGTTGTCGGTGACCGAGTTCAGCGCGTGGTTCGCAATCATTACTACCACGCTGCCGTCCGACTTGATCACGGGCAACGTTTCCAGGTCCATGTCATCCGTAGACGTGAATTGCAGCAACTGAGATCCCGCGTCCGGCGGGAACTCCTGACCCAGCCAATAGTCCACCCAATAACTTAATTGCAGCGCGCCTGTATTGTAGTCGACTTCTCCGAATTGCTGGTCGGCGTCGAAATCCCAATGATAGAGGGCCTGCACCCGGTTCTTTCCCAGCTGCGAAAAAACATAGGGACGCCAGGCGGCGAAGAAGGGGCTCGATCCGCGGGGATCGGGAACGAAGGTTGTGCCATTACAGGCGCTGATGCCGCCGCCCGCGTCGTAGTCGGCGTTCACATTGTTCTCGGTCACCCAGACGGGAACGTTCGCCAGCGCGGGATTGGTCACCATGCTGGCATAGATTGCCTGTACGTCGGCTGCGAATCCGGGGATCGAGCGGAAGACGACGTCGTCGCGGTCCTGCTGGTTGCAAGTGGAATAGAAATGCGTAGCCATGACGTCAACATGCGCCGTCACGTTGCTGACGAACGTCGGCACCCAGGCTGCCACCTGGCCGGAGAAGTCGGCCAGTTCCAGCGCGGCGAATTTGATTGTGGGATCGATCGCCTGCATCGCCGGCACGACTGCGTTGTACATCGTGGCGTACTGTTGCGGAGTCAGGTTGTTGTTGATATTCGGCTCGTTGTAAATACCCCACCAAGCGATCTTCTCACCCTGCGCAGACGCGGGAGAGACATAAAGCTGGCTGTTCGCAGTGAATCCGCCGGTGTTGTAGTACTCGACCAGGTTCTGCGCGTAGGTCGAAAATGCGGCGAATGTCCCATCCACAAAGCTGTCGCCGCTGTTGTTGCCCGCGTACATGTACGCCGGTGCCTTGGCGATCTGGAATTCGGGGCTGTGATCGCCTACGCCCAACACCGGCTGCGTAATTGCATCGAGTTTGGAAAAGTCCCAGGCGGTCGAACTCGTCGCTTCCGCGCCTTGCGGAACGCCCTGCGAAACTCCCTGCAAGCGAATGTGATGAGGAGTGAGATTGCCCAGTGTTGTGGTCGCCGTGGGATTCAGAGTGAAGAACTGATAGTCCCACTCCGCCGGCTGAAACGAAGTAGACATCGCCACGCTGAACGGCTGAATCGGGACGCTGGTTACCGTGATCGTGGCCGATGGAGGAGGAGGTGGTGTGATCGTACCTCCGCCTGAACTCATTCCGCTTCCGCCGCAACCTGCGGCAAACATCAGCAAACCCCAAGCGGCGGCGAAACTGACGAATTTCATGCCCGGCGATTTTACATGCTCGGAACAGGTTATTGCTGCGCGGAAATCGTGTTTTGCGAGCGGGCCTAGAACTTCTGCCGTTGGTCGTTGACGATGATTCGTGCTTATCCGCAAACATTGACCGGGCGGGCGACTTTATGTCTCGATCATCTTGCTCCGATCATCTTGCCGAGAATTTCTTTCAGGATCTTGGCCGCGACGGTTGCAGTAATCCCATCGAGATCGCGGACCGGGTTGTACTCGACGACGTCGGCGCCAACGATCCGGCCTTCGATCGCGTGCAGGTGCGCGATGGCTTCGCGCACTGACATCCCTCCCGGCTCGCGATGCGAAATCCCCGGCGCGAAGGCCGGGTCGAGCACATCCAGATCGAACGTGATGTAAACCGGCCCGGAGGCCTTCAGCTTCGCGTAAGCCGGAAGAGCGCGCATCTCCATCACTTCCACGCCGAATCGCTGCGCCTGCTCGCGCTGATGACGGTTGATCGTCCGAATGCCAATTTGAACCAGGCGTTTTGCGAGTCCGTTTTCCATGATGCGCGCAAATGGGCAGGCATGCGACAGCCGGTTGCCCTCGAACTCGTCGTATAAATCCGGATGGGCGTCGAAATGAAAAATCGTGAGTTCCGGATATCGCTTCGCGAACGCCTTCACAATCGGAAACGTAATGGAATGATCGCCGCCAAGGGAGACGGGCCGCTTCCCGGAATCGATCAGCCGGGCCAATGCGTTTTCTATGACGGCAAACGCTTCTTGCTGGTTGAGCTGCAAATCGCCGGCATCTTCATAGATTCCGGCGACGCCCAGATCCACTTCAGTTTCGGTCCAGCTGTTGGAGGCGTCGCAAGCCAGCGCCTCGCGGATCTTCGGCGGAGCGCCGGCCGGCCCGCGCAGGTACGAAGACTGCGCGTCGAAAGGAATGCCGACCAGTATCGGAACACCGGGTGTATTCATGGCATGTGTCCTGGTGCTATCTTGCCGCAAATCAACTGGGGTTAGTCGAGGCGGAATTTTCCTTCATCCAGCCCTTTGCGGATCAGTTTGGCGACAGTCGCCGCGTCACTTGTGTCGTCATGGATGATATAACGCTCCGCCTCGTCGAATGCCGCATGCAGCTCGCGATACGGCGTGTAGTCGGAGATCTGCCCTTGGGCTCGCGAGGCGGCCCGCTCGGCGCAAACTTTCTCGCTCGGGCGCAGAACCACGAAATCGAGAGGAATCTCTCGCTTCTTGACGATCTTGCAGGCCGCCTCAAGAAACCATGGCGGAATCGAGAAATCGAGAATGACATGATAGCCAGCCATGACGTAGGGGATCGCCGCTGCGGTCATCGCGGCCATAATGGTCCTGAAGTTCTTCTTCTGACCCAATTCCCGCCCGCCCTTGGCGATGAAGAACCAGAACTTATCGCCTTCGATATTTGCCACAGGGCCGTCAAGTTCGTTGACCAGCTCTCTCGCGACTTCGGTCTTGCCCGCCCCGACCGGGCCTGACAGCAGAATGATCGATTTCATCAGAATCCTTAATAGTCCTTAGTGAATGCGGAACCCACCGAGGACGTCATCCCGAAGGGCCGCGTCTTTACCGGCGGACCGGGGGATCCCGCGGCGCACCAGCATTAATGGGCAATGGAGATCCTTCACTCCGCCTGAAAAACGGCTCCGTTCAGGATGACAAACGCCGACGGTGCCAAAGGCACGAACTGTCTCGACCGCGAATCTCGCACATCTCACGCCGCATCCTTTATCCTAGTATCTGCGCATTTATGCCTATTACGAAAAGCAAAACTTCTGCGAAAGTTCCGCAATCCTCCAACGGCTCCGATCCCGAGCGCGAGCGGATTTTTTCCGCGTATCGCCAATTTGGATATCTGGAAGGCGATCTCGATCCTCTCGGCTTTCTCCGCCCGCGGCCCACTCCCGAACTCGAGACGGAAGGCGAATATGCCCGCCAGGCCCGCGCCATTTATTCCAGCACGATCGGCGTTGAGATCAATCATCTCTATCGCCCCGACCGGCGCAACTGGGTCTATGAGCAGATGGAATCTGAACCGCCGCAGGAGGACCAACAACGAATCCTTGACCTGCTGATGCGCGCTGACATCTTCGAACAGGTCATGCAGCAGCGCTATCTCGGAAATAAACGTTTTTCGCTGGAAGGCGTGACTGCGCTGATTCCGCTGGTGGATGAAGTACTCGACTCCGCGGCAAAGCAGGGCGCAGTCGAACTGGTGATGGGCATGAGCCATCGCGGACGGCTCAACGTCATCGCCCATGTCGCGAAGCGGCCGCCGGAAGAGATTTTTGCTGGATTTGAAGACGTGAACCCGCGCAGCGTGCTGGGATCAGGCGATGTGAAGTATCACATGGGCGCGACCGGTGAATACGAAACGCGCAGCGGCGGCAAGGTTCACATCCATCTGGTTTCGAACCCGAGCCACCTTGAAGCGGTCGATCCAGTGACCGTCGGCCGCACGCGTGCCAAGCAGGACCGCACCGCGGAAAACGGGCGGGAAAAGTATCTGCCCCTGCTGGTGCACGGTGACGCGGCTTTTGCCGGCCAAGGCATTCTCGCCGAAACCATGAACTACGCCGACCTTCCCGGTTATACGGTCGGGGGCACCATTCATGTGGTCGTCAACAATCTGCTCGGCTTCACGACCAGCTATACCGAAGAACATTCGACACGGTTCGCCGCTTGCATTGCGCGACGGCAGTCGATTCCGATTTTTCACGTCAACGCCGAGGATGTCGACGCGGTCGTCCGCGTAGCGCGCCTTGCGACCGAGTATCGCTATAAATTCGGCACCGATGTTGTGATCGATCTCATCGGCTATCGCCGGCATGGGCACAGCGAAGTCGACGATCCGACGGTCACGCAGCCGCTGCTTTACAGGAAAATCAAAGATCATCCGCCGCTGTGGGAAATTTACGCGGACGACATCGGCGCGACGGACGCGCAATCCAAAGCCGATGCGATCAAGGCTGAATTCGAAGAAGCGCAGAAGAAAGCTAAAAGCGCGAAGACCAAGCCCACGATGCGAGACCTGCCCAAATACTGGGACGGCTACTTCGGCGGGTTGCACAAACAAGAATTCGAAGTTGAAACCGGGCTATCAGCCGAAGAACTCGCCCAGCTTACGTCAAAGCTCACGACCTATCCGGAAAGTTTCCACATTCATCCCAAGGTGAAGAAGCTTCTCGAGCAGCGCGCCGAAATGGGGACAGGCAAGCGCCTCGTTGACTATGGTATGGCCGAAGGCCTCGCGTTCGCGAGCCTGGTGAAAGGTGGAAATCATGTCCGCATGTCTGGACAAGACACGCGCCGCGGCACCTTCAACCAGCGCCATTCGGCGCTGATCGACATCGAGAACGAAAACGAATACGTGCCGCTAGAAAATATCGCCGAAGGCCAGGCCCGCTGCGAAATCTACAACTCGACTCTTTCGGAAGCCGGAGTTCTCGGTTTTGAATACGGATACTCCCGCGATTATCCCGAATCTCTCGTTTTATGGGAGGCGCAGTTCGGAGATTTCGTGAATGTCGCGCAGGCGATCATCGACCAGTTCATCAGCGCTGGAGAAGCGAAGTGGAATCTGCTCTCAGGCCTCGTGCTGCTGCTGCCGCACGGCTATGAAGGCCAGGGACCGGAGCACTCCAGCGCGCGCATCGAGCGCTTCATTCAGCTCGCGGCCAAGCACAACATCCAGATCACGCAGCCTTCAACGGCCGCGCAATACTTCCACTTGTTGAGGCGCCAGGCGTTGCGCCACTGGCGCAAGCCGCTGATCGTCTTCACACCGAAGAGTATGTTGCGCCACGCGGATGCCAGTTCGCCGATCGAGGATTTCACGCACAAGAGCTTCCTCAATGTGATTCCCGATATAGAAATCGGTGAGGCGGAGCGCATCCTGATCTGCACAGGCAAGATCGTCCACGAACTTCGCGCTGAGCGCAAGAAGCGCAAAGACACGAGCACGGCGATCGTCGCACTCGAGCAGATGTATCCGTTTCCCGAGCAGGAAGTCACCGCGGCGTTCGATCGTCACGGCAAGCATGCTGACATTGTGTGGGTGCAGGAAGAGCCGGCGAATATGGGAGCGATGTTCAACATGCTCCCGCGCTTGAAGCGTATCGCAGGCGACCGTCCGGTGCTGAGCGTAAAACGCAGTTCGGGGGCCAGTCCGGCCACCGGTAGCGCTAAGGCGCATGAGGTTGAGCAGAAGACGCTGCTCACGCTGGCCTTCACCATCAAGTAAGAGGCGCGGAAGATTTCCAGCGCGATTCCGTTCTCACTGCTGGGGAAACATCGGTAACGCAACCGTGTCGATGGTTCCGGGATCGTCGCGCAGCTTGATGTAGAGCATCTTGCCTTTCGGCGGCGGAATCGCGAGCGCGTCCTCGACAAATCCTTCCGGCACAGTTACGGGATTGCTGAAATCTGCGTCTGCGCTGACCGAATCGAGCAGGAATAGCTTGTCTCCGCTGAGCGTGCATTGCTTTTCCGGCACTACGCAGCGGACGGCCTTGAGCAGCGGCACGCGCACCAGATTCACCAGAGGCTGCCAGTCGCCGTTGATGCCGTCTCCGCTGATGGGACGGAATTTCAGCGGCCCGAAAGCCGACGGCCCCAGCAGTTTCATGGGATCCAATACGGCCAGGACCGTTTTCGAGTCCTGCATCGTCAGGTTGCCGTCCTTGAAACTCAACAGAACACGAAACGACTCATCGCCGGTTGCAACTTCTATTCTTTCCGTGGGAAGAAAAGCCTCGGGAACTTGCGTCTTGAGGAAAAAATTGAAGCGGCCATCCTGCGGCACTTCATCGTTGCTGCCCAGTTGCACCGCCGAGGGCGACGAATCCTGGTCGAGCTGAATGCTCTTGGTGAGGATCGTAACTGCCGGACGCGGGTCTTCGACAGCCGTTTTCAAATCGAGCGTACGGCCGTCTTTCAGCGTGGCGTGGACGACGATCGAATCTCCTGGATGCAGCTTCGCTTTGACTGTGGCGTCGTTGGCTGACAGTTTCAGCTCGTCCTGCTGGTTGGCACGGATCAGAGCGCCCGGCGCGAAGTGAAGTCCGCTCACTTCAAGGCTTGCAACCTGATCGAGCCGCGTGCCCTTCAGGATCCCATAGTCATCGCCCGCGTGGATCCCGAAAGTATCCAGGCGTCCTGCTTCGGCGTAGGTGTGAAGCGGGACTTCGTCGATCTCGTGCAGGCCGAATTTCTTGACCAGCATGGTCACCCAACCGGCATTCTCGGTTTGCAGCGGAACTTTGATTTCCAGTTCGTCGGGCTTCGCGCTTTTCCATTCTGTCGGGATGATCTTGCCCTGTTGATCTTTCAACATCACTGCGCTGACGCAGCAAGCGTCGGCGGACTGAAGGTGCAGCGTGTCTTCGCGGCCAACGATGAGAGCGCTGGCGTCTTTGGAGGCGACGATCCACTGTGCGGGCCGCGAGGAGCGCAGGCGATAGCGGGGGCCGTCGAAAGTGTGGAAACCCCAGGTTCCGCGCAGTGTCCCGCTGAATTCCCCGTCGACAGATGCAGATTGGAGCGCCTCGGTCTTGACTTCGAATCCGCCGCGCATCGGATCGGGCGTTGCCGGAAGATCGATGCCGTGGCCGGATTTGGTTTCCACATGCAGGACGAAGTTATGAGCAAGCTCGGTGGCGTAGACCAGCGGCGCACCATCGGCCTGAAGCAGCAACGAGGGCTTGCCGGCGCAGAAAAGCCCGGTGGCGTCCACAGCGCGGAGCGGCGGCGGGGGCGAGGTCCGCACAGGAGGAAGCCCAATTACGAGCACGGACTTCGGATTGCGGAATGAAGGCGGATTGTTCAGGCGAAGATTGAGATCATTCTCTTTCGGCAAGGAAAGAGCGGGAATGTATTGATACTGCGCGGTGTGAGCGGTACTGAGAATGCGCGCCACATCGACTACTGCCCCTACATACGCGCTGTAGTAACCGCCGCGGGCCGTAGGACTGGCGCTGATCTGGGCCAGCAGGTCCGATGACGCTCCCGAGGTCAGCGTCTGCACCATCGTCTGACTGTGGGCATCGTCGAGCACCAACTGGTCCGTGTTCTGCGTGAGGCAGGGAACCTGCTGCGCGCTGGGCTTGTCGAAGCATTGCTGTTCGAGCCGCATATTCAGGCTGCGGGCAAGCATGGTGGTATGCGCCTTCAACTGTTCGGGATCAGCGGTATAGGTCTCGCGCACGGATTCAAGGTATTTTTCGAGGCGCTGGCGGTCGAGGCCGGCTTGCTCGAGGTCCTGCGCAGCGCGCACGAATGCGCCGGGCTTGCCACGCACCGCGGCGCGCAGGGTGCTGAATGCGCCGCCGGTTTCAGGGGCGAGAAAGACGAGGGCTTCTTCGGCTTCGTCGGGAACCAGCACAAAGACGCCCTCTTCGTGCACCGGCCTCGTCCAAGTTTCGACTCGGGTAAACCATGAATCCGGCGGAGGGTTGGTGGCTCCGCGCAGGAAGACAATGACCATCAGATAGCGCACCGACTGGCTGTCGGGCAGGTCGGCATGCACCCAGAGCCGGTCCGCAGGCTGGAGATAGGGGACCTGAGCTATGGGAAGCGTAACCCCCGAACGCTGGACACGAACTTCCACTTTGGGGCCGATGAGATCGAAGGCAGCGGTATCGGCAGCAGCATTGAGGGCGGCTAAAAGAATGAAGCATGAAAGGGCGCCCGCGGCTGCGAGGCAGAGGAACTGCTTGAACGAAGGCCCGAAAAAGCGCACTGCGATTCTCTCCGGAGGACGCAGAGAAGCGGCCGTTCCCCGGACGGCAAAATCGGACTCTGCCGGCGCAGTTGCAGCAACTATCTCTACGCGAAATTCCTGTCCGAATATTCTAGCCGATTGGCAGCCGCAAATACCGCTTTGCGTTGTGATAGCAGATGTCTTCCACAAGGCGAACGAGTAATGCTTCGTCATTGGGCAGTTCGCCGCGAACCACATCCTGTCCGATGATGTCACACAAGATTCTCCGGAAGTATTCGTGACGTGGATAGGACATGAACGAGCGCGAGTCGGTAACCATGCCGATGAAGCGCGAAAGCAGCCCGGCGTTGGAGAGCGCGCCGATCTGCGCCGTGATTCCATCTTTCTGATCGAGGAACCACCACGCGCTGCCGTATTGAATCTTGCCGGGCTGGTCGCCGCTTTGGAAAGAACCGGCCAGCGTGGCGAATGAAAATGTGTCGGCGGGATTGAGGTTGTAAAGAATCATCTGCGGCAGCGCGTTTTCTCGCGCCAGAAGATCGAGAAACGCGGCCAGGGGCCTGATCTGCGGAAAATCGCCGATCGTGTCATAACCTGTATCGGGACCGATTTGGCGGCGGGCGGCGGAGTTCACGTTGCGCAGCGCGCCAAGATGAAGTTGCTTGGTCCATCCTTTTTCGGCGTCGAGACGGGCGAAGAATAACATCATGAACGAAGCGAACTGCTCGTGCTCGTCTGGAGTGACGGCCTTGGCTTCGAGAGCTTTGGAAAATATCTCGGCCGCGATTCTAGAGGAGCAGGGCTTGGCGTAACAGTGATCGAGGCCATGATCGGACAAGCGGCAGCCCAGCGAGTGAAAATAGTCATGCCGCTGGCGCAGAGCGTCGAGAAAGCTGGCCAGATTTCTGACTTCGATTTTGGCTGCCTCAGCGAGCCGGCCCAGCCAGGGCGCAAATTCGGGCTGTCCGATCGCAAGTGCCTTGTCTGGCCGAAACGCCGGAAAGAGCCGGGTGCGGAGATCAGAATTGGTGCAGGCTCGATGGTATTCAAGATCGTCAGTGGGATCGTCGGTGGTGCAAACCACTTCCACACCGAACTTTTTGAGAATGGCCTGTGTCGTCAGGCCCGCCAGTGCTGAGTTTGCCCGCTCCCAGATTGCTGGCGCGGAGGTCTCGTCCAGCAGTTCTTGAATTGCGAAATAACGCTGCAACTCGAGGTGAGTCCACTGGTAAAGGGGATTGCGCAGCGTATAAGGGACCGTTCGCGCCCAGGCGAGGAATTTTTCGTAGGGCGCGGCATCGCCAGTGATGTACTTTTCTGCAACGCCGTTCGCCCGCATGGCGCGCCACTTGTAGTGGTCGCCTTCTAACCAGATTTCATGCAGATTCGCGAAGCGGCGGTTTTCAGCGATATCTTTGGGCGAAAGATGGCAGTGGTAGTCGACGATCGGCTGCTTCCCGGCATGCTCGTGGTAGAGCCGCCGGGCGATTTCATTCGAGAGAAGGAAATCCTGATGGAGAAATGTAGCCATGCAGGGCAGGCTGCCGAATATCTGGCAGCTAACGCACGAATATAACAGCTACGCTGTCCCCGGCGGACTGTGCCTTTGCAGTATGCTTGTGTTCTGTTGAATTTCCGCAGTACGCGTTTGCTTGCTCAACGACCATGCTCTTGAGAATGTTCCAGGATCCTGACTCTCTGGCAGCAGCCGCAGCGGAACAGGCTGCCGCGTCGATCCGCGACGCGATTGCCGATCGCGGCAACTGCCGGCTCGTGGTCGCGACAGGGGCCTCGCAGCTTCGATTCCTTCATGCCCTGACGCGGGCGAATTTCATCGACTGGTCCAAGGTGGAAATGTTTCATCTGGATGAATACGTCGGCATGCCGGCGAGCCATCCCGCTAGTTTTCGAAAATATCTGCTGGACAATTTCATCAGCAGAACTGGGATTATGCGGTACCACTTCGTGGAAGGGGATGCGGCCGATCTTGAGGCAGCGGTGAGCAGGATTGGAGAAGAACTCAATGCCGCGGCGATCGACCTGGCCTTCGTCGGAATCGGCGAGAATGGCCACGTCGCATTCAATGATCCGCCCGCGGATTTCGAGACCGAAGATCCATACATCATCGTGGAACTCGATGAGGCCTGCCGCAAGCAGCAGGTAGGCGAGGGATGGTTCTCGGATATCTCAGATGTTCCCACCCGCGCGATTTCCATGTCTCCGCGGCAGATCATGAAAGCGCGCGCGATTATTTCGGTTGTGCCGGACAAACGCAAGGCGCGGGCGGTCAAGCTTTGTCTCGAAGCTGAGATCAGCCCAAAGATCCCGGCATCGATTCTGCGCCGGCATGCGAATCTGACGCTGTATGTCGATCGTGACTCCGCTTCCCTGCTTAATTCAGCTCTGCGAAACTCGCTGGAACGCGATTCGCAGATGACCGTCGCACCCTAGATCCCGAGACATGGAGAGAGCTCCCAGGCCGATTCCGTCGCTGCGCTGGTGGATTGGCGGCCTGCTTTTTGCCTCCACTGTTATCAACTACATTGACCGGCAAACGCTCTCGCTTCTCGCGCCGTATCTGAAGATCGAATTCCATTGGACAAACTCCGACTACGCCAATCTCGCAATCGCATTTCGCGTTGCCTATTCCATCGGGCAGAGCGCATTCGGCAGACTGATGGACCGCACTGGCACGCGGCGAGGCCTGACCATAACGGTGATCTGCTACTCCATCGTTTCCATGGCCACCTCGCTGGCACGCGGGTTCTATAGCTTTGCGACATTCCGCTTTCTGCTGGGAGCGGGCGAGTCGGCGAACTGGCCGGGAGCGACCAAGGCGGTGTCAGAGTGGTTCCCAAAACGCGAGCGCGCGCTGGCGACCGCCCTGTTCGACAGCGGCTCTTCGATTGGCGGGGCGATCGCGCCATTCATAGTTCTGGCGATTTATTTTCGATGGGGGTGGCGGCCGGCGTTCGCAGTCCCCGGAGTGCTCGGTTTCTTGTGGCTGATCGCATGGCGCTGGCTCTACTTTCCGCCGGAAGAGCACCCCAGCATCAGCGACAAAGAACTCGCGATGATCATGGACGACAAACGCGAGTCGAGTTCAGCAGATTCAGATGCAGGACTGCGCTGGAGCGATCTACTGAGGCTGCCGCAAACCTGGGCGACGATCATCGCAAAATCGTCCACCGATCCCATTTTCTTTTTCATTACGGAGTGGTTTCCGATTTATCTGGTTGCTAAGGGAATCGAGCTGCGATCGGGCCTGATTGCCATATGGATTCCATTTATCGCCGCCGACGTGGGCAGTTTTGTCGCGGGCTGGTTCTCTGGATATCTGGTGCGCCGTGGCGTGTCGCTGGGGTGGGCGCGCAGGATCCCGATCATCTACGGCGGAATTGGCATGACGCTGCTCGTGTTCACGATTTTCACCACGAATCTCTATACGATCGCATTCCTGTTCGCGGTGGTGACCTTCACTTACGCGGGATTCACAGTCATGGCCAACACTCTGCCGTCGGACCTGTTCGAGAGCAGGTCAGTCGCCTCTGTCAGCGGGCTCGGCGGCACGGCGACCGGCATTGGGACGATCGTTGCATTCAAGCTGGTCGGTTACCTCTCGGATTCGCGGCAGGCCGCGGGAACACATTCGTTCGATCCGATCATTATTGCGGCGAGCATCGTCCCGTTCGTTGGGATGATCCTTACGCTGCTATTGCTGTGTAATAACGATGCGACCGAGCGGGGACTGGTGCGTCGAATCTGAGCTTTGGGTACACTTTTTGATTCAAGAGAAGGTCGGATTCAAGATCGGGCTTTCGTGAGGACATTCGATTGAAAATCACCGATGCCAAGGTGTTCATCTGCTCCCCGGGGCGGAATTTTGTCACGTTAAAGATTTTCACCGACGAAGGCGTGTACGGCCTGGGTGATGCGACGCTCAACGGCCGCGAACTGGCGGTCGCTTCCTACCTGAAAGATCACGTGGTCCCTTGCCTCATCGGGCGCGATCCGTTTCAGATCGAGGACATCTGGCAGTTTCTGTACCGCGGAGCCTATTGGCGGCGTGGCCCAGTCACCATGACCGCGAGCGCAGCGGTTGATATGGCGCTGTGGGACATTAAAGGCAAGGCGCTCAACACTCCGGTTTACAACCTGCTCGGAGGTGTAAGCCGCAATGGGGTCCTGGTCTATGGCCATGCGAATGGCCGTGACATCGAGGAGACGACGGACCAGGTCGCGAAGTACAAAGAGATGGGATATCTCGCGATCCGCGCGCAGTCGGGCATTCCGGGGCTGGCTTCGACCTATGGCGTGGCGGGTGACAAGCTTTTTTATGAGCCGGCAGAAAAAGGCCTGCCGCCTGAGAATTTGTGGTCCACGGAAAAATATCTGCTGCATGTTCCAAAGCTGTTCGAAGCTCTGCGGTTGAAGTTCGGCGACGATCTGCATCTTTTGCACGACGTTCACCACCGGCTGACGCCGATTGAAGCCGCGCGACTGGGCAAGAGCCTGGAACCATATCACTTGTTCTGGCTGGAAGACGCGGTGACGGCTGAGTTGCAGGAAGGCTTCCGCCTTATTCGTAAGCACACGACCACGCCGCTCGCGGTTGGTGAAGTGTTCAACGCAGTTTGGGACGCGCACATTCTGATCACCGAGCAACTGATCGACTATCTGCGGATGACCGTGGTACACGGTGGAGGAATCAGCCACTTGAAGAAAATTGCCGCGCTGGCGGAGATTTATCACGTTCGCACGGGATCGCACGGAGCCACGGATCTGTCGCCGGTCGCGATGGCAGCGGCTTTGCAGTTTGATATCTCAATCAACAATTTTGGAATTCAGGAATACATGCGCCACACGCCGGAGACGGACGAGGTCTTTCCGCATTCCTACATATTCAAGAGTGGATATTTGCGTCCGGGAGATGCGCCGGGACTCGGCGTCGACTACGACGAAAAGTTGGGCGAGAGATTTCCCTACGAGCGGGCGTACCTGCCGGTGAACCGCAAGGTCGATGGAACGATGTTCAACTGGTAGTTTTTCCGCGAATTTGAGGAGACATGGGATACAAAGCGTTAGACCTGGAAGGGAAAGTTGCGGTTGTGGTCGGAGGCAGTTCCGGCATCGGCAGTGTTCTTGCGCTCGGCCTTGCCAAAGCGGGCGCCGACGTCGTATCGAGTGCGCGGCGCAAAGAATTAGTGGACTCTTTAGCCGGAGAAATCGAAGCCCTGGGCCGCAGATCGTTGCGCGTGACTTGCGATGTGGCGGACCGCGGCTCGCTGGAAAATCTGCTGAAAGCGTGCGTTGAAGGATTCGGCAAAGTCGACATCCTGATCAATGCGGCGGGCGTTACCAAACGCGCTCCAACGCTGGATTATCCCGAGGCAGACTGGAACCGGATCCTCGAAACGAACCTGACGGGAACGCTGCGAGCCTGCCAGGTTTTCGGGCGCCACATGATCGAGCGGAAGTATGGGCGGATCGTCAACATCGCTTCGATGGGATCTTTTCTGGCGCTGTTCGAGGTGGCCGCATACAGCGCCAGCAAGTCGGCGGTGGCGTCCCTGACGCAATCGCTGGCCATCGAGTGGGCGCGGCATGGAATTTGCGTGAATGCGATCGCTCCGGGATATTTTCGAACTCCGCTGAGCGAAAAACTGCTCGTGGGCACTGGTCGCGGGAATGAAGTACTGATGCGCACGCCAATGAAGCGATTTGGCGAACTCGAAGAATTGGTTGGAGCGGCGGTTTTCCTGGCTTCCGATTCAGCGAGCTTCACCACCGGAGTCGTGCTGCCCGTGGATGGTGGCGTGCTGGCCAGCGGCGTGAATCAGTAGCCGCTTCTCTGGGAGAATAGGTGCGCCGTTACCGGGCGCGCTTCTCGCGTGCGGCTCGGACCGCGTTCACGAGTTCCTCGGCGGCGGTCGCGATCTTTGCCAGATTCCCCTCGCGCAAAGCGGTCGCGTCGACCAGGTCCGCCCCCACGCCTAATGCGAATGCTCCGGCGGCGATGAAGTCGGCGGCATTGGCTGCATTCACGCCGCCGGTTGGAATCAGGCGCGCGCCGGGAAATGGCGCCTTCAGCGATTTCAGATACTTCGGGCCGCCTACGTTTCCGCAGGGAAAAATCTTGACCAGCGTTGCGCCGTTTTCCTGCGCGGCCATCAGTTCGGTTGGAGTCAATGCGCCGGGGATCGCCAGCATCGCGTGCGCTTTGGCTACTTCGAGGACGGGAACGGACAATCCCGGGCTCACCAGAAACTGCGCGCCCGCGTCGATGCATTCCTGCGCTTGCTTCGCATTGGTGACCGTGCCGGCGCCGATCAGTACCTCTTTGCTGGACTGCTTGGCCACTTCGCGGATCACGGCGACCGCATTGGGCACGGTCATCGTGATCTCGACGACGGGAATGCCTCCGGCGCAGATGGCTTCGACGGCGCGGCTGGCCTCTTCGACGCTCGCGGCGCGAATTACGGGGACGATTCCGATTTCTTCGATTCTGCGGATCACCTGGTCGATGGTCATTTCCAAATCTTTCACCACATAGGACACAGAGTTTTCACAGAGGAAAATCTTCAGCGTTCAATTCTTGCCGTGCGCGACGTCATCGCTTGCAACACTTCCGGCAGCGTGGCCATCGTGGTGTCGCCCGGTGTGGTCATGGCCAACGCGCCGTGGGCCGCGCCGCATTCGACGGCCCATTGCGCGTCTTTGCCGGAGAGAAATCCATAGATCAGGCCCGAGGCGAATGAATCTCCCCCGCCGACGCGATCGTAAATCTCCAGGTCTTCTCGCATCGGAGATTCGAAGAAACTCCCGTCGTGATAGCAGAGCGCTCCCCAATCATTGCGCGATGCTGTTTTCGCGTTGCGCAGGGTAGTCGCAATCACTGCCATTGACGGGTATTGCTTTACGACAGCTTCGATCATCTTCTTGAACCCGGCGGACTCCAACTTCGAGTGCTGTTCATCCAGACCGGCCACCGAAAATCCCAGCGCCGCGGTAAAGTCCTCTTCATTGCCCAGCATCACGTCAATGTAGGGAGCGAGGCGGCGATTCACTTCCTGCGCTTTGGCCTTTGCGCCGATCGATTTCCAGAGTGACGCGCGGTAGTTCAGGTCGTAGGAAATAATCGCGCCCGCTTTCTTCGCGGCTTCCATCGCTTCGAGAGCGACGAGTGGCGTCGTATCCGAGAGCGCGCAGAAAATTCCGCCGGTATGGAACCAGCGGGCACCCTCTTTTTCAAAAATCTGTTGCCAGTCGATTTCTCCCGGCTTCAGTTGCGAAACCGCGGTGTGGCCGCGATCGGAGCATCCGACGGCAGCGCGGACGCCGAACCCTCTCTCGGTGAAATTCAATCCGTTGCGGACAGTGCGCCCGACCCCGTCAAACGGAACCCAGCGCAAATACTGCTGCGAAACTCCGCCTTGCAGCATGAGATCTTCGACCAGGCGTCCGACTGGATTATCGGCCAGTGCGGTGACGATAGCGGTATCCATGCCGAAGCAGCGGCGCAGGCCGCGAGCGACGTTATATTCGCCCCCACCCTCCCAGGCGCGGAAGTGGCGCGTCGTTGAGATACGTTCGTCGCCCGGATCGAGGCGCAGCATGACCTCGCCCAGGCTGACCAGGTCCCATTTGCAATCACTTTTTGATTTGATCGTCAGCTTCGCCATTGGTCCACGACAAAGAGTCTAACTTGCTGGCGCTAAAAGCGTGTTGACGTCTGTGATGAGTTTCTCGGCCGCTTCTCCGGGATCCTGGGTTGCGAAGTTTTCATCGAGCGTGAGGATCTCGACATTTGGAATGATTTCCTGAAGCGCAGGCTGCACTGGCTTGCCTCGCAGGGACTGAATCCGCGAAGAGATCAACACCAGCCTGGCCTTCGTGGCCTTCAGCAGGATCGGAGCATCTTCCACGCTGGTGGTCGTCAGCGCGTTGTAGCCGGCATCACAGAGAATTTCGCGGAGGAACGTGCACACATCCAGAGAAGCGTACACGCAAACCAGTCGCGGACGCGCGTCACCGGCCTTGCCCCGCGAATACTTTGAGCCCAGATAGGCGGCGGTGATCGCTTCTTCGATGGAGTCGTAGGTTTCGAATTGCTGGAGCAGATGGGTCAATTCGAGGACCTTTCGAATCCGTGGCGTCAGGCCGCAGAGCTTCAAGTCGCCGCCCTTGCCACGCGCCGCCTGTACCAAGCGCATCAGCGCGCCCAGTCCGCTGCTGTCCAGGAACTCGACATGGTTCATCAGCAGGACAACGTCGCCATATTTCTCGATGGCGTCCCCGACCTGCGAGTGCAGGGTGAAGACTTCATTGCCGGCAATGATCTTGCCATGGCACTGCACCACGAAGACCTCACCAACCGGGCGGCTTTCCAGGCGCAACTGCATCAGGATTCCTCAGGCTGCACACTGTAAATGAAAGCGCTGTGGGGGACAAGGCAGACACTCGCTAGTCCACCGTGCGCACGTCGTCGGGCAAAGTCAGGATGAACTGGCAGCCACCAGAAGGCATGGAACAAGATAGCGTGCCCCGGCGCAGGACCTTCACCGGAGTGTCGTCGGGAAAAGTAAGATGGTAGTCGGCTGTGCGCAGCGCAGCGGTGAACGACTTGAGCTTTTCGTCGCCGCTGACGAACTTGACGGCATCCACTTTCGCCTCCAGCCCCGCGCCGCCGCTGAGCAGGATGAAGAAATCCGCATTGCCGGTTTGGGTGGCTTTTCCCAGATCAATCGTGCTCAGGTGCTCCAGGTCAGCTTTGTAGTGCGCAACCTCGGCCGACGCCTTTGCGTTGCTTCCGGTCAGAGAGGCGAGGCGATCCATGGTTTCGGGAGTAGGCCGCAAGCCATTCAAAGAAAGCGCATAGGTGCGAACCGCCCGGTCTTTCTGGCCGCGCTTCTCGTAGATCTGCCCAAGATGGTCGCCGACTTCGCCGTGATGGCCGAGCAGCCACGCCGCCGATACATATTTTTCGGCTTTATCGAGGTTGCCTTCGCCGAATTCGACCCAGCCCAGCGTGTCCCAATAGGCGATCAGTGAAGGCACAAGCGGCAAATCTTTTTGCGAGAGGCGGTCGAGCGAGACATTTCGCAACGCAGCCGCCGTAGCGGACACGGCGGACTCGGCATACTGCTGGGCGCGGTCCAGGTGAGATTTCTTCAACGAAAGCTGGTACGCAATGTTGTTCCACACTAGCGGAGTGGCATTCAGTTCGACCGCATGATCGAAGGCGGCAAGAGCTTTGTCATCCTGTCCGAGATTCAAATAGGCGTCGCCCAGGCTTACCTGGAGTTCGGCGGCATCCGGCGTGAGCGAAGCGGCCTTCTCCAGTTCGGGCACGGCCAGATCGTACTTATGCCATTCCGCATACATGGCGCCCAGGTTGGCGTGTGCGAACTTGTCGAGCGGATTATTTTCGAGCTGCTTGTTGAATGCCTTGACCGCCTCGTCGTACTTGCGCTCCTGCCAGTAGGCGCGGCCCAGATTGTTATAGGCGTACTCGTCGTAGGGGTTGACCTCGATCTGTTTCTGGAAGGCAGAGATGGCGAGTTCGTCCTGGCGGGTCTGCAAGTAGATCAATCCCAGGTTGTTCCAGGCGAATTTATTTTTGGGGTCCACCTCAGTCGCGCGCTTGAGCAGCACCTCAGCCACCGAAAGATTGCCCGCTTCGGCCGCGGCACGGGCGCTGTCCACGAGATCGTCGCCCTTCATGTCGGGCGGAGGAACCGGCACTCCAGCTACGGTGTTTTCCACCGACAACTGCTGCGCCAGGTCCGCGCCCACCGCTCTTCGGAACGATTCATAGTCTTCGGCCCGGGCCAGCGGCAGGTCGTCCTGGTGCAGCATCAACTTGCGGCCAGCAGTGAAGACATTGCCCTGCAAGGTGTACGTCGCATCGTATTCCGCATAGTCGCGCTTCAGCGCAAACGCCAAGGGCACATGCGCGGTAAATGTCGACGGCAGTTCGAGCCTGATCTTGTAGGAATACTCGCCCTTGGGCCCGAGTTTTAGCGGCTCGGCATCTGCGTCGGTATCGGAGTCGTCCACTTCGGGCAGGCTGAATTGGACGAGAGGCAAAACGATCTGCGTCTTCTTTTTCGACCAATCCAGGAAGTTGGTGCGCGCCACGTCGTAGGAAATGCTGAAGGGTTCCCGGGTTGCGGCGGGATCGCTGACAATCAGGTGCGAGATATCGCCGCCCAGGCCGGCATTCAGGTTCTCGACGACGCGCTGCCAGTTCGATTCGGGCACGCGGCGGAACACCGAACGCAGCAGTAACTCTTCGTCGCCGCGGAATTCGTAGTGGACATGGCCTTCGAACTTGCCGATTTCGTTGATCTTGCCCTCGATGTCGGAACGCTCGTAGTCGGGCATGGGGGTATCGGCGGGGGTGTTTTCCAGGTGCGGAGCGATCGACGAAGGCGGGTTCGCCGGGGGAATCACGAGCGCCTGCTTGTTGCGCAGCGTGTACGCCAGAAGGCGGAATGGCGCGACTTCGCTGGTCGTGTCCATCCAGACTTCTTCTTTCCCCATCGGCAGCATGGTGATCACATGGTCGAATTGCGAGGGCGAGGGAATGTCGGGGTCGAGCTTGCGCGTGGAGTTGATCAGAACCGAATCTGCATGCAGGCCCTCGGCCTCAAGTAACGACGCCAGCAGCGTGTGCTTGTCTTTGCAGTCGCCATACTGATCGTGCAAGACGTCAGCAGCGGCATGTGGCTGGTAGCGGCCCAGGCCGAGCGATAAGCTGACGTAGCGGAAGTTTTTTGCGACGAAATCATAGAGCGCCTCCGTCTTCTCGAGGTCGGTGCTCAGCCCTTTCGTGAGTTCCTGCGCCTTGGCTTTAACTTCCGGAGACGGAGCGCGACGGTCTTTCTCTAACGAGGCGTACCAGCGGCCGATCTGGTCCCAGGTCTCGAAAGTGGTCAATTGAATATCCGGACGGTCGTCTTCGGGGCGATGTTTCTTCTTCGGCTTGTCTTTGTTTTTTTCGTCGTCCTCGCGTTGCAGATGCGAACTCGCCCAGTGATAGATCTTGCGGCCGTTTTCTTCCGTGACCTTCGGATCCATCCCCGGCTTGCATTTCAGTTTCAGGTCGCGGTTCGCAGGAACGTCGACGTCGAGTGTTTCATCGAGTTCGATATTGCTCTTGTCGAATTCGTAGTCGGCCCAGAACTGCCCGGCGGCCAGCGGCGTATGGATCACCGTGACCATGTCGTATTCCAGGACTTCGCCGGGGCGCAGTCCTGGAACGGTGATGTGTTTCTGGCGGAAGTCGGTATAGACGGGGGCTTCATGCTCGACCGGCGCGCTCAGGTCCTGGACGGCATCTTCGCCGGCTTTGACGACGGTGCCGTCTTCTTTGAGCACCCGAACGTAGGGAATCTCGACGCGCTCGTTGGCCGAGTTGTAGCCTTCCTGCAACTGGCCCCACTGCTGCACCCCGGCCTCGCTCTGCACCCGGATGCGGGCCGTCGTCTCTTTTCGCCCGGTTCCGTCGGCTTCGAACCGGTAGACCGAGTGCATCTTTTCGATGACAAACGATTCCTGGGCGTAATCCTGCGGCTTAAGTGAGCTTGCGACCTTTTGGGCCGTGGATTGCGAGGTTTGCGGCGGACTCGCCGGGGATTGAGGGTCGGCAGGCTGCTGAGAAATAGCGCTGGCGGCAGGCAGACAGGCGAACGCAAGAGCAAACAGAAAATTACGCATATTGATTGGAGGCCCAATCATTATCCCATGCGCCGCACTGGCGGTGGTCCGGAGGCGGCAAGGGGCTTCCAGGCCGGGAGATCGCCCCAATCTACTCTTTCCCAATATGAATATCATTTGCATGTAAGTTAACAATCCCGGGACATAATTTTGACTTTGCTTTGTGGAAATCGGGAGTAGAATCCGTGGAATGAAGTCTTGCTCCGCCACGTCGCGGGGCAAGCGTGACGCATAACGTATCTTGCGCCACGATCTTTCCGTCCGGAGGTCTTTGCATGGAAGATCGGGCCCCTGTCGTTCCTTCTACTGAGCAGTCCTCTACCTCTACCTCAACCTCTGCCGTACACCACCACGAAGGCCGTGGAGCATGGGTTCTCACCTGTTACGGTATCTGTGGCCTGGCTCTGTTTGGAGTTCTAGCCTACTTCTTCTCGGACTTCATCGCTCACTAGTCCCGGGCGGTAGTGGCGAACGGGCGTGCGCGTCCGCGGAAATCTCTTGAAGTGTAAATTTACGGTTCTGTTCGGAATTCCCGCACAAAGATGGTGGCCGTCCAACATCAGCGATTGAAATCGTTGACGAGCAGTCTTCCGTGTTCCGACTTTCGAACTCCGCACGGCGTTCCTGAGTGCCCTGCTCTGGTCGTGCTACAATGAGCGGCCTTAGCTTACTGCTTCATTCCTGGAACCCCACGCAAGGATTACGAAACACACGGTACGCGTTGTGCCCAAGACTCCCACGTCCAGCCCGACTCCGATCACCTACGCCGACGCGGGCGTGGACATCAACCGTGGGAACCGAACCAAGCAACGCATCAAGTATCTGGCCCACAAGACGTTTACCAAGGGCGTACTGAGCGAGATCGGCGGCTTCGGCGGCTTGTTTGCCGTGGACAAGACCAAGTATGTCGATCCGGTCCTGGTTTCCAGTGTGGACGGCGTGGGCACCAAGCTGAAGATCGCGTTTGAAATGGACCTGCACTCGACGGTGGGCGCAGATCTGGTGAACCATTGCGTGAACGACATTGCGGTGCAGGGCGCTGCGCCGATGTTTTTCATGGATTATCTGGCGACGGGCAAGCTCGATCCGGCGATTGCCGAACAAGTCGTGGAGGGCCTGGCTAGCGCCTGTAAGCAAAACGGCTGCGCGCTCATTGGCGGCGAGACGGCTGAAATGCCGGGCTTTTATCCCGACGGCGAATACGACCTGGCGGGATTCATTGTGGGCGTGGTCGAGCGCGAAAAGATCGTCACCGGCAAAGATGTGCAGATCGGCGACATCATCCTCGGCTTGCCTTCGAACGGCCTGCACACGAATGGATATTCGCTGGCCCGCAAGCTGCTGTTTGAAGTGGCAAAATACTCTCCTGAAACTTATGTGAACGAGGTCAAGAACAAAGTTGGGAATGAGTTGATGCGCACCCACAAGAGCTACTGGCCCGTGCTGAGAAAGCTCATTGATGCCGAGTGCGTGGTGGCCATGGCACATATCACGGGCGGAGGAATCACTGAAAATCTGCCACGCGTATTACCGAAGGGCACTGCGGCCGCCATTGAACTCGGCTCGTGGCCGGTGCAGCCGATCTTCGAACATCTTCAGGAGCTGGGAAAAGTTCCCCAGGAAGAAATGTTGCGCACCTTCAACATGGGCATGGGCATGCTGCTGGTCGTGCCATCGGCAAAATTCAAGAAAGCTCAGTCAGTGCTGGAGCGGGTGGGCGAAAAGTTCTATACGATCGGGCGTATCATCAAGGGCGAGCGGAAAGTCACCTATAGCTGACCGAGTGCTCACCACAGAGACACAGAGTCACAGAGAAACCTCGATCGAACGGCGCGAGTTGGGTCTAGATAATTATTTCCATTTTCTTCTTGTACGTTTCCTCCCTGTGTTTCTGTGACTCCGTCGTGAACTATGATGTTGTCTCTCATGCACTCCCTTGGCATTCTCCTCTCCGGGCGCGGATCGAACTTTGTCGCGATTGCTGACAGCATCGCCGCTGGGCGCATTCGTGACGCGAAGATCTCGGTTGTAATCTCCAACAAGCCCGACGCTCCGGGCATTGCGACCGCCAAACAGCGTGGCCTCAATGCGATTGTGATTCCGTCGAAGGGCAAGCCTCGCGAGGAGCACGACCGCGACGTGGTTGCAGCGCTCAAGCAGCACGATGTCCATCTCGTCTGCCTCGCCGGGTACATGCGCCTGCTCTCACCGTGGTTCGTACAACAGTTCCCGCAGAAAATCCTGAACATCCATCCATCGCTCTTGCCGGCATTTCCCGGCCTTGAAGCACAGGAGCAGGCCTTCGCCTACGGAGTGAAAGTCTCGGGCTGTAGCGTGCATTTTGTGGACGAAGAACTCGACCATGGAGCGATCATCGTGCAGAAAACCGTGCCCGTCCTGGACTCCGATGACGAACACTCTCTGGCGGAACGCATCCTCGAGCAGGAGCACATCGCTTACACGGAAGCGATCAATACCGTGCTGACAGGAAAGTTCGAAATCGCAGGCCGCAGGTTGCGATCGAAATAAATTCTCTGTGCCCGCTGGGGTTAGGAATTTGTCTTTTTCCCCATCCGTACAATCGGCAGGAATTGGCCGTTGCTCAGGGGCACCGATTGCGTCTCGATTTCCACATATCCCTTCGCGCGGTAAAACGCGACTCCGCTCAAGGTAGCGCCCATCTCAAGTCGTGTGAATCCAGCCTTTTGCGCCGCCAGTTCGCAAGCCTCAAGGATCAACGTTCCAATTCCCTGGCGCGCCCATTGCGGATGCACGAAGAACGCCCGAATCTTCGCCGCATCGCGCGCCGGATCGAGCAATGAATCCTCCCGCGCGGCATATTGATCTCCACCGTACAAGGTCTTGCGCTTGCTCCATCCACCGCAGGCGACAATTCTTTTCTCGCCAGAAGCGGCGTCGGTGACTTCTGCGGCGAAATATGTCCCATCCGCGATCAACTGGGTGTCTACGCCGTAGACGCTCGCAAGCGCACCTTCAATCTGCGCTGGAGAGTAATCACCGGCTTGCAATCCGCGCACCGAGGCTTCGATGATCTCGCGCAATCGCGGGATATCGCTCGCAGCTGCTTTCCTGACGCACACATTCATAGGACCGATGTCTCCCGCCAAATCAATACGGGTGCCCCATTTCTCGCGCGTTTTGTGCGCGAGAAGTGGGGGGTCTGGCCATTTTATCCGCGCCGCCCCGCTAATTCCGTCGCGTTCCTTATAATGCTTGTTTCCCATGCCTAACTTCGCACCTGTCGCCGAGCAGTTAACCTATCTGAAAAAAGGCTCGGCGGAAATCATCCGCGAAGCCGATCTGCGGGCCAAACTTGAGAAGTCTCTCAAGACCGGCAAGCCACTGCGCGTGAAGCTCGGCATGGACCCGACCGCGCCCGACCTGCATCTCGGCCACACCGTCGTGCTTCGCAAGCTGAAACATTTTCAGGACCTCGGCCACACCGCAATTTTTTTGATCGGCGACTTCACCGGCATGATCGGCGACCCCACAGGACGCTCGGCCACGCGCCCTCCGCTCAGCCGCGAACAGATCGAGCAGAATGCCGAAACCTACAAGGCGCAGGTTTTCAAGATTCTCGATCCGCAGAAGACGGTCATCGATTTCAACCGCCGCTGGATGGGCGCGATGTCGTCTGATGATCTTATAAAGCTGACGGCAAAATACACCGTCTCGCAATTGCTCGAACGTGAAGATTTTCACAAGCGCTTTCACGATGAGAAACCGATCTCAGTCCACGAACTTCTCTACCCGCTCGTACAGGGATACGACTCGGTCGCGCTGGAAGCCGACGTCGAACTCGGCGGCACCGATCAGAAATTCAATTTGCTGGTTGGCCGCGAGCTGCAACGCGCCTACGGACAGGAATCGCAGGTAGTGCTGACCACGCCCATTCTCGAAGGCCTCGACGGCGTGCAGAAAATGTCGAAGTCGCTCGGCAACGCGATCGGCATTCATGAACCCCCACTCGAGATGTACGGGAAAATCATGAGCATCTCCGACGAGATGATGTGGCGCTATTACGAGCTGCTGACGGATGTTTCGCTGGCCGAGATCGAGCAGATTAAAACTGATACGCACCCGATGCAGGCGAAAAAAGACCTGGCGCGGCATATTGTTGCGGATTTTCATTCGGCGGAAGCAGCAGCGAAGGCTGCCGAGGATTGGGAGAAGCAGTTTCAGAAGGATGAAGTACCAGCAGATTTGGATTGCGTGGATGTCCCGCTCGCCGATGTTGAGGTGGACCCAGAGGGCAAACACCATGGTGCGGTAGTGGTAATTGCTCGAGGAATCAATGCTAACGGAAGGCGCATCGTGCGCCTCGACAAGCTGATTAGGCACGCCGGACTAGCCAACTCGAACAATGAGGCAGGTACTAAGTTAAGGAGCGGCGCTGTTACCTTTGACGGATCGTCTATCGGGGAGAATAATTTCATCGCCGACTTCCCCTTGGTGCACTACGTCGTGCTGCGCATCGGACGGCGCATCAAAAAAGTGCGCTTGGTGGACTCCCCCTCCCTGTGACAATTAAGAAAACCCCTGTGGGGACAGCCGCCCTCGGCTGTCCCGGCGAGCGTTAGCTCGCCGGGGGTTTCTGCTGGCGCTATTCCCAAAGTGGAATTCTGAACTGCAATAGAGCGGCGAAAACATATTCGCTTTTCGGGGACTTGCCTTACCATTCACAGCGGAGCTTCGCTCCGCCGGACAGCCGAGGGCGGCTGTCCCCACATGTGCAGTGGAGTTCCCATAAGCAGATCATGCCCCAAGCGTTTTACCGGCGGCAGCTTCCTCATTTGCAATGCGACGATAAGCCTCACTTTGTGACTTTCTGCACTCACCACCGATGGATCTTGCCGCAAAGTGTCCGATCGATCGTTTTGAACTCCTGCCTGCATGACAACGGCAAACTTTTCGATCTCAAGATTGCCGTGGTCATGCCCGAGCACGTACATCTCATCTTTACACCTTTGATCGACTATGAAGCCATGGAAGTTTGCTCTCTGGCGGAGATCATGGATGCAATCAAGGGAGCTTCCGCGCACAAGGTCAACAAGTTCTTGGGCAGGAAAGACAAGGTATGGCAGACCGAATCTTTTGATCATGTGCTGCGGTCTTCGGAGAATCTTGATGCGAAGATCGAGTATGTGCTGGAGAATCCGGCGCGGCGCGGATTAGCTGGAAATTGGAACAGCTATCCCTGGATCTGGAAGAAGCCTTTCGTCAATCCCTTCGGCCCTGATCCGCCTCAATAAAACCAAAGCGGAACTGCGCTCCGCGGACAGCCGAGGGCGGCTGTCCCTACATTTCTGCTACGCTCATCCGCGCACATGCGCGCTGCTGCCATTCTCGGGCTGGGATGCTCTGCGAAAGCACTGAAGCGTTTTCAGAGTGAAAGCTCTCTTGAATGGCGCATGGGGATGCCTGTTTCACGTGACGAGGCCGACGTCATTCTCATCTTTGGCGGCGACGGCACGATTCATCATCACCTCGCCCAACTGGTAAAGCTCGCCCTGCCGGTACTAGTTGTGCCTTCGGGCAGCGGCAATGATTTCGCGCGGGCCCTCGAATTGCGCAGCTTCCGCGATTCGCTCAACGCCTGGAACCAATTCGTAGCCGGTGCTGGAAACATTCGGCCCGTTGATCTGGGGACCATCACGCCAATGGGCGCAGACGGCACTTCCGACGCCGTCTCCGGTTCTCGGTACTTTTCCTGCATCGCTGGCGTGGGTCTAGATACAGAAGTCGCTCGCCGCGCCAATGGATTGCCGCGCTGGCTTCGCGGAAAGGGTGGCTATGCGTTGAGCTTCGCTTCGAGCATCTTCAATTTTGCTCCGTTTCCGATGAAAGTCTTCACTCAAAACGGAAGCTCCGCAGACGACTGGCTCTCCCGTAGCGATCAACCCACAATGCTTGCCGCCTTCGCCAACACGCCGCACTACGGCGGTGGCATGAAGATCGCCCCGAGGGCCAAGATCTACGATGGCCTGCTCGATGTCTGTATCGTGGGCGCAATGAATCCCTTCAAGCTGTTCTGCCTGTTTCCTACCGTCTACGGGGGCAAGCATCTCGGTATTCGCGGCGTGGAATATTTTCAATCGGCCGGGGCGCGGATTGAGACCGAACATCCGCTCGATGTCTATGCGGATGGAGAATATGTCTGCCGCACGCCAGTTGAGATTGGAATTCAACCTGCGGCGCTCAAGGTTGTCGTGCCGTCCGCTTCGTAAAAATTTCTTTTACCCCTCCGGGGCTGGTTGATATTTCATCTCCGCGAGCCCCACGGCTTGCGCCGTGGGCTGTAGTCTTTCGCCGCTTCGCGGCTTGGCGCGACCAGCGGAAGCCTTGCGGCGCGATTTAGAGTCGTGCCCTTCTCAAATCTTCGCGGGACCATTCCGTTGCAGCCTTGTCGGCCCGCTGGTGCTAAACTTTCCTCATGTCTGAGGGACGTTCGCGCACACTGCTCTGGGTCCTGATCGGCGGCGGGGCATTTTTCCTGTTCGTGCTGGCCGTCTTCACGCTGGTTTATCTCGCGCTGCATGCCGGCGGAGGCCAGGCCTCATTCGACGGATTCGGCGACCGCATCGGCGTGGTCGACCTGGATGGCGTGATTCTTTCGCCGCAGCCGGTGGTGAGCGAACTCAAGAAATTCGGCGACGATTCGTCGATCAAGGCGATCATTCTGCACGTGAACTCTCCTGGCGGGGGCGTGGCCGCTTCGGAAGAAATTTATCGCGAAGTGAAGCGTATCCGCAGCGAGAAGAAAAAGAAGATCGTCGTGTCGATCGAGACCGTGGGCGCGAGCGGCGCGTTTTATGTCGCCTCAGCTTCCGACAAAATCTACGCCGACGAGGGCAGCATCGTCGGCTCGATCGGCGTCATCGCCGAGTGGATGAATTATGGCGACCTCCTGAAGTGGGCCAAGCTCAAAAATGTCGTCATCAAGACCGGGGAATTCAAAGACACGGGCAATCCCGCGCGCGACCTCACTCCAGCGGAGCAAGCCTACATGCAGTCACTCATCGACAACATGTTCGGACAGTTCATCAAGGCCGTCGCCGACGGCCGCGGCCTCAAGTATGACGACGTGAAGTCGATCGCCAATGGCAAGGTCTGGACCGGCCAGCAGGCGCAGTCCATGAAACTGATCGACAGCGTGGGCGACTTCGAGACCGCAGTCGACGAAACGGCGAAATCAGTCGGCATTCGAGGCGAACCAACGCTCGTGAGGCCGGACAAGGACCGCCGGACGCTGCTCGATCTGATGACCGGCGACGTCTCGCAGTACATCCCTACGCGGGAAAAGCTGATGGAGCAAGAGGTCGGCTTCTACTATCTTTGGAAATAGCCGATTTCTAATCTTTCTAATCTCCGGTTCGGGTCAAGACCGGCCCTTAACACGTTCCCCAGCCGCAACTTGCATCCAACCCCTGAAATTTGAGAAGGTTATGGATACCGATGCGGCATCCAGGGTAAGGGATGATGCCACACGGGGTGTCGGGCCGGTTCCGGCGCGATTCCCAGCTTGGGGATGAGAGGGCACTATGACCAAAGCCGATCTGATTGACGAAGTCTCGCGTTTGGCGGAACTTACGCGCAAAGACAGCGAAGTAATTGTGGAGACGATCTTTGACAGCGTGGTGCGCTCACTGCGCGCCGGAGACAAGATCGAGATCCGCGGCTTTGGCAGTTTTCGGACGCGCCAGCGCAAGCCGCGCGTCGGACGCAATCCCAAAACTGGCGAGCGCGTCGAGGTGCCCGCCAAGAAGATCCCTTTCTTCAAGCCCAGCAAAGAGTTGAAAGACCTGGTCAATGAGATGACCCCGGCCACGGCTCCGGCGGCTCCGGCAACGCCGCCGCCCACGCCCGCGGCTCCGAGCGCATAAACTTTCCAGTCATTGATTCTGCTTTGGGCGTCGATCTGATTCGGGCATCGCTTCGCCCGTCTTGTCCAGGCGGCCGAATATCCTCACTGCTCGCGTCGACTTTTGCGCTGAAACGCGTCGTAGTTTTTCAATCGGCCTTTCCGATGGATGAACTGCGCCTCTCGCAGCGGGCGATAGTCCGTTAATCCCCGGCTCTTAACACACTGCAAGCAATCGATTTACCCGTTAAGGAAGACTTAAGCTGCACTTTCATTGACGCCGGACGAACTCTGCCTCACATTCATTCGCATCGGGCCTCCCTCGGTTGAGCAGCACTAGTGGAAGCGGCTCGACCCGGGCGAGGGCGGCACTTACCTGCAGCTATGTGCGCGATGAGGCCTTCAACGGTGAGTCGGCAGCGGTCTATCGCCAACTGCACAAAGATGGGAAGCAGACATTCGACACACTGATGTGGATATCCAAAGGTTCAGGGCTCCGCTGCGCCAGGAGCAAGACGCCGACTTCGGCAACGGCCAGAAGGGGCACGAATCTCTGGTCTTCCAGTACAGCAAGTGACTGGGCGGATAGCAATGTTCAGCCACCGATGTAAGCCTGAGCGTCTGGTGTGGTACCCGTGGCTTGGGGCGGTAATGATCTTGCTGCTTCGCGAAGAGCAGGACGTGGATCCGGGTGGAAGCGAGGGCAAGATCCACCGTTCGGCACACTACGAGTACGGGAATGTGCGGGCACCGATGTAGATGAGACGCAGAAGTGCCCACGCGGTTTCTGAAAAAGCGAGAGGAGTCTGACCATGGCGAAATTTTGTGTGAAGTGTGGAACACCATTGGGCACCGGCCCATTCTGCGTGAAGTGCGGGGCGGACGCGCGCAGCGTAGTCCAGTCCGGTCAACCGCAAACACCGTCGGTACCGGCGCAGTCGCCGCAAGAAGCTTCAGCGGCGCCGTCGGCTTCCCAATCAGCTTTCCAACAGGTTCCGGTCGCAAGCACGGTCGCTTCTGCTGGGCCAGTGCCAGTGCAGACGGCTGCCACGCCAAAAACCGGGATGAGCACTCTGGCCAAGCTTGGCATTGCCGCCCTGGCCGTAGTTTTGGTCGTGGGCGCCGCAGGGGCGGTGGGCGTGTACTACGTCGCCCACAAAGTCACCCAGAAATATCACGAAGTGTCGGATGGAATTCTGGGCTCAACTTCAGGATCCAGTTCCGAATCGAGCAGCAGCTCCAGCAAAAAAGGCTCCGGCGGAGAGAACTCTGACTCGGCCACTGGAAGCCTTGGGGATGTCTGTCATCTCTTGAGCAAAGAGGATGTCGGCCGCGCGATTGGAGTCGAGATTGTCCGTGCCGAACCCGGGGACAACGGTTGCTCTTACATCGCCAAGGGAACGCAGGCGGACATGACGGCGAAGCACGTGACAGCGATGATGGCAGCCCGCGGCGCGGACCAGAAGACACAACAGATGATGCAGCAGTTCGCGGGTGGCCTGGGCAAGGCTTTTCAGAGCGAAAAGCCCGCATCGGAGCAGGACACTTCCGGTGAAGTGCCGGTCTTCTCGTTCTCGGTCGATCAGAACGCCGCCGAAGAACAGATGCGCCTGAACGCCAAAGTGCTTGGCAATCTCGGAGACCAGGAAGGCCTTCCCGGAATCGGCGACCAGGCGTTTGTATCCGCCGACGGAATGATTTTCGTACGCAAAGGAAAAAACCTGGTCCGCATTATGTACATCTCCTGCCCCTGCGGTACGGAGCAGGTCAAACCGCTGGCCAAAGAAATCGCCGACGCCCTGTAGGCAACACCGGAGAGCAACGATGCGCAGACACAGGTTCTTATCGGGAGCAGTTGGAGAAAAGACAGCGGCCTTCAGAGGCAGGAATGTTGCAAAGTACCTGTTCCTGATCACCATCGTGATCTGCTTCGATAGTGCATGCCGAAATTCTTCAGAGCAGCCGTTTTTCTCTCACCCATCTTCAGCTTCGTCATCGCACTCGACGCTTTCTTCCTCGCTCGGCCCGGGATTTAGCAAGGGTCCCGTTCTGGTAGGCCATGCCGTCAAGCTGACTGATCTATCAGATACCGAGATTCGCTTCGGAAGAGCGCCGAAGCGAGGACCCGGTGTGACGTATCAGGACGGCATCATCCTTATGGAAGAGGGTGACAAAGCGATCCAGTCGTTTGCGTCGAACGGCCTGTCCTGGACGCTGAATGCAAATTCTCCACAGGTCAATGAAATTCAGGAGGGCAAGATCCTGTTCGCCACCGAGCGTTGCGTGGGCAAGGTCCTCGCCGTCCAACGGAATGGCGACAGTGTCACGGTCGTTCTCGGCCCCGCGCAACTGAATGAGCTTGTCAAAGAAGGAAACTTCTCCTACGACCAGCCGCTGGACCTGAACAATGCAGTTGCGGTCGTTGCTCCGGATTACCCCGGCGCTCTGGGCTCGAAGGCAATGCAAGACGCAATGCAGAAGCCGAGCCAGACCTCACGCAACGAAGGATCACACAGCTTTCACCGTGCAGTCAGCTACTACGTCGTTTCGGACCGCGGACAGTGGACGCCCATGCGGACTGTGACCGCGGGCGGTCCACGTCTAGTGGAGACGGCATACCACCCGGATGCCCCGCTGATCACCCCAGCTGCCTTTCAAGCGGAGCAGATTCTCGGCGGCGCGGCGAACGCGGCACTCGGTAAAGCGGCAGATGCGATTCCCCTTCCGAATCTTCCGAAACTCAACTTCAATAACCTGCAAGCTTATCCTTGCGCGCTGGATTGCGGCGGTATCGGGGCGAAGCTTTATCAGGAAAAAGATGGAGTGAAGGTCTGGGTCTCCATTGTTTTCCATCTGAATAATCCCCACCTTCTCTTTAGCGCCTGGATCGGCAATGGCGGCGTCAACGCAAATCTGCAGCTATTCGGCGGAGCGGGCATCACGGTATCCGTCGACGGTACGACGGGCGGCGATTTCAAGTCGGTCGAGGCGAACATCAAAGAACTCGGCCTGATTCCAGCCGAAATCAATGTTCCGATCGGCGGCGTGTTTGTGCCGCTCACCGCCAAGCTCATCGAGTCTCTCGATATCGCCACCGGCTTTAGCGCGAAGACTTCGGTCCTTCACGGTGAAGGTTCGCTGGATCTAAACGGAGAAATTTCTGCCTCCTACATGGCAGGTAAAGGCTGGGACATTCCCAAGCCTTCGGCAACCGTAAGCAACAATCTCGCCGGAATGATCAGCGGCATATCCATGGGCATCAATTCCTTCGTGTTTGCCTTCGATCAGAAATTACTGGTCGGCGTGGGCACGTTGGGATTTGCAGTCGGACCTTATGTGGACTTGTACACCACCCTGACGGCGCTTAAGCAGAGCAACACCACCATGTACGACTGTAGGCAGGCCACTTTCGCCATTCAACTTGGGGCCGGAATTGGTTACAGCATGCCGAAGGTCGTAGCCAGCGTGATCAATGCCGTGCTCGGACTTTTTGGCGCCAAACCGATTGCGTCGTCGGGCACTATCGTCGCCCTTCCAAAACGAGTGGTCCTGTGGGACCAGGTCTATATGGTGCCGGCGAAGTGTGCCGGCGGAGGATAACCGCAGGTGAGCGTCGTTCAGGAACGTTCCCTCATATTGCTCAGTTCCTAAGCCGGAGGCCTTGACCCCATGAGCTTTTGTTCAAATTGCGGAACACAAATCGCGGAAGATCAGCAGTTCTGTTCGAACTGCGGAACTCCCGTGGGGGCAACGGCGGCTATTCCCTCGACACTACCGCAATCGGGCAGTGCACCCGCCTTGCAGAATCCGGCCGCCGTGAGAACACCAGTGGCGGCAGCGAAGGGTTCCGGAGGCAAGATCCTCATCGTCATTCTGCTGGTACTTTTTCTCGGGGGCGTCGCGGTCGTTGGAGCAGTTGTCTACGTCGGCTATCGAGTAAAGCAGAGGGCGAGTGCCGCGTTAAGCGACCTGGCAAATGGCGGCGATAAGAAGTCGTCGACCGGCAGGGGATCCTCCGGCAGTTCTGACGGCTCTCACTCCGGAAACAACGATGGTAATTCGGGAGGCAGCGCGGACAAAGATGACAATCCGCTGTCGGCCGTACTCGGCAAGCTGCAAGGCGGCGACGGCGGTTCCAATCCGACCGGCAATATGGCCAAGAGCATCTTTGAGGATCTCGGGGCCAAGAATCCCGATATGCCGCCAGACCTTGTTCGCAATATGCCCTGGGCCACTCTCACCAGTCCCTTGCCGTGTCCTACGGGCGCCGCGATTGATCCGGCGAAGCTGGCAAGCGGCAAAATCATATTCAAGCCCGGAACCATCCTGACGTCGTCATGGTCGTTGCCCCTGGCCGATGCCGAGAGCGACAACATTATCCGGTCGGTCTCTCCCCCATCGCTTGTTTTCGAATACAGCGGCATCGCCGCGGTTGGCCTGGACATGAAAGAAAAGAGTCACCCCGACTTCAACGAAACGGTCTGCGCCAAAGACATTGCCGAAGGCGAGGCTTATTCCACTGGCTGGGTATTCAAATCGACCACGGAGTCCGTTACTCCGGGACTGTATCCAGGCATCTCGCGACTGCTATTGCCGGCAATAAAATTTAACGACCTTAAGACTTCCGGCTCGACCAAGCTGGTTTTTGCCTGGTACGACTACATGGACGCGCTTACCGAGTGGGAGTTACTTGCGTGGAAAGGCACGCTCAACCGCGTTGAGTCAGACGACGTTCCATTTCCGCTGATCATCAATGACGAACGCGTGAACGTGCCCGCGATCCATGTTCGCGGCAATATGGTTGTCATCGAGAGCGGCGGAAAATTTGGCCCGCGCGACCAGCCTGCCGAGGCCTACATCCTCGATGATCCCAATACGCCGGTTATGCTCTCGTGGATGATGGGCAAGGACATGCATCAGGACGACTCGTTCAAGGTGCAGTTCGTTCGGGTCACTTATCCCAGCGACAAGCCCACCATCGAACAGCAGCTTGCCAAGAACCGGAAGGCGATTACCTGGGGAATCAACTTCGATTTCAACAGCGACGTGATCCGGCCGGTGTCGGAGCCGGTCCTCAAAGAGATTGCTCAGGCAATGGCCGACAAGCCGGACTGGAAGCTGACCATCACCGGCCACACTGACAACATCGGCGGACACAAGTACAACCAGGAACTTTCGCAGCGTCGCTCGGCAGCAGTGAAGAAGGCGCTGGTCGAGCGCTACCGCGTGGATCCGAATCGACTGTCGACGTCCGGAGCCGGCGACTCAGATCCGATCGACACCAACGACACGCTGGAAGGCCGCGCACGCAACCGGCGTGTCGAACTGACACTGGATTGATGCGCGAAGCAAGACACCGACAAAGGCAACAGATTCTCACTTCGAAAAGGAGCTTGACCATGAATTTAAAAACACTTGGAAGACTGACATCCGCAGCGCTGCTCGCCGGATTGATGGTTGGATCACTAGCTGCGGCCGGCGCGGAAACCAACGAGAAGATGACGGGCTTGCCTCTTCACGCAGGCCTGAGTTTTCAGCAAGAGGTCGACTCGTTTGTTTGCGGGAAAAAAGCCAGCATGAACATCTACGACGCTCCGTTCACCGCCAGCCTTGAGGAGTACATGGCCTGGCATAAGCAGCAGTTGAAGGACTTTCACCACGTTCACAAAGTCTGGAGCGAGCGCGCCCAGGAAATGTTCTACAGCCCGGACGGCTCGAAGGGCATCACCATCACCGCTACTCCGGATGGCAAGAGAGTCTTCGCGGTCACTTACATCAAGCTCTCTGGGAATCTCACCACGCACCAGGAAGACACATTCGACCCTTCGAATCCCAGTTGCAAATAGATCTCGAAATGCAGTGGAACAGATCCGGTCCAAAGCTTCGCAGTTCACGAATGGAGGAATCTCCGATGAAGGTGATTTTATGCGCTGTAGTATTCGCACTCTCGCTGGTCAACGCGGTTGGTCAGGCAAAGGTGCTCACGAACGATCCATTGACTGGCCTGCCGCTGACGCCCGCGAGCAATCCTGGCCGGAACCTGGGCAACGAACCTAACTCCCTGCCGGACAGCCAAGTCTGCAAGAGCAAGATGAAAGGCAATTTTTATATGCTCTACGATGTCAAAGTGGACGCAGTTGTGGCCTGGTACGCCTCACATCTCAGCGCGTTCAAGAAGACCCAAGGCTTCGGTTCGGGCCGCTCCCAAACTGCGTTTTCCAATTCGGACAGAACGATTCTCGTCATCGTAACTGGCGATCCAGGAGCTAAGGGGGAAAATACGAACGCCTATTCAGTCGCCTACGAGCGCTATGATCCCGGCCTCCCTGAGCAAACCATCACTGGCCTGGCACAAGGGAAAATGGTTTGCCAGTGATGTCCGGCAGGATCTTTCTCGCTTTCTCAGCACGCAGACCAACGGCGAATCCGCCGTGCAAGCAGAAATACATCATGAAGGTGCGCTGCGAGAGAGCCGTCAGCTAAATTGGTTGCTTTCCGTTCTCGCGAGCACTTTTCGCCTGAGCGGCGATGCGGCCGAACCCCTTGGCACGAGCAGCTTTTTCGAGCGCAACCAGCTGCTCTTGGGCGGAAGCAGTGGAGCCGGTTCTCCGCGCCAGTTGCGCGAACCCCAGCATGGACTCGAATTCGATTCCCAGAAGGCTTCGTTCGCGGGCGCTTTGAGAAACCCGTTGCAAAAGCTTTCGGGACGACTCCACGTCCCCGGATGCCAGTTTCAGGCGCGCGAGAGCAAGCGCAAGTTGCAACCGGACCAGCTGGTTCTGGCTCTTTTCCGCCAGCGGCTCCGATGCGGCCGCCTGTTTCTGCGCAATGTCGCGCTTGCCTTGCGCCAGCAGAGCATCCAGGAGCACGGTGCCCGCCGCGAGCTCATCGTCGGCTTGCCCTTCCTGATGAAATTGCTGCAAACAGGCACGGGCAGCCGGCTCGGCATCGCTGGCATGCCCTTCTTCGACGGAAAGCTGGGCCAACGCCAGCTGGCTCTCCGCTGCGGCCTGCTTGGCGCCGGTCTTGGTGCGCAAGGACAGCGACTCCTCGTAAGATTTCCGCGCGGCAGCGAAATCCCCTTCATCAGAAAACAAGTCCCCCATGCCCGTCAGGACATAAGCAATGGCGCTGCTGTCGTCAATCTCTTCACTCATCACCTTCGCCTGCCGGTACGAAGTCAAGGCGGCCTGCAATTCTCCCTTCCGCCTCAGCAAGTCCCCCAGGTCATTCAGGATGAGGGCCACGCCTTGTTTGTCGTCAATCGCCTGGTAGTTCGGGATCGCCTGCTGAAGGTATTGCCGGGCTTGATCCAGATCTCCGCGCAGCAGAAAAACGTCTCCCAGATTGTTCGTCGAAGCCGCCAGTCCCTGGAGATCGCCGACCTGCCGGAATACGGGAATCGCGTCGCGCCACATGGCTTCCGCGCGCGCCAGGTCGCCCTGCTGGTAATAGATTCCAGCGAAATCGTTCAGGGTCCGGGCTTCATTGTTTCGGTCGCCGGCCGCCGCATAGCTTTGCCGGGCATTTTCGCAGGCCGCAATTTCGTCTGCCGTAGAAAATTCCGCACTGGCGCCCATCTGGCACAAGACCCCGTAGGCGCGGCCGACCAATAGATGCGATCCCTGGATTGTCCCCTTGGTGACTGCCCTCTCGGCCGCCGTGTGCGCCTTTGCGAGGTCCCGTCCGATCCAGGCAGACGCTTCCACCAGATCGATGCGCGGATCATCACCGGTCGGGGGCGGCAAGTGACGCAGCTTATCCAGCGTCTTCAAGGCATCTGCAGGCCGAGCCAGGCGCTGCACGTTGGCGAGGCGCAATCCGTACAACAAATTGTCCGGGAAGAGGTTGAAAAGCTTCTGGTAGGCTTCTACCGCTTTGGAGGTGTCGGAAAGCGCATCGCGATACTGCCCTTCGATCATCAGCCGTTCTTCTTCCGGCAGGTGCAGAGAAAGTTCCAGCGCCCGTTCCGCCTCCGCTTTCGCCTTCGCTTCATAGCCGAGATGCAGCCATGATTCCGAGAGGGCAGAATGTGACAGAGGATATGCGGGATCGGCCTCAATCGCTTTGAGCAGTAATTCTTTCGCGCCCACAAAATCGAATGCCCAGGCGTGCGCGCGCCCTTCAGTATAGAAGCGAATGGCTTGCGGATTAGAGGGCAGGGCGGCGCGAGTTGCGGCCGCACTCCCTGCAACAATTGCACTTAGCCCGAGAGTCTGCCGAAGCTGCAGGCTGGCTTCGGCGACTATTTGAAACAGATCGCTCTCCTTTCCGGTCACCGAAGTTTCAGCGATGGTCTCGCCGGATGCGGTATCTTGCACGCGCAGATCAAGCCGGATGCGGCGGTCGCCTTTTTCGGGCAGCGAAGTGTAGGAACCGACCACGACTACATCGGCGCCAGGATCGAGGCGCAGGCGTTGCAGCGTGGAGGGCGCGAGTGAATCTTCGTCGGCGAGCGGCAGTTCGCTTTTGGCCCGCGCCACATCCTCGCCGGAAACCATCCGGAGTTCGCCGCCGCCGGCGAGCTCGGTATTCAACATTTCGCTGAACGCCGGAGAGAGCCAATTATCTTCAGCCCGTCCCGGCAGGTTGCGGAAACCCAGAATCGCCACGGAGCGGCGGACCTGGACCGGCGGCTCGGCTGCGGCCGATTTGTGCGATGCAGCGCGATTCGGCGCCCGGAAACCGTAAATTACGCCTCCGGCCAACAGAACCGCGAGCACCGGCACAAGCCAGAATCCTTTGCGCCAGCGCGAAGCCAGCATCCGCACGCTGCCGCTGCCGGCATTTGCGGGCTGGAAGAGGACCGGTTCGATCCGAGTCACCGGGGCGAGAAAGCGATAGCCACGGCGCGGAATGGTCTCGACGTAACGCGGCGCGTCGGCGTCGTCGGAGAGCGACTCGCGAACTTTTCGAATCGCCACTCCAAGGCTGTTATCGAACTCGACAAAGGTATTTTCGGCCCAGAGATGCTGGCGCACTTCGTCGCGCGAAACGATATCCCCGTGGTGCTCGACGAGCATCACAAGAAGACGATAAGGAAGGTCCTGAAGCTTAATGCGATTGCCGTTGCGGGAAAGAGTGCCCTGGCCGGAATCAAGCTCAAATGGGCCAAAACGATAGATTGGTGCGCTGGATGATCCTTCCGCCAAGAATCATTACCCCAAGGTGGAGAAAATGGTAGCACAGGCACGAGCAGTATCCGCTATGGCTGCCGAATACGTTTGTTAAGAACAGGCGGCTGTTGCGAAGCCGGAGCGCTAGCAGTTTCCCAGCGGGCAACACTTTCGGATTCACATCCGAATTTCATCGCCTCAAAGAAGCAATTTGAACTGAATGCCGGACTGAGAACCGATGATTGAGTGGATGGTCGGGGCGATAGGATTTGAACCTACGACCCCCTGCGCCCAAGGCAGGTGCGCTACCAGGCTGCGCTACGCCCCGACAATTGTGCCTTCGACAAAATTATAAATGAGAACATGGCAGACAACGCGGTCGTTCTGGCGAATGCTGGCGCGATCGGACGATCCTCCCTCTGTCATCGGACAACGTCTGCACCGTTTTCCGGAATCGCTCATGCTGTCCTAAAACACTTTAGAAGCGGACAATCCGCGGGCGTTGTTGATCGCAGGCGGCGAGGCATCGCGGTATAATTCCTCTCCTGTATGCACTTGCCGCGTTACGCGCTGGTGGCCTATGTAAAGGGCCCGACCGGAGAATTTGTCGAGGACCTGCGGGCCGAGTTGCATTCGGAGCCCGGACGAACTCCGTTTGTGGCGCATCTTACGATCCTTCCCCCCCGCACCCTCAGCGGGAGCGAGAGTTCCGCGATCCAGCTGCTCGAGCACGTCTGCGGCGAAGAAGACCCGTTCGGAGTCACGCTCGGGGCCGTCGAGACCTTTATCCCAGTTACGCCGACGGTGTTTATCCGCGTGGAAACACCCGCGGAAATGAATCAATTGCACGCCCGCCTGAACACAGATGTGCTGGCCTGCCGGGAAGAATGGCCTTACATTCCGCACCTGACCATTGCGAAAATGAGCTCCGAGCAAGCCGCTGTCGAGGCCTTTGACCTTGCCCGCCGGCGGTGGGAACAGTACTCCGGCAGCCGGCGGGTATTGCTGGAGAAGCTGACCTTCGTCCGCGAAGACGCCCAGAATTGCTGGAGCGACCTGGCCCCGATTCAGCTGGGCCGCAGCCTGGTTTCACGTTAGACCCTTGCAATCTCATTTTGGATCAAGAGTTTCCAGCTCGTCTGCCCTTCCGGGTACTCGACTCGAGGTTACCCTGTGCTTCGGTTACCCCGGACATGTACGGAGCCGTCCCAGGTACATCACCCTCACGTGCGTTGAAAAGGCCGCGTTGCCCCTGTAAATAAGGAAAGAGCGCACAGTGGCGCTCCCCCCTGAAAAGCCACGGCTGGCGCGGACTTTCCGGCACCTGAGGGAGACGACACATGCAGATCGGCGTTTACGGATCGGGCTATCTGGGGACGGTGATTTCGGCTTGCCTTGCGGATTTTGGTACGCCGGTTTCCTGCTGCCATCCAGACCGCTCTCGCATGGTCGAGATGGCGCAGGGCAATATTCCCTTTTTTGAAAAGAACCTGAAAGAAATTATTCGCCGCAACGTGAGGGCCGGACGCCTCGCGTATTCCACCGACATTGAATCGTTCGCGCGCAAGACAGCCGTGATTTTTCTGGCGGAAGACAGGCCTGAGAACCTGAACGACATTGTGATGCGCATTGCGCGCATTGCGCCGAAACCTCCGGTTCTGACCATCGTGACCCCGGTGCCGGTTGGGACGGCGAGCTCCCTCGAGAAGAACCTGAAGGATCTCAACCTGCAGGCAACGATCGTCTCGCAGCCGATGTTTTTCACCGATGGCTGCGCCGTGGAAGATTTCAACTGGCCTGACCGGCTGATTCTTGGATCTACGTCCAGCGAAGCCGTGCAGGTATTGAAACAGATTTTCCATCCGCTGGTCATGCGCGGAGTTCCGGTCATCGTCACCAATCAGGCGACTGCTGAACTGGTGCGCGAAGCGGCAACGGCCTATGTCGCCACCAAGATTTCTTTCATCAACGAAGTGGCGGCGCTTTGCGAACGTGTGGATGCCGACGCGGTGAACCTGGCGCTCGCACTCGGCCTCGACAAGAAGATTGCTCCGCGTTGCCTGCAACCCGGTGCCGGCATGGGCGGCGTTTTCGCCGAATCCGACATGGATTCGCTGGTTCAGTTGGCGCAGTCACACGGAGTTTCACTGAAAGTCTTGAACGCGGCCCGCGATGTGAACTTCATGTTGGCCGATCGGATGGTCGAAAAGATCTCCCACGCCCTGAATACAGTTGAGAATAAGGACGTCGGCATTCTTGGTCTGGCATTCAAGCCGAATACGAATTCCGTCGCCGGATCGTCGTCCATGCGGCTGGTCGAATCGCTGATCTCCAAAGGCGCCAAAGTTCGCGCCTATGATCCCGTCGCGATCCCCGAGGCCAAGACGAAGCTCGACGGCTCCGTCCGCTATTGTGACTCTGCCTATGCCGTCGCCGAAGGCTCGGACGCGCTTGTGGTCGGCACAGGCTGGCCGGAGTTCCGCGCGCTCGATTTCGACCGCATCAAGAACTTGCTGAAAAAGCCGGTCATCGTCGACACCAAGAACCTTCTGGATTCAGTCCGGTTGCGCGCCCTGGGGTTCGAATACGTCGGCATCGGACGTATATAGGAACGGTCATATCTCAGACGTTTCCCGCGCCGCTAGAACAAAATGGAAGGCAGGAAAGCGCCTGCCGGTTCGTTGTAAAGCCCCATCGTCATCAACGTCATGGGCTGAACCACTCGAAGCCCACGCTCAAGACACCAGAGGAATAGTCCTGCATTGCGTGTCGGAACCAGAATCCCTGGTCCCTGAAACTCGCTAGCCGCGGCAATCAACGCTTGCAGGGCTTCATTGCTCTCGGCCAATGCATGTCCGAAAAAGCCGAGAGACGAGACGTAGGCTTTGATTACTCCTCCCGATTCCGCAATGACCGCAGTTCCCTGCTGAATCGCATCCTGAAGTTCGCCGCCGCGATCGTGACCGTGGATCCGCAAGCAAAGGTCGTTGCAAGCTCCAAGGTCGTCAGCATCAGCGGGACGTACGCGATAGCCCGGTAGCGGATTGCCAATCGATCCTTGCATACAGGCGAGGGGTTCGCGCACCACGAAACCAAGCTTCGCATACAGCGAGAGCGACCGCGTGTGGTAACCCGCCTGGACCAGTCGCACTCCGGCCAACTTGCGCTCAGCCGCGCACGCCATAACGGCTTGCATGAGTTGCCGGCCCGCACTCTTGTTTTGTGCGGCGGGATCAATCGTGATTGGTCCCACTCCGGCAATGGACGAACTCTCATACATGCAGTTGCTGCCTACGATCTTTCCATTCCGCTCGGCCACGACGCAGAAAAATGATGGGCTCGAGAACATGGACGAGAGTACATGTGTGGGGACTTCAGCATTTGGGAAGTCGGGCGGGAAACCATGCTTAGTGGCCAGCGTTGTGAAGGCCTCGAAACAGATTTTTCCGCACTCTTCTGCATCGGCTGCGGTTGCGCGACGAATCACGATGTCCTGGCTTTCAGAAGGCAATGGTGCGCTCCATGTCGGGAAAGTTCGGAAGGCAATGTTAGGGACGCAGTGGCACGAAGTCAACGAACACACTATCAGCTCAAATCACGCGGTCCGGTGTCGACCATTGCGATAATAAGCCTCCTTGATGGGAATAGCTGAACTCAGCATCGCATCGATTGCGGCCGTGTCAATGCTATAGCGTTCGCCTCCACTCCGCGCCCGCCGCCAAACTGAAAGAGTCCTCTCGTCCATCTCACCTCAACAACAACCGCTCGGGCAGGATCGATCCCATCAGCAGCTTTGGTTTTAGACGCCAAGGGGTAATTTCTATCGCAGGCCGGGAGCTGAGGAAACACCGTCTGGGAAACGGTTCCTCAGATCAATCTGTAGTTCACGCGCCGATTCCAGAGATGCGGCGGCGATATCGGGACAGCAGGGAATAGCAGCCCTAGGGAACTACTGACAATCCAAAGTTGGCCGATAGTCCCTAAGAGGGAAATCCCAAATGAGCGAACAGGAATTGATCTTCAAGGTCAAAGAACTTCACATCTTGAGCCTTGCCTGCGCAAACTGTGGACACGGAACCACCTTTGATTTTGAAACCAAGGACTACCTTGAGAAATTGGTGTCGCCCCGCTGTGCGGTGTGCAATACCGAACTGGAGGTGGATCTGCGGGAGCAATTGAATGCCTACCGCGGGTTTTATGACAGCATGTCGAAGTGTGAGCGGGTTGAGTTCCGGGCGCGCCTGAGCACGCCCCCCGCGGCGGCATCGGCCAGCCAGGTGAAGGATGCGGTTTCCAGCGCGGTTGCGGACGTGCAGGATGCCGTTACCGCCGCGTTTGACAAGGAGTACGCCAGCGGTCGCTAGCGCCGGAGCAGATTTGTCCGGCGGAACGCGGCCAAATCATCCCAATTGCTATAATGAACGCAGGTGGTGGGAATAGCTCAACTGGCAGAGCACCGGACTGTGGCTCCGACGGTTGCGGGTTCGATTCCCGTTTCCCACCCCAAGTTTCAACCTAAGAGAACTCCGCCACATCGCCAGTGGGCTTGAGCCGCCTTTGAACAGCCACCCAGCAGATCCCGTGACTCACGCCGATTACGATCAGCCGCAATGCTGGCCGAGCCTGCCCCTGGATTCCTGGAAGGATACCTACGCCACACTTCACATGTGGACCCAGATCGTCGGCAAAGTACGACTGGCGCAGACACCCCTCGTTAACCACTGGTGGAATGTGCCCCTCTATGTCAGCGCCCAGGGCCTGACTACATCGCAGATGCCTTATGGCGACCGGGCCTTCGAAATCTGGTTTGATTTCCTGCAACACCGGCTTGTGCTCGAAACCAGCGATGGGGCGGTCAAAACCATGCCGCTTGCGCCTTGCTCGGTCGCCGATTTCTATCACGACTTCATGAAGCTGCTGCGCTCGGCTGACATCGAGATCAAAATCTGGACGATGCCCGTGGAGATTCCGAATCCGATTCCATTCGATCAGGATCGCGTGCATGCATCGTATGATCCGGAATTCGCGCAGAGATTCTGGCGGATCCTGTTGTCCGCCGATGCGGTCTTCAACCAATTCCGGTCTGGATTTATCGGCAAAAGCAGCCCGGTGCATTTTTTCTGGGGCAGCTTCGATCTGGCGGTAAGCCGTTTTTCAGGGAGGCGCGCCCCCGAGCGGCCCGGCGCAGACCCGATCACGAAAGAGGCCTACTCGCATGAAGTCAGCAGCGTGGGTTTTTGGCCCGGCTTCGGATTCGGCAGCCCGGCCTTCTATTCCTATATGGCTCCCGCACCGGACGGCTTCAAGGATGCAGCCGTCGCGCCGAAAGACGCCTACTTCGACGCCAAGCTCGGCGAATTTATTCTGAAGTATGACGCTGTGCGGACGGCTCCGTCGCCAACTGCCGCGCTTCTGGAGTTCTGCCAAAGCACGTACGTGGCGGGCGCGGAATCGGGCCACTGGGACCGCAAGTCGTTGGAGCGATAGTCGTTGGAGGGATGGTTCGCACGCTTGCAGCCGCGGATGATAATCTTTTGGGGCATCTCGGTTGCATCCGCCATCAACGTGGCCCCGTAGCTCAACTGGATAGAGCATCAGTCTTCGGAACAGCGCATAGTCCTACGACGCTATTGTTTTCAATTACATACGTTACGTCTGAGCACGTTCTAGACGTGCTGTTACGACACATTACGTAACGAAATCTTCTAGGTATGCTCTAGGAAAAGCCACTCAGAATCGCAGCTCCAGCAGTGGCGAACAAAAGGCGAACATCATAGCCTGTTCGGCGTTATGGAAGAAGGCCGCAAACGTGTCATCGCAATCATGGCCGCGATTCTCGCATCGCGGAAGCTCAACGAGTTCGGCAATACGATCAAAGTACCAGTGACCATCATGGCAATTCAGAAGGCCGTCACCTGGGCCGAACAAATTTTCAGTGCAATTGACGACCACTGGCCGGAAAAACGTTCATAATCGTCCGGTATGAACAGTCAATCGAGATGCACTCAAAAACCCCTTATGTCAGGGCCGGAACCGGTCGAAATCGCCTGATTTCACAAGATTGCCCATGAGTAAAGCGAGGATGAAGCAACAATCACTTTGGGTCATTTACGACTTTGAGGAGGACATGTTCAGGCGAACTCTGCTTCTCTCACAGGGCGAATGCAACAAGTTTCCACACCCGATCCCGAACGCGATTGTAGAGTCAATGCTGCTGCACCTTCGCATTCTTGTCGACATATTGCTCTCGCGTGGCCGTGGCACCGATGACATCAACCTGACGGACCTGCTACCGGGCTTCAAGCCGCCACTGGTCGCCCAGTTGAAAACTGTGTACGGCGGCAGCAAGAAGGTTGGCAGTCCTTGCTGGAATTTGAATAAGAGGCTGGCCCACCCGACACAAGTCCGCTCCAGCAGTTACAACTACAGTCACTTATTGAATAAACTAGCCCCTGTCGTTTTGCCCTTGCTCGACCAGATTGCCCAAGCTCGACAAGCCATCCCATGCCGCTGACGGTGTAAACACCAAATCCCCCCCGGAAAGGTCAACGAGTGTAATCGCCTGTTAACAGAAACTGTTCCAATTCTGGATTCAGGCCGCTGTTGGATGCGATGATACTCACGTGAACGGAATCCTCAGATGAGTGTAAAGCGCTTGAGTTTACTAGCTCTCGTGGCCTTCTGCACTTGGGGTGGATGGTGGTTTCTGTCCCGAGCGTGGGAAAGAGCGAGAGACGAAGCTGAGGCATCACGCGCTCAGTTGTATCTGAAACAAATCAATGAGGGGCAGAGAGAATTTGCAAGCAATAGTCCGACTCGGAGCTTTGCCTGCCAGCTCGACGATTTGCGACGCGGAGGTTTGCGACCACCCACTGAACGCACATACGACTTTGAACTGCATTGTTATAACGGGGAGAAACCTCCTACGACGAACTACTTGGTCGCTGCATACCCCGCAGACAAGCGTGTAAAGGGCGTGTGGGGATTTTGGGTCTTTTGTTCAGATCAGACGGGTGAGGTTTGGGGCAGCCTCAGCCGTGAGGATATGCGAGACAATCTAAGCGAAACTGAAAAAGCCGGACTGTACGACTTTCAAGCAATTTGCCGTCGCAACCATCAAGCTTTACGACGGTAGTTGTTGAAAAATGGCCATTTCACTCAAGTGGAATTGCGGCACTTGAGGATGACCTGTTTACGTCAGCCTGTGGGAGTGGATCGGGATGACTATGCTTAAGCCCTGCAAGATTAGGAGCGTGCATATTACAGTCAAGACAAGCCACCATCTGCTCCCGCGTATAACCGCAACGATGCTACAGAACAGAGCTGCACACTGGACCAGAAGCCACACTACGAGGCACCAACCTTTCGGGTCGTTAGGCACAAATCTGT
>DASXDY010000084.1:0-6462 GCA_036490405.1 Candidatus Sulfotelmatobacter sp. | reverse complement strand
ACGACCGAAGCGGTGCAGTCGCGCCCCATCCTTGCGCCCTTGCTCGCGGGTCAGCAGGTTCATACATTGACCATCATCCACCTCCAGCCTGCGGGGGCGCACATCAAGAAAGGCGATCTTCTGGTCGAGTTTGACCGCCAGGACCAGCTTCGTGACTTCATCGACAAGAAGGCCGAGTACCAGAAACTGGTCGATCAGGTTGCCGAAGAACAGGCCAAGGAAGTTGCCGCACGGGCGAAAGACGACACTGAATTGAAAACGGCGGAAGACAGTCTGCAAAAGGCGCAGCTGGAACTTCAGAAGGTGGAAATCCTTTCCAAAATCGACGCCGAGAAATATCAGGAGAACCTGGAAGAAGCCAAGGCCACCTACAACCAACTGCGCGAGACCTATGACCTAAAGCGGAAGGCAGCTCAGGCAGCCATCCGTATTCTCGAGATCCAGCGCGACCGCACCGAGCAAACTATGTTGCACGCGCAAGCCAATGCCGACCTCATGCAGATCCATTCGCCGCTCGACGGAGTCGTCGTGCTGAACACGATCTGGAAGCAGGGCACGATGGGCGAGGTACAGGAAGGCGACCAGGTGCGCGCGGGAGTACCGTTCATGCAGGTGGTGAATCCTGCGACGATGCAGGTGCGCGTCATGGCCAACCAGGAGGACTTCCCTGTTTTGCAGGTCGGTCAGACCGCGAAGGTGCGGCTCGATGCGTATCCGGATATGGTGTTTTCCGGAAAGATCGACCAGGTCTCGCCGATCGGCGAGAACAGTGATTTTTCGCCGACGATCAAGAACTTCGCCATCGTGGTTGCCATCGAGGGAAATGATCCCAAGCTGATGCCCGATCTTTCCGCCGCAGTCGATGTGGACATTTCCACGAAGAGAGCGGAGACCGCGACGCCAACTGCGCCGGGGAGCGGATCCTGATGATGCAGCGATTCCATCGGCTGTCGCCGCGGGGCAAGGCCGCCGTCGTTGCGATGATTCTGCTGGCATGCAGCGGGGTGCTTTGGGGAGCGGTGCATCTCGGCAGGCGCGCTCCGACCGTTCCCACAACGCAGGTCCAGCGCGCAGAATTTCTGGACGCGATGCAGATTCGCGGCGAGGTGAAGGCGCTGAAATCGGTGACAATCAGCGCCCCCGCGGAAGCAGGCGATTTGCAGATCGTGAAAATTTCTCCGGAAGGCACGGTGGTCAAGCCGGGCGATGTGATCGTCGAGTTTGACAAGACGAAAACCGAGCGCGATCTGGAGCAGTTTCGTTCGACTTTGAAATCGGCGGAAGCTGAGATCGGCCAGGCCAAAGCTCAAGCGAAGCTGGCGGAGGAGCAAAACAAAACCGGTGTGCTCAAGGCGCATTATGATGTGGAAACCTCCAAGCTCGACGCCAGCAAGCAGGAGATCGTTTCCCGGATCGAGGGCGAAGAGGCCAAGCTGAAGCTCGCCGACTCGCAACAAAAGCTGAGCGAAGCCGAAGCCAAAGAAAAATCGGACAAGGCGCTGAACGACGCTACGATTCGAAGCAAGATTGAGGCCAGCAAAAAAGCGCAATACGATGCGCAGCGGGCAGAGCGGGTGCTCGGCCAGATGACGCTGCGCGCTCCCTCCGCGGGGACCATCAGCATTCTGTCGCACTGGGCCGGCATGGGCTTTACCGTGTACAAACCCGGAGACCACGCCTGGGCCGGCGCAGCCATCGCGGAACTACCCGACCCGAACACGCTGCGGCTCTCGGCGCGTGTGGACGAGACGGAGCGCGGCCGCATGGCCCTGAAGCAGCCAGTCATCGTGCAATTTGGCGTGATCCCCGACCGCCAGTTCACGGGACACATCGAGCAGATCAGCTCCATTGCGAGCATGGATTTTTCCAGCGGCTGGCCCATCACCAGGAATTTCACCGTGGAAGTCGCCATTGATCAGACCGATCCGCGGTTCAAGCCGGGCATTACCGGCGACGTAACGGTAATCATCGAAAAGGTGCCGAATGCGGTTACGATGCCGGCGCAGGCGCTGTTTCAGAAATCCGGCCAGAACGTCGTGTACGTATGGCAGGGTGGGCAATTTGAAGAACGGGCCATCGACGTCGGGCGGCGAAGCGGTGACAAGATTATGGTTGCCAAGGGCGTAGCAGCTGGGGACCAGGTTGCACTGAGAGATCCCACCGCCAAGGAGTAGAGTTTCATTCGAATGCGAAGCCGGCGGACCATACTGTGGGCTGTCATCGCGGTCGTGTTGTGCGCCACCGTTGGCGTGGTGGCCGCAGTGCGCCGCAGTTCTCCAGCAGCCACTACCGCGGAAATTCCGACCACGCGCGTCAAGCGCGGCGATCTGGAAATGAAAGTCCACGTCACCGGAGAATTGCGCGCCACTCATTCGGAGATGATGACCGCGCCTCCCATCGGCGGCGGAGCGTTGCAGCTTACGCACCTGCTGCACACAGGCGTGGCCGTGAAAAAGGGCGACCTGGTGATGGAGTTCGATCCCAGCGAGCAGCACTACAAGCTGGAGCAGAGCCGGTCGGAACTGCTTCAGGCCGAGCAGGAGATTACCAAGGCCAGGGCCGACGCGGCCGTGGTTGCAGCGCAAGACAAAGTTGCGCTGCTGAAGGCCCGGTTCGATGTGCGCCGCGCCGAACTCGATGTTCAGAAAAACGAACTGGTCAGCGCCATCGACGCACGCAAAAATGAACTCACGCTTGAGGGCAACAAACGCGTGTTCGCCGAACTTGAGCAGGACGTGAAATCGCGCAGCGTATCGAACCAGGCAAGCATCGCGCTAGCGGAAGAGAAGCGGAACAAGGCAAAACTCGCCATGGACCAGGCCCAGGACAGCATTAACAAGATGCGTGTCACAGCCCCGATGGACGGCCTGATCGCCTTGCAAAAAAACGAGAATGCCACTGGCGGATTTTTCTTCGACGGCATGACCCTCCCCGAATACCACGAAGGCGACCAGGTGGAACCGGGGGTGGGCGTCGGGCAAGTGATCGACCCCAGCAGCATGGAGTTGTCGGCCAAGGTCGGCGAACTGGAACGCAATAACATTAAGGAAGGCGAAAAGGTCGATCTGACGCTCGACGCCATGCCCGAAAAGACGTTTCACGGCACGGTCAAGACGGTCAGCGCCAACAACGCGCGCCGGTTCTTCGACGACGACAATTCCAGCAAGTTCGAAGTGACGATCACTCTGGCCAGCGCCGACCCAGGCATGCGCCCGGGATTAACGGCGCACATCCTGATCAACGGCGACCCCAAAAAGAATGTGCTCTGGGCGCCTCGGCAGGCAGTGTTCCTGAAAGAAAACAAGCGCGTGGTCTTTATCCGCCATGGGAGCAACTTCGATCCGCACGAAGTAAAGGTGGACGTCGAAAATGAAAGCCGCTCCGCCGTGGAAGGGATCGCCGTCGGAACCGAGATCGCTCTCGTAGATCCGACTGCGCCGCGCAAATCGACCAACTCCGGCTCTGCCGCTCCGAGCCTTGGCGGAGGTGCACCGTAAATGGCCACTCTCGCCGCCACTCCTGCCCTACGTTCGCTGCGCAACTACCGGCAATGGCTTCCTGATCTTGAGTTGGGATTCCAGAATCTATTGCAGCATCGCCTGCGCACAATGCTGACGATGCTTGGAATGATTTTCGGTGTCGCGGCGGTCGTCTCCATGCTCTCGATCGGCGCGGGCGCTCGACAGAAAGTCATGGCACTCATCGAACAGATGGGAGTCCACAATCTGATCGTCGAAGCCAAGGAAACGACCGAGTGGCAAGCGCATCAGAAGATCCGCAAGATTTCTCCCGGGCTGACGTTCAAGGACTACCGCGTGATTCGCGACGACGTCGGCGACGTGCTGGAAGGGACGCCCCGCAAACGCATGGTCCCGAGCAAGACGATCCCCAAGGCGCAGCAGGATCCGCCGACGATCTACGGAGTGGATACCGTCTACACGAAAATTGCCGGCCTGCATGTGCTGCAAGGACGCTTCTTCACCGAGGATGAGGAAACGCGGGCCGCGCCGGTTTGCGTGCTGGGCGCAGCCGCCCGTTCGAACCTTTTCGGCTCAGCCGATCCAGTCGGGCAATATGTGAAGACCAACGAGACGTGGTTCCGCGTGATCGGCGTGGTGTCTCCACAATTGAGTTCGCAGACCGAAGTATCGGGAGTGCCGACGCAGGACGTGAACAACATCATTTACGTCCCGCTGAATTCGGCGATCCTGCGGCTGGAAGACAGCTACAGCAACCAGCGCGATGAAATTGATGGAATCTATCTGAACATTCGCGACAACGCCGACATGGGATCGGTAGCGCAGCTGGTGCGTTCCATACTCGATTCGTCACATCACTCCGCCGGAGATTTCAGCGTGATCGTTCCCGCGGAATTGCTGGCGGAACAAAAGCGCACCGAACGCCTGTTTAATGCTGTCATGGTGGCGATTGCTTCGATTTCGCTGCTGGTCGGCGGCATCGGCATCATGAACATCATGCTGGCCAGCATTCTGGAGCGCACGCGCGAAATCGGCGTGCGGCGTGCCGTGGGTGCGCGCCAGTCGGACATCATCCGCCAGTTCGTCGTCGAAGCGACGCTGATTTCTTTCGTCGGAGGCAGCTTCGGCATTGTGTTCGGCTTTGTCATGTCGCGGCTGATTGCGCTGCTGGCCGGATGGTCCACCATCGTCACGGCAACGTCGATTCTGCTCGCGTTCATCGTCTCAATTACGGTTGGACTAGTTTTCGGAATTTATCCCGCAGTAAAAGCCGCGCGTCTCGACCCAGTGGAAGCGATCCGTTACGAGTAGGGCGGCAAGTCTTCACACGAGAGTCAACACAACCTGGAGGAGTGGGGAATGAGAAATTCTCGCCTTGGTCTGGTGGTTTGCCTTTTTCTGATTCTGAAGCTGCCGCTTGTGGGACAGAAGGACGAATCCTACGGCAAGCTCATGACGCCGCAAACCAAGTCCGGCAAACTGGCGGGCCCAGAGAGCCTGCGGACTTATGTGGCCGACGGAAAGCTTCGGCTCGGCCTGCGCGACGCGGTCGCCCTGGCCCTGGAAAATAACAGCCAGGTGCGGGTGCAGGAAACTCAGATCGAGACTTCCAAATTTACCCTGCTGGGCGCGCACGCTCCCTTCGATCCGCTGATCACCAGCGTTGACAGCATCACCAGCACGATCCAGCCGCCGTTTGCGTTCCTTGAAAGCACCGGCGGAAGCATCTTCAACACCAACTTCAAAAATACGACAAAGAATTTGCAGTTCAATTACTCCCAGACTTTTGAAACCGGAACGAACGTGCAGGCGGGCCTGTTCACTTCGGTCAATGCCAGCAATATTTCTTTCGGGTTCTTCAACCCATTTACCACCTCCGCGTTGACTTTTCAGTTCACGCAGCCATTGTTGCGGAACGGCTGGCTCGGAGCCAATCGCGCGCCGCTGGTCATCGCGCGCCGCAATCTGGAGCAGTCGCACGCCAGCTTCACTGCGCAGGTCAATGACAACATCCTGCTGACCATCGGCCAGTACTGGGCCGTGGTGCAGGCGCGCGGCAGCCTCGATGTAGCCAAGGCTTCCATGGACGCGGCGGAAGCGACTTACAAACACGACAAGCGGTCGCTGGAACTGGGCGCGCTGCCGCCGCTGGATATTTACCGCTCGGAGGCCGGCGTCGCTTCACGGCGGGTGCAGGTCATCCAGAGCGAATACGCGCTCAAGCAAGCCGAAGACGCGCTGCGTTTCACCATCGGCGCAGACCAGGACCCGTATTTTCAGGCGCTCGATCTCGAACTCACGGAAAGAGCCGAGCCCGAGGGCGAACTGCGGGCGATCGACGCCGGCACGGCGCTGCAAACCGCCCTGACGAAGCGTCCGGAGTTCGACGCCGCGCGCGCCGCACTCGCCCGAGATGAAGCGCAGATTCGACTGGCGCACAATCATCTGCTGCCGCAACTGGACCTGCTCGGGCTCTATGCCAGCAACGGCCTTGGCGGTTCGGGCTTGAACGGCACCGGCCAGCCAATCAGCAGTTCGTGGCTCAATCAAACTTTCGCGTTCAACTATCCCACGTACGAGGCGCAATTGACTCTGAGCCTTCCCCTCAGGAACCGGGCGGCGAAGGCGGAGATGGGCAACGCACTGGTCTCGCGGCGCAGCGATCTCTACACACAGCGCCAGTTCCGCGAGCAGGTGACGCTCGACGTGAGCAACGCGGTGCATCAACTGGAACAGGCGAAGCTGAGCATCGTCGCCAGCAAGGAATCGCTCGACCTTTCAAACAAGCAACTGGCGGCCGAGCAGCGCAAGTACGAATTAGGCTCAGGCACGATTTTCCTGGTGCTGGAAGCGCAGACGGAATTGGCCACGGCGCAACAGGCGTTGTTGCAGGCGGAAGTCGGATATCAGCTCGCCGTCGCCACGGTGGATCACGCCACCGGGGAATTGCTTGCCCCGTATCACGTTCAGATTTCAGAGTTGT
>DASXDY010000078.1:0-32491 GCA_036490405.1 Candidatus Sulfotelmatobacter sp. | reverse complement strand
CAGGAATCGCAACCATCGCATGCGTCGCCGCGCTGGCCGCGATTCCCTCGATGCGCCAGCGGGTCAAGCGATGGATGAATGTTGACCCCGTGCCAACTGAAAAACTGGTGGCAGTCCTGCCCTTCACGGTAGTCGGCGGCGACGAGCAGGCAATTCCTTTCAGCGAGGGCCTGACCGAGACTCTGACGGCCAAGCTCACTCAGTTGACGGTCGATCCGAAGCTCCAGGTGGTCCCCGCGCCTGAGATTCGAGAGAAGGGACCTAAGGCCCTCGACGACGTGCGCCACGAATTCGGCGTCACGATGGTTCTGCAAGGGAATCTGTATTGGTTCAAAGACAATCTGCGCATCAATATGGCGCTGGTGGATACACGCACCCGGCATCAGCTTCGCGCGGAGAGCTTCACGGTCCCGGCTTCTGATCCATTTGCCGTACAGGACAAAGTCGTGACGGCGGCAGTCACGATGCTCGAACTGGATGTGCAGCCCGATGCGCTTACCGAGCTTTCCACGCACAACACGCAGTCGGCCAGCGCCTACGATCTCTACCTGCAAGGTCTCGGATATCTTCAGAACTACGACAAGAAAGAAAATATCGAGAGCGCGATCCGGGTCTTCAACAACGCGCTGGCCCTCGATCCCAATTATGCGGCCGCCTACGCGGGCCGCGGCGACGCCGGCTGGCAGATGTATACGGCCACGAAAGATGCAAAGTGGATGGAGTCCAGCCGTGAGGACTGCCAGCGCGCGCTCAAACTTAACGAAGCCCTGCCGGTGGCTCACGCATGCCTCGGAAATCTGGATAAAGGCACTGGACACTACGCGCAAGCGGCGCAGGAATTCGAACGGGCGGTCGCTGGAGAACCGACGAACGATCGCGCCTATCTGGAACTGGCGGAGACCTACGATCTCCTCGGAAATCCGCAGGATGCCGAGGCGACTTATAAAAGGGCGATCAAGCTGCGCCCGCACTACTGGGCCGGATACAACTGGCTGGGGGCCTTCTACTATCAGCGCGCCCAGTATCAGGATGCGGCTAAGATGTTCGAACAGGTCACGCTGCTAGCCCCCGACAATGTTCGCGGGTTGTTTAACCTGGGCACTACCTATGTGAGCCAGGGGAGATATACCGATGCCATCAATGTTTTGAAGCGCTCGATTGCCGTCCGTCCCGAGGCCAGCGCTTATACCGATTTGGGCAATGCTTACTTCTACTTACGGGAGTTCGAGCAGGCAACGTCCGCCTATGAACAGGCAGTCAATCTGGAGCCCGCGGAAGCTCCCTTGTGGTGGAATCTGGGCGATGGCTACTACTGGATGCCCGGCAAACGAGGCCAGTCGGTGGGCGCTTATCAAAAAGCCATCTCTCTTGCCCAAAGCAATTTACGGGTAAATCCTCAAGACGCGTATATACTGGGCATCCTGGCAATCTGCCACGCTATGCTGGAAGACAAGAAACCGGCATTGGACGCACTACAGGCAGGTTTGCGGCTCTCCCCCAACGATCCGGAAACTCGTTTCAAAGCTGCCCTCGTGTACAAGCATCTGGGCGATGTTTCGCAATCCCTGAGTTGGCTCGACAAGGCAGCATCGGTTGGATTTTCGAAGACGATCATTCGCGACAGCCCGGACTTCGACGACCTGCGCAACGATAAGCGGTTTCAGAAGTGGCTGGTGAAAGAGAACCAGTCTTAGGAGGATTCGATGGCCACAAGCAAAGCCAATGTTGAAGTAATGCCCGCCCCTCAGGGCGGCGACAATCGGGAAGTAGTCGTGCATATTCGAGTGGAAAACGGCAAGATTCGAGTTGAGCCGGAAACATTCCACGTCCACAAGCATCTCGACCAGGAAGTGAAGTGGATCTGTAACGAGGGTGAAGGAGAATTCCTGGTGGAGTTCAAGGAAAGTCCGTTTTATGAATTCCAGTACAGCAAAGATGCGCCGGTGTCAGGGCTGGCGCGGCGCTCGATCCTTGCCGACAAGCATAGAGTCTACAAATATACGGTGCGAGTGGGAGATCTGGTGCTCGATCCGGGCGGCGTGATCAAGAAGTAGATTGCGGCCGTTTTTTGGAAGCCAATTCTCTAAACAAATTCCAGCAGAACAATCTCCGGGTTCGATCCCAGACGCAGCGGCGGTCCCCACGTTCCTGCGCCGCTGGAAGTGAACACCTGCATCTTCCCAATGCGGCTGAGGCCGTAAACAAACTTCCGGTAGATGCGCCTTGCCATCCAACTCCAGGGAATGAACTGCCCCAGGTGCGTGTGTCCGGAAAGCTGAAGCGAAAATCCCGCCGCCTCAGCGATTTCGGGATGATCGGGCGCGTGCAACAGCAGAATGCTCGCCCGGTCGCGGTCCAGCGGAATGGTGCGAAGGGCCGATGCCAGGTCGCGATTCGACGTAGCATTTCGATACGGGACGCCGACCACTTGCAGTCCGTCAACATCCACCCGCTCGTTGTGCAACACTCGCACTCCTGCGGCGGCTACCGCATTGAGATACCTGCTGTCATCTCCAAATTGTTCGTGATTTCCCGCCACGAAATAAACTCCCTGCGGCGCGGTGAGCCGGTTCAAGGGCGCCGCAGCTTTGGCGGCATCAATGGCCGTGCCGTCGTATAAATCGCCCGCGATGAATATGGCGTCCGGCTCTTCCCGCAGAATTTTCGCAATCAGGCGGCGAAGGAACTGACCGTTGCGCACGTGTCCCAGGTGAACGTCGCTGACCAGAGCTGCCTTCCGCCCCCGCCAGGCTTTGGGAAGATTTTCAAGTTCGACGCGGATGCGCGTAACGCGGGTCCAACTCGCATTGAAGAGCCCGTAAATACCCAACAAAAAAGCGGCCGCAAAAAGAACCTGGACGCTGAAGTGGAAATTGAGATGAATCTTCGCCAGCGAGGTTATGCCAAGCAGGATCCAGGAAAACGCCGCCGCCAGAACCAGAAAACTGAGCAGGCCCATCCACACCGCGGATGCCTTATAGAGGGCGCGCACCGGACGGTTGCTATAAGAAAACGCAAGCACCGAGGCCAAAACAAAACTGACGGCGAGAACGGCGAGAGTGATTGGAAGCCATGCGCCCTCAGGCGAAGCCTGCTGAAAGGTCCAGGTCTGGTAAAGGAAATAATGCGCAAACAACAGAATAGACTGAACTATCACCAGAAAAAAGACAACGCGTGGGTGCCGCATGGCGTATTAGATTCTCGACCGCGAACCTGGGATTCTTTGCTCTATCGGCAGCTTGGTTTCATCTTGCATCTCTAATGAAGACAATGGGATGCAATCACTCCTTTAAGTTTAACAGAGCCTGTGCGGAGGGCCGCGCCTGCGCGGGCAGAGAAGAGTCTCCGGTCCCGCAACCCAGCGCGGTCAATTCACGGTCAAAGTTACCGCCGTCGCCTGGTGCGTTAGCGAGCCAGACGCGCCGTTCACCAGGATCGTGTAGGTTCCAGGAGCCGTGCCTTGCTGCAGCTGATTGCCTCCGCCGCCTTGAGTGCTTGAGGTACTTGCGCCGGCTCCTCCGCACGACACAAGCAACACCGTAAGCAGGAACAGTCCGAATAGCCCGGCGATCAGAGAATATCTTCTCCGCGGCCGCGAGCGACGCGGACGCGTGACCAGCAGCATCAATCCCGGCAGAGCAAATAGTGTAGGAAAGATGAGTGCGGTCCTGCCCAGGATATTTCTGGAATTGGCCGACCGTGCTGTCGTCACGACGGTCATCATGACTGCTGCGGAACTTCCGCCCGGAGTCACCGGATTGGGGCTGAAGGTGCACTGCGAGAACGAAGGCAGGCCGGAGCAACTCAAGCTGACAGCATTGGGAAACGATGAACCCACCGGCGACACGTTGTAGCTGAAAACGGCTTGTTGACCGGCAGAGATGGTTTGGCTCGCGGGCGTGGGCGATCCGATGCTGAAGTCCTGCACCGTCTGCACCACCGTGAGAGGAATCGTCAGCGAATGGCTCGGGGCACCATTCGTGTCCTGCGTGGTGATCACGATGTTGTAGTTGCCCGCTGTGGCGGCCCCGGGAACATTGACGGTTGCGGTCACGGTCACGGAAGCCGCGTCGGCGATTGCGATCGGGCTGGATGGGTTCAGCGCGCAGGTTGCTGCCGTGAGGGCAGAGGCGTCGCAGGTGGCATTGACCAGTCCGCTGTAGCTATACATCGAAGAAAGAGTGAGGCTCGCAGCTGCCTGAGCGCCGTTTGAAGCAGATAGAGAAGACGGCCCCGTCAGCGAGTAATCGCCAACATTGAATGTCACATTGAATGTATTCGTGATCGAACCGGCTGTTCCCTGAAGGGCAATCTGATAGGCGCCGGGGGCGAAACTGGTCCCGTTGATGGTCAGGGGCACCGTGGCGGGGAAGCTGTTCACGGTTGCGGGACTGACGCTGCAACTTCCGGCTCCGAATGTGTCCGGGCAAGTAAGCGTGACGGTCCCGCTGAAGCCATCCTGAGAGGTGATCGTGATGGGGCCGCTGGTGCCGCTGCTTCCGGCATTCACCGTCGGGAAGGGAGTTCCTTCGCTCAGAATGAAATTCGGATTGCCCGTTTTGACCGTTTGATTCTGCAGAAGAATCGGTTCGACGCCGACCGTGACGGTAGCGCCCTTGCTGATGTTGTGTTGCTTACCTGTGAGGTCGAGATAATTCGTGTACTGCGAGGGAGCCGTATAACTCTTATTGCTGCCAGGATGCCACACAGCTTGTGCGGCGTAGCCATTGGATCCGGTCAGACCGCAGGTCCAGATTCCTGAACTTGCCTGCGCGCACAGCGTGTTCATGGTGCGTCCCAGCATCCAGCTTTCGACTTGCGCGTAGGCCGTGCCCACGGTGTTCGGCACGCCATCGGAAGAAAGCGTCCCGGTGTTGAGATCGTCCCACGCATACCAGTAGTGCCGCTGCACGCCATTGGACCAGAGAAGCAGATAAAGCCGCGCCAGAAATCCGATTTGATTATTGGTGCCGGCGAGGCTGGTGTTGAATCCCCATGCGCCTTCCGTCGACCACAGCGGAAGCGAACTGATGTTGTAGGTCGCCATCGTGCTCAGATAGCACTGCACCACCGGAACAATGTCTTCGGGCACGGTCGTGTAATAAGTGTGCAGGGCGACGATGTCGATGTATTTGCCCATGCCCGCCGCAAGATATCCTCCCAACTTGTCGGCCATGGTGCAGTTCGACCCCGGATAGGGATAATTCAACTGTCCATTCGCCGGGCTGATGATCAGAGCATTGGAAATGTATTTCTTGATGTAGGTGTTCGCGTCCTGGGTCATGCGCACCAGTTGCGCGTCTGTGCCCTTCCACTGAAACGTGTCGTGGGGAGTGTTCCACATCTCCCATAGAGTGATGGTGGGTGCGTGCTGTGCGATGGCGGTGACGAAGTCGATGAAATGCTGGTCCGTGCCGGTGCCGTCGGAATTCAAATCGTTTGGCGGATAACAAAACCCGGTTCCGTAGTCGCAGGTATCGTCATTTGGTCCGGAACTCGCCCACGTCGGCGTCATGCCGAGGGTGTAGATCAGTTGATCGTTGTGCGCCGCCGCAGCGCCAATCCATAGATCGAGCGTGCTCCAGTCGTAGACGCCTTTGTCGGTGTTGATCTGTCCCCAGCCGGTTGCCGTGTCCCACAGGCGCAATCCATAAACCGGCATCGTCGGCCAGGGCGTGCCGTAGAGAACTTCATTGTGCGCTGAAATTCCGAACATCTGGGGCGGAATCGTCGTCGACGTCACCGCATTCGGATTCAACGACGCCGTAGTTGCTGCGCCGTTTTGATCTTGCTGGGCGACCGCAAAAGAACAAAGCCCCAACCACACGACAGCCGTGAGCGCTGAGAGCCCAAAGCACTTCTTCGGTCTCATTCTTTACGCCTTTTTTGTTTGATTAGGGGAGGAAAATTACCGCTGGGACCCTGAGACGATTCGTATGTTACACGACAATCAAAATAAGGAAATGTAAAAAAGCGTGAGTTTCCACCGAGATTTGCACAATGGAACGCGCCCTTCAGTTTTAGTGCAAGAATCTGCACAGGAGCGTTGGCGCGCGGTGCGTGAATCGCGAGGATCCAAAGGCCTACGCAATTTCCGCGTTGTCAGCCGGTCGGGTTGTTGTTCAATCCGCGGCCGCCGGTTGCGTTGGCTCCTGGGACTTGTTGCGCATGGCCTGCTGGCTCTGCTGACGCAAGAGATCGAACAGGTAGCGATGGCGTGCTGCCCGCACCGCGTCGCCCCCAGGTTGTGAATAGAGCACGCCCAGCCAACGATGCGCCGCGGCCAGGCCGGGAAGAATGGTCAGCGCAGTTTCAAAGGCGAGAACGGCCCGGTCCCGCTGTCCCAGTCGCGCCAGCGCAATTCCCAGATTAAAGTGACCGAGCGGCGCGAAATGTTGCAGGCTCACGGCCAGCAGTGCCTCGGACGCTGCTTCTTCGAAACGCCGTTGGCGTAGAAACACCATCGAAAGCCCGACGTGAGCTTCCGGACTGTCGCCGTCGATCTCCAGTGCTCGCTGGAAGGCCCGTTTGGCGTCGTCGATCCGCTTGCAGCGAAGGTAGGTCTCCCCCAGACGCAGGTGCAGGTTCGGCAAAAGCGGTTCCGCCTGCTCGGCGCGAAGCAGGGAAGCGAGGCCTTCTTCGGCCTTGCCATCTGCAAGTTCGATGGTTCCTACCAGCCAATCGGCCCAGGCGCGGGAGGCAGTTTCTTTTTGCGGCGCAGCGTCCGCAGCGGCTTTCTCGATCGCCGCCGCTTCGTCAACCGGTTCGGGAGACGCCTGCACCGGTTCCTCTGCGGGCTTGCTTTCGTCTGTTTCCTCTTTTTTCGTGGGCGGCTCGGGCTTGTATTCCAGGACTTCCTGCAGCAACTTCTTCGACTCCTCCCGCCGATCGAGCGAGAGATAGCACTGTGCGAGCTGAAGCTTGAAGCGCATTTCTTTGGGGCTTTCGCGGGCCAGTTCCTCCAGCAGCGGAAGCGCATTGTGATACTGGCGGCAATCCATCAGGTCGCGTGACAAGTTGTAGTTGCATTCGCGGACGGCGCTGGCTACGGCTTTTTCCTGGTTCTCGGTTTGGGGCTGGATGTATCCCAGCGCGACGAATTGGGCCAGAACGGCCTGGGCCGCGACCGGATCCATTCGCAGGTCGGAAGCATGCATCCCGCATTCGCCCTTCTCATTCTCCCAACTTGGAATCCGCTCGATGGATGGTGTCTCCTCGAAAGCCTGCACCAGCACGCGGCCGTCCATGTCCTCGCCGACGGGCAGGCCATACAGAGTCAGCACGGTGGGCGTGACATCCAGCAGCGTCGCGCCGTAAATCCGCTCATCTTTCTTGATGTGCGGGCCTTTCATGCAGAAGATGCCGAAAGGGCGATGTTGCACGGCGGGGCCCGCGGGCTCATTGGGGATTCGTTTCGGCCGAAGATGGTCAGAGTGGAATCCGTGATCGGAGACGAGAATGACGGTCGCATCCGGGCCGGCGAGAGTGAGCAGCGTCTCCAGCATCATGTCGTGGAAGCGATACGCACCGTCGACCACATCTTTGTAGATTTCGAAGCGCTCTTCGGGAATCCCCTCCATGCGCGGCGGGCGGTAGTTCATGAAGGCATGGCAGAAGTGATCGATGCCGTTGTAGTAGACCGCGAGGAAATCCCATGGTTCATTTTTCAGGATCCAGGTGGCGGCGTTGTGGATCGAGCAGTTCTCGGTGAGGATCTTCGCGAACGTATTCAGGGCGCGGTCTTTGTCCTGGTCAACTTTTCCGGCGAGAGGAATCCAGGGCAGGATCGCTTCTTCCGTTAATTCTCCGGGATGCATGCGCAAGCTGGCGAAGGTATCGCGCAACTTTTCCGGATGCACTGCGCCGGTGGGCAAGTCCCAGGCCTTATCGAGCGGCGCGGTCGCATGCGGATAGAGATCGGAAACGGAAACTCCATTAATCGGCTCTGCGGGGTGTCCGGCGAACCAGCCAAGAACATGCGTCTTATATCCGCGCTGCGTGAGAATATTCCACAACGCTTTCACCTTGCGCGAGGTGGACGACACCGGGCGCACGCCGCCCGTATGCGGATCGGGCTCCATGAATCCATGGATGCCGTGCTTGTGCGGACGCTTGCCGGTCGCAATCGAGTTCCAGAGCATCGGCGAGAGGATGGGCTGAAGTGTAGCGATGTTGCCCATGACGCCGTCGCTGATCATGCCATCGAGCGTCGGCATGAGGCCGTTGTCGAGCAGGGGATTGGCAATCTTCCAGTCGGCCGCATCCCAGCCGATCAGGAGAACTTTCTTGGCAAGTGGTTGGCTCACTGAAATGCCGCTTTCCGGGGGAACGCCAGTATATAACTAACTTCGGTATTTGTCAGTCGCAGTGGTTTTGTGTTCTCGCCGCCACAGGGCCAAACCGTCGGCTCCCAGAGCCAGCAGGCCAAGTGATGGCTGATCCCAAACAAGCGGTACGGCCTGAACCTGAGCGCTTTGGGAACTGTCGCTACTGCTGCCGATGGTAATCGCCTGGTTCGCGACCGTCTCGTATGCGTACGCAGTAATGGTTGCTGTGAATTCGCGGCAGCCTTTGAGAACAGTACTATGCTGGACATTGAGGCGGACCCAACCGTAATGGGTCTGCCCTTTAATCTGAAACCTCACGCCCACAAAGCGGTCCGGATTGTTTCCACCCCAGTGACCGTAAGACTTCTGGTCGGTGCAAACAGAGTTGTGTTCGAGATCGTAGGACTGCTGAATCAAGAGACTCGGCGCGGCATTGAATCGGTTGGCGGGACCCACTTGCGCTCCCCGCAGCAGCGCATCGACCAGAGGGGTCTTCAGGGCCTCGCCTTTGGCGATGACCGCATTGCCGGACTTGTTCACAAAGCTCAGATTGCCGATTTTGTAGGAGTAGGGCCCGAAGCTCGTGAACCCGAAGGAAAAATCAGTGATGCCGTCGCCGTTGATATCGAGCGGCACGTCGGCACTGATGATGGAGCGGGGAAGAATCGGGATGGTCTTGTGCGTGACCACGACTTCACTGGCCGCAGGTTGCGCCATGGAAAGCAGTCCGACTCCCGCGGCGACAGCTGCCGTCGTGTAGTAACTGAGGCGGTGTCCCGCGTCATTTGCCATCTGATGATGTTTTATCGCACTGGAGTTTGAAGAAGCTTGCAACTGTTTCGACATCAAGATCTCCGTTTCAATTGGGATCTCGTCCTTAGATATCTCCAAAAAGATATCTCCAAAAAGTTTCGGACCTGCTGCGCTCGTTCAGTCCGCCTTGAGAACCCCGGGATCACTTCCCGGAACTCTAGGGCGTGATTTTGAAAACGACGCCATCTTTGTTGGCGCCGCCGGCCTGTGTCGCACCGTAAACATTGCCGGAGCTGTCGAGGACCAGCGAGCCTGCGCCGGGCACCGCTCCATGATTTGCACCGAAGGCGTAGAGCGTGGTGTTGATCCACGTGCCGCTGCCGGAAGGAGTCAATTTGTAGACCGTCCCGTCGAACACGGTGCCCGTGCCGGCCCCGCGCAGAGTCGCGCCGTAGAGGTTGCCGGCCGAATCAAACACTACGCCGGAGTACAGGTTTGACGGTTGAAAGAAAGGCTGCTCAAAGGAACTGATCACGGTTTCGCTCCACGCGCCGCCCGACGCGGGGGAGAGTTCATAGACGATTCCGCCGCCTCTTTCTCCGCCGAACACAGTCGTTCCGTAAAGATTGCCCGACTTATCGAAGATCAGACCGGCCTCGGGACGGCCCCCATCGCTGAAATTATTCGCGGGATTGAAGCTGTAGATCAGTTTCTCTTTCCACCCGCCATGCGCCTGGGGAGAAATCTCATAGGCCGCGCCATAACCGTTCGCGCCTGCGTTCATCGCGGTTCCGTAAACATTCCCGTTCGCGTCGAGAACCAGATTGCAGCGGGGATTCGCGGCGTCGGTCCCATTGCCGAAGCTGTGGATGACGGTCTCGGTCCAGCCTTTCGATCCAGGCGCGAGCTTGAATGCGGTACCGCCCTTGCTGACGGTCCCGTCGCCGTAAGCGCCACCGCCCTCGGTCGTTCCATAAAGATTGCCGGCGGAATCGAAGACCAGAGTCGCTCGGGGAAATTTTCCGTCTTTGCCGGCGCCAAAGTTGTGCAGGATTTTCTCCGTCCACGCACCGGAGCCGGATTTCGACAGTTCGAAAGCTATGCCGGCGCCGTTCGTGCCTCCTTCTTTGGTAGTGCCGTACAGATTGCCGGAACTGTCCAGAAGCAGGCCGCCGACTGGCTGCGATCCGCCGTTGCCCCCGTTGAAGGAGATGAGCGTTTTCTCCGACCAAACGCCATTCTTGGCCGTCAGTTCGAATACGGTTCCGTTGTTCGACGAGCCCCCTTCCGCGGTGATTCCGTAAATGTTGCCGGCCGAATCGAAGGTCACAGTCAGCGATGGGGAAACTCCATCTTTTCCGGAAAATGCGTGCAGTACCGTCTCGGTTTGTGCGGCCGAGCGGGTTGGAATCGAAAGTCCAATCGCCAGGCATGCCGTCGCGACCGTTGCGGATAAAAATCTTTGTGTACTCATGGTCGGTCCTCCTTTTTGGAGACCCGGCGCAATCTGCGCCGACTACAGTTTCTGATTTCCAGCGGTTGCTGAAACAGGTTGCACCGGTTCACGGCGCCAGACGGGCAGAGCATCCGCCCCTAGAGCGAGCATGCCCAAAGACGGCCCGCTCGGTGGCATCGCCTGCGCCGCGAAAGAGTCGCCGGGCGCGGCGTCACTTGTCGCTCCAGCGCCGATCTTCTTGTTGGCTTCCGTCTCGTAAGCGAACTCGGTCACCGTTCCGCTCAGTTCCTCATTGGTGCTGACCGTCGCCATGACCCAGCCGTAATGTGTCTGGCCATTGATGATGAACTTCACTCCGAGGTAATGCGGGGTATTGACCACCCACTTTCCGTAGTAGGTGACGTGGATACTCGCGGATTCAGAACCCAGAAGGCGTTCCATGATGATCTGGCCGCGGGCTTGCGAACTGGAGAAATGCGCCGATGGCCCGATGTTCCCTCCCTTGGCCAGCGCAGAGGCGTACGGACCCAATGGGCCCCGGTTCCCACCCATGACCTTGCCGCCGTTCAGAGGGATGGCCGCGAACGACCAATAGAAGGAGTGGTCGTAATTAGCGATATTCACGACCAGTTCGACATCATTCACGCCGTCCTTATTGAAATCGATGAAAGCTGGATTAAAACCATCGATCTGAATGTTGGTCTTGGTGACAACAACGGAACCTTCCGCCGGCGCGGCAAGTGCGAGCAGGCCCACGCCCGCCGTCATCGCGGCGGCCGAATAAAGCCCTAAGAAATGCTGGATACGATCGCTTGAAAAGGCCGAGGGCGCTTGGCCCCGGTTGACAGTAGACATACGAATCCTCCAGAAACGAAGCGGAGTAGAACGTTCGGGCCCACTTACAAGGGAAGGAACTCGAAGATATCTCGAGTGCCTTGTGAAATACAACGTTAAACATCTCGATTTACAAACTATTACTAATTAGAACTTACCGGTCCTTTTCTGCGCCACACAGGCATTCCATCCGAACCTAATGCAAGCAGGCCAAGGCTCGGATCAATTAAAGCATCTGCACTCGTGCGAGGTTGTTCATCGTCTGTCGACGTCGACGAACCGATCGTGATCTTCTTGTTCGCGACCGTCTCGTACGCATAGGCGGTCACCGTCGTGTCGACGGTACAGCTGTTGTCGGCGGTCGTGTTGAGGCTGAGCCGCACCCATCCGTAGTGAGCTGTTCCGTTCACCAGAAACTCTACCCCGACAAAGCGGTCGGGATTGCTTCCGGCCCAATGGCCGAACAAATGACGGTTGCGGCATTTGGAGAATTCGTTCGAAGTCGACTCGAACGTTCTCTCGATAATTAGCCACTTGGAGCTGAAATGCGCGGAGGGGCCAACCTGCATTCCGCGGCGCAACGCGGCCACATATGGACCACGACTGCCGCCGCCCATAATCACGACACCACCCCCCGGTTTTGAAGTCTGGGGATTGGCAACCACGCTGTACCCGGCGGTTCCGTAGCCGTAATCGACTCCAAATGCGTTGAATGAAACGTCAATGACGCCATCGTTGTTAAAGTCAATCTGCACCGGCGGAGCACCGTCATTGCCGGGGCCGAGACCCAGGGACACATGCTTGACTACGACCTTCGCCTGCGCCGGCTGAACTAACGCCAGCAAGCCAACGCCTGCGGCGACCGCCGCGGTGCAATAGCGGCCCAGACGATCGTTGATGATATTGGAATGAAGTTCGCTACTTACAGACATAGGAAGCCTCCATGGGCGAGAACCGGATTGCCGCTGACCTGAGGTCTTCGTGAGGGGGAGAGAACAATTTCGCACTTTATCGCGAACCGTGAGCGAATCAATACAGCAGATACCGTACGATCGGTTGCCTGGGGGCAAAGGTACGAAGAGTCGCAGGCGCAAACCCTGGATTGAGAGGAAAGCTTCGGTGGGCTTCAGACGGGCCCGGCTAATCCACCGCAAAAATTCCCGCCACACTGTTTATGACAGTGAGTTGCGAATACGCGAAACCTCTCCGGCGGAGAATGAAACAGACGCTCCGGGCTGTCAAGATGAAGCGATTTGCACATAGAACTTGGTTTGAAATTCGCCGGGAGCACTCCGGGTACTTTCCCTCCGATCCACCGGCCCGCTTCCGGCGATTTCTTTCGTTACGCTTCCGCACCTCGCTCCGAATCGGCTATATAATCGTCGCCAGCGAAGTTGTGGTCACAGCACTTCCAAGCCGTAAAGCAATGCTCCGCAGGTTTTCACTCCTTCTCCTTCTCTGTTGTTGTGTACTCGACGGGTTTGCGCAGAATGGCGCGCCAGCCGGCCAGACCGGCTCGATTCGTGGCACCGTCATCGACACCCGAACCGGACAGCCCCTCGCCGGCGCCACGGTGATCGTCCGTGGATCATGGGGAACACAAGGCCGCTCCTCCACTTCGACCGGCCCGGATGGAGTGTTCTCCCTTCGCAGCCTGCCTCCGGGAAGGTACCGGGTGGAAGCCTCGAAGTCGGGTTATGTGGATTCGCGCGGGCGCGAAGGTTTTCGCGGGTTTTCTCCCAATGCAATGATTTCGCTTGGTGACGGCCAGCATGTCGATGACGTTGTCATCCGCCTGGCGCCGGCCGGCGCTATTGCCGGAAAAATCGTCAATGGCAGCGAACAGCCCCTGACTGGAATTCTGGTGTCGGCCATGAAGTCTTTCTATCGCGATGGCCACCGCGAATTCTCCGAGGCGCACACCGCATTTTCGAACGATCACGGTGAGTTCCGGATCGCGGGTCTCTCTCCCGGGAATTACTACATCAAGGCAACCGCGCCGCGAGGCTGGGAGAAAGGTCCCACGCCCGCGCGAGTCTATGTCCCGGTTTTCTACCCGGGCGTGACCGATCCCGCGCAAATTCAGCCGGTCGATTTACGTCCCGGCGATGAGTTGGACGCGATCAACCTGACGCTCAGCCTGCAACGCGCTGTCCACGTAAAGGGAAGAGTAGTGACCGCCGGCGGCCGCGGCGCAAAAACCGCCGAGGTCAGCCTGACCCAGCTTCCTTCGACCGGTTACACCATCGAGTCAGAGACGGACGCCGCCGGGCGATTCGACGTGGGCGCGGTTCCGCCGGGATCCTACGTCTTAGAAGCTCAATTGTCGCAAGACACCGATTCGGCCCGCGTCTTCATGGGGCGAGCTACGGTCTCGGTTGCCGAGGCTGATGTTGACGTTCCAGACGTTGTCGTCTTTGCAGGCGCAACCGTGCCGGGGCACGTGAGCATCACTGGCGATCGAAAGGTCGCATTGGGCAGAATCCGCGTCTCATTGCGACCCACTTCCAGTTCTTACACCGCAGACGTGACCAGCACAACGGTGCAGCCCGACGGATCATTTGAGTTCCACGACGTTCCCGGAGGGACGTACCGGGTCCAGTTGTCATCCCCGCCGGATGGCTACTACCGGAAAGAAGACAGCCCTGAAATTGTGGTCAGTCACGGCCAGGCGACGCCGATCGATATACGGCTCGACTCCGGGGCCGGACAGATTCTGGGATCGGTCTATAGCGACGGAGAGAACCAGAATCCAGCGCCCGGCGCGGCCGTCGTCCTGGTTCCCGACGCGTCCCGGCGATCCGACTCCGAGTATTACCGCTTTGCAGTGGCGGACCGTTCCGGCAAGTTCGTTCTGAAGAGTATTCCACCCGGCGAGTATTTGATTCTGGCCGCCGAGCAGATCGAGCGCGACGACTATATGAACCCGGAATTTATTCAGGAATACGAAGATTCCGCCAAGACAGTCCGGGTGGATGAAGGCGCCAGCCAAACGGTGGAGTTGCAAACAACCCCACAGTAGCGGATTACGTCTGAATGTGAGTGGTGGAGCAGCAACGGTTCGCTTTCAAGTCGCCCCCCGGAGTCTTTAGTCTCAAACCTGTCAATATCTCCACTGGACGCACAGGTAAGGGGCAGCTTAGAGTGATACCAACGTGGCGCATTAAGATGGAGCCCATCCACAACAGGTCTGAAACCCGCGTCCCGCCTGTGTTTTCGACGCGAGATATTCCCCACCCCACCCAGGAACTCCCCCAGATGTTCGAGGAGGATTTTTCATGAGCACAACGGAGTCGTCGCATTTATTTCGCATCGGCCTTGTGGCCGCAATCATTTCGATCACGGTTTGCGCGCAGGCCGCCGACAAGTACACAGTCATTCGAGATTTCAACCCCAGTTCCGGCGGAGCCATTCCCTACGGCGCGCTGGTCATGGACGCGAGCGGAGATCTTTTCGGCGCCAATTCGGCAGGCGGCACCAACGGTTGGGGCACGATTTTTGAGCTCACCCCAAACGGGCATGGGGGCTGGACGTATACCCAGCTGTACGACTGCGGCGTCCGCCAGGACTGTGCAGTTCCCATGGGTTCGCTGGTGATGGACCACGCCGGAAATCTTTTCGGCGCCACGATTTTCGGGAATGTCTTTGAAGTCAGCCCGAACGGCGCCGGCGACTGGACTGGTTCCGTGGTCCGCGCCTTCAACGGCGGCTTCGACGGCAACGAGCCCAGCCCGCTCGCGCTGGATTCCACCGGCAACCTTTACGGCACCAACGCAACCGGCGGCAACAACGGCCTGGGATATGTTTTTGAGCTGTCGCACTCGGGTGGAAGCTGGTCGCTGATCCATCTGCATGACTTCGGCGGCAATGACGGCGCTGAAAGCACCAATAATGCCGGCAGCATCGTTGCTGGCGTCATCGTGGATGCTTCGGGAAATCTCTACGGAACAACTGGCGCAGGGGGCACGAGCAAGACCTGCACCGGCGGCTGCGGGGTGGTTTTCAAGCTCAAGAATACGTCGGGAGTATGGAAGGAAACTGTCCTGCACAGCTTCAGCGGGGGCGACGGATCGAATCCAAATGCAGCCCTTCTGATGAATTCATCGGGCAATCTTTTCGGCACCACAACCGGCGGAGGAGCGCACGGTCTGGGCGTCGTATTTGAGGCCTCGATGGCAGCCGGAGGGTCCTGGCGAACCAGTGTCCTTCACCAATTCACGGGAATTCACCTGGACGGCGCATATCCCAATGCCGCATTAATCATGGATTCGTCGGGAAATCTCTATGGATCCACTTTCGCCGGTGGAGGAGATCTGCGAAGCTGCCAGGTCATGAATGACAACGGTTGCGGGACCGTCTTCGAAGTTTCACCCAGCGGCGCGCAGTGGAAGACCTCCATCCTGCACGCCTTCAGTGGAAGGAAAGACGGCGGGTTCCCCGGCGGCGTGCTTCTGGCCCCTGACGGAACGCTTTACGGTGCCGCGCAATCGGGGGGCAGTCTCTATGAAGGCGTGATCTTCAAGCTCTCGTCGGCTGCCGCAGCCGTGAAATAACCGCTCCAAAGAACGAAGGCCGGGTATCCCGGAATAACTTCCGGATCCCAGCCTGCGTCTTAGTTCACCTTGGTACAGAAATTGAAGGACAGATTATTGAAGCGGGCTTTCCCTTCGGGCTAAGCCCGTTTTTGCTGGGCGGCGCGGCTCGAAAGCCGCGCGCCAGTTAAGTCTGTCGGTTAGTTGCCTGGGTTCGCGTTGTTGGCGGTCGCCGGCGCCGCGGGCGAAACTGCCGACGTCGCTCCGAAGCGTGCCAGACGCGGGAAGAAGGGCGTGACTTCAAACGGCATCTTGTCACGCGCCGAGGTGATCGCGACCGGGGCCGTCTTCACCATTTCCGCCTTGTCGTCCCAGGGATTGACCTTCACGCGGCCGCCGAGAGGAAGCGCCGCGATCTGATCGAGCTTGTTGTTGTCGAGCGCCGGGCCCAACGTCGCCAGGGCCGAGAGGCGATTGACTTGTCCGGCTTCCACCAGCGGGTTGCCCAGGTGCGTGGTCAGAAGGGCAGCCAACTGCGGAGTCCGCGCCTGAAGCGCCTTCAGGAAGAGTCCAACGTTATCCAGTTTCTGCGCGTACGGCGAGTTCTTCAGAAGGTCGACGGCTTTCTTGTCGGCAGCCGCTTCTTCTTCCGGAATGTGTTTGAAGCCAAGGTTCTGATACGTGCCTTCGTCGGAGAAGAGCATGCGGTCGTTGAAGGCATACTTCGATCCCAGATTGTGGCCCAGAACGATGTGCGCCAGTTCATGCGAGAGTACAGCCGCGAGGCTGGCTTCGTCGGGAAGCACGTCGATTAAGCCACGGCTGATCACGATGGTGTTGCCCACGCTGAAGGTTTCCAGCGGGGAAGTCAGCAGCACGCGGGTGCGAACCGGGCGCGGCAGATCGATATTGTTGGTGACTTCAAGGTTGTTGACGACCGTCTGAAGAATGTGGTCAACATCGCCTTCCGGAGCGAGCAAGCCCGCTTCGGTGAGGCGCTCCACAACGTTGTCTTCCGCCTGCTGCTGCCATACGCGCTCGGCCTGCAGCGGAGAGGCATCCTGCGCGGCTGCGCTCTGGTCGGTGACGCTGTCGACCTTGATCTGCGTCAGTTCGTCGTCCTTGCCACCCTTCTTCAGATCGTATCCCCAGATGCGGGTCTGCGCTTTGAAAGCGACCTTGTTCTTCACCCCAGCGCTGAAGTCGCCTTCTTCGCTGTAGATGAACGACGGCACCCAGTAGCCGGGAATCAGGTTGAGGCGCCAGCTGTCCATGTGGAAGAAGTAGGTGTTGCGCGATGCCGGAGCGTAGGTTCCGTTGAGGCGCACGATGTTGTAGCCCTGGTCTTCCACCCAGATCCGGCCGAGGAAGCGTCCCTTGCCGGATTTCGCCTTGGGCGTGACGTCAAACACCAGGCAGCGAACGTCGCCAAGGAATTCGCGGCGGGCGTAGTGAAAGTCATAGTGCTCGCGGTCGAAGTCGGTGCGGTCTGCATAGACCATCCACGAGAAGCCCATCGGCTGGTACTGGACTTTGTAGAGCTTCTGGAAGCCGCCGAGCAGACGCGACTGCATGCCCTTCTGCTCTTCCTTCAAATAGTCCTTGCGGTCGACCTCTTCACCCATGTCGAGGCGTCCAAGGAAATAATGGTCTTCGCTGGGAATCGGGCCGAGCTGCGGATCGGCAGTCAGGTTCTGAAGATAGGTCTCGACCACCGGCGTGCGGGTGGCGAGCACCTTGATCAGTCCATGCTCGCGCTCGATGAACAGGTTCACCACCTGGTCCATCGTGGTGGGGGCAGGCGCTGCCGCCGGGAGAGGAATCGCGGTTGCCGCAGGAGCAGGCTGCGAGGCTTGTGGCCCATCAGCCGCCGGTTGTGCAGACGGCTGCGAATCTGCCGCTTGCTGTGCGGTCGCGCTGAACGAAGCCAGCAACGCCGCTGTCAGGATCCATTTCGAAGTGCGCATGACTCTTCTCTCCAAAAGTTCTTGTGACCCGATTTCTTTTTGTTCACCGTTCTGAGGGATATTCCCTCAGAGGCTAAAGCCCAGATCTCTCTCTCGCCTTAAGGCACGGCTGAAGCCGTACCGTTCCCAAAACCTTAGTACGCTAACTGGAACGTCACGTGGACGACTGCGGTCGAATCGACCGGCACGCCGGCCCGCATGGCGGGCTTGAAACGAATCTTGTTAGCCGCGGCCGTGGCAGCCTCATCCAGTCCATGCCCAAGACCACGTACCACGCGGTTCACGTGCAGCGTTCCATTTGCTCCGAAACTGACTTCCAGCAGAACTTCGCCTTCCAGCTTCAAATTACGGGCTTCATCGGTGTAAACCGGATTTGGCTTGAACGTAATCTCAACCGGCGTCGCCGACGGGCCCATATCCTGCACGATCTTCGGTCCCTGATGCGCGACCGGTTGCGATCCGAAACCGCCGGTCGAGACCTGGCCTGCGGTATGCGATCCTGAAGTTGCCACGCCGCTGCCGAAGTCCGCACTGGCTACCGTGCCCTTGATGCCTTTCGCGCCGCCCGAACCATTTCCTTGTCCCGGGCCCGCCGGCATGTCAAACGATCCCATCGACGCCGAGTACAGCTTCGCGCCCTGCTTACCTTCACCCTTCAATCCATTCGGATCGCCGAAGCCGCCGGTCTGAACTTTTTCCACGGGAGCAACCACGGTGGGTTTTACCGAGCTTCCTTGTCCGAAATCGCCGGTATGCACAAGTTGCGGCCGCACGGTGTTCTCCGCGATCCTGATCTGCGGCGGCGCAAACTGGTTCACCACAACCTTGGGCGCTTCCACGGGCTGTGGAATCTCGCGCCTCACTTCCTTCGGCATCACGAGCTTCGGCTGCTCGAATACCGGAAGCTTCGGCGCGGGAACAATTCTGGCTTTGATTTCGGGCTTCTTGACTGGAGCCGGTTCCGGCCGCAATGACGGCCGCGGAATCAGTTCCGTCACGTGATACTGCGCAAGCTGAAGTTTGTCCGGCATTAACAGGCCCAGATTGATCACGATGAGCAGCGCCAGCGCGACAATCCCGTAGGCCGTAGCTACTGCCCGCTTGTTGACCTTGCGTTCGGGCAATAATCCGAGTTGAAATCCGCGATATGCCGTTGCCATGCAATCTCACTCCAATTGGGGCCTAGCCGGGGGGAACCAGGGCTTTGGAGTCTTCAAAATACGAGAGTTAGGACAGGGGGTAAACGTGTCCACGGCTCTTGACCTTAGGTAACGTGACGGGGATCCCAAACCGGAACGGGGACGAAAACGGGCGAAGGGCGGGCGTTTTCACGGCTCCCACCGGAATGCCGATGGAATTTGCGCGTCCCACCACGGAGTTACCCGGCGGCTTCCTCTAGCGCGGGGCGGGCGCTGCTTGCGCCACAGGCTCAGGCTTGAGCGGCAGTGGAACTTCGAGCGTTCCCAGCCGGTCGCTAAGCCGATCGCGCACTCCCACGCGTATCGATACTGCGTTCACCGGCACCGTCAACTCCTGATGCACGCGATAAAGTCCCGCCTTGTTTTCGCCGGAGGGAGAGCTTGAAGAGTCCGGCATGGCGTCGTTCACTACGCCGTTCAGCACCTTTCCGTCGCGATCGAATGCGGCGGCAGCAAACTCCAGGGTCGCGGGTCGGCCCGATCGTTCCCCCTCGGCTTTCAGTTGAGGGTCGAGAACGCGGTATTCCACCGTGTATTTCTGAACGCTCACCGGCTTCATCGCTCTCGGAGGCTTGTTCGAACGGTGCGTGAGATACAGATTGGCCTGTGCTTCCAGTTCAATCATCTGCGTGGGAGTGGCGAGTCCCGCGCCGCCATCGGTTCTAATATGGGTGGAGAAGATCAGGTCATGCACCATGGGCGCGCCCGGCCGCATGTTTCCTTGAAGAATGTCTCCCGCCTGCAAGGGGAAAATCATTGGAGTCGAGGACAGTGTCTTATCCGCAATTTCATTCGAGGGGACGGAAACTTCCGGCGACTGGCAGTAATTACGGCGGAAGGAGAGTTGGTAGTCCTTGTGCGCGACACTTACCCGAATGTTATGGCACTTTCCATTGTCTGCGCCCGCGGGAGGAGCGTAGGTGAGCGTGTAATAGTTGCCCCCCTGTTCGGTGGCCTGGCCCAGGGCGTCAGCAAGATCGTTGGTGCTGAAGAAGGCATGCCCTCCGGTTACTGACGCAACCTGATTCTCGGTCGCGTAGTTACGATCCAGCGAACTGCCGACATGGCTTGCCTGCATGCCTTGCAGCACAGGGTTGTTCGTCGGATCACTTGCGCTATTCCCTGCATTCATGTTCGGGGCAACCGTCGCAGCCCCGCCATTGGGACGTGCTCCGGTCAGCGCTCCCTCGGGATTCACCACAACTCCGCGCACGTCCACCGGGAATACAGCGACCTGCGCCTGCGCCATGGCATTGATCTCGGCGCGAATTTTGGCCTGCAAATCTGCCGGGTCGCCATCCACCGGAAATAGTGCGATGTCGAACTGCCCGGCCACCCAGATCAGGTTCTTGCGTCCCGGAATGCCATCGAGATATTGGCCCAGGTGCATCAACATGTCGAGCGCGGTGTAGGGATCTCCGCGGCCGTAGTTGGTGCCCATCAGAAAAATCTTCGGAATATGTGGCCCCGGATGGTTGGGATCAAGCGCGGCATAAAGGACATCTTTATCGTCCGTGAATCCCTGCACCAGGCGCAATTTGTCGGTAGTCACAAAAATGGCGAAGCGCGTCCCTGCCGGTTTGTTGGCGATAAACTTCAATATCTGCTGGCGGGCTGTCATCTGGTCTTCCATGGCCGTATTCACGAGATCGAGCAACAGGACATAAAGCGGCCCGCGCTCGGGAGCACTCGGAACATTCACGAATACATTGGGTGGAAGAGGCGGTGCGTTCGGGCCGCGTGAGATCGATTCCTTGGTAAAGTCGTACGCGTCGAACGAAAGAATGCGCTGAGGATGATTGTCGTCCGTCACTGAGAAATCTTTGGAGGTAAGCCCGTGGACTGCTTCGCCATGAGAATCGCGCACCATCACATCCACGATCACGCGCCGAACCGCCTGCCGGATCGTCATACGCGGGCCCTGGTCACTACCCTGCTCCTGGGGACCTGCCTGAGAGGGAACTGAGGATGATTGCGCTGCCGGCGCGGAACTCGCCTGAGATGGCTGCTCCTGCGAACGGAGCGAAGGAGCGAGGCTCAGAACGGACAATAGCAGGACGGCCGCACACAGAGGAAATCCGCAAATCTTCACATCTCACCTCCGGCGTGCCCAGGCCCGTACAAGTATTCTAGTCAAGGCAGGAAAGACCTTCCAACGGGAGTATCTCGCCGGTCAAGATATAAGAGACAGCTTCATGTAGTTAGCTCATCGACGTCCTGCTGTCTTCTCTAAGCATGCTCGCCGTCCATCCCACGGCAAAGGTTACGCAGGTTCCGATGGCGACCCACCACGTCCAGGGAATGTGGGTTCCTAACCAAAGATAGAGTTCGACAGCGAATCCGCAAGCCATGCCGATCATGGCACCGGTTTGATTGGCGCGGCGAGTGAGAGTGCCGAGCAGGAATGCGCCGAGCAATGCGCCATAGGCCACGGATGCGATCTGCAAGCCTACTTCAACCACCCGCCCAACTTTGTGCAAGGCCACAATCGCCAGGCCAAACAGCACCAAGGCCCAGACTAACGTTGCGATCCGCGACAGGCGCATCTTTTTCTGCTCGTCAGCCTGCGGACGCAGGCTTGCATAAAAGTCCATGATGGCGCTGGACGAGAGAGAATTTAGCGCTGCGCTGAGATTCGACATCGCGGCGGCAAGGATCGCGGCGATCAGCAGCCCAGAAATTCCGTGGGGCATGCGGGTAACGATGAACGTCGGGTAAATCCGGTCGGCTCTGCCGAAGGTCGCGGACGGCGTCCGATAGTAGGCCCAGAGCATCACTCCGACGATAAGAAACAGCGAGAATTGAAACAGGATGGCAACGCCGCTCGACAGCAGCGCCGTCACCGATTGCTTCTGGCCGCGTGCTGCCAGCAGTCGCTGGACAATCAACTGGTCGGTCCCATGGCTGGCGGTGGTAAGGAACGTTCCCCCGATCAGGCCAGCCCAGAACGTATAGGGAACCCAGAGATCCGGGCGAAAGTCGAAAACCTGAAACTTTCCCGCGCTTGCGGCGGCGGCTGAGATGGCATGCCAGCCGCCGGGAACCAGATGAAGGATCGTCACCAGGCCCACAAGCGTCCCGCCGACGTAGATGAATGTCTGAACCACGTCGGTCCAGATAACGGCGGCCAAGCCACCTTCAAACGTATAGATCAGCGTCAATGCAGTGATGATTGCGATCGAGGCGACTTCGCCTGTGCCGAGCGCAATGGAGACGACAATAGAAACGGCATAGACGCGGACGCCTTCAGCGGCGGCACGGGTTAGAAGAAAAAGTCCAGCAGTCAACGACCGAAGGCCTCTTCCGAATCGCCGCTCGATCAGTTCGTAGGCGGTGTAGAGATCGCCTTTGAAATAATGCGGGAGCAGAACGAAGCTGATGACGATTCGCCCGACGACGTATCCCAACACAACTTGAAGAAACGTGAGATTGGTATCGTAAGCAAGTCCGGGAATGCTGATGATCGTGAGTGTGCTGGTCTCGGCCGCGACGATCGACAAGGCAATGGCCCACCACGGAATATCGCGCCCGGCCAGAAAGTAGTCGCGCAGGGTCCGCTGCTTCTTCCGAAAGCGCAGGCCGAACAGAGTGATGCCCGCCAGATAGAGCGCGATGATCGCGAAATCGAGTTTGTTCAGGCCCATGAGAGGACGTGGTAAGGACGAGGAGCAGATTCCTCCGCTGCGCGTCGGAATGACAAGTTTCCAGGTTCTCTACACAACTTTGCGCGCCACGCTTTCCGCCGGATCGTAACTCTCGGACGAAATTGCGGTCAGCCACAGCTCGCGGTCGCCGTCGTTGCGGACGGCGTGTGATGCTCCCGGCGAAACCAGCACCAGCACGGCGACGCTGCCGTCGAATTGGTGATGTTGCGGCGGCAATCCTTCTCCGTCGTCCCAATGCAGCGACCACTTCGTGCCCGGAAGCACAACGATGGCCTCGCGCCGCCGCAGATGATAATGGTTTCCCCGGACTGATCCCGGCTTGGTCGATGCGAGATGCACATCCGACATGCGCCCCACGAAAGCCAGCGCTTCGGCAGGGGCGGTGAAGCTGAACCCGCGCGCATCCCCGCGGTTCGAAAGTTCTTGAATTTGAATCTTCGCCGTCATGTGAATTCCTGGGAACAGCAAGAACCATTGCTGTGTCCATTATCGAAGCGAATGCGGTTTCCCGCGAGTGAGACTCTTTAGTCCTCAATGCGCCCCCGGGAGCCAAGACTGGCAACTGGCAACTGACGGCCGGCAACTGGACCTATGTTAGAACTGACCCGTGGCCTACTATCTCGGCATTGACGGTGGTGGGACGAAGACAACGTGCGCCGTTGGCGACGAGCACTACCTTCTGGCCACCGCGACCTCCGGCCCCAGCAACATCGTCCGTGTCGGCGAAGGGAAGTCGCGCGAATCTTTGCATCAATGCGTCAGGCAGGCGTGTTCCGCGTGCGGGATTAGCCTCGATCAGATTGCCCGCGCTTGCGTCGGAGGATCGGGTGCTGCGCGCCCGGAGCTGGCGGCGATTGTCCGCAGCATTCTTTCGGAGATTCTCACGTCGCCCGTGGAAGTGGTGGGTGATATGGAGACGACGCTCGTGGCCGCGTTTGGCGATGGCCCGGGCGTGATTGTGATTGCCGGAACGGGATCCATCGCATATGGCCGCGACCGGCAGGGAAGAACGCTTCGCGCAGGCGGCTGGGGGTTCGCCATCGGCGACGAAGGCTCGGCGCATTGGATCGGGCGCGAAGCCGTCAGCGCTGTTTTGCGCGCCAGCGATCGAGGCCCAGAAATGCCGCAACCCGCAGCCGCTCTTTGCAAAGCGTGGGGAGTTGGGTCGCTTCTCGATCTCGCGCGCGCGGCTAATTCAGTTCCTCCTCCGGATTTCTCTGCGCTGGCGCCATCGGTGATTGCAGGCAACGATGACATATCTCATGCTGTGCTCTCGCGAGCAGGCCGAGAGCTGGCAGAGTTGGCGCAGGTCGTGATCCGCAGATTATTTGCCGACGCCGATGCGGTCGTGCCTGTGGCGACAACCGGCGGAGTCTTCCGTCACTCGGAAACGGTGCGGGAAGTTTTCTACCATGAGCTGCGCCGGCTCAGCCCGCACGCCGAAGTTCGCGCGCAAATTGTTGAACCGGTGCAAGGCGCTTTGCAGATGGCGCGCCGTGCCGCGCTTGTTTAGGGACAGCCGCCTCCGGCTTTCCGCCGGTTTTTGCCCGGCTCGTTGCTTGATTCTCGTTGACGATGCAGGAAGAAACCCAACCCGCGGATCCCAGCGCAATCGAGAAGCAGCCCGACCCACCCGATTTTTCGGGCCTCAACGAAGACCAGGTCCTCGCTCATCTCGAAAATCGCGATCTTTCTTTCAGGGATATCGAAGAGCTCTCGCGGAACTCCGCAATCATGAAATCCAGGAAAGTGCGGCGCGCGTTGGCGGCGCATCCGCACACCCCGCGGCGGATTGCCCTACGCACAATTCGCGAGTTCTATACCTTCGAGCTGATGAACTTCGCATTGACACCGGCGGCCGCCGCTGACCTGAAGCGCGTTGCTGACGAACTGCTCGTCGCAAGACTCGCTTCGATCAGCCTCGGAGAGCGCATTTCTCTGGCACGCCGTTGCTCGCCACTGGTCGCGGCGGCGCTGCTGCTCGACAAAGACAAGCGAGTCTGGGAGCCTGCACTGGGAAACCCCCGCACGACCGAAGCGGCCATCGTCAAGGCATTGCAGCGCACAGCCGCGGCGCCCGCATTTTTGCAGGCGCTCTGCCGCCATGCGAAATGGTCGGTTCGTCCGGAAATTCGCGTGGCCTTATTGCGCAACGCGCACACGCCTCTGGCCCGCGCGATCGAGTTCGCGCGCGGCATTCCCCCGCGTCAACTGCGGGACATCCTGCATGCGTCGCGCCTTCCGGGGAAGACGAAAGAATATTTGAGAAAGAATCTGAAGTCGGGCGACAGTAAACATGATTGACTTCGCGCTCCGGACGCCCGCTAGACAACTGGCGAGACGCCGGCGCTACGCTACCTTCCGCCGCTTACGTTGAGAATTGCGCCCGTGGTATAGGACGACGCCGGGGAGAGAAGCCAAAGAACCGCCTCGGCCACTTCGTCGGGCACCCCGGCTCTGCGCATGGGAACCGTCGGCATCAACCGCTCCAGCCGCCCAGGCGCTCCGCTGGCGTGGATGTCAGTTTCAATTAATCCGGGAGAAACCGCGTTGACCCGGATTCCTTCGAGCGCAACTTCACGCGCCAGTCCGATGGTGAAGCTGTCGATCGCGCCCTTCGATGCCGCGTAGTGGACCCATTCGCCGGGAGCGCCGGTACTGGTTGCGCGCGAAGAAATATTAACGATCGCGCCGCCCGTTCCGCCATGCTTTGTCGACATCCGCCGGACCGCTTCACGCGCGCACAGGATTGCTCCGGTGACGTTGACCGCCAACGTTCGTTCGATCGCGTCGGCAGTCACATCCTCGACTCGCGCAAATCCGCCGGTGATGCCCGCATTGTTGACCAAGGCCTTGATCGGGCCGAGTTCGCTCTCAGCCCGCTGAAACATTTCGATGATCTGATCTTCACGCGCGACATCGGCGCGGATCGCGAGCGCTCGTCCCCCGTTGGTAATAATCTCTTGCGCGACGCGGTGCGCTTGCGGCTCGCCGGAACAAAAGTTGACTGCAACCGCAAATCCGCGCTGTGCGGCCAGCTTCGCGGTCGCTGCGCCGATTCCACGGCTCGCGCCAGTAACGATCAAAGTGCCAGGATCAGAATGAGCCAGGAATAGTCTCCGAAGGTTCCGAGAAAAAATGCCATTGCCAAAGTCAGTCGCGCAGTTGTTGAATCGCTAAAGAGAAAAGTTCCGGCGGCTCAAGTGTTAGTTATTCACCGCTGAACTGCCCGCTGACCACTGCTTTGCGTCACGCTTTCACCGCTTCCCGTTTCCCATGCATCACTTCCACGGCGGCCTCATACAACCGTCTGCGAACCTCGTGCCGCTCAAAGGGGCGCGTGATGTAGCGGACGCGTACTTCGATTCCCGCCGCCGTTGGGACCACGTTGATCCCTGGCATCGCCGACAAGGCTTTTGCTCGATAATGGGTTGTGGCTTCCTGCCACTCCGCTTCTGCTTTGGCCGAGTTGGCGGCCGTTTCTTTCTCGACCAGCTTCTGCACATTGTCGATGACCGCGTACGGATCCTGTCCCGGCGGAATGAGCAATTGCAGCTCATCCCACATCCATTGGCCCGAAGTCGTGAAGTTGAAGAAGTGGCCTTCAATGGCAAAGCTGTTGACGAACGAAACGCGGCGGCCCGTGGGATGGCTTGAATCGGTCCAGTTCCCGGTCTCCAGCAGCACGGTCTTGAGTAAGCCGATCTCGACAACCTCTCCGCCCACACCGTTGATTTCAACCCAATCGCCCGCGCGGATGCCATTCCGGCCCATAAGCACAAACCATCCGAAGAAGGCGACGATGAAGTCTTTCATAGCGACGGTGAGCCCTGCGCCCGCCAACCCGAGAATCGTCGTAGTCTGCGTGGGCATGCCGATCACGATGAACAGAATCACCAGCGCGCCGATCGCTTGCACCGCAAATTTCACAACCGTGCGCAGCGTGTCGATGCGCTTGTTCTCGGCTGAGAGGCCGGTGAACTGATGGTCGATGACGCGCCCGGCCAGATAGTCAGCGAAGATTACCAGCAGGATCCATAACACCGACTCAATCATCCGGTGCAGGGCCGCGCGTTCACGCGCCTCTACCAGCGTGATCCAGTTCCCATACACATCATTGAGGTCCTGTTCGTCCTGAAGACGCCGCCCACGATCGGCCAGATTTTTCTGGTCGAGCATCAACTGCTTGAGGGAATCAAGCGCGGCTTTGGCGGTGGCCTTCGAATCCTCGCGGCTGTCGGTAGCTTGCCCCTTGGCAAAGCCGCTGGCCTTCTGTTTGACCTCTTCGCGGCTCTGCTTGTCTTTCTCGACCAGGGCTTCAAGTTGGTCGTGTTTTTTTTGCAGATAAGATTGCTTTTCTGCGGCTTCCTGACGGGCGTCCTGAAGCAAGGCCGCTTTTTCGCGCAGCGCCCGCCATGCGCGGAAGGCATTCCACAGGGTGTGCGATTGATAGTCCGCCTCCAGCGGATTCACCCCCGAACCGCCCACCACAGTGGCGTTGTGCTCGCCCGCTTCGTGCTCGGCCTGCAGGCGCTTGATCTTCGATTGCGGATCGCCGCCGGCCTGCTCCAGGTCTTCATTGGCGTCGTCGAGTTCATCCTGGTCGAGATCGGCCTGCGCCTTCGCTACGTCAAGCTGGTCCTGGAGATTATCTTTCTGCGATGGGGGCGCCGCCGCCAGTTTCTTGATCAGAAGCGCGACATTATCCTGATCTTCTTTTACAGTCTGCCCCGCCTTGGCCTGGCGCGCGGCGATTGCTTTGGCTTCCGGTTTCAGAGCGGGAGGATTCTGTTGCGCCGATCGCAGCGCATCCAGGAACGCGAGATCGACTTCATGATCTCCAAGTTTTGCCGCCTCATGCGCCAGCGCCTGCTCTTCGGGCGTACCGGCCATCGTGCCGATGCGCTGCGCAGTCTGCAAGGGTCGTTGATCTACCAGCGGATGCTGCGCCGCTGGCGTCTTGCCTGGTCCCTTCTTGGCGGCCGCGGCCGCAGGCGTGGGCGCGGAAGCATCCTCAGTCGGAGGCGGCAATTCGCGCGTCCACATCATGCCCGCGATGGCTGCGCCTATCATCAGCAGCAACACGATCCCGATGATCCACTGCCGTAGCTTCATGCGAGAGGCTCGATTGTTCCCAACAAGAGATTGTGGGTTCAGAACACTTTAGCAAGAATCGCTCGACTCTACTCCAACGAAACTACCGTCACCGATCTCGGCTCCACTCGCAACGAGAGCTTGCCGTTTTCACTCTTTGCCGAAACGCGCTTTGGCGTTACGGTGCCGGGTGCGTCGAAGGTGTTAACGCTGTCCACTTTCGGCGCGGTCAATGTTTCGCCGATCGCCGACTGAGCGGCAACACCGGTCAAGCTTACTTCTATGTCCGCAGACTGATTAGGATCGACATTCGTGATCTCGATCCACAGCTTGCCCGACTTGTCTTTCGCCGCGATCGCGTCCACGCGCGGCAGGCTGACGTCGCCATGCGTATAGGTTCCCGCATCGAATGAGACCGGGACAAAGGTCGCGTCCTGGAACGGAACATACATCTTGTAAACGTAATACGTCGGCGTCAACACCATCTTCTCTTTGTCAGTCAGGATCATGGCCTGAAGCACGTTGATCATCTGCGCGATGTTCGCCATCCGAACGCGGTCGGCATGGCGGGCAAAAATATTGAGATTCAGCGCCGCCAGAATCGCGTCGCGCATACTGTTTTGCTGCATCAGAAATCCCGGATTGCTGCCCGGCGAAGGCGCATACCAGCTGCCCCACTCGTCGACCACGAGCGCTACTTTCTTTTGCGGATCATACTTGTCCATGATGGCCGAATATTGATCGACCAGGCCGTTCATCTCCAGCGTGGCTTTCAGAAACTTCGCGTACTCGTCTTCGCCGAATCCCGTGGAAGCAAACTTGTCCTTCCAGTCCACCACCGTGTAGTTGTGCATGGAAAGCCCATCCATATCCCAGCTCCAGGTGTGCTGCTGATAGGCCTTCATGATCGCTTCCGTCCACTCGGTCCAGCGCGGCCCATCGCCGCCAGGTCCCACGGCAATCCGCAGCATCTGCTGCTTGTCCTGTTGTTCCGGATTGAAGTTCCGCACGAAACGGCTATAGATCTTGAGCTGGTCCAGATAATATTCGGGCGTCATGTTGCCGCCGCAGTCCCAGCTCTCGTTGCCGATTCCCAGGTACGCAACTTTATAGGGGGCCGGATGCCCATTGGCGGCGCGCTCTTTCGCCAATGTGGTCGGTTGCGCGGTGGTCATATACTCCAGCCATTCCGAGGCTTCCCGTGGGGTACCGGAGCCGACATTCACCGAAACGTACGCATCCGCGCCAATCTGATCGAGAAAATCCATATATTCATGAGTCCCGAACCTATTCGGCTCGATCACTCCGCCCCAGTTCGGATTGAGCGTGACCGCCCGCTTGTCCGCCGGACCAATGCCGTTCCGCCAGTGATATTCATCCGCAAAGCATCCGCCCGGCCAGCGCACGTTGGGGACTTTGATTGCCTTCAGCGCCGCGACCACATCGTTGCGAATACCGCGAGTATTGGGGATATTCGAATCCGGCCCGACCCAGATGCCGTCATAGATGCCATGGCCCAGATGCTCGGCGAACTGGCCAAACAGGTTCCGATTGATTCTGGGCCCTGGCTTGGACGCATCGACGGATAATTGAATCTTCTGCGCGGCAACAAGCGGCACGGCCATTGTCATCAAAGTGAAACTGAAGAGAATCACGCGGGCAGCGGTCCAGATCTTGACCCACGCCGTGGAATGCACTGAATTATGGGAGTAGACTTTAGTTCCTGACTTAGATGTGAGTGCAACGGGCATTCGCGTTCTCCGGAGAAGATGTGCAATCCGCGGCCGGAATGTCGAAGCCATCGCGCTAGAGCCGCCGATTCGCTGCCAATTGTAAACAAACTTCACTCATCGCGACGTTCGCAGGAGGGACATTATGCAAAAGCGCAAACTTGGAAAAAGCGGCCTGGAGGTCTCAGCCATCGGCCTGGGCTGCATGGGAATCAGCTTTGGTCTGGGCCCGGCAATCGATAAGCAGCAGGGGATCTCGCTGATTCGCGCCGCCTTCGAGCGCGGTGTCACATTCTTCGACACAGCCGAAGTCTACGGCCCGTTCACTAACGAAGAAGTTGTCGGCGAAGCTCTTGCACCTTTCCGGAAACAGGCGGTCATTGCGACGAAGTTCGGGTTCAAGATCGATCCCAGCACGGGCAAGCAGGCCGGCCTCGACAGTAGCCCGGAGCATATTAAAGAGGTCGTCGAAGGCTCGCTCAAGCGCCTGCGCACCGATGTCATCGATCTGCTTTATCAGCACCGCGTAGACGACAAAGTGCCTATCGAAGATGTTGCCGGCGCTGTGAAAGATCTCATTCAACAGGGCAAGGTGAAGCATTTCGGGCTTTCAGAAGCTGGAGTAAAGACCATCCGCCGCGCCCATGCAGTGCAGCCTGTGACCGCGCTTCAGAGTGAATACTCCTTGTGGTGGAGAGAGCCCGAGGCCGAAACCATTCCGGTTCTCGAGGAACTCGGCATCGGATTTGTCCCCTTTAGCCCGCTCGGAAAAGGCTTTCTCACCGGGACGATCAGCAAAGACACGCAATTCGACAAGACCGACTTCCGCAATGTCGTTCCGCGTTTCTCCGCCGAGAACCGGGATGCCAATCAAGCCGTCGTGGACATGATCGGCAGATTCGCGCAGCAAAAGAAAGCAACGCCGGCTCAGATCGCGCTGGCGTGGTTGCTCGCCCAGAAGCCCTGGATCGTTCCGATTCCAGGCACGACCAAGGTGCACCGGCTGGAGGAAAATATCGGCGCCGCGGCAGTCCAGTTAACTCCTGACGATCTCCATCAATTGGACGAAGCAGCCTCACAGATCGCGGTGCAGGGCGCGCGCTATCCCGAAGAACTCCAAAAGCTGGTGGGCCGCTGATCCCCTGTGCCCTCTGTGGTTAAAGCTTTTGACCTTCTTGCCGAGCATCACGACCATGCGGATTGAGGCGCGAATTTAACCCTCACTAATTCCGACGCCCACACCAGACTCGGAGCGCTATCATGATTGCAAGCAGGTCGTTCGGCCAACGCTGATGTTGCCCGATGACCCGGTGTGAGGTAGAAAACATGGCAAAGCAAAGTGACACCCTGCAAGACCGCCTGTCCCATGTACGCGAAATCAATCTCACGGTCACCGGCAGAAAAACCGGGCGCAGCATTTCCAATCCCGTCTGGTTCGTCGTCGAAGATGGCACTCTCAACCTCTTGCCGGTGAAGGGTTCCGATACGCAGTGGTATAAGAACGTGCTTAAGAAACCGGCGCTTCAGATTGACGCGCGAGGTACGAAAGCAGACTTGAAGGCTATGCCTATTTCCGATTCAAAAGCGGTTGCATCGATCGTCGAGAAGTTCCGCAAAAAGTATGGCGCGGGAGACGTGAAGAAGTACTATTCAAAGTTAGATGTTGCAGTTGTGGCGCATGTGCAATAAAGCGCGCCGCACTTCAGTCGCAATCTATAGGCGAGTTCTAACGTACAACTTCTGAAAGCGGTTCGATAAACAGTCTTAAGCTTGTTGAACGGACAAAATCTCCCAACTCCGTTGCTTGAAAGAGAGGTCCTTATGGCCACGCTCAATGTGAACGGGAGCCGGCGCGAGGTCCAGGCTGCCGACGACACTCCGCTGCTCTACGTCTTGCGCAACGATCTTCAGTTGATCGGTCCGCAGTTTGGATGCGGGCTGGCACAATGCGGGGCGTGCGCCGTGCTGATCGACGGCAAGGAGACGCGCTCCTGCGTTACGCCGCTTGCCAGCGTCGGCAATCAGGAAATCACCACTCTCGAAGGACTTCCGGCGCGCTGGGCCAAACAGAAAGGCTTGTCCGCGGAGCAGGCGCAATCCACGCTCCATCCCGTGCAGCAGGCCTGGATCGAAGAGCAGACTCCGCAGTGCGGCTTCTGCCAGAACGGCATGATGATCAAAGCCACCGAATTGCTGGAAAAAAATCCCAGCCCCACGATTGCGCAGATCAAAGACGCCTTCACCAATTCCGCCCCGTCGCCGAACCTGTGCCGTTGCGGAACTTACGTTGCCATCATGGAAGCCGTACAACATGCCGCCGGCATCATGGCGAAGGGGAGGTAAGCGATGGCAACCGTGATCGAAAAAACACATCTTGCCGAGCCGACTCTGTCGCGCCGACAGTTCATCAAGACCGGCGGCATTCTTGTCGTCGGTTTCAGTGTCGCGGGTCCAGCAGTTCTAAAAGCCGACTCTGCGAAATCTGCTTCTCTCAAGAACTCGCTCGATCCGACGCTTTCCAGTTCATGGATCGAAATTCATCCCGACAACACGCTTCTGATTCGTACCGGCAAGAGCGATTTCGGGCAAGGCTCGACCTTCACCGCCTACCGGCAGATTGTGGCGGAAGAACTGAGCGTGCCCTTCGAGGCTATTACCACCGTCGTCGCCGGGGATACCGATCGCACGCCCGACGGCAGCGGCGCCTTCGATTTTCTCGGCCACGGGACGCCAAACATCCGTAAAGCGGCGGCCTACACTTACCAGGCATTGCTCGATCTCGCATCAGAAAAACTCGGCGTGCCGAAAGACCAGCTTTCGGTCAAAGACGGAATCGTCTCCGGCAACGGCAAGAGCATCTCCTACGGGGACCTCGTCAAGAACCAGCAGTTGAAGCTGACGATTCCTGTGAAAGGCGATCTCACCAGCATCTTC
>DASXDY010000060.1:0-63959 GCA_036490405.1 Candidatus Sulfotelmatobacter sp. | reverse complement strand
CCATTTTAGTGAACGCTTAGGACAGCGGCTCCGCTTATGCCGTCCATGGTCGCGGTCACAGTGGTCATTCCTGCACGTGCGCTTCTTGCGACGCCCGCGGGCGTCAGACTGGCCACCTCTGGCGAGGAAAGAGTCCACCTTACCCAGGGCGTCACATCCCTTGTGGTGCCATCGCTGAAACTGGCGATGGCCTTGAATTTGGTGGAACCGCCGAGTTCCAGAGCGGCAGCAGCAGGCGATACGACGATCGAATTGGTCTTCGCGCCTGTGACTGTCAACTGGGCGCTTCCCACTAGCCCGTCTAACAAGGCAACGATGGTCGACGTTCCAGAGGCCAGCCCGTTGGCGTTACCGGCAGAGACTGTCGCGACCGAGGGCGCCGAGGACGTCCACAACACGAAATCCGTCAGGTCTTGAGTCGTGCCATCTGCAAACGTTCCGAGCGCTGTGAAAGCGAACCCGGTTTGCGCGGCGATGCTGGCGCTGGCAGGCGTGATTTGAATGGATGTCAGTTGTGGGTTGACCAGGACCGTGCTGGTGCCCGTGACTGCGCCGAATTGTGCGGAGATCGTCGCGTTTCCTGCGGAGACACCGCCCACGCTACCCGTATTGTCGACCGCGGCAACCGACGGGTCTGAGGAACTCCAGGTAACGTCATTCGTGATCACTTGTGTCGTGCCGTCACTTAGGGTAGCGGTGGCAGTGAGATCTACGAAGCTATTCGGCGCCAGTTCGGCGGTGGCTGGCGTGACGGAGATCGACGATATTGTCGCACTCGTTACATTGAGCGGCGTAGAGCCCGTAACTCCGTTAAAGGTGGCAGAGATGTTGGCTGTGCCCGGGCTGACCCCCGTAGCAATGTCAGTATTGTTGTCGATGGTAGCGACGGCGGTGTTGTCCGAGGTAAATGTCACATCGTCCGTGATGTTCTGGAAGGTGCCATCGCTGAACCGGCCCACGGCGCCGAAATCCAGCGTCGTCCCGACAGCAATCGTCTGCGACGGCGGCATGACCGTAATCGAGACGATGGTGGCATTCGTGACATTGAGAGTGGTGGAGCCACTGATGGACCCAAGGGTCGCACTGATGGTCGAACTTCCCGCAGCCTGACCCTTTGAGTCGCCCGAGGCGAGGATTTGGGCAACCGCAGTGTTCGATGATGCCCAGGTGACCTGCCGAGTCACATTCTGAACGGATCCATCCGAATAATTGCCGAGCGCATGAAACTGCACGGTCGTCGTAGCCGCGATGGTTCCGTTATCAGGCAGGACCGAGATCGAGAGCAGGGTCGGAGACTGGACGCTTACTGACGTGCTCCCGGTGATGGAGTCTTCGGTCGCCGAAACCGAAAGCGAACCCAGGGCTAGAGCCGCTGCCAACCCGCCACCATTGATTGACGCAATGTTTTGGTTCGAGGAACTCCAGGTGACAGACGCGGTAATGTCCTTCGTGCTTCCGTCGGAATAGGTCCCGATGGCGGTGAACTGACTAAGCGTGCCGAGAATCAGGTCTGGATTTGCAGGAGTTACTGCAATCGACACCAGAACAACATTAGGATTTCCACCGCCGATGCCCGGAGCGAAGCCGCCGGCACCGCAACCGCTCAGCACGCCCAAGCTCAGCAAACCCAGGCACAACAGGGCAGCGCACGCGGCATGCGCCTTTCTGAAGCGTTGCCATCGATTCGATGCTAGAGATCTGACCATTTCCGATGAAGGGTTGAAATTCATAAACACAGCCAATGGCTTCGGTAGAAACCGTCAATCGGAGATCCGTTCAATCCCGATGACGGGCGGCGATTATCTTCATTCTAGGCAGGCTGCTGGCGGCCAACAATCGCACGAACGTGGAGGTTACTGTCGAGGTTACCGGATTTTGGAAGGACTTCTGGAGCCCCATTCTGTCCTTTAATCCGGTTCGCATCGAGTTCGGACGAATGGCGGTCGACCGTGAATCGATCACGCGGCGTAGTCGATGAGTGACCTGTTTTCGTCCGTTGAGACTTCAGAAATAACTGGGATGGCTTGAACACCTTGACCCGCGGCCGGAACCGGTATAACGTCCAAACGCTCGGAGGATTATCCATGACTCGCAAGATAGCCCAAAAGCCTGCGTCTGAGAGCGCTGATCGTCGCCTGAAGTTGTACTCCCTTGCCGCCGCCGCGGCAGGTGTAAGCGTGTTGGCATTGGCGCAGCCGTCGGAAGGCGAGGTCGTTGTGACCAGGAAGGCCATCCAGCTTCACGCGGGAATTCCGGTCACCGTCGATCTCAACAACGACGGTCTCGCGGATTTCAAATTCTCCTTCACCACCTTTTTCAGCTCTTTCGGTTACAAGTACAACGCGAAGTTGGCGGTGAAAGGACTGACGAGAGGGAAAGTGGTCGGTATGAAAAGCAACCCTTACCAAGGTCCTTACGCCTCCGCGCTGGCTGGGGGAGCGAACATCGGACCCGCAGCACATTTTTCCAGTTCGAAGGGCCAGATCACGGTCGAGCGGGAAAAGCAATACGGATCAGCCACGGCCTACTACGGAAACTGGAAAGACGAACCCAACCATTATCTCGGTGTAAAGTTCCAGATCAAAGGACAGACTCATTTCGGGTGGATTCGGCTGAACGCCCGCTTCGGGGGCACGATGCAGATCAATGGCTGGGCCTACGAAACGGTGGCGAACAAGAAGATTACAGCCGGCCAGACGGCAGCCAGCGTGGAGGAAGAGCCTCTGGCGAAAAAGGGTGAACGATCTTTAGGAATGTTGGCGCTCGGTGGCAATTGATTCTTCTCCGGAAGGGTTAGGCTTTCGGAACTGCGCTGAAGATTTCGACTAAGCGACCTGCGATCAACTTGTCCTCGCCCTCTTTGAGTTGCCAGACAGCGAAGCCGAAGGTATTCGGGTCTTTGGGATGACCATGCCGGCCGCCATGTTCGTCAGCCGCGGGCGCGTTCGGATTGCGTCCGCGCATGCCGCTCGCTCCCGCGCCCATGCTGCCGATACCGATTGGCCGGGTATCGGCCAATTCCTGCATTACTTCCGGGCCGGTGATGTTGAGCTTTGACGGATCGATCTGCCACGAGTAGCGCGGCGTGACATTGCCGAGAGCCTGAGGATTGAACTCCCGAGGCAGGGGCGTCACTCCGAATTTCTTCACCGCATCGGTGATGACCTGTGCCCGCGCGTCGTACATCCGCAACTCGGCATCGAGGTTCTGATTCACAAAGATTTCGAGCGCCTTGAGCATGCCGAGAATCGTTTCTTTGCCAACCTTGCAGCAACGGCCGATGCGGTCTTCTTGCGGGCTCATGTTGAGCAGGGCGTAATGGATCAACTCTTCCTTGCCGATCAGAATGCCGGCTGCCTGTGGTCCGCGGATGTCTTTCCCCCCGCTAAATGTGACCATATCGAAACCAATTGCCGGATATTCCCAAAGCCGCTCCTTCGGCGGAACGTCGGCCGCGGCATCGTTGAACGTATAGAGGTTATGTTCCTTGGCGATGGCGACGGTCTCGGGCCCGCTGACTTTACCTTTGTCGGACAAAATATTCGTGAAGTGGATCGCCACCGTCTTCGGATTGATGGCAGCAATCATCTCTTCGCGGGTCTCGACTTCGACCAGCTTCGCGCCGGTCTGGCGGATCTGGTGGTCAAACGGATAGCGATGGCTCTTCTGGATGATGACTTCGTTCCTGGGGAAATTGCTGACGTCGGGGATGTCTCGCATGCGGGTTTCAAGGTCTTCGGTCATCATCCCGGCATACCCGACGACCATGGCCGCGGCTGCCCCACCTGTCACCAAACCGGTATAACCGGCTGGGGATTTGCAGATTTTTGCGATGAACTTACCGGCCGCGATCTCAAGCTCGTCGATCAGAACGAAGTGCTCGTTTCCTCGGCGGATCAACTCCATGACTTGTGGCTGCATCACCGATCCACCGATGACGGTGACCGTGCCGTTGATGTTGACGAGAGGGGTTACTCCGAGCTCGGCGTAAATGTCACCGCTGGAACCGAGGCCGGTGGTGATGGGCACGATAGGGTTGCCGTCGACCGAGGGCGCAGGAGCCTTGGGCTTTTTGCCGAAGAGGCCGGCAGCGCTTAACTTCGCTGGAGCCAACAGGCTGCTGCTAGCCGCCCCAACCGCAGCCAAAAACGATCGGCGATTCCAACCAAACTTCAGATTCATGCGCAGTCCCTTTCAACTTCGTTCGCAAATTATCGATCCGCGGGTGGTGTGGGCGGATTGACAACCATCGCGCTGCCGACGATTTCAATCAAGGAATCGCCGGGAATCCATTCCAAAGCCATGCAGGCACGAGACGGAGCCTTGCCCGAGGAAAAATAGGTTCCGTAAATTTTGTTCAACGCATCGTACTGCGCCTTATGAGCGTCGAAACGCGCTTTGCCCGTCGGCGTGGGAGTTTCTGCAAGAGGTAAACAGAGAAAGACCTGGAGATGGATGATGCTATCCATAGTGCAGCCGGCACGCTCGACCGATTTCTTGAGCGCGTCCATCGTGCGCGTGACGTGCTTCTCGAATGGGTCGGTGACGAGAACGTGGTCCTCCTTGGGATAACCATCGTTAGATCCCGTCCCAGAAAAATAGTAGATTCCATTGAGTGTGTGGCTGTTTCCGCCGGGCCGACGAGGAGTGTCTTCGGTGGGCCCGCTCTTTGGTGCGCTGCCAACATTGGGTGTGGCTGCAGCTGGAGCCTGTTGACTGAAGAGTTTCGGGGTGCCCGTTGCAAAAGCCGCCATCGCAGCGAGCTTGCCAAAGAAATTTCGCCGACTGTTGATTCTCATAGAGTCTCTCCTTCTAGTCGTTCCGTTGATGAAAAGCGGGCCTGACTGAGAAATCTAATCAATCAAGAGCGCCTGCCTTGCCGCGCAGCACCGTAATCGAAGCTCTTGGCAGAGTGAAAACTGTTCCCGACTCTCCCTTTATTGTGGTGGCCACCGGCGGATTGTCGGGATCAGCATGACTGTTGGGACCGTCGTTGATCCATACATACTGTTCGGTGCCGAAGGTCACAAATGTGACCGGCCCGGAAAAAGATGCTTCCCGCTTGCGTCTGGCATCCTCGAAGACGACCCGCACTGCGTGTGAGTTGGTTTCGTCTCGATTGACCAACATCAACGACCAGTTGCCATCGGGGCGGTGCACCGCATAGGAGGTCACCAGAAGATTGCCGTCACTGTCTTTGATGTCGACGGAAGAAGGATACATTGAATGCACACCGGCTCTATGCTGCACCCATTCCAGATTGATCATGTGCGCGGCGAAGTAGGGCGAGGTATATCCTTTGATTTCGAGAGTCTCCTCATCCGATACAAAGTTAGACCAGGAGGACCAGCCCAAACAAGTGTTCTGGATGCCTTGGGGCTGGATGGGAGAGTGAGTGAAGAGAGCGCCTCCCCCTTCGAAGAATGAGCCCACATTGTCGGCCAGCCATAAGGCCGCGAAGATCGTCGTCATCGGTCCGGTGAGGCCGGCGGCGAGGTGATCCTCGGTGATCATCAGCGGCACTTCTTTGGGAACGCCGTCGTCTCGCCACACCTGCAGAATGTGTTTCACCAATGTCGGTTCTTTGTAGAGACTCTTCCATGTGATATCGCACGGTTCGAACGGATAGTGCTCAAACGATACGAAGGCGAGGTCGGCGAGCCGGCCGTGCGCCTTCAAGTAGTCTACAAATCGGCCCATCCATGACGCCCGGCCCTGGGCATCCGGCCATAGGCGAATGTCTTCGTTGACCCCTTCGAAAACCGGCCCTCCCAGTTTGAGTTTGGGATCGACTTTATGAATGGCTGAGGCCCACTGAAGGTAAAGCGCACCATAATCTTCCGGCATGGCGTGTTTGCCGTCGGGTTCCTCGCCCAGCTCTATGTATGAGATGGGATAGCCGCGCTTCTCAATGTAAGCGATCTCCGCGGCCGCATCGTCCGGGGTACCGTAGAGCATGGTCACCGGAATCATCGCGGGCAAGTTGTTGGTGAGCCCGCTGGTGAAGAAGAGATCGAAACCGGTGTGCTGGTAACTTCCAGTGGCGTTGACGTCGGCATCGGCCGCGGAATGCCATGGATCGATAGATGACGACGTATAGGAAGTCGGCCGTTCGCTGAGCTCCTTCTGGACCTCGACAAAGGCGCCGCTACTATCCACTCCTCCGACGTGAATATCGCGAATCGCGTATCCCACACAGTTCCGAATATCGTCGGAGCCGTGCTCATCGCAGGTGTTGGAGGACTCACTCATCAAGACGCGCACGTATTGGGTTGACACCGGCGTATCAGCAAGCTTCAGTGAGACGGTTCCGCCTTGCGAGCCTTGCACCGCGCCTGACGAAAATGTTTTCCATTCGCCTTGCGGTCCCGCGTCAAAATCCAGCGCCCGCTTTCCCACCCAGTACTCCACCTGATAGTTCGTGGCGTACGGGCTGGCCCACCCTATGCGAATCGCACTCACAGGCTTTTCGGCCTTGAGATCAACGATGACCCATTGCGGATGCTGGGAATCGCTTTCCCCGGTGAACTTGCTGGTCAGATATGGATTGCTCTTCCAGTAGCTGAGGTTTGGACCCACGATAGGGCGGTCGCCGCTGGTCGAGAACCCGCGGTGCGGTAGCGCATACGAGAGAATGTACCGCACCGGTTCTTTGAGTTCCGTGCTGCCGGTGAAGTATCCGCTCTTGTGTGCCGGATCGCTCCAGGTTCCGTTTTCAGTCCAGTGCCAGGCGGCCATGCGGAGTTCGCTGTTGTTGCGGTACGAGATCGGCCCCCATCCCGCGGACAAAGATTCCTGGATGACATGTGGGGTATAGACCTTGTCGATGCCGTCATGCGAGAGAACATCGATCGAGCTGCCCAATGCGCTATCCGGATCGAACGAGTTGATGACATGGCCTGGTGTAGCGTCGACATGAATGACTGACGACTTCGCTTCAGAGCTGTGAGTAGTGGATTGCGCGGCGGCCGTTCCGCTCTGTGCCACGGAAGGTAACAGAATGGTAACGATTGCGGTCCATTTCAGTAACTTTCGAGCGCCGATCCAGCTACAACTGACTCTCCGGTGCGCACTTCTTAACGCATCTAACATCAGCGCCTCCATGCAATCCAACCCATCGCGCGCGCTCAATCTAACCAATGTAGAGAGGTCAACGCAACCAGCGTTTTCAGGATGCGAAAACGTGATCATTGAAGACGTCGGCCGGATGCGAACTCTTTGGACTGAAGCTCTTTCGGATTTCTACTCAGGTTCCCAGGAGGTTGACCTGCAGTTTTTCGTATCCGTGTTCGTGCGCCCACAGGTCAAGAGGGATGGTTGCCAGTTCATCTACGATGGCCACGGCCAGGCCCGTTTTCGTCAAATCGATCGTCTTCAAATAAGTATGGCATGTGTCGCAGACATCCACACGGACGTGTGCGATCTCGGGCGCTGAATAGTAGGCCATTTGCGGTTCTCGCTCTTCTCCGCACGCCGGACAATAAATCCTTCGAAAGGCCCATTCGTGGGCACACAGCATGCAAATCAGGGATTTTTTCCCGCCGTCGCCTTCTGTCCGCAATACGCCGACAGCGGGTTTGCCGCCGCAAAGCGGGCACGTTGATGGAGTTCCGTCCACGAGAGCGGTTTGGCGGTGATCTGCAAGATACTCAGCATAGGGTTGAAGAAACATCCACGCAAGCACTCGATCGGAAGACTGGACTTGTACGGCATCGTCTTCCCCTACGGACCATTCCGGCTCCGCGTGCCAGAAGTCTTCGATCGCGTGTTGCCATGCCGCGGGCCCGTTCTCAGCCAGAGCGGCGGAGGCTTGCGCCAGCGGCGGTGGCGCAATCTGCTGGATCACCGCGAGGAATTCAGGAAACCTGGGGAGGAGGAGAAAAAGATCCAACTCGTCGCGCAGCGGGCGATCAGCGGGAATCTCAGGCGAATTCGACAGAGCTTTCAGGACTTGCCGGTAAAGCCCTTTCTGAAATGTCGCAATACCGATGTAGAAACGCAGGCCTTCGGCTGAGAACGGGTAAGTTGAAACAAGCTCTTGGGCGCGCAGAATGCGGCGATCCCACTTCGCGTCGGTCATTGTTTACTGGTCTGTTTACCGGTCATTGTTTGGCCCCGGGTCTACCGGTGACCTGGTAGAACCATGTGCGATGGAACGTCCACGCCCAGGCTCGCGTGACGTACCCATGAACCATGGAACCGAAGCTGCCTTCCTCAAGGATAGTGCTCATGTAGACATGAATCAGGAACAGTCCAATCGTTGCGAGCGCCACGCTCGCGTGAATCAGGATCGCAGCATAACGAACGAAGCGGAGATTCCACGGCAAATCCTCGGTGAACCACAACCCGACACCGGAGAGGAGCAAAAATATTACGCCGTAGAAAATTAACCAGAAGAAGAGTTTCTGTCCGTAGTTGAAGCGGCCGGCGGGCGGGAGATTGTCGTCTTCGTTCCTTATGTAATCTGGGATCGCTCTTCCCCAGGCACGATCGGCCTCGTCAATTTTCATGTCGCCGTACCACTCTTTAAACATCCAGAAAACCGATGCGGTAAAAATCAATCCGAACCAGGGGTGCCAGAACCTGGCCGCGGGACCGCCTCCCACAACCGCCGCCAGCCAGTACAGATAGGGCGACCAGAACGCGAGGCCAGTCACCAGCAGGTAGATATACGAGATCGCTCCGATCCAATGATTCACGCGCTCGCCGAATGTATAGCGGACAATCGTCCCCGCGTTTTGGTCTTCGGCACTCGGGCGCGAAACCGCATTAGTGGTCATACCCGCCTCCCATCATCATTGGGCGGAATCGGTTCCTCTTTTTTTGGTCCAAATCGCATGTAATGCAAAGCCATGCCGACGATGCCGCCAACCATGGCCACATTGCCCAGCCACTTCAGCGGCGCTTTCCATACACGCACCGACCACGGAATCCGCGGATTCTTCGGAAGCCCGCCATACAACTCCGGATTCTTCGCATCGTGCAGGACGTAGATCACGTGTGTTCCACCCACACCATCGGGATCGTAAACTCCAGCATCCTGGAATCCTGAATTGTTGCGAAGCTGGGCCGCTCGTGTCTCCGCCAATTCCTTCATTTCGGACTTGGTTCCAAAATGCAGGCAGCCGGTGGGGCAGGCCTTGATACAGGCTGGTTCGAGTCCCACTGATACGCGGTCGTTGCACAATGTGCACTTAAAGACTTTCCGCGATGGAGGATCGAATTTCGGAATGTTGAACGGGCAGCCCGTCATGCAATAACCACAACCGATGCAATTTGCTTCCTGAAAATCGACGATGCCATTGGCATACTGGACGATCGCGCCATCGGCAGGGCAGGCCGCGAGGCAACCCGGATCAGCGCAGTGCATGCACTGGTCCTTCCGCATGAGCAGCATCATGGTGCCGTCGGCGCGCTCATGCTCGTTGAACTTGATCAGGTTCCAGTAATTCCACGCCGTCTCCGGCATGGTCTGGTATGTGTTGTCGAACGTGGTCTGGCTAAACGTGTAACCGTTCCACTCCAGGCAGGCAACTTCACACGCCTTGCAACCAATGCATGTGGTCGTGTCCACCAGTTTGCATACCTGGAACTCCCGGTTTAGACCTTTACCCGGAACGACGCCGGCGTGACCGGAGATTCGGATGAGTTCTGTTGCCGCCTGGCTCATGGTTGTGCCTACGCCTTCTCGACTTTCACTAAGAAGCCCTTCGATTCAGGGGTGTGAGCATTCGGGTCGGTCACTGCCGGCGTCAGCAGATTTGCCGGGGTCCGCGCATTTCTGCCTTCATCCTCGTCGATACCGCGGAAGCCCTGATGAATCGGCAAACCGATCTGATAGACCTTCTTGCCGTCAATCATCATCGGTTTCAGGCGGCGAGTGACAAAGGCCTTCGCGATGTAGGTTCCGCGCGCACTGATGACCTTGATCTTGTCCGTCCCACGAATTCCTTTTTCGTCCGCCAGTTCCACTGGAATTTCCACGAACGGTTCCGGAATCAGTTGGACGTTCATCGGGTTATTTTTCGTCCAGTAGTGATATTGCTCGGTCAGTCGGTACGTAGTGCACACGATGCTGTACTCTTCCGGCGATCCAAACTTGTCGAAAGGTGTCTTGAATTTCTTCACCAGCGGATTATTCGACTGCTCAGGATGGAACGGGTTTTTGATCGGGCTCTCAATCGGCTCATAATGTTCAGGGAATGGGCCGTCCGCCAGCACACCGATGGGAGCGAACAAGCGCCCGACGCCTTCCGGGTTCATAATGAAAGGCCCCATGTGATCTTTGGGATTGGAGTCGGGCTTGAAATCCGGCACATCGTTGCCAACCCATTTCTTCGCCGCTTCGTTCCACCAGACCTGCTTGCGATCAGGATCCCACGGCTTTCCTTCGGGATTGCAGGAGGCGCGATTGTAGAGCACCCGTCGATTTGCCGGCCACGACCAGGCCCAGTTGGAGAAAACTCCCATTCCCGACGGATCCTCTGTGCCTCGCCGCTGGATCTGCGATCCGGCTTCGGTCCAGGAACCGGAGTAAATCCAGTTACCGCACATCGTGGTGCCGTCATCCTTCAACCACGCGAATCCGGGCAACTGTTGACCGGCTTTGATCACCTGCCCCGTCGCGTCGTCTTTCAGGTCGGCTAGTGCTTTGCCATTGAGTTCCATCGCTACCTGGGAAAGTGGAGGATGAGCCGCGTCGGCATAGGCCCAGCTCAGATTCAGAATGGGATCAGGGAATTTACCGCCTTCTTTCTTGTAGAGGTCGCGCACGCGCAAGAAAATCTGCGCGATGATGTCCTGGTCGAGCCGCGCTTGTCCCGGAGGTGGAACGGCCGCATACTTCCAGGTCACCCAGCGCGCCGAGTTGGTCATGCTGCCATCTTTTTCGGCAAAGCCAGCGCAGGGCAAACGGTAGACCGTGGTTTTTATATTCTTTTGTTCTTCGGTCGTGGTTCCCGGCGCTCGCCAGAATTCGCTCGTCTCATCCGGATAAATTTCCCCGACCACCAGCCAGTCAGCCTGCTTGAGCGCATTGATGTTCTTGTTCGTGTCCGGCCCGATCATCACTCCATTCATCCCGAAGGCGAACATGCCCTTGACCTTGCCGTTGTACATGTCGTCCCAGATGTGGGTCCATGAATAATCGCGGTCAACCTTGGGCAGGTAATCGTAGGCGAACTGATTTTCCTTCGTGGCCGCGTCACCGTACAGCCCCTTCAGGAGCGACACGAAAAATTTGGGCGTGTTCGAGTAGTAGTTCATCGAAGCCCACGGCGTGGGTTTCGAAGCGGTTGGGGTGGTCCGCTTCAGATAGGCAGCCAAATCTGTATCAACGGGAGTGGGCGCTTTTAGGTACCCAGGCAGCGAGTCGTACAGCCCCGCCATGTCGGTGGCGCCCTGAATATTCGAATGCCCGCGAAGCGCGTTCACGCCGCCGCCAGCCCTGCCGACGTTGCCGAGCAGGAGTTGAATCATGGCTGCCGTTCGAATGATCTGCGTTCCGAAGGTATGCTGCGTCCAGCCCACCGCGTAAATAATCGTGGCGACTTTCTTCATGTCGCCATCTTTGCGGACCGAAGTAAATAAGTCGATGGCTTTGAGATATTGCTCTTTCGGAATGCCAGTAATCCGCTCCACGGCTTCGGGGGTGTAACGGGAGTACTGCTGCTTCATCAATTGAAAGACGCAGCGCGGATGCTGGAGCGTCAGGTCGTAAGCCACGTTTGGCGGCAGAGCCGGAGGCGGGACCGCCCCTCCGACTTTGCCCGGCACTGGTTCGGGCGCGTGACCAGTCGCTCCAGCCTGGCCCGCCTGCCCGCCGGAACCTCCGGCTGCCTCATAGTTCCAGGTGGAGAGATCGTACTTACCCGCTGCGGAATCAAATCCCGAGTACAACCCGTCCTCAGGAAGCTTGAAACCTTCCTTAACGATGAACGCGGCGTTAGTGTAATTGACGAGATATTCTTTGGCGATCCGGTTGTTTTCGACCGCGTAGCGGATCAGTCCGCCGAGAAAAGCAATGTCGGTGCCGGCGCGAATTTGCAGAAAGAGGTCGGCGGTAGCGGACGTGCGCGTGAATCGCGGGTCAACCGAAATCAGCTTGGCGTTGCGGTTGCGCTTGGCCTCCATCGCCCACTTGAAGCCGCAGGGATGGTTCTCGGCGGGATTTCCGCCCATGATCAACATCATGTCGGTGTTTTTGATGTCGATCCAGCCATTCGTCATGGCTCCGCGTCCAAATGTTGGTCCCAAACTTGAGACCGTAGGTCCGTGTCAAACACGGGCTTGGTTTTCTAAATAAACCAAGCCCAACCCCCTCATGGCCTTGACGGCCAGATAGTTGAATTCGTTCGTATCCGTGCAGCCACCGATGAACGAGATGCCTTCGCACCGATTTACAGTGCGGCCGTTCGCATCTTTTTCGACGAAGGAACTATCGCGCGTCTTCTTGGTCCATTGCGCAACTTCACTCAAGGCGTCGTCCCAGGAAATGTCCTGCCATTCCGTCGCTCCCGGACGCCGCACTTGCGGCTTGGTGAGCCGCCGCGGGTTGAGTATGTCCTGCTCCAGCGAAGAGCCCTTCGGGCACAGCGTTCCCCGGTTTGTCGGATGATCGGGGTCGCCTTCCACGTGGATGACCTGCGGCGTGACGTTTTTTGCCCGATCGCCGATCGTGTAGATGAGGACGCCGCACCCAACCGCGCAATAGGGGCAGGTCGAGCGCGTTTCGGCGGCGCGGGAAATTTTTAGTTCTTTGAGCTGTGCGTATGCGGGCTTGAGGTCAAACCCAAAGATCGTGGTCGCGACTGCTCCCACCGTTGCTGCCTTGAAGAAGTCTCTGCGAGTCGTCTGCATTGAAGAACCTCCGCATTCGGCTAAGAATCCTGGGACCTTTTTCTGGGCATTCTACTCCATCTCTTCGAATCCAGAAAACCGGTGTTTGTCTGTTGACGTCTCTAAGCGGGCTGAAAGCGGCTCCTACGCCTTGCTAAGATGTGCAACAGCTGAGTTCGCGCGAAAACCTCTGAGGACAGCGCAAATGTGCGGAATCGCGGGAATTGTAGTCGCTTCTCCCAGCCACGAGATTGAACCCGCGGTGATCCGGCGCATGTGTCAGACGATGGTGCATCGCGGCCCGGATGACGAAGGCATCTTCGTCAAGAATGGCGTTGGCTTCGGCATGCGCCGCTTAAGCGTCATCGACGTGAGCGGCGGCCACCAGCCGGTGTTCAATGAAGACCGATCAGTCTGGGTGGTTTTCAACGGAGAGATTTACAACTTTCCGCAGCTTCGTAACGATCTCCAACAGCGGGGCCATCATTTCTCGACCAGGACCGACACCGAGACCATCGTTCACTTATATGAGGAGATGGGCAGCGAATGCGTACACCAGTTGCGCGGCATGTTCGCTTTTGCCTTGTATGACGAGCGCCGCAGAAAGTTGCTGATTGCGCGCGACCGCATGGGAGAGAAACCGCTTCACTACGCGTTCGACGGCAGGCAGTTGCTGTTTGCATCCGAAATCAAGGCAATACTCGCGGTCGAGCCCGAGCTTGCGCAGATTGACCTCCAGGCGATTCGTCAATATCTGCTCTTCGGATATATTCCCGCTCCCGCAACGGCGTTCCGGCAAATCCGGAAGCTTCCGCCGGGACACCTGCTCGAAATGGAAGGGGGAGAGATCCGCCTCCGTCGATACTGGGACCTCCCGTCCTACGGGACTCATTCGCCGGCTACGGAAGAAGAATGTCTGGAAGAGCTGGAGCGGCGGCTGGAAGAAGCGGTGCGCATGAGGCTCATCGCGGATGTTCCGCTCGGCGCCTTTCTCAGCGGAGGCCCGGACTCATCGACGATTGTGGCCCTCATGGCGCGCTCCAGTTCGAAGCCGGTAAAGACGTTCTCGATCGGATTCCGCCAGAAAGATTTTGATGAAACTCCCTACGCTCGCAAGGTGGCGGAAAAATTTGAGACCGACCACCACGAATTGGTGCTCGAACCCGATGTAGTAGGTTCGATCGAGCACTTGACCCGTTCCCTCGAAGAGCCGTTCGCAGACGCATCGGCATTGCCGACTTACTATGTTTCCTGTCTCGCTCGGCAGCATGTAACCGTGGCCTTGTCGGGCGATGGGGGCGATGAAATATTTGCCGGCTACGATCGCTATCGGGTATGTCTTCAAGACCGCACGTTCCGCGGGGTGCCGCGCTGGGTCTGGGATTTCTATCGCGACCGCATTCATCCGCTCATACCGCGCGGTACGCCCGGGCGCAGCCTGATTCACAACGTCTCGTTGCCGTGGAAAGACCGCTACCTCGAAGAAATATCATTGCAGGCCGTGCAAAGAGAGATGGCGCTCTTCAGCAAGGACTTCATGTCGCTTTCCCAAGACGAAGCCGGCCCGTTCGACGTGTTCCGCGCTTATATCGACCGCAGTTCGGCGGACGGCCCGCTGGGCAGCTTGCTTTATCTCGACTCGAAAACCTACCTGCCGGATGACATTCTGGCGAAGGTCGACCGGATGAGCATGCTGGCTTCGCTCGAAGCCAGGGCCCCTATGCTGGATCATGTCTTTCTGGAGTGGGCTACGGGCCTGACTTCCGAATGGAAACTGCGGGGAGGAAAGCAGAAGTATATTCTGAAAAAATTGGCCGAGAGGATCGGCGTGCCGCGGGAGGCGTTGGACCGGCCAAAACAAGGTTTTGCTTTGCCGCTCATCCATTGGACGCGGCACGAATTGAAGGACCTGATCCTCACCGTTCTCCTTGAACAGCGCACGCTCCAGCGAGGCTACTTCAATCCCCAGGGAGTGCGTAGTTTGCTGGACCAACACTTTCGTGGACGCCGCAACCATGCCGGACGGATCTGGCGGCTGTTAATGTTGGAACTGTGGCACAGGAATTATCTCGAACCGATTCAGGGCGGCAATGCGGTCGTCAGTGCCGGGCGTTCGACTGTGGACCTTCGCAGTACGAATATCCAGCTCTCTTGAGAAGAGGCGGTTTCACTGGAGGACTTGTCGTTCTCCCGTCGCGGCCATTCAAGCCGTTGCGAGCTTTCGAGATCGGTGATGGAGGGTCCCGCGGGTGAGTTTGTCGATCAGCATATTCGGGCTGGGCTACGTGGGCTCGGTTTCGGCGGCCTGCTTCGCTTCCATGGGCCACCGCGTCATCGGGGTAGACGTGAATCCGGCCAAGGTGGAGATGATCGAGCTTGGGCGAAGCCCGATCGTCGAGGCCGGCATGGAAGAACTGGTCGCAGAGGCCAACCGCAACGGTCTTTTACACGCGACCATCGATTCTGCCGCCGCGGTATTGGCGTCTGATATTTCTTTTGTCTGTGTGGGAACGCCGGGCTTGCGCAGTGGAAAGCTTGACCTGACGCACATCGAGAAAGTTGCCCAGGAAATTGGCGCCGCGCTGAAACAGAAGAAGTCCAGCCACCTGATCGTTTTGCGGAGCACGGTCTTGCCGGGCACCACCGAATCGGTCCTACTACCCATACTTGAGCAAGCGAGCGGGCGCTGTGCGGGAGACGATTTTGCGGTTGCCTACAACCCCGAGTTCCTGCGCGAGGGCAGCGCAGTGTCCGACTTCTTGCAGCCGCCCTACACGATCCTGGGTAGCCACGATCTCTTCTGTCTCGCTCTTTTGCGCGAACTTTACAGCCCGGTCCCCAGCCGGGTGCATGAAACCGAAATTGCCGTCGCTGAGATGGTGAAATACGTTTCAAACAGCTTCCATGCGCTCAAAGTGACATTCGCCAACGAGATGGGAACTTTATGCAAGCAGCTCGATGTCGATGCGCAGGCAGTGACCGAAATCTTTACTTCCGATACCCGCTTGAATATCTCCGAGGCATATCTCGCGCCCGGCTTTGCCTTCGGCGGATCGTGCCTGCCGAAGGATTTGCGCGCTCTGATCTATAAGGCGAAGGAAATGGACCTAAAGCTGCCCATGCTGGAGGCCCTGCTGCCCAGCAATACGGAACATCTGGAGCGCGCGGTGGATGCGGTAATCCGCGCGCACAAGAAAAAAATCGTGCTGCTCGGCTTAAGCTTCAAGGCAGGAACGGATGATCTGAGAGAAAGTCCTCAAGTGCAACTCGTCAAGAGATTGCTCGGAGAAGGATGTGAGATCAAGATTTGGGACCGCGAAGTTCTTCTGGGGCGACTCGCGGGATCCAACCGCCAGTACATCGAGCAAGTCATCCCCCACATCGGCTCGTTATTGTCGGCAGACCTGGCGGAGGCGCTGCTTTGGGGCGAAGTAGTTGTAATCGGAAACAAGTCTGTGAAGAAAGATGAATTGACCGGACAGCTCCGAAAAGATCAGGTCGTCATCGACCTGGTGAACCTCGACCGCAGCCTCCGTCCAGACGGCACTTCTTCCTACGAGGGAATCTGCTGGTAATGTCCGTGGCTGCTTCGGAATGAAATGCAGTCGCGGTGCGAACCACATTCACTCGCTCAAATCAGAATCAAGCCTCGCTTTATCAGGCCTGGCTTTCCGACGTGATCACAATCTTTCCGGCCCAGGGATCCTCGCCGGAACTCGCCACTTCCGGCATCGCTGAAATTGCCGGCTCCGGATTTTCCACTTTCGGCAGTTCACCATTGGCCGCCTTAAGCGGCGGCGCGACCGGTCGTGGATCGATCGGAAGAAGATGCGCGTTCTGGGCCGCCCACTTCGCCGCCAGGCCGTTCAAAGGACTCTTGGTGTTGTACTCCTGATAAGCAATCATCCGCCCGATTCGGATGATCAAGTCGTCCAAACCCTCCGACGCGGCCCAAAAATCTCCAATGCACACCATGGAATCGTCGAAGTTCGGGTGAAACACCGGCGTCAGCATTCTGCATTGGGGCGCCCGCCGCGGATATCCCAGACTGAGATTGACTTCCATCAGATGCGATTCGCGCTCCAGGATCTCGCCCGACCCGGAAACGTACAATCCGCGAAGGTTATAGGTAAACCGGTAAACTTCGGGTGGGATTCCTGCTTTGCCCGTGATCTGAATCAAGGGCCAGTCCCGCAGAAGATCGTCCAGGGTCTTTTCATCGAGCATCAGACGGCGTGTGCGCGGAGATGGCATTTTGAAAACTCTTCTTGCTGCCGCTCAACTACTTCAGCACGCCCGTCTTCTTCCAGCGGGCGATGCTGTTGATGTGATATTGGAAATAGATGGTGCCGAAAAAGAAAGTCATGACACCGCTCAACTGCAAGCCGATGTTTTCCGTGGTCGTGTAGTACTGTTCCATCGCATCTTTGATGGCGAACATTCCCACCAGATACACGATCGCTCCGGCGAGAATAAAGATCGCTCCGATGGGCATGGTCCGCGGAAGCAGAATGGTCGCCAGGACTCCGGCGATCATGCCCGCCGGATACATGGCCACCAGAACCATGGGTTTGTTCTCGCCCGACAATTTCCTGGCCCAGTTCGCCTGAATCAGAGCCCAGACGAAGTTGAATAACTGCCGCGTCAAAATGCCCAGGACCAACACGATGAGCCAGTGCAGGTTAGGCGGAAGTGGCACCAGTTGGGGCTCGGTCGCTGTCGTCAGCGATCCCATCGCCGGGGAAAGGGTGAGTGCCGGTATGTTGCCCAGCACCTGGGAAACCGGCAACCAGCCGTTCATCCCCTCGCTTTGGGCCAGATCCGCCGCGAGGACGTTGCCGGACTGTACGTACGACTGAAGATCGGTAAGACTGTAAGGACCGAACCGCTCCTCGCCGCGTTTGACGAAGTATTCCATGGCGCTCTCCTAGGACTCCAATTGAACTCCATGTGCGTCGTTATTGACCGTGCAGATATCGATGACCGCCCACATCCAGCTCATGGGACTCGCGAACCCGAGCGTCAGCAGCGTAATGGCCAGCTGAATCCAACCTTTCTTCACATATCCCGCATAAAAGTTGTGCGCGCCAAATGCTCCCAGCAGCGCGCCCAGCAGGATGAAAGTCATCCGGTTCCTCGGCTCGTGGACTTCCGGCGGCGCTTCCGGGACCGTGCCAGCGCCAAAGCCTCCAAAAATCGAGGGCACGACCAGGCTGGCCGTATAGCGCAATTCCTCGGTCGTGGCGGCGCTCGTGATCATTCCAGTCAGAGGCGGTGGCGGGGGCGGTGGAGCGGCGGGAAAAATCTGCGGCTGCGAAACCGTCGCCGTCCCAACCGCAACCAACTCAGGCGTAGAAACGATCAGCTTCGGCTCGTCGCCCGGAGCCTTGGCGCAGCCGAAGATCGTACATCCGCCATTCTCTGCATAGCAGTCGGCATGATGGACGGTCCCGCATCCCTCGCAGATGACCGGCGTGTCTTCAGCGCCGATCGCCGTCCGGCAATAAGGGCAGATATCCGCCGTCATGAGCGCTGCTTCTCCTTGTAGCGGAATGCGTATCTCCCAATCTGCAACAGGTCGCCGTCCTGAAGAACTCGATTGTGCACCGGCTGTCCCGCCCATGAGACCGCACCCGCCGCCTGCAACATCACCCGAGCGCCGGTAAGTGTGATCACCGCGTGCCGGGCCAGAATATTCGGATCTTTGAACAGGTAAATGTCAGACTCCTGGCGGCTGCCGATCGTGGTCTCCGGTTTGTAGAGAATGAACTGCTTTCCCGCCAGCGGGCCTGACACCACGTAAAGCCAGCGATCTTTCAGCGCGCTTTCCACTAATCCCATACCGACGCCAGTCGCCAGCCCGACCAGCCCGAAACCTACGGCCCGGCTCACGCTACCCGCATGAGTGCCCATCGCGATCGGGTCGAATACGAGTCCTCCTAGCCCGGCGCCCAGCGCGCCTCCAAGCACGCCGTATTGCCCCTTTTTCATGGACTGCCCGACGATTCCGTAAACCGTTCCCCCAGCCGCGCCAAAGACCATCCACGCCAGTCCGCGGGCAATCCAGACCGCGGGATTGTGATAACTTGTAGCGCCAGCGTGATAGCAGAGGTTCATCAGGATCCCATACATCACCTCGGCCATCGTGTCGAATACGAAACCAAGCAGGATTCCCAAAGGCAACGCCAGCGCGCCGCGCAGCAGCGCTTTTTTTACGGAACGCTCCACGATGCTCTCGGAAATGCCAAGCCCGATGCACATCAGCGTGAGCATCGTGGGAATCATCAGGAAGTTGCCCCAGCGGTGGCCAGGCCCATCGACGAATCCCGGTTCGCAAATGGCCCATCCTGCCAAAGCGCCGATCAATCCAGCCAGCCCCAGGTAGAACCAGGCCTGCAACAGAATGCTGCCCTTTTCGGTAGTAACTCCGACAAACTGTTCCGCCGCTTCGTTGATCGTGCCGTACACCTTCGCGCCCGTGTGGGACGTCGCGGCGGGCAACACAGGCGATGGCGCGATCGAAACGCCTGCCAGATCTTCCGCGGTGATCCTGATTCCGTCTCGATCACTTGGCATGGGCCTCGCCCCCTTTCCTGGCAGCTCCATCCGCGGGTGGATTTTGTCCTGCATTGGCCGCCGGGTCCTGCTTGCCGCCCTTGCCCGCCTGCAACTCCTCCAGCAACTGCGCGGCCTGCGGATCGAGCGGCCTGCCCGTCATCGGATCGACCGCCACCGGCATGATCACAATGTGCGGAAACAGATACCACGACAACGCGCCGCCCAGAATCAGCAGGGCCAACGAGAAAAATACCTTAGCCACCAGTTGCTCAAGCGATCCCGACGCCGCTCCCTCATCGTCTTCTGTTGACCGCCGCACACGCACCGTGATCTTGTCGTCAGCGCTCTTGGCTCCCTTGTTTCTTGGTTTCGTTGAAGTGGCAGCCGGTTCATGTTCCGGGCCGGCTTCCGCCGGCTCTCCTCCGCGCCGGTCGGAGACTGCGATTCGCGCCAGCCGCTCAATTTCTCCGCCGACCCAGCCGAAGCAGCCCTCCTCGTCCGAGTGCGGATCGAACACCCAGGCAACCTGCCCGGGAGAGGAGAAAAAATTCTTGTGAATGAACGTGTCGTGCTCGGACAGGAAAATGCCAAAGCCGGGATGGGAGTGATACCAACCTACGATCCGCTCGTCCGGAAACTTCTTGTCCTTCACGGCGTAGATATGCTCCCAGGTCTCCTGGGTAAACGTGACGTGGGCCCCGGCCTCGTCGGCATTCTCACCTTCGATGCATGCGGTTACCCGAATGTGGCGATCGCGGTCTTGCCCGATCAACACGCCGCAAATCTCCCGGTCGGGGCTGGACCGCGCATGTTGCCGGATCGTGCGCACCACCTCGCTGTCGACGGTCACCGCAGGTTGCGTGCCTGCGGTCCCCGCCCCGGATTTTGAAGCCTCTTTCATTGGTTCCTGCTCTACTTCGACAGCCCCGCGTCTTCCAAAGCATGCACTGCTGCCGGCTCCGTCGCCAGCTTGCCGAGGACCAGCGGTGCGTCCCCGTAAGGGAGATAGCCGATCTCTTCGTCACCGGCGCGTGCGACAAAAATGTCCAGGCGCGGCAGTCCCAATTCACTCAACAGCCGATTCGCCAGTTCAGGTTCACCGGAGTACGAGTGCAATGGAATCACCGTTCGAAGTTGCCCATCGTTCTTGCACTTCGCTTGCGCGAAGGCGATCGTTCCCATGGGACGATAAATCTCTTCTTCCTCCCTGCACGCCGGGCAAACCAGCTTCCGTACCAGATCGCGGCTGAATTCAATCGTCACTGCGGCAGAGTTGAGGTCCTGTTGCGCTTTTTCCCGCAATTGCGCCAGAGTCAGATCGCTGGAGGACTCCGGCAGCCGCACAATTTGCGGCAGGATGTAATGGCTCATGCAGTCCGCATTGGAGGTATATTCCACGGCATACGAAGAATGGTTCATGCCCTCGAAGATGTAGCCCTTGCTCGCCAGCACGGGCAGTCCATGAATCAGCTTGACGGCCTCCTGTACCTGTATGCCGGCAATGATGGAGGAAATCGTCGGAGTCGTTGGCGTCTTCCCCTCCGCCGAAGGCTCCAGCAGCAGCAGATTGCAGGACATGCGCTTCTGGAGTAACTCCCAGTCGACTTTGCCGAGAGTGCATTCGTAGCAGGGAGCTTTGCCGGGCAGGAAGGCCCGCACCACGCCATTGATTCCCTCGATGGCGCCATCGATCCACGGACGATTGACCTTCCAGGCCGAGCGGTTGATAAACAATCGCGCTTCGCGATTGTCCAGCCCCGCAACAATCAGGTCGCTCCACTCGAAAAGTCCCAGCCCGCAACCGGCGAGAACGTTTTGCACCAGTGGAACCACGCAGGCATCGGGAGCAAGCGATTGATAGGCCCGAGCCGCCACTTCCGCCTTATAGCCGCCGATATCTTCCGACCGAAAAAGAACGGCGCGCGAAAGATTGGACTCCTCGATGCGGTCCATGTCGACCACCACGACCCGGGAGAAACCTAGCAACGCCGCATTTTTCAGGATTTCATTTCCCAGTGCTCCGGCGCCGATCACCAGCAGACGGCAACGCCTGATCTTCTCCTGGTCCCACCACGGAATCAGGCTGAGACGACTGTAGCGTTCCGGTTCTCCGCCATTTTGCGGCATAGCAGTTACTCTCTTCGTCGCGCCCCGGCGGTTATCTCCGGTTGCAGGCGCAGAATGTCACCTTCCTGCACTTGCGCTTCCGCGAGAGTTTGTGTGTCCTGGATTTGGCGCCCGGAATTCTTGTGGTGAAACTTATAACTCAGAGGAGCGCCGTCGGGCCCATTCGTTGGCAGCCGTAACTTCTGTACTAAGACGGCAACGATCTTGTTACACGGCGCGTCATCCGGAAGCTCCACCGGCACGCGCTTGTTTTCAGTCGAGTCATACACAGTGACGTTGATGTTCGGCATTCCTGTTCGCCCCAATGTGAAGAACCTTTACTGCTGCCCCTGTACCGGCACGGTCTTTCCGCGTGTCGCATCCTGCGCGGTGTAGTCGCTCAATCGCCGGTGCCCGGTTCCCTCGAAATCCCACTCGGCGTCATCGATCAGCGCATCGGCGCGGACCGCGAAATTCAGGTTCTCGGCATTCGGATCGCCGTTCCGGTCCACCATCGAAGTGACGATACCGACGAGCTGGCCATGATCGTCGAACACCGGTCCGCCGCTGTTTCCGGGACTCACAGGGGCTGAGATCTGGATCACGCTTCCCTGTAAGCGCGAAACAATCCCTGTGCTCAATGTGAAGCGCAGTCCTTCCGGATGCCCGATCACGAAAACATTCTCGCCCTCGATCGCCGGCCCGGATTTTGCCAGCGGCTGCGCGAATTTTCCGCTCCCCGTCTCTCGCGGCACCCAAAGAAGAAGCAGGTCCAGCGTCCTATGGCGCGCGATTACATCCGCCGATCCCCAGGTTCCCGACGCCATCGCGACCAGCGCCCGATTTCCATGGGCCGAATGCCAGTTCGTTCCATCAATCACATGCCGCGCCGTTACAAACAAGTAACCTTCGGAATTCGCTTGCAGCAGCGCTCCCGCTCCAAAACTGGCGGAGGGCATCTCCTGGTGTGAAAACCACGATCGTTGGGCGGGCGAGATGACCGCCACAAGGGGTTTCAGTTCCTCTGAAACTGTCTTGGAAGACATGGCATCGGAAGACGGCAATCTGGGGAATTCACTTCGATCGTCCAGCGTGCTCAGTCCGGGTGCAGTCAGAGGCGGTAGCGGCGCAAAAGAAACGACCAATACACACGCTACGCAAGTAAATATCCCGCTGATGGTTAACAGAGTGGCCAGCAATGACGTCCAGGCATGTTTCGTGCGGGGAGGCAAGCTTCGCATTGCCGCGCGCAATACGATTGCGACCAGGCAAAGCAGCGGTAATACGAGCACAAGCGAAGACAGCGCCCATTTCGCCCACCGTGGAATGGCGGGCTGCAACTTAGGCTCCAGGCGCGCAGCGGCATCAGCCGATACTTCAGTCTGCGCGACTTCCGCGGAACTGATGACTATCTTGTCCATTGAGATGAGATACGGCAAGCGTACTCAAAGGAAGGGGAATAGCGGCATTTTCTTGTATTTGCCCCTAAAAAGCAAGCAAATGAATGGAGTGCTCTAACTGTCCGTGAAACAAGGATTTGCCCCTATCTTCCCGGCCAATCGCGAGGGCTGTTGGTGTACTTGCTGCCAGTTAGTGCGCATCCTGCACGCAGCGAAAGCCCAGGCCTCCGGAGCGGTCCATGCTCGGCGAAGCCATAAGCAGCTTGCCATGCTCATTCAGCTTGTAAGCCTGCGGGAAATACCATATCGAACCTTGGGGCTGATAGTAACTGCCTCCCCGCAAAATTCCTCCGCGCGTATGATCGTCAACAAATTCTTCGGTCCACTGCCAGACGTTGCCCACCAGATCCACGACTCCAAACGGGCTCGCGCCCGCCGGATGCGCATCCACTGCATCCGGCCCCCGCATGGTGCGGCCCTTATCGGGGACCGGAACCGCGTCTGCGTTCCAAGAATTGCCCCAGGGATAAATCCGCCCATCGGTACCCTGAGCGGCATACTGCCATTCCCACTCATGCGGCAGGCGCTTTCCTGCCCACGCCGCGTAAGCGCGAGCATCCTCCAGCGAAACCCAGGTTACCGGCCTGTTATCCCATCCCGCCGGAAAGCTTCCATGGCTCCACTCGCGCAGAAAATTCAAATCGTCATAGGGGTGATAGTGCGCCGCATCCATGAACTTCTTGAATTGCGCATTGGTCACCGGATATTTATCGATCCAGAACGATTGCACGTGCATGGGATGGTTGTGGAAACGCCGCGCCGCGTCCTCCCACGGATACTGAACGTCCACCCCGATGTCGTTGGACCCTTCAATTTCAATGCCCGCGACCTTGAAATCAAAGTCCGCCTCGGGAATTTTAACCATGTCCGCCGGCGATCCGCTCACCGGCTTGGTCGCCTCGATGGGAACGATCTGCTGCGGAAGTACCTTCCACTCATGCCAGTAATCGGCCAGCGGCTTCGCGGAAAGCTCCTTCATCTTCGCCATCAACTTTTCCATACCCGCATCCGGCGACGAAGTTGTGGCCAGCACCGCGCCGTATCCCTGCGCTTCGAGGGGAAAGCTCAAGAGTGCGCGCCCATCTTTGCTTTTCTCCGGTTTGAGTTCCACGCCGTGATAAAGATCGTAATAGCGCATTCCATCCTGCCAGTCGAGTTCCATCTGCGGCCCGTGAACGCCGTATTCGTTGCGGTTCACGATGGTCCACACCGTCTGTTGCCCCACAGGCCAGCGACTGCTGAAGACGCCATACACCAACATAGGAGAGAGCGGTTCCCAGTCGGCGCTGATCAGGAAAGGCGCCACCGCGCGCTCGATTGTAGCGATGCGCCGCGTGGCCTCGGCATCTCGCGGCGTGATTCCGTTCCAGATGCCCCAGATATTTTCCCAACTCTCCCATCCCACGCCGTTGAAGAATGCAAACTGCAAATTGTCGGTCTTGTCGCGCTTCCAGCGGTCGGAAATGTTTACCATGTGGCGCGACTCCAGCCACTTGTAGCGGTCGACCATGGGCACGAACGGATATTGATATTGCCCCCAGGTCATCACATTCCACGCCAGAGCTTCGTCGGAAGGCCCATCCTCAGGTTCGAAAGCCAGCGGATGCCCAGTCTTGTCGGCGGCCTCGGAAAATGCCAGCGGCACCCCATCCTGGGTGTCGCCGTTAACGCCGTCTGCGCCAACTTCTTTCATCAGGCTGGCAATGGCGTCGGGCCACGACATTCCCGGATCGCGCGTGCCCTGGTCCCACATCATCATCGGAAACAGCACGCGCACGCCCCGCTTGTGGAAGTCCGCGATCATCTGCCGCACGCCGGCGACCCCGCCCGGCATCGAGCGGACCAGATCGTGCTGATTGCGATTGTCGATTCCCATGTTCGGATACGTGGGCCAGATAAGCACCGCATCGATGCCGCCGTATCGCTTTTCGAGATCAGCCAGATAGCGGTCCACCGTATATTTATGCGCGGCCGGATCGTAGAAGTACCGGTCCTCGACCATCATCTGCGCCTGAATGAAACTGGATTGCATCCACCTCAGCGCCGGCATGTCGTAGCGCGAACCGTCGTAGCCGGTGCGAATCCGCCTCTCCGTGCGCCAATGGCGGATGTCGTTCAGCCACGAATCGTGTTCGTTCTGCGTGCAGGGCGTGGAGCCGCCCTCCCAAACGTCTTTCATGATCAGGCAACCCGGAGTCGGAATCTGCTGGTGCTCTGGGCTGTAGTGCGAGTCCTGTGCGAAGAGCAGGCTGGAACTGGCAAGAATGACTGCGGCCAGAAAACGGCTGATTACAGTTTTCATAAATAATCCCCGTGGGGTTTTGAAAGTCAGCGCTTACGGAGGGCAAATGTAAAACGTTTCAAAACTTGTGTCTATCATTCCTGAATTGCACTGTGCTGGCCGCGCCCGCAATGCGAGATCAAATCCCGTAAGAGATGACTCGTCAGCCGGGAATCACTCCGACGAATCTGACCGGTGAAAATCGCGCCCTGTTCGCTCCGGGCCCAGCCCGAATATCACCAGCAGCAGCCCGATCACCGCGCCCTCGAAGAGTGTCAGTGCCAAGGGATACCCCACCCGCTTTTGCAGAGCATACTGAACTGCAACCGCCGGCGAGGCCACGAGCACTCCCAGTTGATAGACCAGTCCTGGAAAAAGGCTCCGCACCGCATCGGGCGCGAGTTCATTCAAGTGCGCGGGAATGATCCCGAATGTTCCCTGCACACCCGTCTGCATCAGGCAGGATCCGATCATGAGCGTGGCCGGCAAAGCGCCGAATGCCCAGGGATACAGCGCGGCCAGGGCAACTCCGAGCGCAAGCATGATGGCGCGCCGTCTTCCCAGCGACTCCGAAAGATGCCCAAAAAACATTGAGGCCGCGATCGCGCAGGAATTATAGAGAATCGCCATCATCGAAACTGTCGAGCGGGAAAATCCGTGCGCCGACTTCAGAAAATCCGGATACAGGTCCTGTGTGCCATGCGACAGGCAGGTCATCATGGTCATCACCAGCAGCAGGTATCCGAAGCCCCCGCGATGCTTCCACAAAACTTCAAACATCGAACCAATGGAACCCTGCTTGTGCATCTGCCACGCGCTTGATTCGGGCGCTTTCAAAGCCAGGAGACTAATCAGAATGGCAACTCCCAGGCCCACGCAGAACATCGCCCGCCAGCCGAAATGAGGCAGCACGCCTTCCATCGCCAGCGCGGCAAGAAGATATCCCAGCGGATATCCACTTTGCATCAGTCCCGAAACCAGTCCGCGCCGCCGGTTGGGCGCGCTCTCCACCGCAAGCGAAGCGCCGACACCCCAGTATCCTCCCATGCCGATTCCATACAAGGCCCGCAGCACCGCGAACATCGCATAGTTCGGGGCAAACGCGCTCAGCATCGTGACGATCGAGAAGTAGAGCACGCAGCCGATCAGCGGCAGGCGGCGCCCGAACCGGTCAGCGAGAGACCCGAAAAGGAGCGCGCCCACTGGCCGCATCGCCAGAGCGATCGAAATCGTCCACACGATCGCAGCCTTGCCAACGTGGAAGTTTGCGGCAAGAGTGTCGACCAGGAAAATGACTACGAAAAAATCAAAGGCGTCGAGCACCCAGCCCAGAATCCCCGAGCCCACCGCATACTGCCATCCAGGTGTCTCCGCGGTTGTGGAAGGGCGATCGAGAGGCATGCGGATTTCATGTCCGCTTCGTGAGCGGTAATGCATTCTCGCATGGAGGGGCGGTTCCCGACTGGGCGCGATAGAAAAACGATAAGCGCTGCAAAAGCAATTAGTTTGGCGAAAGAGGTTTTTTGTGGAAGAGCAATTCTTGCCGAAAGATCGATTCTTGTGGAGGAGCGGCCCTTTCAGGGCCGCGTTTTCAGCGCCGGCAGCGACGCCCTTCAGGGCCGGTGGTTTTTCGTTCGAGCAGAAAAGACTACTCCGAATAACGGCTGCGAAACAATTCAGCCGCTACGCTGCTTCCGCGTCAGCCGCTCAATCTGCCGATCGCTCTCCTGCACGCCGGCCTCAACCTCCACCGATTGATACAGGCCCCGCGCCTCCTGCCAGAGCGACTTCGCCTCCTCCGCTTCTCCCGCAAATCCGCGAAGCAGAGCAAATCCCCGCAGCGTGTTCGCCAAATCCAACGGAGACGTTTCCTTGTGGCTTCGATAGATGGCCAGCGCTTCTTCGTAACAGTTCCGCGCCTCGTCCATGACACCGTCCTCCCGAAGAACGTCGCCCAGATGCCGGATCGTATGCGCGAACCGCAGCGGATCGACTCCGCTGCGATACAGCTTTACCGCCTCGCGATAATGTTCGAGAGCCGCGTCCCGGTTCTTCAGGTCCCGCTCAATCTGCCCCAGGCCCATCAGCGCACTGGCAAGAAGCGAAGCATCGCCCGCACGCGCAGCGCGGCACAACTCCACCGCTTCCGCGAAGAAGCGCCTGGCATCTTCCAGGCGGCCTTCTCTCCGCGCTTGGTAACCCAACGTGATCAGTTCATTGGGGTTGCGGCCCATCGTCGCTAGCCTAACATTGAATCGCCGCAGAATAGATCACAGCAGAAGGGAGTCACTGGACCTGGGGCAGAGCGATTTCATTCGCCTCAGCCCGCCGTGGTGCCCGGTCGAGAGTGAAGTAGAAGGTTGCTCCCTGATCCACTGCGGCCTCTGCCCAGATTCGCCCGCCATGCTTCTCGATGATGCGATGGACCGTGGCCAGGCCGATGCCCGTACCCTCGTAGTCTTCCGCGCGATGAAGGCGGTGAAACACTCCAAATGCCTTCGTCAGATATTGCATACCGAAACCGATGCCATTGTCCTTCACGTAGAAGACGGTTTCCCCGCGTGCCGTATTGCTGCCGACTTCGATCACGGCCGGGCGACGGCCTCGAGTAAACTTCACCGCGTTCGAGATTAGGTTTTCAAAGACCACCCTGATCAGATCGGCATCGCACTGGACTGAGGGGAGCGAGTGCAGCCGCCACTCGATCTCCCGTTCTCGCGCATCTACCTTGAATCTTTTCACAACGTCATCGACGATTGCTGCGATGCTGGCCACCTGCAACTTGAGCGCCTGCCGTCCAATGTGCGCGTATCCCAGCAGATCGTCGACAAGGGTCCCCATCCTCTGGGCGCCCTGTTGAATCCGCTTGAGATATCGTTGCCCTTCTGCCGGCAAATTACTCTGGAACTCCTCTTCCAGCATCCCGGAGAACGCGGAGATATGGCGCAACGGCGCGCGCAAATCATGTGAGACGGTATAGGTGAAAGACATCATCTCCTGGCTGGCTTTTTCCAGTTGCTCTTTACGTTCGGCCAGCTCCCGTACCGTCTGCTCCCGCTCCGCCAGGATTTTTCTCAGCTCCTGTTCGACCTGGCTGCGGCCTGCGATCTGTGTTTCCAACTCCTGATTTATCCGTGACAAATGTTCGGGACTCGGCAGCGCAATCGCCTTCGGGATGAGGGGAACCAGCATGATCGCCGTCAACACGGAAACGCTCGCGGTGATCGCCTTGATGATTCCCGCCAGAAGATAAGAGGCGTGCCACACCGTCCAAACTTCCATCAGGTGCGTGGTGCCGCATCCCAGGATGAACAAGCCGAACATCCAGAAAATCCAGTTGAAGGGCAGGTCGTTCCGCTTGCGCACCAGATAGATCAGCGCAATCGGAATGCAATAGTAAGAAATGACGATCAGGCTATCGGAGATGACATTCAGCCATAGGACCAACGGGTTCCACAGGAAACAATATCCGTGTGGCATGAAATCGCTGGAAGCGGCAAATGGCGCAATCTTCGCGCCGGCCCCGATCAGCAAAAGAACGCCCGCCGAGGCCAGCACATACACGGGCGTAAAACGGGATGCTCGGGCAATGGTCACGGAGGCTACTTTCTGCGAGCTGCCAGACGCAACGCGACCGTCGCGTGATCGCACTGGCCCTGTTATCGGCGCAGCGGACAAAAGTCTTTAAATAGAGTCGATTCCGCAACTCCTTTTGTCGAGCGGAGCGTTCCTGTCGGTGCCGTAGGAGGTGGCTTTGGAGTCACGCCGTCGCCGCCGGGCCAAGCGAGCTTTCGTGGTATAATCGATACAGCGAAAAGGGCTTATAACATCCTGTAAATCCAATCAGTTACGAGCGGCCCTTGGATGCGACTCCCGGTTCCAGATTTTAAAATCCCCAGGCTGATGGCTGACAGCTGAGAGCTACGAATGGCAGACGATCAAAATCCAGAACTTCCCCTGACTCCTCCGCCCGGCGGCGGCAATGGCAACGACGGCCCCGGCGCTCTGAACATTCAACCCGTCAACATCGAAGAGGAGATGCGCCGGTCGTATCTCGACTACTCGATGTCGGTGATCATCGGCCGCGCGCTTCCCGACGTCCGCGATGGCCTGAAACCAGTCCACCGCAGAATTTTATTTACGATGGACCAGATGGGGTTGCAGCCCAACCGGGCTACGCGGAAATGCGCGCGTATCGTCGGAGAGGTGATGGGCAAGTACCATCCGCATGGAAATCTTGCGGTGTACGACGCGTTGGTGCGGCTGGCGCAGGATTGGTCGTTGCGCTATCCGCTGATTTTCGGGCAGGGAAATTTCGGCTCCGTCGATGGAGATCCTCCGGCGGCCGATCGTTACACCGAAGCGAAACTCGCGCAGGTCGCGACCTCGCTGCTGGAAGACCTCGACAAAGAGACTGTCGACTTTCATCCCAACTACGACGGCAGCGAAGTTGAGCCGGATGTTCTTCCTGCGCGCATTCCGAATCTTCTGGTCAACGGTTCCGACGGAATCGCCGTCGGCATGGCGACGAAAATCCCGCCGCACAATCTGACCGAGATCGTCGACGCGACCATCACGCTGGTCAACAATCCCAACGCGCAGCTCGCCGAGCTTCTGAAATTTGTACAGGGCCCGGACTTCCCGACCGCCGGCATCATCAATGGCCGCGCCGGAATTTTCGATGCCTACAAAACCGGCCGCGGACGCTTCATGATGCGCGCCAAGGCCGCGATCGAAACTTTCAACAAAGACCGCCAGGCCATCATCGTCACCGAGATTCCCTACCAGGTAAACAAGTCCGTCCTGATCAAGCGCATCGCGCAACTGGTCAACGACAAGACCATTGAAGACATCTCGGACGTGCGTGACGAAAGCGACCGCGACGGCATGCGCATCGTGATCGAACTCAAGCGCGGCGCAGAAGCGCAGATCGTCCTGAACCAACTCTTCAAGCACACGCAGATGCAGGAAAGCTTTTCGATGATCCTGCTGGCGGTGGTCAACGCACAGCCCCGCGAGATGGGACTGATCCAGACCCTTAAGTACTTCATCGAACACCGCGTCGATGTGGTCCGCCGCCGCACCGCCTACCTGCTGCAAAAGGCGAAAGACCGAGAGCACATTCTCGAAGGCTACCTCATGGCCCTCGACCACCTCGACAATGTGATCACGATCATTCGCGGCAGCTCAAATCGCGCCGATGCCCGCGAGAACCTGATCCTGTATTTCGGCGGCAAGAAGATCGACATCAACACCTCCGGCCGGGCGCCGAAGGCCAATCTGGAAAAGCCTTTCACTGCGCGGCAGGCCGATGCCATCCTCGAATTGCAACTGCACCGCCTGACCAAACTTTCGATCGACGAAATTTCGAAGGAACTGGGCGAAGTTCGCGGCAACATCACCGAATTCGAGTCGATTCTCGGCTCCGAAGCCAAGCTGCGCAAAGTCATCGTCAGAGAGCTCGAGGAAGTAAAGAAGCTCTACGGCGATGCCCGCCGCACCCGCATCGAAGACGAAGCCGCGGAAATCCTGCTCGAAGATCTCATCGCCGACGAGCAGGTCGCGGTCACGGTCAGCCACACCGGCTACCTGAAGCGGACGCCGATTTCCACCTACCGCATGCAGCGCCGCGGAGGCACGGGCCGCACCGGCATGAAGACGCGCGACGAGGATTTCGTCGAGCACCTCTTCATCGCCTCGACCCACGCCTACATTCTCATCTTCACCAATAAGGGCCGCGTCTACTGGCTGAAGGTCTACGAAATTCCCGACGTCAGCGCCGCGGGCAAGGGCAAGCACGTCAGCAACCTGATCGGATTGCAGCCGGGCGAAACTGTCCGCGCCTTCCTGCCCGTGCGCCATCTCGACGAAGAAGGCCGCTACATCTTCTTCGCCACCCGCAAGGGAACCGTGAAGAAGACCGACCTGAAAGACTTCGGCAACGTGATGTCGCGCGGCATCATTGCGATCGGCATCGATCAGGACGACGAACTGGTCGGGGTCACGCTCACCGACGGCAACCAGATCATCTTCATGGCCTCGCACGACGGCCAGGCAATCCGCTTCGACGAAGGCGACGTGCGCTCCATGGGCCGTCCAGCCTACGGAGTGCGCGGCATGAGCCTCGACAAGGGCGACTACATCGTCGGTATGGCCACCACGCCGAAAGACGAAAAGAAAGCGCAGTCCGAAGCGGCGAAGGCCGCGGCGGAAGCCGGAGGCCTCGAAGTCACCGCGACCGACGAAACTCTGCCGATCAAAGGCTCGCTGATTCTCTCCGTCGCCGAAAACGGCTACGGCAAGCGGACTCCCGCCGGCGAATACCGCCTGCAAGGCCGCGGAGGCTCAGGCGTAATCAACATCAAGACCACCGAGCGCATCGGCAAGGTAGTCGGCATCGCCCAGGTCGACGAAACCTCGCAGGTCATGCTGATCAGCCACTACGGCAAAATCATCCGCATGGACGCAACCACCATCCGCGAATCAGGCCGCAACGCGCAGGGCGTCCGCCTGCTGAACCTGGAGCCAGGCGACAAGGTAGCAGCAGCGGTAGTGATCGCGCCGGAACCGGAAACGAACGGCAATGGCGGTCTACTGCAATAAGGAATCGGTGGCGAGACTAGGAGATCGATTTTTCCTAAATCGGGAAAGATCTCAAAATATTTTCCTGTTAGTTCCTTGAACTGCGCTACTACGCAATTACAATTTCTCTCCGGCCGACAGGCGTTTAGGAGGGTGGTGCCAGTGGGTACTGGACGCAGTCTGTCAAACTGTCGAGTGGCTTCATCAGCCACTAGGGTTCGAGTCCCTCACCCTCCTCGTGGATCCACTCGACTTATACCAAGCAGCTTGACAAAGTTTCTAGCAGCGCTATCATAGAAATGTTTGACGGACTGCGTCGTACCCAAGTTCAAGCCCCGGCTGATGACCGGGGCTTTTATCTTAGTAGGCCCTTTTCGACGGCACATCGCATGAAAGAAAAGATTACTCGAACCACCTCGCGATCGCGGACTAAGGGCGCCGCGGACCTTGAACGTTTGCGCGCGATGCGCGATGCGGACATCGATTTCAGCGACATTCCAAAAATCGGTAAGTCGTTCTGGAGCAGCGCCCGCCTTACGATGCCCGAACCCAAAGACCGTCTTACCATCCGGGTAGACCGCGATGTAGTGCGGTGGCTAAAGAAGAATGGCCGCGGCTATCAGACCCGCATCAACGCCATCCTGCGCTCCTACATGGAAGCCCAATCCACGCGCAGCCCGTAGCGTTCATGATCGCTGCCGGAGACTGGGGAACATTCCGTCCTGTCCCTAGTTTTCGTCTAAGCGCTGGGCTACTTTCGGTCGTCCCTCCGGGACTGTGATTCCGTACCGCTCCCGGCACATGAAGCACTGGTTAGGGCGGACCATCCAGTTTCCATTGCGCCAACTCATTGCGGCTCTTCGTGAGTAAGTTCCAGGCATTGCGGTAGCATTCGTAGCGGTAGCTGGCTTTCTTTTTCGGCTCGACTACCGGACAAAGCATTGTCATGGTGATTCGTCGCGGGCCCAGCAGGACTGCGGCGGGGATCAGGTACCATGCGTCTTCGGGTATGACGTATGCGGCGAAGACGTCGATCTGGTCGAGCGAGTAGTCGCGCTTCTTGAGATAGTTCGGCTTGTACATGCAGCGGTATCCCGCGCCGCAGCGCGCTGTGGTGGACTTGACCTGCACGCGGAGAAAGTTTTGTCCGTGCTCGATGCCGACGTCGTAGGCCTGCACGTCTCCCCACGGCTTGGAGACGATGAAGCGGCGCAGAGCGGCCTTCGCCATGAATTGAAGCTCGACCCATTCGCCGCGCTGTTTCGGACTATTGAATCTCTCCCAGTGTTTCATTGCTCTCCCCGAATGCTTTCGTCCCCAACAACGCGGCGAGGTGTGGGGACCGAAGAAAAAGGCGCGGCCTGAATGGGCCGCGCCTTCGAAAATTGTCTCTTTATATTCAGGATAGCAAAACGGAGGGGGCAAACCGGAAAGGATTGGACGAATTATATTTCCGGCGTTTTGATGCGCTTAGCGGGATTCGTGTAATTTCTGCCTATTGACAAGATTTTTGGTATCTCTAGCGAAACCCCGTTTTGTGCGGGCTCGTGACGTCGCATAGCGTGCAGCGCACATATTCTCCGCCACTGCATCGTAACTTCCGTTGACGTAAGGTCCCTCGCGCGGCTCTCGCCGCGCTCAGGATGACAATTCGCTCGAGGGTGCGATTGCTCACCGGCAGCGGCATGTGTCGCCAGGGACTCACCCGCCAATTCAAATCCGCCTAATTCGCGGTGCGCCACAGGTCCCAGCGGATGGTTTCAATGCGGACGCCTTTGTGCGAGTAGCCAAGATTGTCTTTGCGATCGGTTGAGGAGCCTTGCAGGTGATTGGGATCCTGAAGGGGTCCTGAGATCGTGACCATACCGCCAGCGCCAAGGTCCACGTCTTTGCCGGGGGTGCAAGTGTCCCGGATGCATGTATACGAATGCAATTTTCCGATCACTACCGGAATCCAGGTTGGCGATACGGTGTAATTTTTTTGGTCTGGAGTAATTTCCACCTCTACACTCGCCACTGACATTCCAGCCCCCGAAGCCTCGGCGCCGGAGCTGGTATTTGGAATGTAGGTGATGGCTCCGCCACGAAGCGCCCTTTGGCGGTTTACCGCTATATGTTTCTCATCGTGATAGAACTGGGCAGCTCCGAAGCCATCTTTCACGGTGACATCCGTTTTGCTCAACTCGTGGTTCGACCATTCCTGGAGATCGTTGTGCCCATCGTCTCCCTTGATGTCGAGCGCGTAATGAATCTGGCCGCTCCACTTCGAGTGTTTCAGTTCGCAACCGCAAGTCTCGTCGCCCTGGAATTTTCCGCCCATTGCGGCCAGCCAGTTCTGGGCCATCTGCATGACGGCATCATGCGTAATGGATGGAGGCGCGGGCGCAACGTAAGTCGGCGAGTCTTTGTCCAGATATTGATCGGCATCAAGACCGCGAGTCCCGAGGAATGCCGTACCGGCGAAATTCGTTGCGCCATTGTCATTCTTCAGGTGACCCAGGAAGTGATCGGCGTCGTGGATCGCCCGCTTGATCTGTATACAGAGCGTGGTCGGATCCTTGTCGAGGAACGATAAAAAGCTGGGAGCAAGCGTCCAGTTCACCGATGGCGAGCCATCGCCCTGGGGAGCCATATTGTCGTGGCAGTCCTTGCAACCTTGATCGATCGCGCCGCCGTGTTCGTGAGGCTGGAATCCTCCGCCATGTTTGATCACCGATGCCGGCATCGCCGGGTCGAAATCTCCGGATGAGTCAAGGCCGACGCCGTCGACAAACGGATTCACCTTGCCGTGGCAATTCACGCACCGCGGCTCGGTTGCAAGGAAGTTGCCGATCGGCGCCCACGCATCGACGGCCTTCTGGGACTGAGCATCAGTCAACGGACAAGACTTGCGCTGCGCTTGCGCCTGGGTCTCTAACCCGACAAAGATCAGCGCCGCCGCAGTTATGAGCCTGAAGAAGAACCAATGCCGTTCAGGTTTCGGGCCATCCCTTTTCCGTTCATACCTCGACGGAGGGGTATCACGCACCATAGAAAGGTCCTTTCCCGCATCGAATCGTCATCTCACGCGCTGAGATGGAGTGGGCGAGTTCTCCCACATCAGGAAAGGCGAATTTTGGCGAGCGAATCGGCTCAACCGGGGGAAAACCGGTGGTTACCTAAAAGGGGTCTCTGACAAGGTCCTCACGACCGCGAGCCTTTTCTTCGCCTCAATCGCTGATGTGGCGGCCGAAATTATCACGCGGTTACTCTTTTCCGATTCCGAAGAACTCCTCCACCACGCGCATGTCGGTGGTCTTCCTGTAGTTCGGCAGGCTGTCGACGAAGGTGCGGCCGTATTGCTTTTTGAGGATGCGGTTGTCGAGAAGGACGAGCAGACCACGGTCGTGTAGCGAGCGGATGAGGCGTCCGAATCCCTGTTTCAACGTGATGACCGCCGACGGCACCTGATACTGAAAGAACGCGTTGCCGCCATCGGCATCGATGGCCTTCACTCGCGCGGCAACAACTGGATCGCTTGGCACTGCGAACGGCAGGCGATCGATGATCACGCAGCTTAGCTGCTCACCCTGCACGTCGACGCCCTGCCAGAACGATGAGGTTGCGAACAGCACCGCATTCGGCGTGAGGCGGAACTCCTCGAGCAGCGCGCTCTTCGGCGCGTCGCCCTGGCGCAGCATCGGAAATTCGATTTCGCCCAACAGCCGGTGATAGATGTCGTTCATCTGCGCGTAGCTGGTGAAGAGGACGAAAGCGCGCCCACGTGTGATTTCGAGCAGTTTGCGGATTTGCTCGGCGGCCTTCGCCGTGAACTGCGGCGTACGCGGGTCTGGCAAGTCGGGCGGCACGTAAAGTACAGCCTGGCTCTGATAATCGAAGTGCGAGGGCAGAACGACTTCGCGCGCATGCTCGAAGCCAAGCCTCTGGCGGATGTAGTCGAACCCTCCGCCGACGGCGAGCGTGGCGGAAGTGAGCACGGCGCAGTCGAGTTTGGCCCACAGGCATTCGCGCAGAATAGGGCCGACGTCAATCGGCGTGGCCTGAAGAAAGACGTGCTGCCGCCCCTTGAAACTTTCTTTTGCTTTCTCCGTGCCTCCGTGCCTCCGTGGTGAAAAACCTCCGCGGCGTTCGATCCAGAAGACGGTGTTGCGGTCTTCCGATTCGAGTGCGAATTGCATCTGCACCTGGATTTCCTGCGCACGGCGGACGAAGTTGAAAATTTCCTCCGGCTTCTGCTGCAGGCCCTCAAGTTCTCCCGCGAGGCGCGTGAGCGACTGGTTCAGGCCGGTGAATTCGTCGCCGTTCTCTTCGAGAAATTCCCGGCGTCCCTCGAAGGCGAAGCGCCCGTCGCCGGAGGGTAGCACCGAAAAGAAAAGCTGCGAGCGCTCGCGCAGGCTGCCAATCGCCCCCGAAACCGACGCCGACATCATCTTGTTCTTCTGCATCGCCTGTTCGACGTCACGCGCGAGTTCGTCCACGCGCAAGCTGCTGACTGAAATTCCGAAATAATTCGCCGCGACGTCTTCGAGTTCGTGGGCTTCATCGAAGATGACCGTACCGACTTCGGGAAGAATGCCCGCGTCGGGCGCGCCATCGGCCTGCAGCTTGATGGCAAGATCGGCGAAGAACAAATGATGGTTGACGATGATGATGTCGCTCTCCATCGCCTTGCGCCGCATTTCTGTGATGAAGCAGCGCTCGAATTCGCTGCACTTCTGCCCAGTGCAGGCATCGGCGCGCGCGTCCAGCTTGTGCCAGAGAAGGCTGGCCTCGGGCAGTTCGGCAAGTTCGGCGCGATCTCCGGTTGCGGTGTTCTTTTCCCAGGCCGCGATCGCCCGGTACTGCTCGATTTCATCAAGTCCTGTGAGCACCGGCTGGTCGGTCAGGTCGTAGAGCTTCTTGCGGCAAAGATAATTGTTGCGCCCTTTCATGTAGCAGACGGAAAGCTGTTTCGCCGCGTTGCTCCGGTTTTCTTTGGCGTTCCCCTTCTCACTGTCATTCCGACTCTCATTGTCATTCCGAGCGGAGCGAGGAACCTGCTTTTCGCCGGCGCCACCTGTAGCGCCGCCGTAGAACGCCTGCTCCAGAAACGGTACGTCTTTGTAGAAAAGCTGCTCCTGAAGATTTTTCGTTCCGGTCGAAATGATGACGCGCTTGCCAGAGCGGATCGCCGGCACGAGATACGCGAGCGTCTTGCCCGTTCCGGTGCCCGCTTCGACGATAAGATGACGCTTTTCTTCCAGCGCCTGATCGACGGCCTCGGCCATTTGAAGCTGCCCGCGGCGGAATTCGTAGGCGGGATGGGTGCGCGAGAGAATCCCACCCGGGCCGAAGAACTGGTGGAGCGAAGCGCCCTTGCCGTTGGCTGCAGGTCGAGGAGGCGCGGCGGACTGGGAATTCGTGGCCACGAGAAGTCTCTATAATAAACAGTTGTCAGTTCTCGGTTCTCAGTTCTCAGTAAAACCCAGTCGGTCTTCGACCCGACGGACAGCCGGGGGCGGCTATTCCTACATGAGCATCTCTTGACGCAGCCTGTTTACAACTCGATGACTACCGCGACCGCCGAAGACACGGCGATTGCGACGATTGCCATTGTGGGCCGCCCTAACGTGGGCAAGTCCACGCTCTTCAATCGTATCGTCGGATCGCGGCGAGCGATTGTCGGCGACGAACCGGGCATCACGCGCGACCGGCTTTATGGCGACGCGGAGTGGGACGGGCGCAAACTGCGCATCGTAGACACCGGCGGCATTCTTCCGGAAGACAAAGATTTCATCCCCTCTGAGATTTTTCGCCAGGCGCGGGTGGCGCTCGATGAAGCAGCCGCGATCGTCATGGTCGTCGACGGGCGCAGCGAACTCACCGCAACCGATCTCGAACTGGTGCGCCTGCTGCGCAAGGGTGGACGGCCGTTGTTCCTCGCGGTCAACAAAGTCGATTCCGACAAACAGTCGTCTCTGATTGACGACTTCCACCGCCTTGGCATACGGGACATGTTTCCTATTTCGGCGGAGCACGCCCGCGGCATCGACGATTTGCTGGACGCGGTCGTCGCCATTCTCCCGAAGGATCAACAAATCTTCACCACAGAGGACACAGGGGATACAGAGGAACTCGCAGCAGAACAGCCAACGACCGACGACGAACGACCAACGACCGAAGTGAAAGTCGCCATCATCGGCCATCCGAATGTCGGTAAGTCCACGCTGCTGAATTGCCTGACTGCTTCGGACCGCGCGATCGTCTCTCCCATTCCCGGCACCACCCGCGACGCAATCGATGAAGTCGTCGAGCACGACGGGCGCAAGTTTCGCTTTATCGACACCGCGGGCATCCGGCGCAAGGGCAAGACCCATCTCATGGCGGAGAAGCTTTCCGTGGTGATGGCGCGCAAGCATCTCGAAGCCGCCGACATCGCGCTGCTGGTGATCGACGCGACCGAGGGTGTGAGCCAGCTCGACGCGTCCGTCGCCGGATTGGCGCACGAGAGCGGACGGTCGGTGATCATCGTGGTCAACAAGTGGGACCTGATGATCAGCGGCCAGAAAAAATCCGGACGTGTGACGAAATCGGAACGCATGCGCGAGAGCAAGCGCCCCGGCGACCGCGAGGCCTACGAAGAGCGGCTGCGCGATGAACTGAAATTCCTGAGCTACGCGCCCATTGTGTTCATCTCGGCGCAGAGCGGCAAAGGCACGGAGAGGATTTTCCCGCTGCTGGAAGAAGTCGCCACCGAGCGCCGCAAGCGGGTCACGACGTCGGAGATGAACCGATTCCTGGAGCACGTCGATTTCGAGCGAGCGTCGGTCCCCGTGCGGAACCGCGTGAAGATTCTTTATATGACGCAGGCCTCGGTCGCGCCGCCGACATTCGTGCTGTTCACCAATCGCAGCGTGAAGCTGCACTTCGCCTATCAACGGTTCCTGGAAAATCAGATCCGCAAAGCCTTCGGATTCGTGGGCACGCCCATCTGGATCAAGAACAAGGCGAGGAATACATAGCGCCAAGGCCTTGGAATTCAACTCATGGAAACACATCGAATGCGGCGAGCAATCATTTCATGCGCGGCAATTCTGCTGGCGACGGTGACTGCTCTGTGGAGTCAGAGCGTTCCGCCTGCGTCGTCCTCCTCTGCCGCCAAGCATGCGAAAGGTTCAACGGCCAAAGCCGATCTCGACGTGGAATCGCTGGCGGACGGCTTCTATCGGAACAAGACGATCGGAGTCTCCTGCAAGATTCCGCCCGGATGGGTGATCCGCACCGAGGAGATGAACGCGCACGGCGAATCTGCCGAAAGCAAGCCTTCTTCCGGCCCCGCGCCCGCTTCGAGCAGCGGAGGCAAGGTGCTGCTGGCCGCGTTTTCACGGCCTCCAGAAGCCCGCGCCGAAGATATCAATGCCTCGATCTTGATCGCGGTGGAGAACCAGTCCGCCTATCCGGGACTGAAAGAAGCCGCGCAATACTTTCAGCCTCTTAGCGAAGTCGCCAAGGCGCAGGGCTTCACCATGGACGAAGATCCTTACGCCATCGCGATCGGGAGCAAGCTTTTGGTCCGCGGGGATTTTCACAAAGATGTTGGCTCGCGGGTAATGCGGCAATCGACTCTGGCATTTCTCGCACAGGGCTATGCGGTCTCCATCACCGTGATCGGCGGAACGGATGACGAAGTCGAGGATTTGGTCGACGGCATTACCTTTGCGAAGTAGCCTTTGACTTTCGTCCCGGGACATGCTCCCACGATCAGGTAGCGGGCGAATCGGAAGACGCGTTCAACTCATCCAAAGCAATTCAGATGAAACTAAAGATACCCCAAGGATCTTTCAAGGCCTATCTATTCGACTGCGACGGCACCATCGCCGACTCGATGCCGCTGCACTACCGTGCGTGGAAGCGGGCGCTGGGAGAATGGAACTGCGATTTCGACGAGAAGCGTTTCTATGAGTGGGGAGGCATGCCCATCGCCGAAATTATTGCGACGCTGAATCGAGACCACGGATTGCAGATGCCCGTTTCCCAGGTGGCCGAGCGAAAGGAAACTCTTTACTACGAACTCTTGCATGAACTAACCGCGGTGCCTGAAGTTCTGGAGCAGATCGAAGCCGCCCACGGACGAATTCCGTTTGCGGTCGTTTCCGGCAGCACGCGCGATTCAGTCATCGCCTCTCTGACCGCCCTGAACTTGCTCGACCGTTTCGAGACACTGGTGTGCGCGGGAGACTATAAGAAGAGCAAGCCCGATGCAGAGCCATTTCTGCTCGCGGCGAAAAGGCTTGGCATTGCGCCGCAAGAGTGCCTGGTCTTCGAAGACACCGACATGGGCGTGCAAGGAGCAAAGGCTGCGGAAATGGCGTGGGTGAAAGTGCCCCCGCCGTGGGAACGAGGTTAGCTACTCGTCCGCCAGCGGTTCGGAGTAGAGGCTTAGGTCTTTTTCGCCGGCGGCTTTTTTGGCCGCGTATTTGTTCATCCATGCTTCCCAGGACTTTCCGGCGGCGGTGTCGCGCCCCGAAAACGCCAGCGCGGCGATGTCGGAGTAAGAGATGGCAATCTTTGCGTTCGAGTTTTTCGGATAGATACGGACCAGTGAATCCTTCAGCGTGGCGGCGCTGCGCCGGTCGAACAGATAGCCTTCGATTTTCGCCCCGTCTTTGCGGGTGATGGTGACGTCACCGCGATAGTCGAAGGCCTTTTCCAATGCGGCGCGGATTTCCTCTTCGCTGGCGAGCGCGGGAATCCAGCCCTCGAGTTGCTCGTGGGCGGTGCCCGGAGCGACTTCGAGTTCCTCGGCGTTCATCGCGTTCGCGTGCGGCGTCGCGCCAGCAGCTTCGTGATCGAGATGTCCTGCGGCTTTTCCGGTCATGGTTCGAAAGGATTCGCTGCTTTCCGTCCCGGAGGGACGCAGCCTAGACGTGCGTTTGCTGCAATGAGTTCGTCGGCGCGATCTGAATTAGCGGATTTACCGGCGCGTCCGGAACGTCAAGCATCCGCATGGCTTCTTCGTCACGATAACCGGAGAATAGCGTCGCCTTCACCGTCGCGAAAAATCCGCCGAGCGAACTGAAGGTCGCGTTGACTGCGGACGCCTCATACCCGCTGTGTACCATGCAATTGGCGCAGGCCGGATTGCCCGATTCTGTCCCGTAATTCTGCCAGTTGGTGGTCGTCAGCAATTCCTGGAAACTCTCCGCGTAGCCGTCCTGCAATAAATAGCACGGTTTCTGCCAGCCGAAAACGTTGTACGTCGGCATTCCCCACGGCGTGCAGGGATACGTCCGCTTCCCCATCAGGAATTCGAGGAACAGCGGCGAAAGATTAAACTGCCACGATTTCTTGCGGTTCGACAGGATGGCGCGGAACATGCGGCGGGTGCGGGCGCGGCCGAGGAAATGCTTCTGGTCGGGAGCCTTGTCGTAGGAGTATCCCGGCGAGAGCATCATGCCTTCGACGCCCAGATCCATCATTTCGTCGAAGAAGGCGCGGACGGATTTCGGATTCGCGCCGTCGAACAGCGTCGTATTCGTGGTCACTCGGAAGCCGCGGCGCAGGGCTTCTTTGACAGCATCGACGGCGATGTCGTATCCGCCTTCGCGGCAGACGGCGAGGTCATGCTCTTCGCGCTGGCCATCGAGGTGAACGCTGAAGGTCAGGTACTTGCTTGGCTTGAAAAGATGGATCTTTTCTTTCAGCAGCAGGGCATTGGTGCACAGATAGATATATTTCTTGCGGGCAACCAGGCCCTCGACGATCTTGTCGATCTTGGGATGCATCAGCGGCTCGCCGCCGGGGATCGAGACCATGGGCGCGCCGCACTCGTCCACGGCCTTGAAGCACTCTTCCGGGCTCAGGTCTTTTTTCAGGATGTGGGCCGGGTACTGGATCTTGCCGCATCCGGCGCAGGCCAGGTTGCAGCGGAACAGCGGCTCCAGCATGAGCACGAGCGGGTACTGCTTGCGTCCGCGAAGCTTCTGGCCTAGCACGTAGGTGCTGACCGTCCACATTTGTGAAACCGGGACTGGCATGAATCTTGGGAACCTCGTGTAATCAATATTTTATCAGGAATTACGGGGTTTAGATGCAGTGGAGAGCCTGAGGGAGCAATGATCGCAGGACCCTTTGGCCACAGGTTCCCACCCTTCGAAAACCGCGAAGGGTGAGGCAGCCTCCTCACGTGGTCGCCACATATATCCTGCAACCCACCCGTAGGTTCATCCGTCTAAAGGCCGAGTCCTTTCGCTTGGAACTTTAGACCGAAGGCCTCTTGTTTCCGGCTGGCAAAACCCGGTACCCTATCTCCGGCTGCACGTATGTTTAACCCGCACCCCAACCTGGCCGACGAAGTGAACCGCGGCATCATCCAGTCGGAGATCGAGGGCGGGGTGTTCCTGGGCGACCTTCCTCCCGACACCGTCCTTCATATCCAGACCATGCATCACTGCTATACCGCCAAGCTGCTCGGTGGAAGTGAGGCCCTGCTGTCCGGGCATCCGGAGTTCTGCCCGGAGCCGGTGCAGGTCGCGATCTCGGGTTCGACCTGGGGCGGCTCGATGCTCAAGCTGCAATATGTGGGCCGGGGGATGCACCTGGAGTTCCGCCATCCGCACTACCCCACGCCCATCATTACTTCGCCGATCCAGGAAATCCGCGACCACGCGAAGCTGCCCGCGCTCGAGCTCGACGCGCGGCCGCACGGCGCGCACTCGTAAGATTCTGCGACTCTTCCGGAGCCTTTAGCGCACAGCATTGACTTGCCCCTGCCGACCCACTACCATTCGGCCAGCGGAAGGCACTCTGACATTCATGAGCCTGGGTATTACAACACGCGAGGTCGGCAAGGTGACCGTCGTGGATGTGAAGGGGCGGATTGTGCTGGGGGATGAGATCGGCGACCTGCGCAAAGCGATCCGCAACCTGGTTGAAGATGGCAAGAAAAAGATCATCCTGAACCTCGCCGATGTGGATTACATCGACAGCTCCGGCGTGGGCGAACTCGTGGGCTGCTATACCACCCTGCGCAATGCGGGCGGTGAGCTGAAGCTGTTGAACCTGAGCCAGAAGGTGCACGACGTTCTCTACGTGACCAAGCTGTACACGGTGTTCGATATCAAGGACGACGAATTTACAGCGGTGAAGTCGTTCGACTATTTTTTCGCGAAGTAAACTCCCACTACATCTTGTCATCCTGCGTGGCGGCGAAGCCGGCGCGAGGGATCTTACGACATCGAGCACAACCACTGTTCCCAAAGGGGAATCATTCCGCCGCATTCCGCACCGGAGCACTCATCCACTTCATTGCAAGCTTATGCCGACGTACGGTCCCTCCGAGAGCCGTCGCTCTCGTCAGGATGACGTCGAATGGAATGGTCGCAATTGGTACCGATCTTGCCACCCCTAAACTTCAGGAGCCGGGGCTACCATAGCGAATACGAACAGTGCGGGCGGCCCGAATCTTCGTACGGGGGTCGTGCAGGACGTGGACCAGAGCAGGACAGATCCGAAAAATCCAGCGGGAAAAACTGCGCGCCAAATGATTTGGACGTCGAGCCATTCCTTTCAGGGGTGGACATGTTCGCAGTGCGAATGGAGCTATCCGTTGCCCACGCTGCTCTCGGAGTCGGAAGCCCGCACGGCGTATGACCGGCTGGCCAAGGCGCAGTTCCACGATCACGACTGCGCCGGGCATCTGCCGCGAATGGCGATGGGCGATGCGGACAGCTTTACGGCGCGGATTCGAAAGCTGGCCGCGAAGGGATTCAAGCCGAAAGACGCGGCCGATCTGATGTTGCAGGAGGTCGCGCTGGAGTATCGGCATGACCCGAAAATCATGGCTCAGGCCAGGACGGAAGCGGATGATTTTCTGCGCAGGGTAAAGGCGGGGCTGATCTGATCTGATCTGACAAGAATCCCCACTTCTCGCGCAAACGGCGCGCGAGAAATGGGGTACCTGGCTCATTTCTTCTCCACTCTAGCGTCGCAAAAAGCGCGATGCTGGAATGGGCCACCCACTAGATCTAGTTATTGATGCCCATCTGCGTCAGTAAGTATGCGTAGTCAAACGCCGTTTCATGCAGGCGGTCGTAACGGCCGGACGCTCCGCCGTGCCCCGCGGGCTGAAGGTTGGTCTTGAAGATCAGCGTGTTGTGGTCGGTGCGCGTGGCGCGCATCTTGGCTACATACTTCGCCGGCTCCCAGTACATCACCTGGCTGTCATTGAATGAGGTTCGCACCAGCATGTTGGGATAGGCCTTCGCCTCGATGTTGTCGTAGGGTGAATACGTGATCATGTAATCGAATGCGGCTTTTTCTTTCGGATTGCCCCACTCTTCAAATTCTCCCACGGTCAGCGGCAATGTCTCGTCGAGCATGGTGTTCATTACGTCCACGAAGGGCACGCCGACCAGTGCTGCGTGAAACAGGTCGGGACGCATGTTCAGCACGGCGCCCATCAGCAATCCGCCGGCGCTGCGGCCTTCGATGGTGAGGCGGTCTTTCGATCCGTAGCCGCGTTTCACCAGATCTTCGGCGCAGGCGATGAAGTCTGTGAACGTTGTCTTCTTGTTCATCATGCGGCCGGCGTCGTGCCAGGCCTTGCCCATTTCGCCACCGCCGCGGATGTGCGCCACCGCCGTCACCACTCCGCGATCGACCATGCTGAAAATGTTCGAGTTGAAAAACATGTCGATCGAGATGCCATAAGAGCCGTATCCATATAAGTAGAGCGGGCCCTTGCCGTCGAGCTTGGCATCTTTCAATCGCAACACGGAGATCGGAACCTTCACGCCATCCGACGCCGTCGCGTAAATCTGCTCGACCTGATATTTCTTCGCATCGTATCCGCCGGGCACTTCTTTCTGCTTCAGCAGCGTCGAGGCTCCCTTCTCCATGTCATAGGAGAAGACCGAGGGCGGCGTGATCGGAGACTGATATCCGTAGCGGAATTCGGTCGTATCGTAAACGCGGTTGACATACGAATACGCCGCATAGGCCGGCTCGGGAAATTCGATGCGCTTCGATTGGCCGTTGCGCAGGTCGATCACGCGAATCTGCGGCAGTCCGCTCTCGCGCTCGTAGAGAATGCAGAAGTTCTTGAAAAAGTCGGTATCGTCGATCATGATGCCGGGATTCTGCGCCATGACTTCGTGCCAGTTCGCGCTGCCCGGATCGGTGACCGGCGTCTTCACCAGCCGGAAATTCCTGCCGGTGTCGTTGACGCGGATGTAGAACGAATCTCCATTGTGGTCGGGATAATATTCCACACCCTGCTTGCGAGGTTCGAGAATCTGCCAATTACCGTCGGGCTGCTTGGCCGGAATGAAGCGCGCTTCGCTGGTCGTGTGGCTGGCGGACAGCATAAAAATATAAGCCTGGCTGCGCGTCTTGAAGGCAAACACGTCGAAGCGCTCGTCGGGCTCTTCATAGACCAGGGTGTCGGGCGTGGTCGCCGCGACCGTGTGGCGATAGAAGCGGTACTGGCGCTTTGAGACCGCGTCTTCCTGCGTGTAGAAGATCGTCTGGTTATCGTTCGCCCACACGACCGATCCCACACGCTCGGCGTGATCGGCGAGAGTCTGCCCGGTGCGCAGGTCTTTCACCGCCAGCGTGTACTGGCGGAAGCCGGTGTTGTCATAGCTGTAGGCGAGCAGGTTGCCGTCGGGGCTCACGGCATACGCCGCAATCGACATGAATGCCTGGCCCTTTGCCATTTCGTTCTGGTCAAGCACAACTTCTTCCGGCGCATCCGCGGCTGTCGCCTTCCGGCGGCACCGAATTGGATATTGCTTCCCGGCCTCTGTCCGCACGTAATAAAAATAATCGCCCTCGCGATAGGGAACTTCGACGTCGGTCTCTTTCACCCGGCTCAGCATCTCGTCGTAGAGTTTTTTCTGGAGCGGTTCGGTGGGCTTCATCACCGCGTCGGTGTAGGCGTTCTCGGCCTCGAGATAGGCGCGCACCTCCGGATTTGCCTTGTCGCGCAGCCAGAAGTAATTGTCGACCATCTTGTGCCCGTTGACTTCAGTGACGTGCGGGACTTTCTTGGCCACCGGCGGCGCGGGCAGCGCTGGCTTGTCGGCGGCAGTGAGAAGAACTCCCGAGAGAAGAACCAGCGGCAACGACGAGTGCCTGGAGAAAAAGCTTTTAGTCATGAGCGCTCCGAATCAATGGTTATCAAGGGAGAAACGATACTCCGTGGTTTGAGGGGATTGCAAACCGTCCAACGAAACGCAGGATTCCGGAGGCAGAAAATTGGTCCGCCTCCAAAATCAGCGAGGCACGGTTAGAGGCATCACATGATGCTATAATTGATGCCCAGGGGCTTTTCGTGAGAACTACCATTGCACTGGATGACGCTCTGGTCCGCACCGCGCAGGAGTTTACCGGCGTGGAAGAGAAGGCGGCATTGATTCGTGAAGCATTGAAGGCCCTGATCGAGCGCGAGAGTGCTCGCCGGTTGGCCTCCCTCGGCGGCACAATGCCGGAATTGCAGGACGTTTCACGCCGCCGCCCGACTAAAGCTGCGGGCAGGAACGGTAGACAGAACTCCGGTAAACAGCGCTAAGGTGCGGCTGAATTGATTCTCGCCGATACATCCATCTGGATCGATCATCTTCGCTCAGGCAACAAAGAGTTGCGCAGGCTTCTGAACCAGGCGCAGATCGTGATTCATCCCTTCATCATTGCGGAACTCGCGCTTGGATCGCTGAAAGAACGCGCTCGGACGCTTGCCCTGCTCGATCTGTTGCCGCAACTGCGCGTGGCGCGGTTGAACGAAGTGCGCAGCATGGTCGAGGCTCGCCGCCTGTACAGCCTCGGCATCGGTCTCACCGATGCCCACCTGATCGCTTCCGTCTTCATCGATTCGTCCTCCCTTCTCTGGACTAGAGACAGGCAGTTACGCAGGGTCGCAGAAAGATTTGGCATTCATGCCGGCCTGGCCTGAAGGTGCTTGCATTACTTTGCAAGGGTGAGCAGTTCGCACAAAACGCGAAAGGCTCGGCCAGCCGCCGGCCCATGAAAATCTGGAACCTATAGAATGCAGCGCATGGCCGCCACGGTAGAATCCAGTTCGCCGACGTTGCCCGACGTCTGGACGGTCGTCGCCATCGCTATTTGTGCCACAGTCATCACCGACTTCATCCACGAGGGGCTGGGGCACGGAGGCATGTGCATAGGCACCGGTGCGCGGGCGCTGGTGCTCTCCACGGTGCACTTCGAGTGCAGCGCAGACACGCGACTGGTGGCGGCGGGCGGCACGCTCGCCAATCTCATCTTTGGGGTGGTGTTCTGGCGCGCCGCGCGTGCCGTAAAGCAGAGCGCGCCCTGGCGATTCTTCTTCTGGCTGCTGATGACCCTGAACCTGTTCGACGCAGGCGGATATTTTCTGTTCTCCGGTATCGGCAACTTCGGGGACTGGGCTGCGGTAGTGGCGGGATGGCAGCCGCCGTGGGCGTGGCGCGCCGGACTGGTCGCGATGGGAATGGTCACCTATTTTCTGTTGTTTGTTCCTCTGTGCCTGCGCGAGTTGCGTCCGTTCCTGGGAAAGGATGCGGAGATCCGGGTGCGGCGTGCGCGCCGGCTTACGGTGGTGCCTTATCTGACCGGCGGCATCCTGTCTTGTGTTGCGGGCGCGCTGAATCCGGTAGGGCCGCTCTTGATTCTGGTCTCGGCCGCCGCTGCATCCTTTGGTGGACATTCCGGACTGGCATGGATGTGGACGCTGCTCCGTGGTCCGCGCATCCCCAGCAGCGAATTGCAGATGCCCGAGATCGAACGCAACCGGGTGTGGATGATCGCGGCAGGCGTGCTGGCGATCCTGTTCATCGCGGGACTGGGGCCGGGCGTGAGACTTAGTTCGGTCAGATAGCTACGCGGCAAGGTCCACGATTATCTCAACCCGCGCGCCATCCAGATAAACGTTTTCGTCGTTTGCAAGCACGAAGACCAGCGCCTTTGGCTGTTCCGAGAGTGTGCTCGCTTCAATCCAAGCGGCAATGTAATAGTCCGCCTCCGGACCGATGCCTTCTTCCCGATTGGATAAAACTCGGGTTACGACCGCTTTCTGCCGAAACCCTTTTTCTGCATGTATGAACTCAAATTGCTGGCCGATCTTGATCTCTGATTCCATGCCTGCATCCTTTCCGATTTGCCTTTCTCTCCCGTTGTGGTTGGGCACCAGCGCAATTCGCGCTGATTCCGAGTCGAGGAGACGACCATTTTACTCCGGATAAACCGTCAAATGATGAAAACAGGTGATTGCGCGTTGCGACCGCTGGCCGATGAGGGTTGTCGCGATGTTTCGCGAAGTGGCCGGTCAATCAAGAGAACATTCCGTCGGCGAAGGGTTACCTCAGAACCAAGTTTGCTTTCGATATTCGAGGTAGGCTTGTCCAAACTTTTCCTGTAAAACCCTGGCTTCCCGTCGAGACTGACGAGCCTGAAGGCCTACCAGCACCGCAAGGATCACTAGAAACCAGTAACCCCGAAACGCCAGGATCAATCCCAAGACCATAAGGTCCAAGAAAATGTACATGGGGTTGCGAATTCGTGCGTAGAAGCCGTGGGTGATGAGTCTCTTCGCTTCAGGCCGGACTGCGAACGAGTCACCTAGTTGTATGCGTGCCGTAGTCACCAGACCGTATGCAATGAACGCGAGGACCGCGCCGCCAATTCGCAACGCCGTCCAGGGCTGTTCTCTGAGACCCGGCACAAAGAAGTAAATCAGCAGCACAACCAGCGGAATCGCAACTGACGGCATTAGTATTCGCATTCCCGCAGAGTAGCAGAGCAAGTTGGAAACATTTGCTGATGGCAGCAGAACCTGGAGGTTCGGCTGGCTGAAAACGATTTGCCTCCATGACTAGACAACGCTATCTTCGGAACCATGAAGCCTTGCGCCGGTTGGGCATTTTCCTGTTTTTGTTTCGTCATCGTCGCGACAACATGGTCGGTCCGCTGCTCCGCGCAATACACGAAGGATTCCGGCTGGCCAACCTACGGCAGCGATCCTGGCGGGAGCCGTTACTCCTCGGCTGCGCAGATTAACCGGGGCAATGTAAATACGCTTAAGGTCGCATGGACCTATCGAACTGGCGCCAACGATGGAGCGACGAAGCTGATGCGCAAGGCTGCATTCGAGGCTACCCCGATTCTGGTGGAAGGCAGACTCTTTCTCAGCACTCCTTACAATCACGTGATCGCGCTGGAGCCGGATAGTGGCAAGAAACTCTGGGAGTACGATCCCGGGGTGAATCTGGAACGAAACTATTCCGAGGTCAGTTCACGCGGCGTTTCGGCATGGCGCGACGAGCGCGGAAAATCCGGCGCTGCTTGCAGCCTGCGGATCTTTATCGGCACGCTGGACGCCCGGCTGATCGCGCTCGACGCGAACACTGGCAAGTTGTGCGCAGAGTTCGGAAATGGCGGCACCGTCGATCTGAATAAAGATGCCGCCACGCAGACGGAATGGACTGGCGGGTATCAGGTGACTTCGCCGCCGGCAATTTACCGCGACCTGGTCATCGTGGGATCGTCGATTGCCGACAACTGGCGCGTGGACACCGGCCGGGGCATCGTTCGCGCCTTCGATGCGCGGTCGGGCAAACTCCAGTGGACGTGGGATCCCATCCCATGGGCAAACGATACGAAGCCGCGCACAGGCGCGGGCAACGCCTGGTCAGTTTTCTCCGTGGACGCCGAACACGACCTGGTCTTTGTCCCGACCGGCAGCGCCGCGCCCGATTATTTCGGCGGAATCCGGAAAGGCGACGACAAGTGGGCCAACTCCGTTGTCGCTTTGCAGGCATCGACTGGCAAATTTGTGTGGGGATTTCAGGTTGTGCACCATGATTTGTGGGACTACGACGTCGCCTCTCAGCCAACGTTGATCAGTTGGAAAGATGGAACGCCCGCAGTCGTCATCAATACGAAAATGGGCCACGTGTTCGTATTGAACCGCCTGACTGGCGCTCCTTTGCTTCCGGTGGAAGAACGTCCGGTCCCGCGGTCCGATATTGCGGGCGAAGAGAGTTCGCCGACGCAGCCCTTTTCCGCGATTTCGCTGGTGCCGGAAAAATTCGACGCAACGGATCTTTGGGGGCCGACGCCGGCGGACACGAAATGGTGCGCCGACAAGATTGCCGCTTCGCGTAACGAAGGAATTTTTACGCCGCCGAGTTTGAAGGGCACGATCCAGGCGCCGGGTAATGTCGGAGGCGTGAATTGGGGCAGCGCCGCCTATGACTCGCAACAGCACCGCATGATCGTGAACACCAACCGACTGGTCGCGTGGATGAAGTTGATCCCGCGCGCCGACTACGCGGCTGAGGTCCACAAAGACCAGGACAATCGCATCTACGGAGAGTTCGGCGATCAGGAACCCGCTCCGTATGGCATGTACCGCACGTTTCTTTTTTCACCCAGCGGCCCTCCCTGCAACGCTCCGCCGTGGGGAACAACCGAAGCGGTGGATTTGTTCACCGGCAAAGTTGCGTGGAACGTTCCCCTCGGGACCATGGTGCCGGGAAAGCAAACCGGCTCGATCAACCTGGGCGGACCGATGGCCACTGCCGGGCAGTTGGTGTTTACCTCGGCAACCATCGATCCCCATCTCCACGCTTTCGATTCGGAGACCGGCAAAGAGCTGTGGACTTACGAATTGCCCGCAGCGGCGAACGCTACCCCGATGACCTACACGTGGAAAGGAAAGCAGTATCTGGTCATCTGCGCCGGAGGGCACGGGAAATTGGGGTCCAAACAGGGCGACTACGTGATGGCGTTTTCATTGCCGTAGAAGTGGCGAGGGTTTGCGTTCAACGACGGTCAAGCCTTCTGTCGAGTCTACGCATAAGCACTCACCGAGAGAGGATGCAACACCCGCGATTGCTGACGCGACGGCGGTCAAACGTGGGTCATACGCTCAGAGGCTAACGGGATTTATCGTCCTCGATCCGCCGGCGGGCGGCACAAGCCCACGCTTTCATTGACTTGCCCAGTCACCCCGCCTAACATACGGCGATTGAATGCTGGGCCAGACTATCTCGCACTACCGGGTCATCGACAAGATCGGTGGCGGCGGCATGGGCGTCGTCTACAAGGCCGAAGATGTCCGTCTCCATCGTTTCGTTGCGCTCAAGTTTCTGCCCGATGAGGTTGCGCAAGATGCGCACGCCCTGGCTCGCTTTCAGAGGGAAGCGCAAGCTGCATCGGCGCTGAATCATCCCAACATTTGCACGATTTATGACATTGGGGAGCAGGACGGGCATGCCTTCATTGCAATGGAGCTTCTGGATGGAATGACACTACGGCATCGCATCGCCGGCAGGCCCCTCGATTTGGAAGTACTGTTGCCGCTCTCCATCGAAATCGCCGATGCGCTCGATGCGGCGCACGCCAAAGGTATCGTTCATCGCGACATCAAGCCCGCGAATATCTTCATAACCAGCCGGGGAAGCGCGAAGCTTCTGGACTTTGGCTTGGCCAAGATCTCGGAACCGTCGGGGACGGGTGACGAGCCGACGGTTGCGACGATCGAGGCCGAGGAACACCTGACTAGTCCCGGATCGGCCCTGGGCACGGTCGCATACATGTCGCCGGAGCAGGCCCGAGGAAAAGAACTGGATTCTCGCACCGATTTGTTTTCCTTCGGCGCTGTGTTGTATGAAATGGCGACGGGAGCGCTTCCGTTCCGCGGTGATACATCAGCTGTCATCTTTGACGCGATCCTGAATCATCCGGCCAAGTCTGCAGTGATCTCCAATCCTGCTATACCGCTTAGGCTGGAAGAAATCATCAACAAGTGCCTGGAGAAAGACCGCAGCCTTCGTTACCAGCGAGCGTCCGAGATTCGCACGGACCTGCAGCGGGTGAGGCGCGATAAAGACTCCGGCTTGTCCCCGGCGGGTCGTGTGGCAACTGTTCCCGCGGGTACGGCCGCCCACCGTAGCTCCGGCCGAGCGATGGGCTATGTCGCGGCTATAGTCGCCGCGGCTGCCCTACTGGTACTTGGACTCTATTATCGATTGCACGGAAGTCAGCGCCTCACTGAAAAAGACACGATTGTGCTCGCCGACTTCGCTAACAGCACGAGCGATCCGGTGTTCGAGGGCACACTCCGACAGGGGCTCTCCGTAGAACTGGAACAGTCGCCTTTCCTAAGTCTTGTTACGGATGAGCAAATCCAGCAGACCTTAGGCCTGATGGGGAAGAACGCAGCCAAGGTCACATCTGCGGTCGCGCGAGAAGTTTGCCAACGAAGGGGAAGCACCGCAGTTCTCGACGGTTCGATTGCACAGATTGGCTCTCAATACCTGCTTACTATAAAGGCTGTCAATTGTGCGAGCGGCGAAGTGCTGGCGAGCACCGAGTCTCAAGCTAGCGACAAGAATCACGTGCTCGGAGCGCTGGGAAGCGCAGCGTCCGAAATCCGCGGCAGGCTCGGCGAATCTCTCTCCTCAGTGCAGAAGTACAATGCTCCTTTGGAACAGGTGACGACGTCGTCACTCCCCGCCTTGCAGGCTTACAGCCAGGCTATGAAGGCCTTCCTTGAGAAAGGCGGAACCGTTCCGATTCCATTCTTCAAGCGTGCCATTGAGCTCGACCCCAATTTTGCCATCGCGTACACCGCGTTGGGAGTCACCTATGGCAATCTCGGCGAGAGTTCGCTCGAGACAGAAAACCTTCGCAAGGGATTTGAATTAAGGGAGCGTACCAGCGAAAGCGAAAGATATTTGATTTCGTCTCTCTACTACAGCGGGTCAGATGAGATCGACAAGGCAGATGAGGTCTATGAGGAATGGGCGCAAGCTTATCCACGGGACTTTATCCCCCTGAATAATCTGGGTTCGAATTACCTTTACCTGGGGCAATACGACCGGGCGGTCCAATACTTCACCAAATCGCTGCGACTGGATCCGGACGCAGGCCAGTCGTACGCGGGTCTCAGTGGCGCGTACCTGAGTGCGGGTAGGCTCGACGAATCAAAAGAAGTCTATGAACGTGCAATCGCACGCAAGGTGGAAATCCCCGATCTCCACGTGTCCCGGTACCAGGTCGCCTTTCTGGAGGGAGACACGGCAGAAATGCAACGGCAAGTGGCATGGGGAAAAGGGCAACCAGGTGGTGAGGACCAACTACTCTCGCTGCAATCCGATACCGAAGCGTACGCTGGACACTTTGATCGCGCGCGGAGCCTGTCGCAGTCCGCCTTCGACTCGGCTCAGCGGTATGGATTGCACGAGGTAGCTGCGGGCTGGCTGCTCCACGCTGCTCACGTCAGGGCTGAAGTTGGGAAGTCTGCCTCGGCAGGAGAAGACGTCGTAGCGGCCCTGCGCGTGGCGTCCAACCTCAATCTGCAAACAACTTCAGCGATGACAATGGCACTTGCAGGGGAAAGCAATCGAGCGCAGGCAATCGCAGACGAGGTTGAAAAAAAAGCTCCACTAAATGGAGATCTCGATAAATATTGGTTGCCTGTGATTCGGGCTGAAATTGAGCTAAATCGCGATCGAGGTCAACGGGCTTTGGAATTGCTGAAGCCAGTGTCTGGCGACGAGTTCGGCGTACTCAGTCTCTACCCGGTATATGTGCGAGGTAAAGCCTATCTGAAGGTGAAGGATGGACAACAGGCAGCAGGCGAATTCCAAAAGATCATCGATCACCGCTCCATCGTAACGAACGACATTCTGGGGGCGCTGGCTCACCTGCAACTCGGCCGTGCCTATGCGATGGCGGGCGACAGCGCAAAAGCCAGAGCGGCTTACCAGGACTTCCTTACCCTGTGGAAAGATGCCGATCCCGACGTCCCCATCCTGAAGCAGGCTAAAACCGAGTACGCGAAGCTGCAATAGCCACGTGACGATCTTCCAATTATGTCGCAGCTGCCTGCACCAGAAACTGTCAACTAGCCCAGAACGATCCAACCGCGCAGAAAGTCCGTCCAATAATTGCACTCCCCGGAAAGCAAATCCTTGGACCGGGCAACGAAGTTTCATGCGAGAATTTGTCCCAGCATTTCCGGCCATCCAGGAGGATCACATGTCGGCATCGACCAAATCATCACAAGGATTTTCTTCCCGTCGCGGATTCTTTCGCTTTGCCAGTTCGCTGGCTGCGGGGTTGGGATTGGCGCCGCTGGTTTCGGCTGCCAAGGCGCTTCCGTCGGTGGCGACCATTCCCGGGCGGGCGGCCGAAGGCGAGGATTACTACGCCAAGCTGGGCGTACGGACGATCATCAATGCTGCGGGGACTTATACGACGCTGACGGCGGCGTGCATGCCGCCGGAGGTTTTGGCGGCGGTGCAGAAGGCGGCGCTGCATCCGGTGCGGTTGCACGATTTGCAGCAGAAGGCCGGCGAGTATGTTGCGCAACGCCTGAAGTGCGAGGGAGCGGTCGTGACTTCCGGCGCGTCGGGCGCGATCACGCTGGCGACGGCTGCGTGCGTGCAATATGCGAACAACTGCACCATTACCGATATGCCGCAGGCGCTCGAGGGCAAGAAGAACCAGGTCATCGTGCAGAAGGCGCATCGCTATGAGTATGACCGCGCCATCTATTTGCCCGGAGCGCGCGTGACCGAGGTGGTCACGATGGACGACTATAAACGCGCCTGCGCCGCAGGCAATGCGGTGATGACGAATTTCTTCAACGCCGCCGAAGATGAAGACGGAGTCGCGGCGACCGCGCAGATCGGGCGCGAGGAGTGGCTGCGGGTGGCGCATGAATACAAGATTCCATGCCATCTGGATGCGGCCGCGGATATGCCTCCGATTTCGAATTTGTGGAAATACACCGGCATGGGTTTCGACCTCGTCGCATTTTCCGGAGGCAAGGGAATCCGAGGCCCGCAGAACGCGGGGCTGCTGCTGGGGCGGAAGGCGCTCACTGATCTGGCGCACGCGAACAATAATCCGGGCGACGGAGTTGGCCGCGGGATGAAAGTCGCGAAGGAACAGATTGTCGGCATGGTCGCGGCGGTCGACTGGGTTCTCTCGCACACGGAAGAGTCGATGCAGGGCGACTATCAGAAGCGCGCCGACCTGATTGCCGATGCGGTGAAGGGCATCCCGTCAGTGAAAACCGAAACGGTGGTCCCGAGGATTGCGAATCATGTTCCGCACCTTCTGATACGGTTCGATCCGGCGGTTACAGGCATCACGACTGCGCAGATCGTCGACGCGTTACGTAACGGCACGCCTTCGATTGAACTCAATCCGAATACGGGGCAGAAACCGAATCAGGGCATTCCGGCAGATGCGAACACGCTCGTGGTTGGAGTGTGGATGTTGCAGCCGGGCGAAGACGCGATCGTCGGGGAGAAAATTCGGGCGGTGATGACGAAAAAAGGCTAACCCACAAGGCGATCTGCGAAGCGCGGAGGTCTGCGAAACTCCGATTCAGGCTTTGGTGCGCGGAGTGACCGGGAGTGTGACCTTAATCAATGCTCCCGGCCCTGCCGGGACCACCTCAAGCAGTCCGCCAAGGACCGCGATGCGTTCGCGCAGGCCGGTGAGCCCTACACCTCGTGACCGGCCGTTATGGACATCCTGGATTTGCTGCGCGGAAAATCCGCGCCCGTAGTCGCGGACGGTGATCAGGGCTTGTCCGTCATCGAGGCGGATCGCGATGTCGACCTTGCCGCTTCCCGAGTGGCGATGCACGTTGGTCAGGCTTTCCTGCAACACGCGGAACAGCGCGGTCTCGACCTCCTGCGGCAGGCGTCCCAGATTGTCGAGAATGTGCAGCGAAACTTCGATTCCGCTGCGCTCTGAAAACCCTTCCAGATACCATTTTGCGGCGGACGGCAATCCGCTCTCGTCCAGCAGCGGCGGATGCAACAGATGCGAGATAGTCCGGGTTTCGGACAGGCATTGGTCCACCAGTTGTTCCGAATCCGCCAGGATCTGGGCATCGCCGGCGGGCAGGCATTCTTTGAGCCGGGCCAGATTCATCTTGAATGCGACCAGATACTGCCCGGTGCTGTCGTGCAGTTCGCGGGCAATCCGGCGCCGCTCAGCGTCCTGCACCCGCATCAGGTCCGCGGATAGCTGGCGCAGCGACGAGGTACGCTGTTCCACCTGGGATTCAAGTTTGTCGCGCGATTGCTGCAGCAACTGCTCCCGCTCAGCCAGCCGAACTGAAATTCCCGCGAAATCCGCCAGCGCGTTCAGCAGCTTGTAATCTTCAGGATTGAACGTCTGCGGGGAACCGTGCGAGATTGCCCATATCGTTCCCCTCTGTTGATCGCTCGTCCACGGAATGAGCATGCCGTCGGTGATGGGCTCGGCCACTACACCGAGGAAATCGTAATAGGGCTTGGTCACACGGTAGTGTTGCGCGCGCCCCGACGAGAGACAGGTCCCGCATGGACTGAAAAACCGGGGGGTCGTGCCGTGCAGGTATTGCGCGAAGGAGCCGGCAATCGCCACCCAGCGGAACCTCAACTTGCCCTGTTCGTCCGGTTCTTCGAGGCTGATGCCGGCGCTGTCTGCCCCGCAGAACTCGACCGCGATGTTCACCAGTTTCTGAAGAACGGTCTGGGGGGATTCGGTGAAGACGTGCGCGAGGGTCTGAAGGGCTTCGAAGCGCTTTTCTGCGCGGCGCGAAGTGTCCTTCCGTTCCACAAACTCCGGATCAGCGAGCAAATCCTGAAGTTCCATCCCGGTATCGACTAAGTTGCTGGTAGTGGTCAACGGATCGCGTCTCAGAAGGACTCACTACGAGTCTGGCATCAACGTCAAGATTGCGCCCTACAGAAAACACTGTAGACGGCCTGGCGGCGATGGCCGGACCTTTGCCCAATGTTAACTTTCAGGCTGCACCCGAATCTTCCGGTGCGCCGAATCGTTCGGACGCGGGGCAGCCCGGCTCCCGGCGCCAAGCTAGGAGTGCGTCCGCGGCCGTGGCGAGCATACCGAGCGAGGGCCCATTTTGATTTTGAATGTTCTTTGGAGCCTGAACTTTTGCTGTGGCTTCCAGCGAGCAGATTCAATGGGCATTGACACTCATTCCTTTCGGGCGCACTGTTGAGCCGCTTGCAGGGGCGTCTTCAGCGGTGATCTCTTTTGGCTTGCGGGCCCTGCCCGTCATGGCGTATCGAGTTTCTTCAGTAAATCTCAGGGATTGAACGACCATTGAAAGATGGCGGCGGTCGCGCGTCAATCTCACGCTCACACTAAGGAAAAGATGATTTCGAAATGCCTGTCAGGAGTATTGATCGTCGTGCTCAGTCTGGTTCTCGCGGTGCCCGCGGAAGCGCAGAACTCCGGCAAAATTGTCAGCAACGGGACGATTGCAGGCGCGATTGTAGGAATAGCCGCGGGCGTGGCGGTCATCGCGATCGTGGCGATTCACTATTCGAAAAAGCGCGCGATCACGGGATGCGTGAATTCGGGAGCAACCGGGATGACCGTTACGGACGAAAAGGACAGGCAAACCTACGTGCTGTCAGGCGACACGACGGGCATCAAGCCGGGCAATCGAATCAAGATCCAGGGCAAGAAAGTGAAGTCCAAGGGCGCCGACAAGCCGCTTGAATGGGACGCAAACAAAGTCGCCAGAGATTTCGGCGTCTGCCGGCTCTGAGATTCGGACGCGCCGGGTCGTCCCGTCGAGGAGTTTTTCTACCTAGAAGTTAAAGTTTCTTCGCGCCGCCACGTCGGGAACGCGTCCGAGCCGGCGGCCAGCATGCCGAGGGATGGACTTTACAGATGCGGAGCAAATATGTAACTAACTTATGTAGTTGTCAAGATGCAGAAACCTGCATAGTGCTTTCATCCCTGAATTCGGCAACCGATGCTGCCGAGGCGGGGATGATTTTGTGATTGCTGCCGGCGGCGTGGGGCCGAAGGGGCCGGTCCTTGCCGTGCAACTGTCAAGCCGGGGCCGGGATTGATCTTACGAAAAACGGAATCTGCCGACGGCGCGTACTTTGCCGCCCGAACGTGGCCTATACTCAACGTGGGCGTGCAGAAGTGGAGAACAACTTTTTACACCGATGCCTAAATCAAAGACGGATGCTCAGTTACCCCTCACCGCGACCAGTCCGGTTCTTGTAGCCGGCGGGTCGGACCATTCCTTCCGAAGATTCCTCTATGACCTCTTCACCGTTTCCGCACGCCTGGAAACGATGAAGCGCTACCTGGGCAAGAGGCTGGGGCTCACTGGCCCGCAATACACCATCATGATGGCTGTGGCCGAACTTCAGGGAGAGACCGGCGTAAGCGTTGGGCGGGTGGGCGATTATCTGCATGTGACTGGAACGTTTGTCACGATCGAGTCGGGGAAACTTGTCAAGAAAGGCCTCATGGAGAAGCAGTCCGACCCTCAGGATGGCAGAGTTTCTCTTCTTTCTCTCGCTCCGAAGGGGATCAAGGTCCTCGAGTCCCTCTTCCCGGAACTGCAACAGATCAACGACGTATTCTTCGAAATGGACTCACGCACCGAGTTCGAGCGGCTGTGCAAGTCTCTGGAAAAGCTGGTGGGCAATGCCCAGCGCGCACTGGCGCTGGTGAACGCGACTCGCGATGATCCGCGGCTCACGTTGAAGCGTGGCGGAGTCGCGGTCAGCGGCCTGCGGTAGCGCTGTCTTCAATCTTCGACGTTTCTTTTCAACTCCTTGCCGGAAGACTTCACCCGTCACCGGGCCGCAAGAGTGTGCCAGTCGTGGGCATTTTCCAAACTATGTAAGTAACTTATCTTTTTTCCTTGACAACCCAGCCCGCCTAAATTAGGTTGAATTCCCCCAAAGTGGGAAGCCTGCTTTTTGACTTTCCACTCTCCTCCTCGGGGATTGTCCGGCTCCCCCTGATCGATCACTTTGGCGCCGCCTCCGTATGAGCGCCTGACGAGGCATTCCGATGAAAAAATCTTCGCTCACCCTTGCTCTCTCCCTGGCATGCGCGGCCTTTACCCTCAGCCTGGCAGTGCGCGCCCAGGCACAGACCTTGAATTATTTTGCAGACTTGACGGCCACGAACGGCTGGGAACCCTACGCGTCCGTGGTGCAGGGCACAGATGGAAATTTCTATAGCGCCGGTACCGGTGGAATCTACGGCGGCGGCGGAAACATGTTCCGCATGACGCCCGCCGGCGAGGTCACGTCGATTTACAATTTTTGCTCCCTGTCCGGTTGCGCCGATGGAGGCTCCTTGCTCTACGCGCCCGTCGTCGGGACCGACGGGAACCTTTACGGAGCGGCGGCGGGCGGCGGCGGCAGCGGCCTTCTTGGTGAGGCGGGCGGAACGATTTTCCGCATGACGCTGGACGGCAAGTTAACCGTCATCTATACCTTCTGTTCCATGTCCGATTGCGCTGACGGCGCAACTCCCAACGGAATCATCCTGGGCAGCGACGGGAATTTCTACGGTACGACCGTCTACGGCGGCGTGGGCGACGGCGGCCCGGGCGTCATCTTCAAGGTCACTCCCGACGGCACCTACACGCGGCTGCACGCGTTTTGCGCCGAAGCCAACTGCGCCGACGGCGAAAAACCGTTCTTCCCGCCCGTCGAGGGTAACGACGGAAACTTCTATGGCGTCGCCGGTAACGCAGGCGGCGGTGGGGTCTTTTACAAGATCACTTCTTCCGGCGCGTATTCGGTGCTCTACAACTTCTGCGACTTCACCACCGGAGCCTGCCCCGATGGCGGTTATCCGTACGCGATCGTCAAAGATGCCGATGGAAATTTCGTCGGTACAGCCTGTTGTGGCAGCACTGCTTATGGCGTCGTCTTCAAGATCACGCCGGCCGGCCACTACTCCGTCCTTCACCACTTTGGCCCTAATACACTGGGGTCTCCCTCAACGCCGCTGATCTTGGGTAGCGACGGGAATCTCTACGGAACGTTGATGGGAGGCGGTTCCGGATCGTGGATGACTCCCGCCCGCGGTGGCATCTATGAGATCACATCAAAGGGCAAGTTTAAGGCGCTCTATGGTTTCTGCCCAGGATGCAACCACAGCGGTTTCAACCTGCTGGACCCGCTGTTCCAGGGGACCGATGGAAATTTCTACGGAACCACTGCCTACGGCGGCAATGGCGGCTCGCACGGAGAAGCCTTTGGCTTCGGCACGGTCTTCCAGTTCTCGAATGGCCTCGCTCCATTCGTAAAAACCATACCCGCGTCCGCCAAGGCTGGAACGAGCGTCCTCATTCTCGGCAACCATTTGATCGGAACATCCAGCGTCAGCTTCAACGGTGTGCCGGCGCAATTCACGGTCGAGTCCGACACCTACATTCGAGCGACAGTCCCAGCAGGCGCGACGACCGGCAAGGTCGCCGTGGTCACCGCGTCGGGAACGCTCAACAGCAGTCCGCGATTTCTCGTGGCGAAGTAATCGTTGCGACGGGCCCGGGCAACCCCTCTGCCTCGGGCCCGATTTTTAAACCCATGTTCTGCCCTTCGCTGCGGCAAGTTTTTGAAGAGGAACATTCCGATGAAAAAATCTTTGCTCACCCTTGCACTCACGTTCACGGCGATCACCTTCAGTCTGGCGGCCCGCGCCCAGGCACAAACTCTTACCAGCCTTTACAGCTTCTGCAGCCAGACAAACTGCGCCGATGGCGATGGCGCTACGGCGCCACTGGTGCAGGGCACGGACGGGAACCTCTATGGCGAAACGGTGTTCGGCGGAAATATCGCGACTGGCTACTGTGGTTCCGCCGGTTGCGGAACCATCTTCAAGATGACGACCCAGGGCAAGTTCACTACTCTCTACACATTTTGTTTGTCGTCGGTGTGTGCGGATGGCGCCGGCCCGTCTGGGGGATTAGTGCTGGCCAACGACGGAAACTTCTATGGCCTAACGGACGGTGGCGGGGCCAACAACTGGGGCACTGTCTTCAAAATTACACCCGCCGGAAAACTGACCACTCTGCACAATTTCGATTATACGGACGGGTGGCCCCAGGGAGTCGGACTTATTCAGGCGGCCAACGGAAGCTTCTACGGAACCACATACTTCGGCGGGGCTTATGGCCAAGGCACCCTGTTTGAGATCAGCCCGGGCGGAACCTTCACTTCGTTGTATAGTTTTTGTGCAAACTCCGGGTGCCCCGATGGCGATCTTCCAAATGGGCTGACCCAGGGCACGGACGGCAACATCTATGGAACCACTTCCGGAGGTGGCGTTACCGGTAACTGCAACACCGCGAGCACTAGCGGAACATTCTTCCAACTCACGCCCGCCGGAACGCTGACCACCCTGGCCGTATTCTGCCGCCTATCTGGCTTCCATCCCAACTCGCCCTTAGTTCAGGCGGCGAACGGAAATTTCTACAGCACCACTGGTCAGGGCGGAGTCAGTACCCAAACAGACCAAGGCACGGTCTATGAGATGACCCCCACCGGATCAATCACAACGCTCTATAGCTTCTGCCTGCAAACGGACTGTCCTGACGGCAAGACTCCGATCGGCATCGCCCTGGGCACCGATGGGAATTTCTATGGAACAACCGAGCTAGCCAACGCGGACTACAAGGGGACGATCTTCGAGATCACTCCGGCAGGTCAGTTGACCACGCTGCACACGTTTACTCCCACGAATGGAAACTTCCTTGGCGGATCCTATGCAATTGGCCCAATGCTGTTGCATACCAACGGTATCTTCTACGGACTCACCGGCCTTGGAGGCAAACACGGCATCGGCACCGTCTTCAGCTTTGCCACTGGGCTACAGCCATTCGTCAGGACGATCCCCACGTCAGGCGCGGCGGGAACGAATGTGATCATCCTGGGAAACAATCTGACGGGAGCGACCGCCGTCACCTTCAACGGAAAGGCAGCCAAGTTCAAGGTAGTTTCCGCTTCGGAAATCACAGCCACCGTGCCCAGTGGGGTGACCAGCGGCACAGTGACGGTGACAGCATCGAGTGGAAAGAAGCTTAAGAGCAATACGACATTCAGGGTTCCGTAAGCAATCCGCAATTTGTCGTGACGAAGTAATCGTCGCGAACGGGCCCTGGGCGAATACCTCCGTCTCCGGGCCCGTGCTTTAAATCTTTTTCCGTGCTGTCTCGCTGGAAGCACGTTTTTGACGAGGACATTTCGATGAAAAAATCTTTGCTCACCCTTGCACTCGCATTCGCAGCCATCACCTTCAGCCTGGCGGCCCGCGCCCAGGCACAAACGATTACTTACCTCGCCGGCCAAGGCATAAGCGCCCCGGTAAACCCTTCTATGTTTATCCAGGCGACCGATGGAAATTTTTACAGCGAGGGACAATCCGGTTTCCAGCCGAACGGCTACATCTATCGCATGACGCCCAGTGGTGCGATCACGATCATCCACAGCTTTTGCGCGCAGAGCGGCTGCGCCGACGGCGACCAGCCTCAGCCTCCGATACTCGGCAGCGATGGAAACCTCTACGGCGTCACGACGGCCGGCGGCAATTCCTCACTTGCGGGGACGTTTTACAAGTTGACGCTGAGCGGCGAGTTCACGCAGCTCTATTCCTTCTGCCCCAACTCCGGATGCGCTGACGGCCGAATCCCGAACGGAATCGTTGAGGGCCCCGACGGCAACTTCTATGGCACTGCTCGAGCCGGGGGTGGTGGGAACGTGAACGGCGGCGCGGGCACGATTTTCTCCATCAGCCCAACCGGCCAGTTCAAGGTCTTGTACACCTTCTGCTCGCAGGCAAATTGCGCGGATGGCCAACAACCTCCTTCCACGCCAATCGTGGGCGACGATGGAAACTTCTACGGAGTCGCACAATTCGGTGGAACCGGGACCGGAGCTCCGGGCGTCGCCTATAAGTTGACGCCCTCCGGAGAATATTCGGTGATCTACAACTTCTGCTCGGCTCTGCACTGTATCGACGGCGCACAGCCCCTGTCAGTGACCCAGGGCCCGCATTCGACTTTATTCGGCATTACCTCCACTGGCGGGACCAACTTCTGCGGGACCGCGTTCAGGATTGGACCGAACAACAGCTATCAGGTTCTGCGCCGTTTCAGCGGTGCTGACATGTGTAACCCTTTTGACGCGCTCACCCTGGCTAACGATGGCAATTTCTATGATGTGTCGGGGACTTACTCCGGCGGCGGATTGATTTTTCAGCTTACGCCGGAGGGCGGGTTCACTTCGCTCTATGATTTCGCGTGTTGCCACCGCGCCTATGATCCAGCCGGAATGCTCTTTCAAGCTACCGACGGAAATCTTTACGGAACCACGCTCTACAACGGCGAACCCTGTTGCACTGGCGCGATCTTCAAATTCTCGAACGGGCTGAGTCCTCTTGTGCAAACCGTGCCCAACGCCGGAAAAGTCGGGAAGCAGATCATCATTCTCGGCAATAATCTGACCGGCACCAGCAGCGTCAAGTTTAACGGGGTAGAAGCGGCGTTCACGGTTGAGTCCGATACCTACATCCAGGCGACAGTTCCAGCAGGCGCGAGTACCGGCAAGGTTTCCGTCGGCACTTCATCGGGAACGCTTAACAGCAATCCGCAGTTCATCGTCACAAAATAAAAACAGGGGCGAGGCCCGTCTGTGCCGCGCCGCCTGTAGTCATGGGGCAGAAACTATGAATTTCCTTCAGCTGAGTAATGAGATCTGCGGTGAGATCGAGACCATCCTGTCACGCTACTGGAGCAATCCTCTCCCCTTGTGTGATCTGCGCGAGTCCCGCGGACCGCGCCAGGATGGCAACCGTTATCCCTCTCACCGCGTGCAGCGGCGGCGACGCGCGCCGGGCCAGTTTGGGAACCCCGGCGACCGATGGAGATTTCTTCAGGACAGCGGAAGTCGCCGGCTGGGGCCCGGCACGGAAAGGTAGTGCCGGTGCAGGACCGGGGTGACCGGAGATGAGCCATCCTTTGGATGTAGCATGGACCCTCCGCCAGCGATTTGCAGCGACAGAAAAGTTTCACCTTCCTCTCATATATATCGTTCTGACGCTCAATTCTCTCGTGGAGGAGCAATGACGCCCACTCCTATCCCTGAAGCCTGCGACCTGCTGTGATACACCCGCTCAGTCGCCTTCACAAAGTCGGAAGGCTTCGCGTTGGGAATATTGACGAACGTCTGTGGATTGCGGTCGGTGAGCGGGAACCACGAGCTCTGCACCTGCACCATGATGCGGTGTCCGCGCCGGAACGTGTGATTTACATCCTGGAACGTGTAGCTAAGTTCTTCCACCTTGCCTGG
>DASXDY010000062.1:0-10904 GCA_036490405.1 Candidatus Sulfotelmatobacter sp. | reverse complement strand
GTCCCGTCACCTTGCCGCTCGGCACGAGCACCGGACGCCCCAGCACATTTGCATACACCTGATTCAGCACTGGATTGTTCTGCGGAATGCCTCCGCCATTGATCACGCGCTGCGTGGGCGCGCCGTATTCGTTCAGGCGATCGAGGATAACGCGCGTGTGAAACGCCGTGCCTACGATCGTGGCGAACAGTTCGTCCTGGGCGGTGTGCAGCAGATTCCAACCAATAGTCATGCCCCCGAGATTGGCGTTCACCAGGACAGTGCGGTCGCCATTGTCCCAGGTCATGCGCAGCAGGCCGGTCTGGCCTGCATGATATTTGTCCAAGCCTTTACTGAGTTCCTCGACCGTTGTATTGGCGCGGCGGGCGATGGCGCTGAAGATGTCGCCGGTTGCGGAGAGTCCGGCTTCGATGCCGGTGAATTGCGGATGCACGCTGCCGGGCACGACTCCGCAGACGCCGGGGATCAGCTGCGCCTTGGGGGCGTAGGCGATGATGCACGTGGAGGTGCCGACTACGTTGACGACGTCGCCTTCCTGTGCGCCAGCGCCGATAGCGTCCCAGTGGGCGTCGAATGCGCCTACCGGAATCGGAATGCCGGCTCTGAGTCCTAATTTCTCGGCCCATTGCGGTGCGAGCGAGCCGGCGATCTTGTTTGACGTGGCGTATTCGCCGTCGAGCTTCGAGCGAACGCCGGCAAGCAGTGGATCGACCTTTGCCAGAAAGCTTTCTGGCGGCAGGCCGCCGAGCGAAGCATTCCACATCCACTTGTGGCCCATGGCGCAGACGCTGCGCTTGACGCGGCGCGCGTCGGTGATGCCGCAGAGCGTGGCAGCGACCATGTCGCAGTGCTCGAAGGCGCTGACGAATTGCCGGCGCTTTTCTGGATTGTGGCGGAGCCAGTGCAGCAGTTTGGCGAACCCCCACTCGGACGAGTAGACGCCTCCGCACCACTGGATGGCTTCGAGTTTTTCGATGCGCGCGAGTTCCGTGATTAGCGCGGCTTCCTGCTTGGCGCGATGGTCGCACCAGAGGTAATAATCGTCGAGCGGGACCATCCCTTCGCCGACTGGAATGACGCTCGATCCGGTGGTGTCGAGCGCGATGGATTCGATCTGATCGCCGGAGATGCCCGCCAACTTCACGGCCTGGCGCGTGGCGTCGGCCAGCGCGCGCATGTGATCTTCGTGGGATTGCGTCGCGAAATCAGGATCTTCGCGCTTGCGGTGGAGCGGATATTCGGCGACTGCGGAGGCGAGGAGGCCGCGGACGCTGTCTACGATGGAGACGCGAACGCTTAGGGTGCCGAAGTCTACTCCTGCGACAATTGGCATGGGGCTGGTCTCGGGTCTTCGGTCTCGGGTCTTCGGTTAAATTGCCACTGTAACAATGCAGCATCGTCCCCCGAGGAAAAGCAGGTTCCTGGTCGCTTCGCTTCTCGGAATGACAAGCTTGTTGTGGCTACTGGAAATCGGAATAGCAATTTGGCCAGAGACCCAAGACCCAAGACCTGAGACCTAAGACCTAAGACCCTGCATGCAGCTACGCCTCGTTGCCGTGCCAGTGCATCTTCCAGCCTAGATAGCGGACCGCGGCTTCGTGCACGGCTCCGGCGGTGCTCGAAAAGTTCGCGGCTACGTGGTGCTCGAATCCGTTTTCGCAGATGTAGTGCAACAACTTCTGCAGGTTCGCGATTTTTACCACGCCTACGCCGCCGAATGTGTTGAGCGAATCATTGGTGAAATCGCCTTCGCCCACATAGCCACGAATCACGCCAGCCTTGTCGTCGGTTGAGAAGCGGGCGAAGCTCATCGCACCGGGCTTGACGCGGCCCACGACTGTTCCGAATGTATTTTCTTTGCCGACCGTGCCGGCGATGATTTCCTGGAAATCCATGCGGACGTCCTGAAAGAAATGCTTCGGCAGGTTGCTGCAATGGAAGCAGACGGCCTTGTCGGGATCGGTGCCGTAGTTGTTGTTCCAGTCGAGCAGCGCGCTTGGTGTTTCGGATGCCAGTGCGAGCGCGTGCATGCTCAGGGTGCCGCAGACGTCGACCTCACAGGCCGCAGGAAATAAATTGTTGCTCATCATGCTCATGATGGTGCAGGGCACGACACCGAAATATTCTTCCATCGACGTCCAGCACTGGACGGCGCTGATGCGCAGGTCGGTGGCGCGCATCCAGTCGTCGATGACGAAGCCGAGCTTGGCCATTTTTATCAGAGCGGCTTCCGGAATGCCGGAGGTCGTGACGTATTTCTTGATCTCGGCGAGCTTTTCCTGCACGCCCTTGTCTTCGTCTTTCAGCTTCGCGATCCGGCCGAACACCTCGGAGAGATCGAGCGTCTCGGTCGAGATGCCGGAGGCTTCCAGCAATTTTTCACTGTAGCGGACGGTGTTGAATGCCGTTGGCCGGGCGCCGATGCTGCCGATGCGCAGGTTGCGGAACCCGTTGACTACGCGGCAGACAGCGGCGAACCAGGCGAGATCGGCCTGGAATTCTTTCGAGTCGGGGCTCTCGGTGTGCAGCCGCGTCAGCGAGTAGGGTATGCCATATTGGCGAAGATTGTTGCAGGCCGACATCTTGCCGCAGAAGCTGTCGCGGCGATGCAGGATGGTCATGTTCTTGGCATCGTCGGGCGTGGCCTGAATCAGAACCGGAACGCCAAGACGAGCGTGGCGCAGCGTGTCCGCGATGGCGCGCTCGTCGCCGAAGTTCGGCAGCGTGACGATGACGCCGTCGAGTCGGTCGCTGTTCTTGCGGAAGAGCGCGGCACAGCGTTTGGCTTCCTCATGGGTCTCAACCGCGCCGTGCTTGCTGTCTTCGGGACCGAGCACGACCGAGTCGATGCCAGCCTTGGCCAGCGCCTGAATCATCTCTTCGCGGCCCGACTTGGCCAATTGATCGGGGAAGAAGCCTCGGTTCCCGACGATGATGCCCATCGTCATTTTCTTTCCAGGATGATTGCCAGACATAAGTTGTTGCTCTCCAGTTCAAAATCAAAAAGCTTTTCAATGGTGCATCCACGCGGGATGCCGTGGGGCGCTGATCCATGGGACGTTCATCCGCCCGATGGCCGGTAGTGCCAGGTGTAGAAGCCGCCGATCAAAGTGAGCAGCCCTCCCCACCAGACGCCCGCATGCAAATCGAACAGGACCACCGGGAACTCCGGTTTGTGCGCGTATTCGTAAAGTCCCGCGCCGAAAATCAGCAGACCGTTGATCAGCAGCGAAAAACCGATAAAGAACCAAATCGAGACTGTGCGTCCATGTGTCGTCATAGTTTTCGCCTACCAGAAAATAATGTTGAGGATCACAAAGATCACGCCGACGACCGCCGCCCAGAACACCGGCTTCTGGTAGATAGGCACGCCGACGACGCGAGGAATTACAGTCTGTCCGTACACCAGGCCGACGAGTTCGCTATCGGGTTTCGGTTTGGTTAACATGCTCACGACTACAGTCACAGTGACGCAGACCAGAAATGACCACAGCGCCTGATACATATCCTGCGCGAGCGCTTTGGCGTCGGGCGACAGCGCAACATAGCGCAGCGCTGTGGGGTCAATCTTCACCCAGGCCCACATGCTGACCGAAGAGACGGTTCCGCAGAGCAATCCCCAGAATCCGCCGGGGCCGGTGGCGCGCTTCCACAACATGCCGAGGACAACCGTTCCAAAGAGCGGGGCGATGAAGAAGCTGAAGAGGGCCTGCACGTAGTCCATGATGCTGGCCGAGTGCATGACGAGATACGCGGTGCCGACGCTGATGAGAACGCCGATCACCGTGGTCCAGCGGCCCATGCTGACGTAATGACTGTCGCTGCCTTTGGGGTTGATGAGCGGGCGGTAGATGTCGTAGGTCCAGACAGTGGTGAAGGCGCTGACGTTGCCCGCCATGCCCGACATGAAGCCCGCGATTAACGCGGTGATGCCGAGGCCTAGCAAACCTGGCCCACAGTAACGCGCGAGCATGAGCGGCAAGACGTCGTTGTAACTGTAGCCGTGCGTGGCGACTGCAACAGATTCCGGAACCAGCTTCATCGGCAGTAAACCAAGGCCGAGCAGGCCGGGCAGGATGACAATGATCGGCACCATCATCTTGAAGCCTGCGCCGATGATGGGGGCCATTTCCGCGCTGCGCAGATCTTTCGCGGCGAGAATGCGCTGGACTACAAGGAAGTCCGTGGTCCAGTAGCCCATGGAGATGATTGCGCCGAGGCCGAAGACAATTCCCGTCCAGTGGATGCCCATGGGGTTGGTATTGAAGTGGCCCAGCGTGGACCACATGTGGACGTACTGTTCGGATGCTCTGTGGGCGATGAGGACCTTGAGATTGCTCCATCCGCCGGCTTCGTACAGGCCGAGTATCGGAATCAGCAACGCTCCCGCCCAGATCAGGAAGAATTGCAGCACTTCGTTGAAGATTGCAGAGCGCAGGCCGCCGAGCGTTACGTAGACTGCGACCGTGATCGATGAAACCCAGATGCTGAAGTTAATGTCCCAGCCGAGGACGATCTGCATGACCTTGGCCATGGCGAACATGTTGACGCCGCTCATCAGCACGGTCATGAAACCGAAAGAAACCGCAGACAGTGCGCGGGCGGGTTCACCGAAGCGCAGTTTGAGATAGCCCGGTACGGAGTGCGTCTTGGAGATGTAATAGAAGGGCATCATCACCAGCGCGAGAAAAATCATCGCCGGGATGGCGCCGATCCAGTACCAATGCGTGGCGAGAATGCCGTATTGATAGGCCGATCCGGCCCAACCCATGAGTTCGAGTGCGCCCAGGTTCGCGGAGAGGAAACTGAGGCCCGCGACCCATGCGGTCATTTCGCGTCCGGCCATGAAGAAGTCTTCGCCGGTGTTCGCCTGGCCTTTGAGATAGAAGCCGATCGCGATCACCAACAGGAAGTAGAACGCGATAATGACCATGTCCACCGGCGCGAGGTGCACCAGGGATGAACTCGCATTAACGAGGGCTAGCATCATGAGGGTTTGACCTGTCCGTAGTAAGCGTTGCGGCCGTGCTTGCGTAAGAAATGCTTGTCGTGCAATTCCTGCGCCAGGGGCCGGGATTGCGCATTGATCGAGATTGAATGTGCGGCCATGCGGGCTACGTATTCCAGAATCACGGCGTTATGCGCGGCATCTGCGGGAGTCTTTCCCCAGCAAAACGGCGCGTGGCCGGCGACGAGGACCCCGGGAATCCTATCGGGATTGAGTTTGGCGAATGTCCGACAGATGACTGCACCGGTTTCTTCTTCGTAGTCTCCCGCGATTTCTTCTTTGGTCATGCGTGGCGTGACGGGAACGGGGCCGTGGAAATAATCTGCGTGCGTGGTGCCGAGGCACGGGATCGGTTTCTCGGCCTGCGCCCATGCCGTCGCGTATTCCGAGTGCGTGTGCGCCACTCCACCGATGCTGGCGAACTCGCGATAGAGCTTAAGATGCGTCGGCAGATCGGAAGAGGGGCGAAGCCTACCTTCGACAATTTTGCCCTTCAGGTCAGAGATGACCATGTGGCTGGGCTTGAGTTCTTCGTAGGGGACGCCGCTGGGCTTGATGGCAACCAGTCCCTTCTTGCGGTCGATGCCGCTGGCATTGCCGAAGGTGTACAAAACGAGGCCGCGCCGAACCAGTTCCAGGTTCGCCTCCAGGACTTCTTCGCGCAGCGTTTTCAGCAGCATGACGGGAAAGATTGTGGGACGCTCGTTGCCGTGGCTTTGCTTTCGCGTAAACGTTTACGCAACGGAACATTAAATGCAGTTGGCTGGCTTTGTCAAAGCGCTTAACCAAAGATGAAACCAGCAAACTGCTCACTTTCCGTGTGGGCCGCGCCGTGATGAACGTGCCGCTTTGATTTAGCCCGAATTATTTGGGACAAACGAGCTCCGCAGGTATGGCGCGGTTATGCAATTGGGATTTTACCGGGTGTCTGATCGTCAGTTCGTGAGACGAAATGAATCCATTATTTCTTGTCCGAGTTGCGGGCGAGAGTCCCGGGCTGACCATGCGAAACTTAGCACGTAATACCGGCCGTTGCCGCAGACGTAGCGTTCGAGCAGTTTCTTGTCGCCGGTAACGTGCTCCTGTTCTTCCCACGCGGGCCGCCCGCTGACAGAGAACTCTCTAATGGCAACACCCTGGACTTTTGCCATGCCCTTAAGCTTCTCGAGCGCAACATCACAAGGTTGAGAATCCAGTTTGAGTCTTATGCTGATTCCCGCGCCCTGGGAGAGGTGGATAGTCCACACTTTGAAGTCCGGGTTATTGGAATCAGTGTGCGGCTCCGGAGCGTACGGAAATTTGATAGCGAACCCATCGGATGCGTAAGAGTATTCCTTCAGTGCTGCGGACGCGGGAGTCTTGGCTGGGCCTTGGGCAAACGTCGCTCCCACAAGGACGCAAATGACCACTAAACGCGTAGTCATGCCAGATACTTTAACAGCATCACATCGTGAGCACGAGCTCCCGGGCAAGGGGAATTTCATACGCTTTTAACGTTCCAATATACCGAATAGCGCTCGTGGATGACCTGATTGAGCGGGACGAGATTGATCTGATCTGATTGTCCCGCAGAGCGGAAACTCAGTGTCTTTTTGGGTTCGGGCTCGATGATGGACGCAGCGTCGGAGGACTTTGCGACCAGATCCGGCACTTTGCTCTGCGCTCCTCGTGGGCCCATCGTTCCGTAGGTCTGATCTTTGCTGACCGCGTCGAAGCGCCCTGCCAGCACCAGCGGCCCATACATTACGGCCTGCATGGTTTCGTCGTCAGGCATTGCGTCGATGTGCAATTTCATCGGCAGGCTCAGCTCGATCTTGTCGCCGGTCTTCCAGACGCGGTTCAGAGTCAGGTAGCTGCTTGGGCTGGAGAATGCTGGAATTGGCGCGCCGTTCACTTTGACGCTGCCGCCTTCGGCCCAATAGGGAATGCGGAGCTTGATTGCCAGTTGCATTGGCTTGTCAGCGGAGACAGTGATTGTCGTCCCTGGTTCTTCGGGGAATTGTGTTGACTGTCTGATCCGCAGACTCTTTTCCGGCCAGTCGAGCTGCGAATCGATGAAGAGATTCACGTAGAGCGAATCGTCGTCGTGGAAGTAAATCGTATCGGCGAGCTTGGCGTATTCCTCGGAGCCGGTGCCGGTGCAGCACCAGAACGCGTCCAATGGCTTGCCGAAGGTCTTCCAATATCCAGAAGCGAGCGGCAGGTAATACATCATGGTGCCGTCTTCGGGATTGATTGTGCCCAGACGGTGATTGAAGAGCGTGCGCTCGTAGTAGTCCATGAGGCGCGGGTCGGCGGTCCATCCGAAGAGATGGCGGGTGAGCTTCATCATGTTGTAGGCGCAGCAGCACTCGGTCGTGTCTGGACCGAGTTCAGTGGAGAGCTTGCCGGGATCGGAGTTCCATCCCTCGCGGTTGCTGGTGCCTCCGGTGCAGTAGGAGCGCTCGCTGACGACTTCGTCCCAGAAATATTCGGCGATGTCGCGGTAGCGGCGCTGGCCGGTGAGTTCGTAATAGCGTGCGGCGGCGATGACCTGCGGGATGTGCGTGTTTACGTGCAGTCCCTTGAGTTCGTCGCGATGCTCGGCCAGGGGATCGAAGAACCGCTTCTTGTCGAAGCGCTGGGCGACCTCCAGATAATCCTGCTTGCCGGTAATGGCATAGAGGTTGGAGAGCGATTCGCCCATGCCTCCGAATTCTGTGCCGAGCACGCGCTGCATGTGTTCATAGCTGAGTGATTCGGTGTAGAGATCGGTCCACGCGGCCATCTTCTGGGCCATGTCGAGCGCCTGCTCGTTGCCGCAGTAGGAATACATGTCGAGCAGCCCGGCCATGATCTTGTGGACGGTGTAGAACGGCGCCCAGACCTGCTGGCGCTCGCGGAGGCGATCGAAGAAGTCAACCGGGAAGGCGCTCAGGTAGCCGCTTTTGAGGGCGGCCTGGCATTTGCCGAGTTCCGTGACGACTGTAGTGGCGCTTTTCTTCAGGTCTTCATCGCCAGTGGAGGCATGCATCAGGGCGGCGGCGGAGAGATAGTGTCCGCCGGCGTAGTGCCCGCGTAGTTCGCAGTCGGGTTTCTCCCATCCGCCGAGCGGCTCGGCGGAGGAAGAGATCCCTGCGTTCAGGCGGAAAGTATGGAGCAGGCGATCTGGAGGCAGCGAATGAAGGAACTGGCGGTCGGCTTCCATCGCGGTTTTGCAGGAGCCGTCGCCGAGGCGGACTTGCTTTAGCGGGAAGGGCTGGATTATCCAGGAGACCTTCTCGCGAGTGGCTGGGTGGCCGTCTATCTGCGTTTTGTTAACAACCGGATCCCGCCACGGCGCACCGATCAAACCTTGAGGCAGCAGTGTCGCGCCAGCGGCGGTAGCTGCGCTGGAGAGAAAAGTTCTGCGGGAAAGCCGATTCATGTTTGTCCTCGAAACGCGGGCAAGGGTGCCCGCGCCACACGTTAAGTGCAGCCGCAGAAGATATTGTCTACACTTATTGGCGAATTGGCGAGGAGTTTGGTGCAGAGCGGATCTTACGACGTCATCATCGTCGGTGCAGGCATCGTGGGGGCGGCTTGCGCGGCTGACTTTGCGCGGCGGGGAATGCGCGTGTGCGTTGTCGACCGCGAGGGAGTTGCGGGCGGGGCTACATCCGCGGGGATGGGGCACGTGGTTGTCATGGACGATTCCGAGGCGCAGTTTGCGCTGACGCGATATTCGCAGCAGTTGTGGCGGGCGATGCATACGGAGTTGCCGGAGGATGTGGAATTCGAGCAGTGTGGGACGATCTGGGTAGCGGCGGACGAGGAGGAAATGGCGGAAGTCCGGCGCAAGCATGAATACTACGGTTCGCGTGGCGTACCGACCGAAGTGCTTGATGCGGGCGCTCTGAAACAACTTGAGCCGAATTTACGGGATGGGCTTAAGGGCGGGTTGTTGGTGCCGGAGGACATCGTGTTGAATCCACCTGCGGCTACCGAATTCCTGATCCAGAACGCGCAGAAGCACGCAGCGGATCTCCGAACGGGCGTTTCAGTGAAGAGCATGGGAGATGGCTGTGTCCAGTTGTCGGATGAGAGTGACTTGAACGCTGATGTCATTGTGAATGCGGGCGGGGCATGGGCTGCGGAGTTCACTCCTGGCGTGGAGATTCGGAAGCGGAAGGGACACTTGGCCGTCACCGATGTGTATCCAAACTTTGCCAGGCACCAGTTGGTAGAGTTGGGATATCTGAAGAGCGCACACTCGATCGCGGGCGATTCTGTCGCGTTCAACATTCAACCACGGCGTTCGGGGCAGGTGCTGATCGGCTCGTCACGGCAGTATGGTGCCGAGCACAAGGAAGTGGACCAAGACATTGTCGACAAGATGATGGAGCGCGCCCAGGAATACATGCCGGCGATTGCCCGCATGACGATTGCGCATGCGCGCTGCGGATTTCGCGCCGCCACGCCGGATAAGTTGCCGCTCATCGGCCCTTGGCCGGGAGACAGGTCTGTATTTCTTGCAACCGGGCATGAAGGACTGGGGATCACCACGTCTTTGGCGACGGCGAGAATTCTGGTAGATCAGATCACGGGCGCCAAGTCTGAGATTTCAGTTGAGGCGTACTGGCCATCGCGCAGCGTCCGGACACAAACCCATTTGGCAACGGAGATTTCGCGATGAACTGGAAGGGTGTGATGCCCGCGATCACGACATGTTTCGACGCCGATCTCGGCGTCGACCATGGGTTCATGGCTGACCACTGTCGATGGCTGGTTGAAAACGGTTGCACGGGAGTTGTCGCCCTCGGGTCGCTGGGCGAGGGCGGGACGCTGTCGTTCGACGAGAAACGCGAGATTCTTCAGAACTGCGTGAAGGTGTTGGGCAGCGAGGCGCCTGTGGTGGCGGCGATTTCGTCACTCTCGACTCTTGAAGCGGTTGCGCTGGCGCGAATGGCTCTGGATGCGGGCTGCAAAGGCCTGATGGTGCTGCCTCCGTATGTATACAAGGGAAACTGGCGCGAGATGAAGGCGCACGTCGCGGCTGTGTTCAACGCCACCGCTCTTCCCTGCATGCTCTACAACAATCCCGTTGCGTACGGGACGGATTTTCTTCCGGAGCATATTCAGGAACTGGCTGCCGAACACGAAAATCTTGCAGCGGTGAAGGAGTCGAGCACCGATGTGCGGCGCGTTTCGGCGATCCGGGCAGTGCCTGGAAACCGGCTGGAAGTTTTTATTGGGGTAGATGACGCGGTGGTAGAAGCGGTCGCCGCCGGTGCAACCGGATGGATTGCAGGACTTGCCAATGCCCTGCCTCGAGAATCGGTCGAGTTGTTCAAGCGGGCGATGGGCGGCGATGAAGCCTTTGAACTCTATCGATGGTTTCTGCCGTTGCTGCGGATGGACACAGTCCCAAATTTCGTTCAGCTCATCAAACTGGTGCAGGCCGAGGCGGGGATTGGGAATGCACGCGTGAGGCAGCCTCGGCTGGAATTAGATGGAGATGAACTGCTGCAAGCAAAGAAAGTGATTCACGATGCGCTGCAATCGCGTCCGAAAGACATAGCCAGTTCTACATTTGAAGGCGGTAAATGATGCAGGAAATGAAAACACAACTTTCCGGCAGGTCGCTGATCGGGTTCGGAGAAAGCCCAGCCGACGCTGGGACGTTTCGCGCGATGAATCCGGCGACCGGGCAGGAGATTGAGCCGGCGTTTACTTCCGCCCGGCCGGAAGACGTGGAACTCGCTGCACAACTCGCGACGAAGGCATTCGAATCCTTTGGCCGCGATTCGGGCAGCAAGCGCGGCGCATTGCTTCGGAAGATCGCGGAAAAGATCGAAGCCGGTTCCGCGGAGATTGTCGAACGCGCCAATCTTGAAACGGCCTTACCGCCGGCGCGATTGCAATCCGAAACGGCCCG
>DASXDY010000024.1:0-28774 GCA_036490405.1 Candidatus Sulfotelmatobacter sp. | reverse complement strand
AGCCGATGCTTCCAGCTTCCAGGTAGCGCAGGGCTCGAATGTGGATGCGACGGTCACCGTGACATTGACGTCCGGCTTTACGGGCACGGTCAACTTCAGTTGCACCGATCCCGCTCCGGCTTCTATCTGCACCCCGCCGACCGCAGGCGTCAACTCATCGCAGGACGTCAGCTTCCACATCACCACCACCTTGCCGACGGCCAAGCTCGACCGTCCGTTCGATCGCGGATCGCGAATCCTGTACGCCGCGCTCCTGCCCGGATTATTCGGCATCGTGCTCGTCTTCGGATCGCGCAAGCGCTCGACGGCGGCCATGCGGGTCATCGGACTGATCGCCGTCCTCGGCGTCTCCTCGCTCTGGATGGCCTCCTGCGGCGGCAGTTCCGGTGGCGGCGGCACGACTGGAACGACCGGAACGCCGAAAAACACCTACAACATCACCGTCACGGGAACGTCGGGAAGCGCCACCAGCACGGCCACCTTCCAACTCATCGTGCAGTAACTCGGCACTACTTAAGATCAACCGCGAAGCGGTGAAAAAATACAGCCCCCAGCCTGCCCCGAGCTCACCGAGGGGGCGCAAGCCGCGGGTTTTGTTTTCACGGAATGAACCAGTCCCGAAGGGCGTAAGAAGCCTCTGCTTCACGCTGCCCGCACCCTTCGTGCTCCGTCCATTGGTGAGCTGCCCTCCTTTGCTTTTCCCATCCCTTCTGCGAAACTTGAGGCGCAGTGCGGGCGTGAGCGAAGCGGGAGCCCGCAGCCGAAATCCCGAGCGCAGCGAGGGATCTCTCACCATGGGCCGCATCCACGTCCTTTCCGAGACCGTCGCCAACCAGATCGCCGCTGGTGAGGTCGTCGAGCGCCCCGCGTCCGTGGTCAAAGAGATGCTGGAAAATTCCCTCGACGCCGGAGCCACCCGCATCAAGCTGAGTATTGAGGCGGGCGGCAAGAAGCTGATCCAGATCACCGACAACGGATGCGGCATGGTCCGCGACGATGCCATGCTGGCCTTCGAGCGCCACGCGACTTCGAAGATCAAGAACACGGAAGACTTGTTGCGCATCGCTACGCTAGGGTTTCGCGGGGAGGCACTGCCCTCGATCGCATCGGTCTCGCGTCTGCGCCTGGAAACCCGCGCTGCGGATGAAGAATCGGGCACGGTCCTGGAAATCAATGGAGGCAAGATCGCTCGCGTCGAAGAAGCCGGGCTTCCGCCGGGGACTTCGATCACCGTCCGCGATCTTTTCTTCAACGTTCCGGCGCGCAAGAAATTTCTGAAGGCTGAGTCGACGGAACTCTCGCACATCGCATCGCTAGTCACGCACTATGCGCTGGCGCATCCCGACAAGCATTTCGAATTGCACTCGGCAACCAATGCCATGCTGGTTGCTCCTCCCGTCGCCGGACACAGCGAGCGCGTCTACCAGGTCTTCGGCAAAGAAACCCTCGATCAACTGATTCCGCTGGCCGCCCGCCAGGCCCTTGACCATGTCGGATTGCCGCAGCCTCCGCCCTGGCGCAGGAAAGAACAGAATGAGGATGGCGAGGTTACAGAAAAAGATCCGGGCGAGATGCGCGTGCACGGCTTCGTCTCCAAGCCCGAAATCCAGAAGCTGAACCGCAACTCTATCTTCGTCTTCGTCAACGGACGACTCATCCGCGACCGCCTGGTGCAGCACGCGCTCACCGAGGCCTACCGCAACATCATTCCGCCGACGGTTTATCCGGTCGTGCTGCTGTTTCTGGAACTGCCGGCCGCCGAGGTGGATGTCAACGTTCATCCCTCGAAGACGGAGGTCCGCTTTCGCCAGCAGTCCGCGATGCACGATTTCGTCCGTGACACCGTCCGCGCCGCGCTGATGAAGGCGCGCCCGGTTCCGCAGTTCGTCACCGAAATCCGCGCTCATGCGACGGCCGGCCAGGCGCTGACGCCGGGATCGCATCCCTGGGAACGATCGCCAGATCCCTCGGTCCACCAGTTCCCGCAGCCGTTCACCGCACCCCTGGTGGATGGGAACTTCGCGCTGCAAGCTCCGCTTCAGCCGCCGATTTCCGCCCGATTTTCATTCGAAGGCGGCATTGCTATAGAAGCCAACGCTGCGATTCCGGTGGCCCGCGGACTCGAGAACGCGCCGCTGGAGCCAAATTTTGCGCCATCACCGCAGCCCGACGCCATTCCCGATCACGGCTGCGCCCCCGCACTCGACGTCGGCGAAGAAGAACCGACTCTCTCATCGCTGGTCTCGCTCAAGCCGCTGGGACAAATCCGCAACTCCTTCATCCTCGCGGTCAACGAAGACGGCCTCTGGATCGTCGACCAGCACGTTGCCCACGAGCGCGTACTTTTCGAACGCGTGCTCAAACAGCGCGCCGCACAACACGTCGAAAGCCAGCGGCTGCTCATGCCCATCGTTCTCGAACTCTCGCCCGCGCAGCAGGCCGTCTTCGCCGAAATCTCCGACGAACTCGCCCGCAACGGATTCGAAGCCGAGCCCTTCGGTGCCCGCAGCGTCGCCGTTAAAATAGCTCCCGCCGGAGTCGAGGCCTCCGCGGTCGAGCACATGCTGCACGAAATCCTCGATCAGATCTCCAGCGAAGAGCAGTCGCTGAATCTGGAAAAGATCCGCACCCGCATCGCCGCCTCGATCGCCTGCCACGCCGCCATCAAAGTCAACATGCCGCTCGAGCAAAATAAAATGGAATGGCTGCTCGCCGAATTAGCCAAAACCGACCACCCAATGTCCTGCCCGCACGGCCGCCCGGTCGTGTTGCGGTATTCTGTAAAGGACATCCAGAAAGCGTTCAAGAGAATCTAGCAGTGAGCTGCGAGCAATGAGCCGTGAGCTTCGAGCCTACGGTTTTTGCTTTTGCTCACGGCTCGTAGCTCATGGCTCGCAGCCCTTTATGACCGACCTCGAACTCCAGCAGCTTCGCCGGGAAAAATGGCGCGTCGACGGCAAGCCCGTCCACACCATCGAGCAGGCGCGCGCGTTTCTGGAAGATGTCGGATTTTGCCTGATGTATCCGCAACGGCCGCCGTTGCCGGTTCCAACTTTCATCGGAGCGTTCACCGGTTCTGACGACCATCTGCCCGAATGGCGGCAGGCCTTCAAAGATCCTCACGCCGCCGAAGCGACGGAACTCATGGTCCGCCTGCTGCGCGAACACGCAGCCTTCGAGGCCAACCTGTTCGAAGAAAATAATGGATTCCTCATTGCCGCGTCGGTCTTCCCCTACTTCTATGCCCTGAACGGCGAACGCAACCCCAGGCTGGCGCCCAAGGCGGGATCGCGTTCCGCATATTCCGCCCTCGCCGCGGACGTCTATTCCCTGATCGAACGCAACGGCCCGCTCTCGAAACAGAAAATGCAGGAGACGGTCGGCGGCAGCATCTCTAACCCGGCGCTCGACAAGGCCCTCGCCGAGTTGTGGTCGAAGCTGCGCATCACCCGCGTGGATTACAAGCCCGACCAAGGCTCCGTCTGGGACCTGATGTATCGCTGGGCTCCCGAGCCGGTGAAAGAAGGCATCGGTATCTCCGTGCCGGAAGCACTCTCGGCGCTGGTTTCGAAATATCTCGGCTGCGCGATCGCCGTGGAGCAGTCCGAAATCGAGATTTTCTTCGGAAACTTCGTCGCCCGATCCAAAGTGAAAGAGGCGGTCAACGCCTTGCTCTCCGCGCGGGAGTTGAGCTTCGTGCACGTCGGTGGAAAATCCATGCTGCAAATCACACCAGAGAAAACTGTCGCAGTTCCGGCGCCGCGCAGCGTGGCGCAGAAATAAGTTTCTCGTGTCGACACCCCGTTCCACTTCCTATCGCGGGCGTCTCGCGCCCTCGCCCACTGGCTTGCTCCATCTCGGCCATGCCCGAACATTCTGGATCGCTGCCGAGCGCGCCCGCGACCACAACGGCACCCTGATTCTCCGCAACGAAGACCTCGACCAGCAGCGCTGCCGGGCAGAATTCGTTACGGCGATGATCGAAGACCTGCGCTGGTTGGGCATCGCATGGACTGAAGGCCCCGACTGCGGCGGGCCGTTTGCTCCCTACACGCAGAGCGAGCGGCGCGGACACTATCTGGCGGCTTGGAAACAGCTGCGCGATGCGGGATGGATTTATCCGTGCACCTGCTCACGCAAAGATGTTGCGCTGGCCGCTGGTGCGCCCAACGATGGCGATGATGAGCCGATGTATCCGGGCACCTGCCGGCAGCAGCGGAGCTCCGCTCCGGCTGGACAGCCGAGGGCGGCTGTCCCTACATGGGCTGATCAGCCGACTGGAGTCAACTGGCGCTTTCGCGTGCCCGATGGCGAAGAGATTTCTTTCCTCGATATGCATCTCGGCCAGCAGAAATTCATCGCCGGCCGAGACTTCGGAGACTTCCTCGTCTGGCGGCGCGACGATGTGCCGGCGTATCAGCTCGCCGTCGTCGCCGACGATGCCGCGATGCAGATCACCGAAGTTGTCCGCGGCGCAGATCTGCTGCGCTCCACCGCCCGCCAGCTTCTTCTCTTCCGTGCGCTCGGCCTGGCTGCCCCTGATTACTACCACTGCAATCTCATGCGCGACGACGCAGGCGTCCGCCTGGCTAAGCGTCACGATGCGCTCAGCATCCGCAGATTGCGCGAAGGCGGATGGACGGCCGAGCAACTCCGCGCGACATTCGTACTCTAAGTTGCGGCGCGTCTTTCGCCGCTTCGCGGCTTCGGCACCAGCAAGAGCAGCGAGGCGGAAATCCGGGGAAGATTCCGCCTCCCGACTGCTCACTCGACCAATCGTTACAACGACCGCAGGAAGTTCAGCAAGTCCTGCTGGTCCTGATCTGAAAGCTTCTTGAACGTGCGGACGACGCCATTCGCTTCCGAATCCTGGTAATGGCGGTCGCCATCGCTGGCATGATCGGTAATCGTCTTGACCAGGTTCTTGGTGCGCCCATCGTGCAGGAAGAAGATGCGCTGCCCCAGTCCCCACAATGGAGCCGTGCGGAACTCGTCTCCCTGGGCCTGACCCTGCGAAACGTTATCGGCCAGATCCGGTCCCATGTGATGCAGCAGCAGGTCGGAGAACAAATTTGCGGTCACGCCGCTGAGTGCCGCCACCGACGACTGCCCGGTCTTGAATGACGGCGTATGGCACAACGCGCAGCCAATCTGATTGAAAACCTTGGCTCCGTGCTGGGTCGAGGCATTCTGCGGCCCGGGCTGCGGCTGATCAAGAAAGCGCATGAACACCGAAAAGTGGTCGATGTCGGTCAGTTGCGGATTCCCGCTCGCGTCGAACGTAGTCGTATCTTCGGGAGTTCCGTTAAACTGGCATCCCGGAGTTTCGTCCCGTTCGTTCGGGAACAATTGGTTGGTGACTCCCATCTCGACGTTGTAGGCTTCGCCCGAAAAAATATCGAGCGACTTGTTCTGCGCCTTCCAGCCGAAACGCGTAATGGTTCCATCGTTACCGCTGGTGTTGGGGCTGCCCGCGATGCCGGCGCCAAGATTGGTATTCGGACGCCCGCCGATTCCCATCATGCGCTTCTGATCGCTTTGTGAATTGACCTGCGCCAGAATTGTGGAATCCGGGATCGCCTCAATGAATCCGCCGCCATAGGTCGGGGTTGGGATGCGAAAGATCACATTGTTCGACGCGAGTGCCTGCTGAAAGTCCGGTTGCTTCAGATTGCAGCCCACGGCATCGCCGCGGCCGGTGATGACGAACAAATCGTGAACTCCGCCATCGGTGTGCCGCAGATCGGAGGTGTAGGGAAACCGCGCCTCCCGCACCGGCCCGCTCGTCGTGATAAACGAGGGAAGCTGGTTGATCGCGCCCTGATCGATGGCCGCCGCAACCTGCGGGTTCACCGCCGGGCTGCTTCCGCCCAGCGCAGGCGAAGCGTGGCACTGTCCGCAGCCCTCGGCGTTGAATCTGGGCCCAAGGCCCGCGCCGGTCCCGCTGACGGAGCCCTTCACCGAATCAATTTCCATGAACTCGGTCGTGCTGGCCGAGAACATCGCCTGCTGATTTGCGTTCAGGCCCGAGATCATTCCTCCGGCTCCGGGTGCGCCACCCCGTACTCCAGGATCATGTGCGGTTTGCGCGATTCCTGCCGCCGGCAGCAATAAAATGGCGGCCGCGAAAACCGTGATGCGGTTAAGTATTGGAAATATCGAATCTCCTTGCGGGCATGGGAATACCTTCGCGTTCTGGGACATAGATTCTCCTGAGACGTATGGCGCAAGGGCTTTGGCTGCCCTGCGGCGCACTCACGAGCGTTGTGCGATTGGTGGATCATTCTTATCCCGTTTTAATAAATGAGACAGATACCGAAAGGGCTGTAAGGGGCAACCACAAGGCTTAATCTCTGCGTGCCCGAAGGGACAGCCCCGGCTTGCAATTCGACCCACCGGGTGATCGGAAAAAGGACAATGGCCGGATCGAAGTTTTCGGTTACGCGACGCCGCGGCGGCAGATTTCGGCCAATGTGTACAATCTCTAGTTCGCCATGAATGCTTCCCGCAAATTAATCATCGCCATCGATGGCCCCGCCGGGGCGGGTAAGAGCACCATTGCCTCGCGGCTGGCGCGCAAGCTCGGTTACGCAAACCTCGAAAGTGGAGCGATGTATCGCGCTCTGGCATTAAAGGCGATTGAGAACGATGCTTCTTTCGATGACGAAGCCGCTCTGCTGAATCTGGCGGAACGTTCAAGCATTCACCTCGAGCCGACAATCGGAGGCAACCGCACTCTACTCGACAGCAAAGATGTGTCCGCACGAATCCGCGAGCGCGACGTGACCGAGGCCGCGTCCCGCGTTTCGGTCCATCCGAAAGTCCGTGCTTGGATGGTGGCCCAGCAACGCGCGATGGGCGCGGCAGGCGGGGTGGTGATGGAAGGCCGTGACATTGGGACGAAGGTATTTCCCGACGCGGACCTGAAAGTCTTTCTCGATGCCGACCCGGTTGTGCGTGAACAGCGCCGTCTCGCACAGCAGAAGATCGAGGGGGAAGTCGCCGCAAACGTCGCCGAAGATTTACGCGAGCGCGACCGGCGCGACCGCACCAGAGCGGCGTCACCCCTGGTGGCAGCAGACGATGCCGTAGTCATCAACTCGACATCAATGTCGGAAGATGAGGTGCTTGCCAAGGTGCAAGAGTTGGTCGCTGGGAAGCTTAAGACCTAGTGGCAGATGTCCAAGCTAGCCGTGAGTTGCAGATGCTTCCCTGCGAGCAAGCCGCGGAAAGGGACGTACTTTCGGGGTTCCTTGTTTGCGAGCTAGCCACAGGTCTCGCTGGATTTGCATCTTAAGCCAGAAATCGGCCGTCGTCCCGAGCGCGGCTGACAATCGCAATGACATCGGGGCCGTGATGCCGGCCCGGCCGTTGAGGATGCGCGACAGATGGGCCCTGGTCACGCCCAAACGTTCGGCAGCCTCCTTTACGCTGATGGATCCTAGATACTCCCTCAAGACCTCACCGGGATGTGCGGGTTGGAAAATCATGGTTAGTGGTAGTCCTGATAGTCCACCAAGATTACGTCCTCTCCGTGGAATGCGAAGGTCAGACGCCAATTGCCACTGACCGATACGGCCCAAATGCTCCTGCAAATCGCCTTTTAACGAATGAAGATTATTCGCAGGAGCGTTCATATCCCCAGCCTGACTCGCAACATCGAGCGCGGTAAGCAATCTCCGCAGCCGAACAGCATGCTTGGGTTGGATGCCTGCCTTCGCTCCTGTTTCCGCGAATTTCTTTAGACCCTTATGCCGGTAGCTCAGGATCACCCGTATAGTGTATAGCTGCACTATACGGAAAACAATCGTTGTCGAGAAACGCGCAAGGAAGAGACAAGGGGCCCGTTACAATCGTCTGCATGCGCAAATCAGTTGTCCGTCGGCTCGACATTCTCTTTCGGCACTGGCAAAGACTTGCCCGCCTTTCCCGCCGCGGGCGGCTCCGGAGGCTTCGGCGGAGTGGCGCTCGCCCTCCGGATCTCGATATTGTCATGCTCGTTGTTGAGCACGATGTGAGAAGCGGCGTTGCCGACGCTTCCGCTGGCATGAGACTCGTGGTCGTTGTTGTCCACCTTCAAGCCTTCAAAGTCGGACTGAATCTCGCCATCGCGCGCGCGAGCATCGATGCGGAACCCGGCCTTTTCCGGCAGGCTGATCTGGAGGTCGCCGTTGCGATTGTCAATCTGTACGTTGCCAACGTTCCGCATCCCCAGTTCGACCGTGCCATTGTCGTTCTGCAAACGCACATCGCCGGAAACATCACTCAGGCGAATGTTCTTGGAGCGCGTGCTCAGATGAAGCGGGCCGGTGATTTCTTCGGCGTGAAGATCGTCTGAATCGAGATCGAGCGTGCCGTCGATTCGCGAAAATTCCATATCGGTGCGCGCCGACTTGAAGGTCACCATTTTCGCGATGCGTTCCAGCTTGACGCTTTCCTGGAACTCGCCTTCGAGGGCGACGCTTCCTTTCACGTCCGAGACAGAAACGTCGTTCACCCGTCCCTCGACACGCACATCACCCGTCACCTGCTGGACCTTGACCGATCCCTTTTCCTGGCTGACTTTGACGTTGCCGCCAATATCTTCGATCGAGGTATCGCCATGCTGCGAGGAGATGTCGATGGTGCCGTCGCGCCCGGTGACATTGGTATCTCCGCGGCGGGAACTGACCGTCAACGGCGCCTTGCGCGGGAGAGAGATATCCAGATCCACTTCGACGGGATGATCTCCGGCCGCTTCAGCCTTCGCATCCACGGTCACCAATCCGCCGATCGCGGTGATGGCGGGTCTCGTCTCCTGGTTGTACTTGTCGGCGTCGCCCTGATTGTCGGCATTGATGCGCTTGCGCACGACCACTGTAATTTTGTTGTCGTCGGAGGCATGCACGCTGACGGTACCGTGGGTATCGATCACCTTTAAAGTTGCCCCCGCGGGAAAATCCTGCGCCAGATTGTCGTTGAAGCTGAAGTTATCGCCGCCGAATAATTCGCGGATGTCGGGATCGTCAATCTGATCGCGCCAGCCCGACCAGTTGGTGTGATCGATCTGGGTCGCGATCAGGCCGAAAACGATGATCATGACAACCAGCAGCACACCTCCGGCGCCGATGCCGGCAGAACGCATACCTTCCCGTTGCGCCTGCTGGTGCTCGACCAGCTTGATGATTCCCCAAAGAATCAGCAGCACCGGCCAGTAATTTGCGAACAGGTGCCAGAGGCGGCTGACGGAAAGAATCCGCATCGTGCCCAGCAAAAAAATCGCACCGATCACGATCAGGACAAAGGGGCCGGCGAAGGAGCGGTGGCGTCGCGGGGGAAGCGGCGGCATCGGCGTCATCTGCGGTGGAGGGGTGACGACGGAGTTAGACATTGTTCACCTCGCCAGAAGAGGTCGACTGCGTATTCGGAGCCGCACTCTGCGACGGAACTGCTGCCGCAGACGGCGGAGGAACAGGTGGAGGCGACATGCCGGGTCCCGGCGAAAGCGGTCCCACGTGTCCGGCATAGGAAGCGTTGCTCTGAACCAGCTTGACCACGCCGATCACCAGCAGGATGGCCGGCCAGGTCCTCCAGAAATCAAACCGGGTAACCTCGTCGAGCTGGAAAATCACACCCAGAGTGACAAGAATCGCCGGCCCCATCAGACGCCGCATACGGCAGCGCTCGCAGAGACACTGCGGCCGATGCGAACCCAGCAGTCCCCAATGTTTTGCGAAGAGCCACACGCCAAGAGCGATCAAAATCAGAGGCCAATAACGGTGCAGGCTGAAGTCAAAAACCGTGTTGATCAGGAACAATATTCCCAGGACGATCAGTACCGCGGCTGCCGCGGGGATGTTCGTGCTGCTTTCGGTGGTAGCGGTCTTCTCTCCCGGCGTGCTGCCTCCAAACATCTGCACGATGCCCAAAGGATCGGGCGCGGGCTCGCCCATCTGAATCGCCTTCGCTGTCCGGATGGAGTCGAGAATCTGGTAGACCCAGAAGAATCCCAGGAAAATTCCCAGCGCGGCATATCCCTGCCAAGGCAGGTCGGCGGAAAAACCGACGATGCACATCACGAAGATGCCCAGGTATATGAGCCCCTTCGCATATTGGCCGCAGTAAACGGCTCCCAGGCCGAGTGGGATTGCACCGAGGATTCCCGCCACCGTCGGGTTGGGACCAGTGGGCCCCGCGGGCACGGTTCTTAACCCCGGGCCCTGATTGACGAATTGCTGCTGATATCCGGTCTGCTGTGGTGAAGGCTGGACCGGAGTGAACCCCATCGCGGGCGCGGCAGCATCCAGTCGCGCCGCCAGGCAGGATTCGCAATAGATCACCCCGCGGACGTCGCGGGTACATTGATTGCAAAGTGGCTTGCCGCAGGTGCGGCAGAACGCCACCGCAGCCTGGTCGCTGTGATTGGCGCAGTTCATACGAACCTCCTGTCAGTGGTCACCGACACTACAGGCAGATCGCAACATTCGAGATATGGCCCCACAGGAACGCTGGCCAGAATGAGTTGATTTTCCGTCTGGCTGTAATTGCGCTCCTGCTTCTGCTCGGGCTGTTGTGTTGTGTCGTTCGGGCGGTCTTTCTTCTTCGCTGGTCCGGGTTCGGCTGGCGCGGTGCGCTTGAATCGCTGCATCGCGGCCTGGTACTCGTAGACGATGCGTGCATTCTCGTAGTACCGCACGATCCGGGCCTGCGTGTTGTAGTAAACGTGGCGGATGCTGGAAGGATGCTCCACCATCTGACTCACAGTCAGCGCCGCATCCCCTGGCTTTACTCCGGCAACCGTCATGATCGCCGACAGCGCGAAAAACGCCATGCCAAACGACATGGCAAAGCGCGGCTGGCGAACCATCGCCAAAACGGGCTCGACATACGAAGCCCGCACCTGCTCCCACCACGAAACTCGCGGTTGGTACAAGGGGGCAGCGGTCCGCAGGCGTTGGGTGTCAACGCCCGTCGTGGATGCCAGGATATTCGTGACCAGGCTGGCTGGAGGCTCCACCTCCGTGAGACCCTTCAACCAGTTGCGGCCCGCCTCAGCTTCGGCGAGCAGCGGCCCGCACGCCTTGCACGACTTGGCGTGGGCCTGGAAGCGGTCGAGTGCAACCCCGCTCAGGACGCCGTCTAGGGCCTCCGTGAGCAGCAGGTCGAACTCGTGACACTGCATTCCGTTTCTGGTCTGGTCTGGCATCACATCACCTGCCTATAGGTACGTTGAAGCAGGCGTGCAAGTTCCGCGCGCCCTCTATTTATTCTGGATTTCACGGTACCCTCCGGAACCTTCAAAACTGTGGCAATTTCGCGATAGTCCATATCTTGTAAGTCCCTTAGAATCACTGCTTCCCGAAGTTCGGGGGAAAGCTTGCCCAAAGCCGCATGAACCGTTTCCGACACCTCCCGGCGGCGGATGTGGGCGTCGGGCGGAGCAGATTGGTCAGGAATTTGCTCAGAGAGCGGCTGGGCGTCTTCGTGCTCCGATGCCGGCGTGTCCATGGAGTCGGTCATCCGGTCCTGCTTGGTCTTGCGGAAATGGTCCACCAGCAGGTTGCGCGTAATCGTCGTAACCCAGGTCACGAACGCGCCTTTGGACGCGTCATAGCTGGGAAGCGTCCGGTACATCTTGATGAAGACGTCCTGCGTGAGGTCCTGCGCATCGTCGGCTGATCCTGCGAAGCGGTAACAGATGTTATAGATTCTTCGGTTGTAGGTGTGCACGATTTCTTCCCAGGCGGCGGCATCGCCGGCGATACATCGCCGAACCAGCATCGCTACGACCTGGACGTCTTCCACTTGGTGCTCCCCGGAAAATGAGAACGATCGTCGTTCGTCGATGGTCGGTTGTCGTTGCTCCTTGAGTGCAAGACACAACCGCAAACACCAAGGAGCTACCGGCCAACGGCTAACGACCAACGACAGGGTTTCGAGACCTACGCCAAACCCATAAGAACATACGTATTTGCAGGTCTTAAAGTTCGCGTCATTGTAGCAGCGTGGCGTAGGCGTGTTACCCAGCCTACGCAGATCACCCTACGCCTGTTACCGTTAAGCGGGGCATCTAAGGATTGCTCGGTAGGGTCCGCATGGACCTCCTCAAATTGGGGCGTCAGATTCTCCGTTCAAAAATCTTTCGTCCAGAAACATGGTGAACACATTCATGAACAAAGCCTTTTGGAAAAAATTAGCGCAAAAGAAAAGAGCGCTGAGACTGGCCGCAGCGTTGATGGCAGTTTCACTTCTAGGCGCCGCTTCTTCGCAGGTCGCGAAGGCACAAGACCAGGATTACGATCAGGACGATCCGCCGGGACGCGTCGCGCGCCTCGGCTACATGCAGGGCTCAGTCTCCTTCCAGCCCGCTGGAGAAAACGAGTGGGTGCAGGCGGTTCCTAACCGGCCGATGACTACGGGCGACAAACTCTGGGCCGACAAAGACGCGCGCGCCGAAATCCAACTCGGCTCCTCGATGATCAACCTCGCGCCCAACACCGGCTTTTCATTTCTCAATCTCGACGACCGCACCGTACAGATGGAAGTCACCGCGGGAGCGATCAATCTTCGCGTGTGGTCGATGGACCGCGACAACGTTTTTGAAATCGACACGCCCAACCAGGCGTTCACGGTTTCAGAACCGGGCCGCTACAAAATCGAAACGTCCGAAAACGGTGACTACTCCGTGGTAACAATTTGGCAAGGCGCCGGAGAATCCACCGGCAACGGCCAGAGCTACACGCTGCATGCGGGACAGCGCACCACCTTCAGCGGCACGAATGCCCTGAATGCGGAAGTTCAGCAGATCGGAAATCCCGATGATTTCGACAATTGGGCGGTATCGCGCGAACGCCGTTACGACAGTTCGCCGTCAGCCCGATACTGCTCACGAGAAGTAGTCGGTTTCGACGATCTCGACGAAAACGGAGACTGGCAGGCGCAGGCACAGTACGGCAATGTCTGGTACCCCCGCGTCAACGCGGGCTGGGCGCCATATCGCGACGGCCACTGGGCATGGATCGATCCCTGGGGATGGACATGGGTTGACGATGCCCGCTGGGGTTACGCGCCATTCCACTACGGCCGGTGGGCCTTCATCAGCAACCGCTGGGGATGGATCCCCGGACCGGTCGCCGTGCGTCCGGTCTATGCACCGGCCCTGGTAGTTTTCGTTGGTGGAGGAGGACTTGCCTTCGGCGGAAACGTTGCGTGGTTCCCACTTGGGCCACGTGAAGTTTACGTTCCGTCGTATCAGGTCAGCCGCGGGTATGTGAACCGCGTCAATGTAAGCAACACCGTCGTCAATCAGACCACGATCACCAACGTTTACAACACCACCATCATTAACAAGAACACCACCATCAACAACGTCACCTATGTGAACCGCACCGTGAACAACGCAGTCACCGCGGTTCCGCAGCGCACGTTTGTCAGCGCGCAGCCGGTGGGGCGCGCGGCGGTAAGAGTCAACGCACAGCAGATCGCCTCGGCGCCGATGAGTTCGCGGGCGGCCGTGCCTCCGGCGCGCGAAGCCGTGCTCGGACCTCACGCAAACACCGCGAACCGCGTCGCCGCGCCACCGCAAGCCATCGCGAATCGCACCATCACAGCCAAAGCTGCTCCCCCTCCGCCTCGGCCATCCTTTGCGGCGCGACAGCAGGTATTGGACCAGCACCCCGGACAGCCGATTGCCCGCCCCGCGATGCAGAAACTCGCTCCGGCCAACAACCCAACTGCCCGGCTCGTGAAAGTCGCGCCACCGGCAAAGCCCGCCACCGCAACACCGGCTCCGGCCAATCCGGCGGCGAATCGCCCCGGAAATGCTCCCGCGGCGAACGAACGTCCGGGCGCAACCCCGCCCACGGCGCAGCCAAACAACCGCCCGCAACCGAATCAACCAGGTCCGGGCAGTCGTCCGGAAAGCAATCCACCGGCTCCGAACCGTCCGATCCCAAATCAACCGGTGCCGAACAACCGGCCAGCGCCGAACGCGGAACCGAATCGTCCAGGGGTGCCACCAGCCCGCACAGACCATCCGCCATCTGCACAACCGAACAACCGTCCGGAGCCAAATCAACCGGCGCCGAACCGCCCAGGAACCAGCAATCCTGAGAATAATCGGCCCCAGCCCAATCGGCCCGAGACAAACCAGCCCGCTCCAAACAACCGGCCAGCGCCGAAGGCGGAACCGAATCGTCCGGCAGAACCACCAGTCCGTCCGGACCGTCCACCGTCCGCCCAGCCGAACGCTCGTCCGGAACCAAATCAACCGGCACCGAATGCTCATCCGGACAACCCTCGTCCGGACAACAATCGTCCTGACAACAACCGCCCGCAGCCCAACCGGCCCGAGGCGAATCAACCCAGCAACCGGCCCACGCCGAACGCGGAACCGAATCGCCAGCGCGAGCCTCCGGCGCGGGCGGAGCATCCGTCATCCACACCGCCTAATGCCCGTCCGGCGCCACAACCGACACCGAATCGCCCCGAGACGAACCGGCCGGAGAACAATCGGCCGGAGGCGGCGCGCCCCTCGGAACAGCCCAGAAGCGAACCTGCTTCGCGCCCCGAAGCCGCACCGCGACCGCCGGCGCAGCGGCCTCCCGCCGAAGCGCGGCCCGCTCCCCCGCAACGGCAACAGCAGGAAAAGCCTCCGAAGCAGGAAGAGCGCAAGAACGAAGACAAGAAGCCGCAGTAAGAAAACAAAAGCTGGGTTTTAGCTTTATCCCCGGAGTCTTATGCTCCGGGGATTTTTTTCTCGCTCAATCCCGAATTCGCTCGCCATTCGCGACTCTGCGATTGCTATCCCTGCCCGCGAAATTTATCCTTTGGACTCTCAGGCGGCGCAGTCGATGATCGGCAAGCAGTTATCGCACTACCGGATCGTGGAGCAGATCGGCGCCGGCGGAATGGGCGTGGTCTATCGCGCCCACGATGAGCACCTCGATCGCGATGTCGCGATCAAGGTGCTGCCCGCCGGTTCTCTGACCGACGACGCCGCCCGCAAACGTTTTCGCAAAGAAGCGCTGTCACTCGCGCGACTCAATCATCCCAACATCGCTACCGTGCATGAATTCGGCGCAGACCGCGGCGTCGATTTCCTGGTCACTGAATTCATTCCGGGCATCACGCTGGATGCAAAGCTGGCGGCCGGGCCCGTTCCTCCCCGTGAAGCCATACGCCTCGGCATGCAACTCGCGGCAGGGCTCCAGGCCGCGCACGAGCAAGGCATCATCCATCGTGACCTGAAACCTGCCAATCTTCGCGTCACCAGCGATGGCCGCTTAAAAATTCTCGACTTCGGGCTCGCGCAGTTTACGCCCCACGCCAGCGAAATGGGCATGACCGCCACGGTAACCAAGTCGCAGGAGACCAGCGGAACTCTGCCCTATATGTCGCCGGAACAACTGACCGGCGATATGGCGGATGCGCGCACCGACGTGTGGTCGGCTGGGGCTGTTCTGTACGAGATGGTCGTGGGCAAACGTCCGTTTCAGCAGAGCGTTCATGCGCTCTTGATCAATGCGATCCTGAACCAATCCCCGGAGCCGCCCGGCAAGCTGAACGCTGGCGTTCCCCCTGCGCTGGAGGGAATTATCCTGAAAGCGCTGGAGCGCAACCGCACGCAGCGCTTCCAGACCGCCGCAGAATTGGGCGCGGCATTAGAGACCGCGGCCACGCCGAGCGCCACGTCATCCACATCATCGGCCGCGCCTGCCATTGCGAAGCACCCGTACCGCAACCGCGTTCTCTCCGTGGCTGCCTTGATCGTCATCATCGCCGCCATCGTTTTCGCTCGCTATCGCACTCCAAGACCGAGCATTCCTTCACCGGCAAACCGCCGCCGCTCGGTCGCGGTGCTGGGATTCAAGAATGTCTCCGACAATCCGGAGAAGTCGTGGCTTTCCACGGCAATTTCGGAGATGCTTACCACCGAACTCAGCCAGGGCGATCAACTGCGCACCATCCCGGGCGAGAGCGTCGCACAGATGAAGGCGAGCCTCTCTCTTCCCGACGCCGACAGCTTCAGCCCGCAGACGCTGGCGCGCATCCGGCAGAACCTGGGCAGCGACAACGTGGTGATGGGATCATACGTTCCACTCGGCAACGGATTGCTGCGCCTCGATGTGCGCCTGCAGGACGCGGTCGCGGGAGTGACACTGGCAGCAGTTTCGGAAAAAGGAAACGAATCGGAGATTGACGATCTCGTCAGTCGCGCTGGAGCAGAACTGCGCGGCAAGCTGGGAATCGGCGCTCTGTCGCAAGAGCAGTCCGCCGTAGTCAAGGCGTCATTGCCCACGAATCCGGAGGCGGCGCGACTTTATTCGCAAGGATTGCAGAAGTTGCGCCTGTTCGACGCACTGGCTGCGCGCGACCTGCTCGAAAAGGCTGCGAGCCTCGAACCCGACTACGCGCCCATACACTCCGCGCTGGCCGAGGCCTGGTCTTCTCTGGGATACGAAGCGAAAGCCACCGAGCAAGCGAAGCGCGCGCTCGATCTGTCGGCGAGATTCTCTCCAGAAGACAGATTGCTGATCGCCGGCCGCGCCCACGAACTTCTCTCGGAGACTCCACTGGCGATCGAAAGCTACCGTTCGCTGGTGCAGTCGTTCCCCGACAATATTGATTACGGGCTGCTGCTGATCCGCGCCCAGATGGCTGCCGGCCATGGGGACGATGCGGGAACGACTCTTGCCGACCTGCGCCCGCGCGCCGTTTCGGAGGCCGACACCGCGCGTCTCGATCTCGCCGAGGCCCGCATTGCCAGCGTGGTAAGTGATTTCAAGAAGTCGCAGGCTGCGGCCGAGCGCGCCGCCGCCCTCGGCCGGACGATCGGAGCGAATCTTCTCGTCGCCCAGGCGTTGCAAGTGGAATCGCAAGCCTGGGTACGCCTGGGCCCGTCGGACAAAGCGATCGCTTTTGCCAATCAGGCCCGCGAACTCTATGTGTCCGCGGGAGAGCGACGCGCCGCGGCCCGTTGCCTGCTGATCGTGGGCGATGTCTCCTACAACAAGGGCGATTTCGACGACGCGAAAAAACAATTTGAAACCGCGCTGGCGGAGTTCCGCGAAATCGGCGCGCAGAAGAGCATCTACGCAACTTATGAGCGCCTCGGCAATGTCGCTTATTCTCGCGGAGAATTGCGCGAGGCCATGAGCTATTACCAACGGAACGAAAAATTTCACCTGGAAACGCATGATCCCGGCGGACTGGCCAGCGACTACGGCAACCTGGCTAACACGCTCGACGGTCTGGGCGACATTCCCGGCGCGATGAAAATGCAGCAGCAGGCGCTGGCCGCATTCAAACAGATCGGAGACCGCCGCGGAACCGCCGACACGATGAATAATACCGGCATTATCTTCGTCGAGATGGGAGATCTCGCCAGCGCGCGAAAGTATTACGAGGACTCGCTGTCACTGGCGCGGGAGCTTTCCTACCAGCACGGCCAGACGTACCCGATGGCGGGCATCGGCGATACGCTTTTCTATGGCGGAGATTTGGCCGGTGCGCGGAAACAGTACGAGGACGCGCTCGCTCTGTGCAAGTCGATTGGAGACGAAGACTATGGCGGGCAAATCAGTATCCAGATTGCCGCTCTCAATCTTTTCGAAAAGAAGTACTCGGAGGGAGAAGTCCTGGCCGCGCAGGCAGCCGATCATTTCGAGAAAGCCAATTCGTGGGGGAATGCGGCCTGGGCAAACGCGGTGCTGGCGCGCATTCTCCTGCGCGAAGGCAACTTAAAGGACGCTCAGGCGGCCGCCGCGAAATCCGTCAAGATGTCGCAACTGACGCCGGGCCAGTCGCAACGCTATGAAGCATCACTTGCCGATGCGCGCGTGAAAGCAAAATCGAGCAATATCGCCGCGGCTCGTAGCGAACTCGCGGCGACACTTTCGTCAACTCAGAAGTTTGGTTATCGCATTTACGAACTGATGGCGCGTCTTGCGCTCGCTGAAATTGAAGCGGACTCAGGCGCGGCCTCTGCGGGCATTAAGATCTCTGGCCTGGAAAAAGATGCGCGAGAGCGGGGAATCGGCCTGGTAGCCGACCAGGCCCATGCTTTGCTTTCAGCGAAAGCAACCCCACAACCTTGAAACCTTGCCACTTTGAAACCTGATTTATTTCACCGCCGGCGGCGGATACTCCGGCAGCTTCTCTTTGTTCTGATTGGCCCGCTTCACTTCCAGTTCATCGAACAGAATCGACGGCGCGACAATGCTGTGTGGAATGTTCATCAGGTGATTTTCCGCCTCGGCGTCGTCTCCGGCGGCGATCAGGTCGCTGCGCAGCGAGCGGATGTCCAGATCGCCAAAGGCCGCGCCGCGGACCAGTTCCTCGTGGCCGTCTTTCGTCCAGACTTTGTAGATCAACCGTGGCGTGTGCTGCGGGCCTAACGTCTCGACAAAGTAGCAATATGCGAGATCGCGCTGCTGGCAGAGCTCGATCAGCTTCTTTTTTAAATCGCTTTTCGGCACCGGCTGCGAGGAGCTAAAAATCAGATTGCTGTTATGCGGTTCGGGTTTGCCCACGGGAACCTGCGCCCGGCCGTGCCCGTTCGACATGGGAAAATCCCGGATCGGCTCGCGGCCCAGCAGGTAGTTCACGAGCGTGCCCTTCTCAATTACAGAAACGCGTTGTGCGCGGACGCCTTCGTCGTCAATCTCGTAGTGTCCGAGCAGCGGCGTGGCGTTGTAGGCCGCCATCGTCGGATCGGAGACCACTGACATGAAATCCGGCAGCACGCGCGTTTTGTAGCTCGCCGCGAAGCCTCCCGTCGTGCGCGCATTTTTGCCCAGTTCCGGTTTGCGGCCCAGGACGTTTTCTCCGACAAAACTGGAGAAGACAGCCGCGGCGGCGTCGGCCGAGAAAAGTATCGGCCCGCGATATTCTTCTTCCGCCACCGGGGCATTGCGAAGATCTTTTAACGTTCCCGCAAGTTTAGCGGCCGCAGCCGAAAATTCTGCCGCAGAGGGCAAGTCTTTCACGTTGCCGACGGTGTAGCCCTTGTCGCGCTTGAGGCTCATCCCGTCGGCGGCCTGCGTGGTGGCCGCCACGGTCATCTCATAGTAGTTGGCGCCGTTGCGAACCACGGTTCCCTCGGTGTTCATGAAATAGCGGTTCACTGCCTGAAATTTCAGGTTCGCATCGTACGACTCGATTTCAGGATCGTTCTTGTAGAGGGCCGAAGCATCCGCCAGCATTTTCGTCCACGGTGCAGGATCGACTTGCAGCGTCACCAGCGGGCCAATGAACTGCACCGGGTCGGCGTGGGCGAAATCGTCGACCGGCTGGTCGACGGTGAGCTGCTTCAACTGCGACTGTTTCGCAGTGAGCGATTCGGCGGCAGCCTTGTAGGCGCGGTCCGTGGCCATCCAGAGCTGGTGGCGGAACGCCAGCATATCGTCATCCACGGGAAGAAAATCCATGGTGCCTTCGCCCTGGCCGAAGTAGCTGTCGACTTTGTAGTCGCCTACGCGGACGACGACGCGCAGGAAACGGAAGTGCGTGTGCCCCACGCCGCGGACCGCGCCGAATGCAGCTTCTGCGCCAAGTTCATCCAGATCGAAGACGCGATACTCGATGTAGTAGGGCGCCGCGACGTTCTCCATTCTCAGCTGGGCTTTGGAGCGATCCATTTCCGCGCGCATGGCCGAGAGGACGAGATCGTCTTTGGCGTCGCTGGACTTAACGTCGCTGGATTTAACTTCGCTCGATTTCTGCGCTGCGGCCGGAAGAAGCAGAGCAAACAGCAATCCTGGAAGCAGAGCGTGGGGAAGGCGAATCCTCATGGTTTGCCTCCCGGTTGTTTCTCCGATGGATACATATCCTCCGTTGGCGACGGCAGAATGGGAGGCCGGTTGAGCGAGTGCGCGCGCTTTTGCACTTCGATTTCAGAGAACAGCATCGCCGGCGCGGCTGCCGAAACTGGAACCTGTCCGGACTCCGCCCCGCACATGCCATTGAAAATGTCAGTCTTGTCGCCGGTCACGAGAATGCGGTTCATCGCCGCCAGCGGAGTGCCGACGATGTCGATGCCGCGCACCAGTTCGTCAGGGCGCCCGTCGGCATAAACCTTCCACACCAGCACCGGGAGCACCTGAAACGACTGCGGAGTAGAGCGTGCCGTCAGCGTGAAGCCGCCCTGGATGTCTTCGAAGTAAAGGCCGTACGGTTTGCTTTGCCTTTTGACTTCGTCAATCAGCTTCTGGCGCAGCTCAGAATCTTTCACCGTGCGCGTGGAGGAAACAATCAGGTTCCCCTGGCGGCCCGTAGGCATCAGCCCGGGTTGAGCGCGACCGTGACCGTTCGAGTTGGCGAAGTTCTTGATCGGCATGCGCGACATCAGAAAATTTTTGAGAATGCCATCCTTGATCACTTCGACGCGTGCCGCCGGCATGCCTTCATCGTCGAATTGGTACCATCCGCCCAGGTCCATGCCGTTGAGCGTGCGCAGGGTGGGATCGTCGGTCACGCTGAGAAATTCCGGCAGGACCGCCTGCCCGACTTTCTTGGTAAATGTCTGGCCTTCCTGTTCGCCGCGCTGACGATGTCCTTCCAGCCTGTGGCCCAGCACTTCATGGAAGAAGACGGCCGCCGCGCGCCCGGAGAGCAGCGCTGGCCCCGCATAAGGCTCCGCCAGTGGCGCATCGCGCAAGGCTTTCAGGTCGGTCGCCATTTTTTCCACGCGCGCGGAAATTTCAGCGGCCGGGGGCAGATGCGCGATGCTCTCGGCCTGAAAGGTCTCGACCCGCATCAGGTCCATGCCGTCGTCGGCGCGAGTATCGGCTTCGATGGCCACGCGAATCAAGGCGTTGGGCGCAACGATATGATTCCCTTCCGTCGCCAGAAAGTGAAGCTCGCTCTGCTGCGCCGTCGCGACCACAATCGACGAATAAATGTAGGGATACTTTCGGAAGTGCGCCGAATACTCGCGGACCAGATTCTCCAGCGCCTTCTGCTCGGGAAGCGCGGCGACCTCTTTGTAGTCCGCGTGCGTGGGCGGCTTTTCCTGCGAGAAGTCGGGCGAGGTGTCTTCTTCCTGCGCGTGCACCTCGGTGTTCGTCTTGACGTTCGCGTATGCTTTCGACGCCTTGCGGTATTCCTCGTACGTCAGCCGCCACAATTCGCGGGCGATGGCATTGCGGTCATCTTCGAGCGGAAGCGTTCCCGAGGTGCGCGCCGAGGCGCGATTTTGGGCGTGCGAATTATCGAGGGCCGGCGTGCCGATGCGCATGGTCACGTCGGCCGCGCGGCGCCGGGTCTGGAACGAATTCACCAGCTTCCCTTCGCTGGCGAACGCCATGGCGATGCGATTGTCGTACACGGAATAGCTGAGAAAGTATGGGGCGGGATCGAGCTTCCGCAGGCTGGTTTGCGCCCGCTGCATCTCATCCTGCATCGCGGAAAGCAACTCATCCGGTTTTTCATTGGGAGAGGATGCAGGCAATCCGGCGCGGGCGACCGCAATGAATGCGAGCAGGAACGCGAACCTGCGATGCAGAAACCAATTCTTCATGAGAAACAGAAGTCTCCGCTTGTGGAGAACTGGCCAGATTATCAGAGAAGGTTTGAGACAAACGGTATCAGCACGGGTACGCAAACGCAGACGTGTAACGGCCGTGATGCCCGGCTAAAACGCTCGGTGTCATCCTGAACGGCGGCGAAGCCGGCGTGAGGGACCGTATGTCGGCATGAGCCACCAAGGACGCAAGCGAGAACGCGAGTAGTGCGAGCAGCGCATCAGAGCCTCGCTCGCAGCTCCGGCTAATCCGGCCGTCGTAGGTCCCTCGGACGGCTATCGCCATCCTCAGGATGACATCTTGATTAACGATGGTTAATTGAACCTGGCAGGTTTGCGGCACTCCAGTCCGTTCGCTATAGTTAATCCATGTTCGAGGACTTCCACGCCACCGACCGCTGGACCAAAAAGCAGGTCCACTGCGTCTATCAGGCCCAGATCGTGGCCATCGCCACGCGGCATGCCGACGCGGTTGATTACAAGTTTTTGGTCGACGGGCGAAAAGTCTGGGTCGCGTTGCCTCATCCGGCGTGGGTGGAATACAAGAAGCGGACGGGAAAGTCGATCACGGATTCATTAGGAGTTGAAATCTCCGGACACTACCTGAAGACGGCCCTCGAATCGGGCGAAGGCGTGGGGAGTGAGATGTATTCACTCACCGTAGAAGAGGCGCTGAAGCATCTCGACAAAGCTGTTCAAGAGATGCAGGCCCAGCCGGCGTGAAAATGTAGGGACAGCCGCCCTCGGCTGTCCGGTCGAGCGAAGCTCGACGTGCTCTACACCACCACCGCCTCCCGGTACTCACCAAACACTCTCCGCAACGCATCGGAAATCTCGCCCACTGTGGCAAACGCCTCGACCGCAGCCAGAATTTTCGGCATCAGGTTCGCTCCCGACCGCGCGGCCTCTTCCACCCCATTCAACGCCGCTTTCCACGGAGCGGCATCGCGCTTCGCCTGCAGCGCGCGCAGGCGCTCGACCTGCTTCGTCTCCAGCCCCGGATCGATTCTCTGAATCGGAATCGTCTTTTCTTCTTCCACTTCAAACCGGTTCACGCCGACGACAATCGCCTGTTCCTCGTCCACGCTCTGTTGATACTCGTAGGCCGCGTTCTGGATTTCCTGCTGCACGAATCCGCGCTCGATGGCCTTCAACATTCCTCCCATCACTTCGATCTTGCCCAGATATTCCGCCGCGCGATTCTCGATTTCGTTGGTCAAAGTTTCGATGTAGTAAGAGCCAGCCAGCGGATCGATCGTCTGCGGCGCGCCCGACTCGTAAGCGACGATCTGCTGGGTGCGCAGCGCGATGCGCGCCGCCTGCTCGGTCGGCAGGGCCAGCGCCTCGTCGTAGGAATTGGTATGCAGCGATTGCGTTCCGCCCAGCACCGCCGCCAGCGCCTGGATCGCCGTCCTTACAATATTGTTTTCCGGCTGCTGTGCGGTGAGCGTCGACCCAGCCGTCTGCGTATGAAAGCGCAGCATCCATGACCGCGGGTTTTTCGCCTTGAAGTGCTCGCGCATGATGCGCGCCCACATGCGCCGCGCGGCACGGAACTTCGCCACTTCCTCCAGAAAATTGTTGTGCGCGTTGAAGAAGAACGAAAGCCGCGGCGCGAATTTGTCGATGTCCAGCCCGGCCTTCACGGCGGCTTCGACATAGGCCATACCATTGCCCAGCGTGAACGCCACCTCCTGCACCGCAGTCGATCCCGCCTCGCGCATGTGATAACCGGAAATTGAGATCGGGTTCCATTCCGGCACATTCTCGTTCGTCCAGGCGAACATGTCCGTGACGACGCGCAAGGCTTGCTTTGGCGGATAAATATACGTCCCCCGCGCGATGTATTCCTTCAGCACATCGTTCTGCACCGTGCCTGACAACTTCCGGATCTCCGCGCCCTGCCTTCGTGCCACAGCCACGTACAGTGCCAGCAAAATCGACGCCGTCGCATTGATCGTCATCGATGTAGAAATCTTCGTCAGGTCGATGCCGTCAAAGAGCCGCTGCATGTCTTCGATGGAATCGATGGCTACGCCGACTTTGCCGACTTCTCCGGCAGCCAGCGCATGATCGGAATCCATGCCAATCTGCGTTGGCAGATCGAACGCCACCGACAATCCAGTCGTACCGTTCGCCAGCAGATACTTGTAGCGCTTGTTCGACTCCTCGGCGTCGCCCATGCCGGCGTACTGGCGCATGGTCCACAGCCGCCCGCGGTACATGGTGGCCTGCACTCCGCGCGTGAAGGGATATTCCCCCGGATATCCAACTTCGCTCTCGTAATCCAAATGTTTGACATCGGCAGGGGTATAAAGCGGCTTGACTGGAATATGCGAGGAGGTTTCGATCTCGGCGGATGGATTCGTCTTTTGACTCATTTGGTGGTCGATGCTGCCCGCAGCGGAGCCAGCCGGCTTCGCGACAGCGCGGAAACGCCGTCGGCTAGGATCTTTGCATGCGCTTGGCTTTTCGGCGCACTCTCCAGAACGAACTCAGCCCAAACCATCCGAAGATGGCGGCAAAGGCAATGGCGACTCCCAGCCGCCCTGCTCCACTTTGCCCCGAGTGATACTTGCCGTATTCCTTCACCGCGCCGCTGGCGAAGGTCATTGCCATCCCCAGAAAGATCACTCCCATCACTTCGAGCCAAAGTTGGTGAAACACATTTCCGAAAGACCGTGTCGTGCTGCAAACCGCGCCCCACGCGGCTTTTACGGTGCGGTTGCGTCCGGCCTGCTGGCCGGCAACACGCGCCACGACACCCATCTTTCGTAAGGTGGAAACTTTGCCCATGGTCTCGATTTTAACAGCCCGCGGGGCTACAATGAGCGCACGTTCTCGGGCGCGAACTGTTTTTGCGCCGCCTGCATCTAATCAGTTGTTCGGCAAGCTTTTTGAGGGGGACTCGTGGATCCACAACTCAAGCAACTGATGAAAGAACTTGGAGATGCGATCAACGAGTCATTGTCGGATTCCGATCAGATCTCCGAGGTAGTTTCCCGCATAAAAGAGGGCGGTTACGACATTTTTCTCGTGCTTGAGGCCACCATCGGCGTCAGCAAGCAGGGCGAGAAGAACTCCGACAAGACTTCCCTCGTTTCCACGCTTTCGACCAATCCTGAATTCAAGGTCAGCGATCAGGACTTGAAGTTTCTCAAGTCCCTGCGCATCAAGATCGACGAAGAAAAGCGAGATAAGGACAAGTAGGACGAGATGGCTTCTCCTGAAGCCGTGCACTTCCACGATTCCCTAGCCCACCACCGCATCCAGCAACTGTTCCACCGCCCGGTCTGCTTCGATAATCGACGACTTGTGGTCGGGCATTCCTGAGAGATCGGTATTGGCGAAGGCGATCCTGCCAAACGGCGCGGCGCGCAGCACATCTCCGGGCGCAGGCTTGCCGTCTCTTCCGAAATAAAATCCAGGGGCCGGACTGGCGTACGCGTGCCCCCAGCGGTTCAAAATAATCCCGGCGATATCGCGCGAAGCATCAAACCCGGCCCGCGCGAACATATCATTGAACTGCTGCCGAATCTGCCGCTCATACTCCCGGAACGGAGCCGCGATCATTTCCCCGCGGCCCATGTGGCCCTGCTGCTCGGCACTTTTGCCGGGATACATGTATAGCACTTTGACGGTCAGCACGACGGGAGAATCCGGCCCGATCACCGGCGAATCCGCGCCGCACAACGCCAGCTTGCGAATCTGCATATAGCTTCCCAGCCCCTCGAACCATTGGCAGCCGGCAATTCCCATCTTGTACAAGAAGCGCCAGTTACGCACCGCAACGTTCGCCACCATACAGGGCGAGCGGTAGAACTGGGCATAGGCATCGTTTCGGTCCTGCGGAAGATCGCGCACCACATGTTTCGTCGTCCAGCTCCCGCCGGCCATCACCACCGAGCGCGCTTTCACGCGATATGTTTTCCCGTCGCGGGTGTAGGCAACGGTCACGAATTCGGACTTCGCCGGATCTCCGTCATGCTTCACCCAAACTACGGTCGAGCCCAATCGAATGCGGACAGGCGCGCCGACGCTGTCGAGGACGGCGAAGTTCACCGGCTTGCGGCAAACATCCGGAAGCGAATGTTCGCCGCCGATCGCCTGCGGAATCAGCGTCTTCACAATCAGGCGCGCGATGCCGCTATTGCCGTCGGGAAACATCTGCGTCCCGTCGTCGGGAATCGCGCCCAATGCGTCAAATGCATATCCGGTGTATCCGGAAAGCGCATCCGGGCCCAGGCCGAAGCCGCCGCCTTCATCGGTGAAAAAAGTTCGAACCGTTTCACGGCCCATGGAGTACTTCTGCATCAAGTGCTCTTCGAGTGTGATCGTGTCGAGCCGGCGCGAGATGGCATCGCCGCGGTATTCCGGTTTTTGCGCTGTCGCGTCATCGGATTGCGATCGCAACAACGCTTCGCGCGCTTTCGCTGAAATCGGAGCGCCTTCCAGCTTCGTGCCCCAGGGGTCGGTCAACCACATCCCTTCCGGTTTCCCGAATTTGGCGCCGAAATAAAAACCATAGGGTGCGCCGCCGAGATATGGCGTGGTGCTCAACTTCATCTCCGGTCCCGGCCCGGCCCACTTCTGATATTCAAGCCGTGGACTTGTCAATCCGATCGAGTCGTAGAAGCGCCCGATGAAGCTGTGGGGCATCGGCGGCCAGAACAGCGCCGAGCCCTGATGACCTACCAACTTCTGGCCGTCCACGAGAAATTCATTGCGCTTGGCTTCACCTCCGAAGATCGGGTGATTGTCGATCACAAGACAGGTTTTGCCCGGGCCGGCTTTTCGCTGAAAACTCATTGCGCCGGCGAGTCCGCTGATTCCGCCGCCAACCATGACGCAGTCATAGGTCTCGCCGGTGTCAATCGCATTCGCGGGCAGGCTTTCGAACGCGCCGTCGCGAATCTGGTGTCCCGCTTCCAGCACCGCGTTGGTGTTTCCGTTGGAGTTTGCATAGTCGCCCACGCCGCCATAGCCGGTCCAGTCATCGGCTTCACCGGTCTTCCCCGTTTGCGCCAGCAATTGGGCCGGCGTCACCGATTCCAGCAAGGCGGCGCCTGAAGCCAGCAACGACGCGTTCAGAAAATCGCGCCGCGTGACGTCCTGCTGCATGCCGAGGGATTTTTCCATGCGGGAACTCTCGCGCTGCGGGGAATTTTGATTTTCAGTCATAAGATTGCCGGTCCTTCCCGAGCATTATAGGCGGCAGGGTTGACGTGGTTGGCAACCTTGCGCTCTGTGCTACCATCTACTGTTTTTCTTTCCGCTTCTGCCATGCGGTAAGATTCCGCCGCCGAAGATCGCAGCCGAATCTGAAGGTAAGTCATGAAAGACACTCTCGGGGTTCTGTTGGCAGGCGGCGCAGGCGAGCGCCTTTATCCTCTTACCCGCGACCGCGCCAAGCCCGCCGTCACCTTCGGAGGCATCTACCGCATTATCGATGTCACGCTTTCCAACTGCCTGAACTCCGACCTGCGCCGCGTCTACATTCTCACGCAGTACAAGGCGCTTTCGCTCAACCGCCATATCCGCGAGGGCTGGAATATTCTGGGCCGCGAGGTCGGCGAGTTCATCGAAGTCCTGCCGCCGATGAAGCGGGTCAGCGACCAGTGGTACCAGGGTACGGCCGACGCCGTCTATCAGAACATCTATTCCATCGGTTCCGAACAGCCCAAGTTCGTCATGGTGCTCTCCGGCGACCACATCTACAAAATGGACTACGGCAAGATGATGAAGCAGCATCAGGACTCCGCTGCCGACATCACGCTCGCCACCATCCAGATCGATCCCTCGGAAACCTACCAGTTCGGGGTGGTCGATGTCGACAAAGACGGCCGCATCAATGGCTTCCAGGAGAAGCCCAAGGTCACCACGCTGCGCTCGCCATTGAATCCGGAAAAAGTCGCGGGATCGATGGGCGTCTATATCTTCAACGCCGACGTGCTGATTCCCGTGTTGCTGAAAGACGCCGAGGACCCCAATTCCAGCCACGACTTCGGCAAAGACATTCTGCCCAAGATGGTCGGCGACTACCGCGTCTACGCCTACGATTTCGTCGACGAGAACAAGAAGGAAGCTCTTTACTGGCGCGACGTGGGCACGCTCGAGGCCTACTACGAAGCGAACATGGACATCGTTTCCGTGTCGCCGATCTTCAATCTTTACGACGATCACTGGCCGATCCGCACCCACCAGCGCCAGTATCCGCCGGCGAAATTCGTCTTCGCCGAATCCGGACGTACCGGCACCGCGCTCGACTCTATCGTCTCCAACGGATGCATCGTCTCCGGCGGCACCGTGAAGAAATCCGTGCTGTCGCCCGATGTGCGCGTCAACTCGTACTCGGAAGTGGAAGACTGCATTCTCTTTTCGCACGCGAATGTCGGGCGCCACTGCCGCATCCGCCGCGCCATTCTCGACCGCGACGTCCATATCCCCGAAGGCACAACTATCGGATACGACGCTGAAGCCGACCGCCAGCGCTATTTCGTCACCGAAAGCGGCATCACGGTCGTGACCCGCGATTACTCGCTGTTCGAAAACCCCGTCAACGTTAATTATTTCTCGCCAGAGTAGAACCGTTCAGCCTGCCATGCTGAGCGCAGCAATGAGGTGAGCCCAGCGAATTTCATTGCGAAGTCGAAGCATCCCTGCCCCTCAGAACGGCTGAAAAGAAGCGGAGTTCGTCCGCTCGGCCCCAGCGCGGGGTCTCGTGGGGCAGGTTCGCCGGTACCACCCCGCCGCCCCCTAAACACCTGCCAACACAATGTTTATGCCGATTCCCGATTCGGAACACGTACCAAGCGTGGAAACACCACAGCAACCTTTTCACTTTCGAGGGGTTCTTATGGCAGCGCATAATCGCCAGAGGTGTGCGCTCGTATTGGAACCTGTTCTATTTTCGCGGTTTCACTGACGCTCGCAGAAGGCAGACCCCCATCTGCCGGAGAAACCGGAAAACACATTCAGATCGACCGTTCGAAGGAGCCATTCCATGAGAAGCAGAGGCAGGAAAAAATTGAGGCTGGCACTGGCCGGGATTGTGTCCGCAGTGCTGGTGGCGGCAATTCCAGCAGGAGCGCAGTCCGCAGCCGCCAGTCCGGCGCGCGGCCCCATTCCAATTTATGACGCCGCTCACGAAACCACGATCAACGGCACCGTGCAGCAAGTCGTGACGAAGCGCACGCCGGGAAGCCCGGCAGGCATGCACTTGATCGTCACCGGAGCCACCGGCACCGTGGACGCGCACGTGGGACCGTTCCT
>DASXDY010000102.1:0-26937 GCA_036490405.1 Candidatus Sulfotelmatobacter sp. | reverse complement strand
AACATCACTTACGAGATCAACCACTGCGGCAACTTTCAAAGTGGGCAGGAAGTTGAATTCTCCAGGAAATCAGACCGGATCTATATCGCGCATGAAGGCGCAAGAGATTACCACTGCTCAATTCTGTCCATCACGAAACCCACTGCCGACAGTGGCCGGCTCTATTCCAAGGGCACGATCCTCGGTTACACCGTTCGCAGGGACTACTATGGCGATGAATTTGGCCGTAATGGCGCCGGCGATCTCTTCGGTGCCGATGTTCGCAAAGCTAAAGTGTACGAACTGCAGGGGCCGACATTGATTTACCAGGTCGACTACTGTGGTGCATTTCAAGCAGGACAGTTTTCACCCGGACAGGTCGCAGAGTTCCGGGTCGATGACGATAGCGATGTAGAGCGTCTCTATATTCGTCATGACGGCGACAAGGAATACAGCTGTCAACTGGAAGGCGCGCGAAAGTTGGATGCGCCGGCGAAATAGAGGCGATTATCTAGACGGGCGGGACTACAGCTTGAGAACCAATCCCTCCGACGCGGCCTGCACCTTGGGATAGTAATTCCGGGCCTCGGCGACGACTTTATCGACGACTTCGTCGGTGTGGTCGGGATCGTGGTGGTAGAGAATCAATTCCTTCGCGCCGCTTTCCATGACGATGTTGACCGCTTCACGCCAGTGGCTGTGTCCCCAGCCGCGGCGGCGCGCTTCGTATTCTTCCGGCAGATACTGCGCATCGTAGATAAGAATGTCCGCCCCTTCGGCCAGCTTCCGGACATTCTTATCGAAGTGTGGATCGCCAGGTTCATTGTCAGTCGCGTAGACCAGAATGCCTTCGCTGGTTTCGACCCGGAAGCCGATGCATCCCTGGGGATGATTCAGAAACGCGGTCTTAATCTTGATGCCGTCTTCCATCGGGATCGATCCGTTGTCAATGTCATAGAAGCGGCGCTGGGCTCGCATGTAGTCGAGGTTGACCGGGAAGTACGGCGCAGCCATCTGCTCGGCCATGACTTGCTCGAGACGGCGGCTTCGCGCGGATGAGTGAAAATAAAATTGGCTGTGCGGCCGGTCGTAGAGCGGGCGGAAAAACGGCATGCCCTGGATGTGGTCCCAGTGGAAGTGCGATACGAAGACGTGCGCGGTGAAAGGCTTGTCGGCGAACTCGCGCTCCAGTTCGTGACCCAGCGCGCGGAAGCCGGTGCCGCAGTCGAAGATAAAAATCTCGTCTTTGACGCGCACTTCCACGCACGAGGTATTACCCCCGTAGCGCAGGTTCTCGGACTGTGGAGTGGGCGTGGAGCCGCGCACGCCCCAAAACTTCACTTGCATAAAATTGTGTTATGCCGATTCCCCCTCAATCTCTTATCGGCATCGTCCCTGTTTCCGACCGGTAGTGTGAGCCGGTTACCTGTGCGCACTTCCGCAAGCGGCGCAAGATGCTCACAATATTCGGGATATTCCAGATTCTAGTGATTGGCCGGTTAGCTACAAAGTGACCAAAGTTTCCCGCGAGCTATAATGCCCGCGACCGCATGGCGCTGACCGCCGGAACAAAATTCGGCCCGTATGAGATTCAATCGCCGCTGGGCGCGGGCGGAATGGGCGAGGTCTATCTTGCCCGCGATACCCGCCTCGACCGGACGGTCGCCATCAAGATTCTGCCTTCGCAACTTTCTGGCAACTCCGAAGCCCGGTCGCGCTTTGAGCGCGAGGCGCGAACCATTTCTTCATTGAATCATCCCAACATCTGCACGCTCCATGACGTCGGCGTTCAGGACAACACCAGCTACCTGGTCATGGAGTATGTCGAGGGCGAGACGCTGCAATCGCGTCTCCAGAAAGGACCGCTTCCGTTGAAGCAGGCCCTCGAATGCTGCATGCAGATTTGCGACGCGCTGGAAAAGGCCCACCGCGCCGGGATCGTTCACCGCGACCTGAAACCGGGGAACATCATGCTGACTCCGTCCGGAGCCAAACTGCTCGACTTCGGGCTGGCGAAGCCGGTTGCGGTGCTGGGAGCGAAATCTTCAGGTGAGGCCGGGCTGACGCCCTCGACGCCGACCATGAACTTATCGATGCTCACGGCCCAGCCCGCCCAACTCACACAGCACGGCATGATTGTGGGCACATTCCAATACATGGCGCCGGAGGTTTTGCAGGGCGAAGAAGCCACCGCGCGGAGTGACATCTTCAGCCTGGGATGCGTGCTCTACGAGATGGTCACGGGACGGCGCGCGTTCGAAGGTAAGACCCAACTGAGCGTGATGACCGCGATTCTGGAAAAGGATCCCGAGCCGCTCTCGGCCGTGCATCCGACGTCGCCTCTCGCGCTCGAATACGTCATCCAGACCTGCCTGGAGAAAAATCCTGAGGGCCGCTTTCAGACTGCGCACGATCTGAGACTGCAACTCCTATGGATTGCGAAGTCGGGGTCGCAGACTGGCGTACCGGCTGTGGCGGCGCGCAAAAGCAGACGAACCGTGTGGATCGCGGCCCTGGCGATATTGGCTGCCGCGGCGATCGCGCTGGCCGCGGGCTTGTGGTCGGCGCGTGCTCCACGGCGCGTTCTACGCAGCAACATCCTTCCGCCGGAAGGAACGATTTTCGAAACGCTCTACCGCAACGCCGGGCCGGCACTTTCTCCCGACGGTACGCACATCGCTTTCATCGCGAAGAAAGACGGCAAGAACCTTCTGTGGCTGCGCTCGCTCGACCGCCTTGAGGCTACGCCGGTGCGCGGCAGTGAGGACTCTTACTTTCCCTTCTGGTCGCCGGATGGCGCCGAAGTTGCGTTTTTCATGCAGGGCCAACTGTGGCGAACCGATCTCAACGGTGGTTCGCCGACATTGATCTGTAATGCGCCCGAAGCCCGCGGAGGATCGTGGGGACACGGCGATGTAATCATATTTGCGCCCTCCTTCGGAGGGCCGATCTTCCAGGTTCCGGCGGCTGGAGGAACGGCCAAGCCCGTGACCAGCGTTCCCTTGTCGTCCACCAGTTTGTCGGATCGCTGGCCGGCTTTTCTTCCCGATGGGAAACACTTTCTATTTCTCCGCAGCCAGTATGGCAATGCAGCCGAGACCAATGAAGTGCACATGGGATCCCTCGACGGCTCCGATGCGGTGATTTTCCGGGGCAGGTTCTACACCGTGCAATACGCGGCCGGGCGGCTGTTAGCGGTACGCGACGGTTCATTGCTGGCGTGGAAGTTCGATGCTGCGAGCGGGAGAATTTCCGGCGACCCCGTTCCGGTGGTAGACAAAGTTTCTGCCGACGAGATCACTGCCCTATCCGTATTTTCCGTTTCCACTGAAGGTACGTTGCTCTATCAGGTAGGCACCGGCACAAACGGCGATCGCCACATCTGGATGGATAGGACGGGCAAGGAACTCTCCCAGGCCTCCGAGCCGTTCGTATACGGGCCGACGCGCATCTCGCCCGACGGTGCCCGGATTGCGACGTCGGTCATGAGCCAGGCGGGCAACTCTCCGCTATGGATATGGGACTTGGCGGGAGGAACGCGGAGCCTGGCTTCTGCGACCAACGATTATGTGAATGCACCGGTATGGTCGTCGGATGGTCGCACGATTTATTTTGACGTTTTCAACCCATACACCCGCGATGAAATACAGGCGGCGTCAGCGGATGGCTCGCAACCCGAGCACACACTGATCAAGTCCGATCGCGACCTCACGCCTACCGATGTGACCAGCGACGGGAAGTGGCTGCTCTACGAGGAAGCGGCTGGAGATAAGAATCCGGAGGCCGGTTCCGCCAGTCCGCTGGGCGACGCCGAACTGAAAGCGTTTCCTCTTACGCCCGGCGGCCAGCCTTTTACTGTGCTGTCGTCGGTGGGGAATGGCAGTAATGCGCGGCTGAGGCCGGTATCCAACGACTGGGTTGCGTATCAGTCGAACCAGTCGGGACGTTCGCAGGTCTACCTGACCCGCTTCCCGCATCCCGGCGCGAAGTACCAGGTCTCCAAGGACGGCGCAACCCAGCCGGTCTGGAGCACGGACGGCAAGACGCTCTATTTTCTGGATGCCTTCCGCCAGATGACTGCCGTGGAAATTGAGTTGGCCGGAGAATCTGTGCGAATTGGCGCAGCAAAAACTCTTTTCCAATCCGGTATTCGCCACTCGATTTCGATTGAAGCCTACGACGTATCGCGCGACGGACGTTTCCTGGTTGTGGATTCCATCACCGAGAGCAAAGCGCCCGTCGTGCTGGTCACGAACTGGAACGCGCAGTTGAAAAAGTAAAATTCGCGACTAGATGCCTGAGAGGTTCTCGACCAACGGAATCAGCGCAATGATCGGGCCGAGCGTCATCAGCAGAAACAGCAGCGACGCTGGCGTTTATTTTTCTCGCCGGCACGAGCATTTTTCTCTACGCGCGAAAACACGCCAACGTCTCACGTTTTCTGGTCGTACGCGGCCTGTGGCTCATTCAGAAGTGGGTGATCCAGCGTGTGAAGAAGATTCCGGGCGTCGGGCCGCCCGCCGGAAGGCCCGAGAAGACGCGCACATGATCGATCGCCATCACGATCATCACCGCCCCGCGGATGAGATCGATGGAACCAATGCGGGTTGAAGTTGGTGTGGCGCTCATACATTCCAAAGTGAGAAACAGTTTCTAGGCTCGCTACTAGAAAGTGTCAAGCATTATCCACGAAGCCGCGGGTGCCCCACGTCTCGCTTTTGAGACGTGGGGTTTTTCAAGGCAGCAGGGAAAGGCCCCACTTCTCACGCACAGAACGCGCGAGAAATGGGGCACCCTTGGCGTCGCGAGCCTCTGGAGACAGTTCTTTGGCATGCCTCCCCTATAATGAGAAACCCCGCTAGTCGATTGAGGATCACGGGTTTTCTTAATGCTGCAACCCGATTTCAAGGAATTTTCCCGCCTGGCCGGCGAGGCCACGCTGGTCCCGGTGGTCAAGTCGGTCAGCGCCGATCTGCTGACGCCAGTGTCGGCATTTCTTGCCATCGCCGATAAAGAGCCGCACGCGTTCCTGCTGGAATCGGTGGAACGCGGCGAGCAGATCGGACGTTACACGTTCCTGGGCGCGAATCCTTACATGCTGGTCAAGGCGCGACGGGGTACGGTCGAGATCCAGCGCGGACGCCAGCGCGAGAGCGTCGAAGAGAACGTTTTTCAAATCGCGAAGCAATTGTTGCGCGAGCACCGCCCGGCCAGCATTCCGGGCCTGCCGCCATTCATCGCCGGAGCGGTTGGATATTTTTCTTACGACATCGTCCGCCAGCTCGAAAGCATCGGCGACCAGGCGAAAGACGACTTGCAACTGCCTGATGCGGAATTGATGTTTTTCAACCGCCTGCTGGCCTTCGATCACTTGCGCCATCAGATCCATATCATGGCGGCCGCCGACGTTTCGCGGGAGTCGCCGCGGAAGGCTTATGACCGCGCTGTACGCGATATCGCAGCGCTTGAGCGCAAATTGGCTGCTGGTCTGAAGCCCGCGCTTTGGCGCAAGTCGGGGAAAGCCAAGACAAGAAAGCTCAAGGTTCATGCCAGCACGTCGCGGGCACAACACATGCGCCGTATCGAGCGCTGCAAGGAATACATTCGCGCTGGAGACATCTTTCAGGTCGTGCTTTCGCAGCGCATGGATTTTGTCCCGGAAGTTGCGCCCTTCGATTTGTATCGCGCACTGCGGCAGGTGAATCCTTCGCCCTATCTCTATTTCCTGCGCTCGGGCGACACGCACATTCTCGGGTCTTCTCCGGAAATGCTGGTGCGCGTCACCGGTCGCAAGCTGGAGTACCGCCCGATTGCAGGCACACGGCCTCGCGGCCGCGATCAGGCCGAAGATGCGCGCTTCGAACAGGAAGTACGAAACGATGAGAAGGAGCGGGCCGAGCACGTCATGCTCGTCGACCTGGGCCGGAACGACCTTGGCCGCGTTAGCGAATACGGCTCGGTCAAGGTAAAGGACCTGATGTACGTCGAGCGCTATTCGCACGTCATGCACCTGGTCTCGGCGCTGGAAGGAACGCTGCGCAAAGATCTCGACGCGCTCGATGCTCTCGCTGCCTGTTTCCCGGCGGGAACGCTGAGCGGCGCGCCAAAAGTCAGAGCGATGCAGATCATCGAAGAATTGGAGCCCACGCGCCGCGGCATCTACGGCGGCTCTGTCCTCTACGCCGACTTTGCCGGCAATCTCGACTCCTGCATCGGAATCCGCACCATGCTGATGAAAGGCAAGAAGGCGTATCTTCAGGCGGGAGGCGGAATCGTAGCCGACTCCGACCCGGCGAGCGAATATCAGGAAACGATGAACAAGGCGCAGGCGCTACTCAGGGCGGTAGAGATGGCGAGAAGTGGGGAGTAAGGACTTCAACTGAGAGTAGGTCAGCGGCCCGCGGCCAAAAAATTAGCTACCAGTTTCTTGCCTGCGTCGGTCAGCACGCTTTCGGGATGAAACTGCACGCCCTCGACTGGAAGCTTCTTGTGCCGCAGGCCCATGATCGTACGGCTCCCATCTTTCTCCGTGGTCCATGCGCTGACTTCCAAATCGGAGGGCAGATTGTTCTCTTCGACGATCAGCGAATGATAGCGCGTAGCGGTCATCGGCATGGGTAGGCCTTGGAACACGGTCTTGTTGTCGTGGATGACGGCGCTGGTCTTACCGTGCATCAGGTTTGGTGCGCGAATGACACGTCCGCCGAAAGCTTCGCCGATGGCCTGATGTCCCAGGCAGACGCCGAGTACGGGGATTTTTCCCGCGAAGTGGCGAATCAGTTCGATGCTGATGCCGGCCTCCTGCGGCGTGCATGGGCCAGGAGATACGACGATCCGGTCGGGCTTCATTGCTTCGATTTCACTGACTGTCACCTGATCGTTGCGGCGCACTTCAACGGTTGCGCCCAGTTCGCCGAAATATTGCACCAGGTTGTAGGTGAACGAATCGTAATTGTCGAGAACAAAAACCACACAGAACTCCTGCGATGAGCTTACACGAGTCACTCGCGGCAAGTGACTGCCGGAGCATGATTTGTCCCCTGAATGGGCCATCCTGTTACCCCAACCGTGTCATTGACCGGGAAGCGCAAACGTCGCATCATTCTCATAGTTCTTACTACGCCACTTTTAAACGCCACTTGGAGGGACGGGATGACCGAGCCCCAGCAGGAAAAAAGGGCTGCGCGCCGCTTCGCGCTGCGCGTACCTGTGACCGTCAGCCGCGACCACGCACCGCAGAACGAGGCAGCGCAAATCCGCGATGTCAGCGCGCGAGGCATCTGTTTTTATCTGGAATCGGCGATCGAACAAGGCTCGAATATCGGATTCACTCTCACTCTGCCGCCGGAAATTACTTTGACCGAGAGTATCCGGGTGCAGTGCAAGGGCCGCGTGGTTCGCGTGGAAGATGACCGGTCGGATGGCAAGGTGGGTGTGGCCGCTGTGATCGAGGAATACGAATTCCTGCCGGAAGCCTAGAGCGGAACTCCACCCCGCACTTCGCGCCGGTCTCCGAGAACCGAGAAGCTTTAAGACCCCAGACTGAGACCAATGAGGCCAAGCCCCTGGTCTGACCCCAGAAGTGTTCTTCTCTCCTGCCGCTACAAGTGATATGTTTCCCATAAAGCTTCCAACTGGGGATGGCTGTGCCGGGAATCCGAATCCGATTTGTGTGCGCCGCAATTCTGGCGTTTTCGACTTGCGGGGCAGGGGCGCAGAACTTTGGCCCGCCGCGCCTGATCAAGAACATCCGCATCGTTCACGAAAACGGCAAGCCTGCGCTTGAGATCATCTCCAGCGGTTCAGTCACCCCGCAGATACAGGAGCTTGATTCTCCTCCGCGCCTGGTTATCGATTTGCCCAACTCGCGGCTTGCGATGGCCACGAATCGCATCGAAATTCAAAAAGAAAACATCACGGCAATCCGTGTCCGTCAGTTCCAGAATTCGCCACCGGTCACTCGCATTGTGCTCGACCTGCTGGCGCCGTATGGGCACTCCTGGGACGGCGCGGGCACGCGCCTCATGGTGCGCCTCAAGCCGCCGGAAGACAAAAACGCAGGCAAGTCCACACCCCAGCCGGATACCGCGCCCGGTTTCGCTCTCACCAGAGAAGCGGCGGTGATTCCGGTCAGCGGCTCCGGCGGCGGCACGGTCATGGATGCAAGCGGGATCGCAGCGGGTTCATCGGTGACCGCGGGCTCGGATACGACCATTTTGCATCTTCCGCGCGGAGGCGAACTCCGCGTCTGTCCGGGCACAACTGTCTCGGTCACGCCTTCGCAGAGCAAGCGCGACTTGATGTTTGGCATGAGCACCGGGGCGATCGAGACGCACTATTCCCTCGGCCCCTCTGCCGATTCGGTGCTCACTCCGGACTTTCGCATCATGTTTGCCGGACCGGGAGAATTTCATTACGCGATCAGCGCCGATTCGCATGGCAACACCTGCGTACGTTCGTTGCTCGGGAATACTTCTTCGGCGATCGTCTCGGAGTTGATGGGAGACCGCATTTACCAGGTGCGGCCCGCCGAGCAAGCCATGTTTCATGCGGGGCAAATCGACAAGGTGGATACCGACGTTCCGCTGGAATGCGGATGTCCGCCGCCGTCACCGGTCTTGCGGACGGCCAATCCAATCGCGGCGCCGGTTCCCGCTTCAGATTTGCCTGCGAAGGTTCAACTGGGAGCCAGTTCGGAAGTCGCCTCGAATGTTCCGCCGGCCAATCCCGCAGGAACACGTTTATCCGATGGCCCGGAGACCGCGCCGCTCCCCCCCTCGCGTCCGAATGACGTGCATGTGCAGGTGGACGCTCCGTTCGTTTTCAGCGCAACCAGCCGCGCTCCGGCAGTCCCGCCCGCACCAATGACCGCCGCCCGAGAGCTTCCCATCGAATACTCTCCTGAGCGGCAGGTTCACCTCGACGCCGTGATCCAGGCTCCGCAGCCGGAAAGGGCGCCCCGTCCCAACAAAGACGACCGCCACGGCTTCTTTGGGAGAGTCGGCGGATTCTTCTCGAAAATTTTTAAATAGCGCCGCGGTCCCTTCGAGGCATTGCACCAAACAACCGATTGGATTTCCCTCAAGCAATGCCGACACAGCTGGTGCGGATATCCTTTTTCTCGGTGGACGCTTCTTAGCGCCTGTTGGCCAGGCATTTCCAGTCACATCCCGCGGAGCCGCCATGACCGCTGCCTCTTTCGATCCCGATCCAGACCTGTTCTCAGTTTTCTCTAACCAGAAATCCAACCCCACCCGGCGAGATACCTTCGCTCTCTCTTTTCTGGGACAGGCGGCGATTCTCGCCGTGATCGTCTACTTGACCAGCTTCGTAATTGGCAACGGTCCTGCAATCACGACACAGTTCCATCCTCTCGACCGTTTGCCGCTGATTTTTTCGGGACAGAATGGCGGGGGAGGCGGCAACTTCGACCCGCTTCCGGCCTCGAGTGGAACGCCTCCGCGCGCGTCACTGGAACGGCAGATCGTTCCACCCACGGTGATCGTTCCCAAGGAAATGCCCAGGCTTCCGGTGGAAGAAACCGTAATCGTTGCCCCGGAAGTGAAATTTCCGCAGGCCAGCCAAATCGGGGATGCCGCATCGCCATTTTCGCAATGGCGGTCAGATGGACCTGGCGGCCCAAACGGAATCGGAACCGGTTGCTGCAATGGAATTGGCCCATCGACCGGACCGGGTGTCGGGCCAGGTCCGTCAGGAATCTATCCGGCAGGAAAGTTGGGTGTATCGGTGCCTCAGGTGATTTACAGCCCCGAGCCGAGCTTCTCCGACGAAGCGCGAAAATCGAAGACGCAAGGGGTTGTAACGCTCATGGTGGTAGTCGGTAAGGATGGCCGGACTCACGACCTTCGCGTCCGGCAGAGTCTTGGAATGGGGCTCGATGAAAAGGCGATCGAAGCGGTAAAGAACTGGCGTTTCCGTCCGGCGATGTTGAACGGACAGCCGGTCGCGTCCCAGATCGCCGTCGAAGTGGACTTCCGGCTTTATTGAGAAAAGCAGTGGTCAGTGGCTAGTGGGGAGTGGTCACTAACACCGCGCTGATTCTGACCACTACCCACTGACCACTGAAACTCAGCTTCTCTTGATTGCCTTCCGCAGGGGCTCCGCCCGCTCGCGCAGTTCGTCGGCGAAGTCTGCGCCACGGCTGGCGACCTCACGAACCCGGTCGCCGACGTCGCGCACCCGGTCTTTGGCGTCATCTGCCCAGTCGTTCAACGAATCCTTGGCATCTTCGTAGCCGCGCTGTAAATCACGTCGTAGTGCCTTGCCGCTCTTGGGGGCCAGCAGCATGCCGGCAAGCGCTCCCGCGCCCAGCCCGATCAGCAGGAACGTGATGGCCGTTCCTACATTGTTGCCCTCCGAAGATGCATATCTTCCGCTGCTCATGTTTGAATCCTCATTTCTGCCCGGAGAGACCGGGCATGATTGCCAAAAGCATCGACAAAATCATTGCCATTCTAGCCCCGCATCCGACGCGCTGCCGAGAAATCCGCAATGGGCGTTATCCCGCGCTTCTTCGATGAGTTCGCGGGCGGGAAGGTTTCCCTTCCGGGCGCACCTGAGTGTAAAATAACGCTTTAGCCCTCGTGGCGGCGGAACTTGTGGCAGGCCCTCCTATCGGAGCGTTGCCCTTGTTTCAGGGTAGCCTCTTCCGCCGGCGTCAAACCGCAATCCTTGCAAGGAGAGTTTTTCGAGCGATGTCGATCCCTGCCACCCAACTGCGTCCCGGCATGATCATCAAGCACAACAATGATCTGCACTCCGTTTTCAGCGTCGAGCACCGCACGCCGGGCAACCTGCGCGCCTTTATTCAGGCCAAGCTGCGCAACCTGCGCACCGGCGCCATGTTCGAACACCGCTTCCGCTCGCCCGACCCGATCGAGAAGATCAACGTTGACGAAGTCGAGATGCAGTTCCTTTATGCCGACGGCGACAGCTATTACTTCATGGACACCACCAACTACGAGCAGACCCACCTGACCAAAGAAATCCTGGGCGATGCCGTCGAATACCTGATTCCGAATCTCGAGATCAAAGTGGAGTTTTTTGACGGCAAGGCCGTCGGAATCGAACTGCCGCAGACGGTGATCCTCACCGTGATCGAAACCGAGCCTGGACTGAAGAGCGCGACAGCCTCCAGTGTGACCAAAGCCGCCAAGACTGAGACTGGTCTCGTCGTGCAGGTTCCGCCTTTCATCAATGAAGGCGAGAAGATCAAGGTTGACACGTCGGAAGGCGCGTACCTGTCTAGAGCGTAGTTTGTGAGATCGTCGCTCCTGTAAACGTATTGTCATCCTGAGCGAAGTTGCCGTCCGCGATAGCGGACGGCAACGCAGTCGAAGGACCTCTTGTAACTTGATACCAGCAATGACGCGTCAGGGAGTTTCGTGTACAACCCCGGGGTAGCGTCGTGAGAACGCCTTGCGAAGCCACTCTTCAGGGTGGGCAAACGAGGGGGCTTCGACAAGCTCAGGGCAGGCTCTTCGAATCAGCTTCGCGTTCCGCGAAACTGATTCTCCGCTCAGGATGACATTTACAGAAGGCGTAACAGAAGATGACCTCTCCCGACAAACCCATTGAGGCCAAGCGCTTTCTCGTCCGCGGACGCGTGCAGGGCGTCGGCTTCCGCTGGTTTGTCGAGCGCGAGGCCCACATTCTCGGCATCTCCGGATGGGTACGCAACAATCACGACGGCAGCGTCGAAGTGCTTGCGCAGGGAAGTCGTGATCAGGTTTCCGGGTTGCACTCGCGGCTGCGCGACGGCCCGCGGGCTGCGCGGGTTGACGCCGTGGAAGTATCGGAGGCCGCTCCGGCCGCTGGACTCAGTTCATTTCGCATTCAAGGAGATTCCTAGTGCCCCCAGTCGCGGCTGCTGAAGCCGACAAGTTGAAGAGCCTGATCCGCGAGGTCCCCGACTTCCCCAAGAAGGGAATTCTTTTCTATGACATCACGACCTTGCTGAAGGACAAGGAAGGATTCGCCATGCTGATCGACAAGTTCGCCGACCACTATGCCAAGCACCAGGTCGATCTCATTCTCGGCATGGAGGCGCGCGGCTTCATCTTTGCTCCTGCCTTGGCCTATCGGCTGAAAACCGGGTTCGTCCCGGTGCGCAAGCCGGGGAAGCTTCCCGCCGAGTGCGCGCGGTACGACTATGCCCTGGAATACGGCACCAATACGCTCGAGATCCACAAAGACGCCATCGAGAAGGGTCAACGAGTCCTGATTGTGGACGATCTGCTCGCCACCGGCGGCACGGCCGAAGCCACGGCAAAGCTTGCCGAGTCTCTGGGTGCAAACATTGCCGGGCTGGGATTCGTGGTGGAGCTGGAATTTCTGAAGGGCCGCGACCGGCTCAAAGGTTACGACGTGATGTCTTTGCTGAAGTACGATCAATAGGTGGCAAAAGAAAAACCGGCCCATAAGGGCCGGTGGGAAGTTAGCGCAAGTTAGTTTATTTCCAAACCCTTTCGACGATCAACGCAAGTCCTGTCCAGAAAGCGCCACTCACTGCAAGGGATAGCGCCAGGCCAGAAATCGCGCCCCAGTTCACGCAGTTGTTGACGGTACGGTCGTCGTCCTCAAACCATAATCTTAAAAACCCTAGATCGGCATAGGGAGACGGCGCGCACCACTGCTGTGGAATCGCTACTAAGCGAATGATCCGTGTGCTGGGCTTGGGGGAGAACTGCAATAGCCGAGAGCTCACGAAACACCTCCGATAGAGTCATACTTGCAACTTACATACCATCGGCAATTACAACGTAAGTGCCTGAAAATAAGAAGTTCATTAGGATTCACAGGTTGCCGCGTTTTTGCACAGCGTCAAAAATCCCACAGAATTCGACATTCGTGCTCAAACGCAAGGAAATCCCACTGCCCCTCTCCGTAAAACACTCACGCTGCGCGGTAGTTTCTTCCGGGCTTTAATTTTCGGCAAGTATCAAGTGCGAGTCTTTCGGCAGATAGCTCTTGCGCCGGAACCAGTCCTCCATCGCCTCGCGAAGTTGGTCGAGCGGGACGGACGAACCAATCTCCATGTGACCGTCGGACACAGGAAGCGTGTTGTCGAAGACGCTGGCGTTGGTGAAATTGCGCATGGAAAACGAATCCAGCCACTTGAGCGGGCAGGGATGTTGCCGGCCGTTTTCTTCGTACTCGACGCGGATCTTGCGGGCGAACATCACTTGATTTAACCACACCGCCCGCAGGCGCGGGTTTGACAAACCCTCGTGTTGCCCGTACGGTACTCCGGTCACCCGGAGTTATTACCAGCGACACAGTTCGTTTCTCGCCATTTAGCAGTCGCGCTTCATTGAAACCAAAACTTAAGAGCCGGACGGGAGAACCTCCATGCTAATGAATCTGATCTGGTGGGCGGTCGTAGGCTTGATCGCAGGATGGGCCGCGGGGAGAATCATGAAGGGCGGCGGTTATGGCGTGGTAATGGACATCGTTCTTGGCATCATCGGGGCGGTGATCGGCGGCTGGCTGATGGGAGTTCTGGGAATTCACGCCGGCGGCTTTATCGGCACAATTATCGTCGCCATCTTTGGCGCGGTGGTCCTGATCTGGATCACCCGCTTGCTGAAAAAAGCCTGAGTTCTTACCTGCGGCCCGGATGCGAACCTCCGGGTTCCAGGGTTGGGGAAGGGGCGGAGGCCTTATGTCTTCCCGCTCCCCTGGCCGTTGGGCTGCCGCTCAAGAACGAATCTTCAAGGCAACAGCATCCTGTTTGACATCGCGTGTGAACGCGCTTTCGCGTCGAGCTCGATATAAGAACTCATGACCCGTCAAGCGGCCCGGATAGTACCACTTGAGAATCGCTTCGGGCTGGCTGGACGGGCGTTCGGCAAATACGATTTCCGTGCGATTGGTTGATTGCGCCCGTTCCGTCGGCACCGTAATCGAAGTAGTGAAGAGCTTCGACCAGTCCTGGTTGTATATCTCCACCACATTCCTGTTGGAACCGCTCGCGAGAACGAACCAATAGGTGCCCGCTGGCAGCGTCACGTGCGGAAGCGCTATCGGCTGGTTGAAGGAGACTTCCGTCCTCTGACTCCACTCATCTGCCCGCGCCGCCGGCAACAGCACACCGCAAGCCAGCACCAGGCCAAAGAAAATTGAAATGATTTTGCGAACTGACATATTTTTCACCCCTTTTCGTGCTTTCTCAGCTCCTGTTGAGTAGGAGTGGGGCCTCCGAATCCGGGGTTGTCCAAAGGAAATATCGTATTACGATATTTTACTTTCGGGCTGACATGGATTTACATTCTGAGCGCGGAGAGGGGCTATCGTTGCAGTTTCGGCCCGGCTGCTTTCACTTCTGCAGGCGCGTCGAAATTCTCGAAGTTTTTGACGAAGCGGTTGCGCAAATCTTCGGCGGCCTTGTCGTAGGCGGCCTTGTCGCGCCAGGCGTTGCGCGGATTGAGAATCTGCGGAGGCACGCCGCGGCACCACTTGGGAATACTGAACCCGAAGGTCGGCTCGACTTCGAATTCTCCGCGAATCAGTTCGCCCTCGACGGCGGCGTCCACCATGGCTCGTGTGTGCGGAATGCTCATGCGCTTGCCCACGCCATAGCCGCCTCCCTGCCAGCCGGTATTGACCAGCCAGCATTGGGCGTTATGTTCGCGCAAGCGGCGTCCGAGCATTTCGGCATAGACTTTCGGCGCGAGCGGAAGAAATGGCGATCCAAAGCAGGTGGAGAACGTCGCCTGCGGTTCCTTGATGCCGGCTTCCGTTCCTGCAATTTTTGCGGTGTATCCCGAAAGGAAGTGATACATGGCCTGTTCCGGAGAGAGCCGCGAAATCGGCGGCAGCACTCCGAACGCATCCGCGGTCAGGAAAACGACATTCTTCGGATGTCCGCCGATGCCGGGAATCAATGCATTTTCCATGAACTCCACCGGATAGGCGGCGCGCGTATTTTCCGTCTTGCTGTCGTCGTTGTAGTCGGGGACGCGCGTGTGCGGATCGAGCGTCACATTTTCCAGCACGCAGCCGAAGCGCAGCGCATTCCAGATTTGCGGCTCGTTCTGCTTCGAAAGCTTGATGCATTTGGCGTAGCAGCCGCCTTCAAAGTTGAAGATGCCGTCGGCGCTCCATCCGTGCTCATCGTCGCCGATCAAATCGCGCGATGGATCGGCCGATAGCGTCGTCTTGCCCGTACCGGACAATCCGAAAAACAGCGCGCTCACGCCGTTGTGGCCGACGTTGGCCGAGCAGTGCATGGGAAATACATTGCGCGAGGGCAGGAGAAAATTCATCACGCTGAAGATCGATTTCTTCATCTCACCGGCGTACGAAGTTCCGCCAATCAGTACCGTGCGCCGCGAGAAATTCATCAGAATGAATACTTCCGAATTCACGCCGTCGCGTTTCGGATCGGCTTTGAACTCGGGCGCCGAGATCACGGTGAATTCGGGACGATGAGTTCTGAGCTCCTCCGTTGTTGGTCGAATGAACAATTGCCGCACGAACAGGTTGTGCCAGGCATATTCGTTCACGATGCGCACCGGCAGGCGATAGCTCGGGTCGGCTCCGCAAAAAAGGTCCTGTACATACAACTCGCGTCCGCGCAGATGGTCCATCACGCGGTCGTAAAGCGCGTCGAATTTCTCCGCCTCGAAGGGAACATTGACTGCACCCCAGGCGACCGTGTTCGCAGTCATCTCATCTTTCACTACGAACTTGTCTTTTGGAGAGCGGCCGGTGCGATTGGTATATCCGACGATGGCGCCATTGTCAGCCAGTTTTGCTTCGTTGCGCCGGAGGGAATGTTCCACCAGGTCGGCCGGGAAAAGATTGAAATGGGTGCGGCCTTCACTCAGCAACTCGGCTATGTCGCTGACGTGCATCATGGTAGCCATAAAATCTCCAAAAGACGAGCACAAACTCAACAGCGCAAAACGCACTATTCTCGCTCAAACCAGGCGCGCTTGCCAAGGAACGGAATCACCCTGCACAAGATTCATTCTAGATAAACGATATGGCAGAAGCCATAGCGGGAACCATGCAGAAAGTAGCGGGCGAAACCGTGGATGATTTGTAGAGATGCGGCGCGCGTGCATTTATGTTGTCACGCTGGCGGCATGCCAGCAATGGAAGTGTGGCAAGTAACCTATCAATCGGATGTTTTGTACTCGCACGCGCTGCGGCAGGGCTCGCAGTACATCAGCCCATCGTTACAGAGGCGGACATCAATTACAGACTGGCAAAGGACACAGAATTTCTCGCATTGACACGAATTCTCGGGCTGCTCGCACTGCATGCAGCGATATTGGGCGGGACCGGTTCCGGTGCTCATGCATCCAACTGTAGCGCGCTCGACCAACCAGGAGTAAGTCACCGAGGTAATGGGGCCGTGATCAGTGGTCAGTGGTCAGTAAAAAGCGGCATTCCAAGACTGATCAATGAGACTGATCAATAAGACGGACCACTGACCACTGATCCTCCACTCGACGGCAACATCATTCGCATAAATGTCATCAGAATTGCACTCTCTCACCCGCGCTGCGTCGAACTGGGGGTTTTATGTCCGGGCTCCTCTCAAGGCTTGCAATCGTTGCGTTTTTTCCTGTTCTCACACTTGGCCTCTTAAGTTGCGGATCAAATAATCATTCGACAGGCACGGGCGGCACAGGCGGTTCGGGTGGCTCCGGCGAACCATCCGGAGTATTCGCGTCAGGCGTCGGAAGCGCCGGCCAGACCAGCGCCGCCCGCTTCATGGTCGTGACGCAGGTGCCGGGCTTGACGCCGCAGGCCGCAGCCATCAACTCCGATGGAACGCTTACCGCCGCGACGGTTACGGTGAACCCCTATACAGTCTTTAATCCGATGGGAATGGTGGGAGCCATCGATCCGACCGGGACTTTCTTCTATGAAGCCGTAGAGCCGGGAATTTGGGGCTTCACGATCGACCGGCAGACCGGAGATCTTACCGAGATGACCACGTCCCCCTACGATCAGACGGTGAACTTCGAAGCGGTGGCGATCGATCAAACGGGAAAATTCCTGTACGCCTTTGGAGCCGGGCAGGTCTACGCATACAGCATTCAGTCAGGGACAGGCCAGTTGACGGTAGTCACAGGCTCGCCCTTCGCCGCCTCGCCCTCCGGCGAGCAGTATGCGATTGCTTTCGACCGCCTCGCTGTCTCGCAAGATGACAAATATCTTTACGCAGGAACCAGCACCGGCATTTTCGCCTATTCCCTCGACGCGAGCACTGGAGCATTGACGGCAGTTGCCGGTTCTCCGTTCGCAGGCAGTGCCGGTTCCGTGGCTGCCGTGGTTGCTCCCGCGACCGGATTCTTGTACGAGACAACGGTTGGAACATCTGGCGGCGCACCGGCCGGAATCTACGGCTACAGCATCGACCCGAACAGTGGAGGACTAACGGCGCTCTCCGGATCACCATTCGGCTCCAGTTGCGGAGGCTCGAACCTCACTTCGCCGGTCAACGGGAAATTCCTCTTTGGCGCCTCTTGTGGCATGTATCAAATCGACGCTACCAGCGGTGCGCTCACATTTCTTTTCTCCGATCCCACAGCCCCGAACAGCTCATGGGCGGTTTTCGATCCACCGGGGGACTTTCTCTGGATCGTCAACTCCCTGGAACCGTGTTTCGATTGCGAGATCGGAACGACCACCTTCCAGGTGGATTCGAATACCGGTAACCTGACGCAGGTTCAAAACTCGTTTTTCAACCTGACTAATTCCCAGATTGGCGGCGTGCAGGGGGTCGCCGTTACGCAATGAGTTGCCAATCCAGGTTCGATGCCTCAGGCCTTGTGTAGTGAGATTCCTTCGACACCCACCCTCAGGTCTGCGGCTTTTGCTCCCTTATAATTCGGACGAATGACCTTCGAACATGTACTGGAGGGCGCGGAGTTCCTCAGCCGCAGCGGGAACGCCGAAGTCACCAGCGTGGAATACGACTCGCGCCGGGTGAAGCCCGGCAGCTTGTTTGTCGCCATGCGCGGCGACAGCTCCGATGGGAATCGTTTTATCGATCAGGCGATTCAAGCCGGAGCCGTGGCTGTTGTGACGGATTCAGCCGATCAGCAAGCCCGCCAGGGAGTCGCCTGGGCGCAAGTTCCGCACGGACGCCGCGCGCTGGCGCGTATCAGCGAAAATTTCTATAAGCGTCCCGCGGAACGCATCGCAATCACCGGAATTACCGGAACGAACGGCAAGAGTACCACGGCTTTTCTGATCGAAGCGATTCTCACAGCCGCCGGCCGCAAGAGCGCGCTGATCGGGACAATTGAATATCACGTGGCGGGGAAGACCTATCCCGCGCCGCACACCACGCCCGAAGCCCTCGAACTCGCCCGGTTATTCAGCGAAGCTCTCGGACAGGGTGCAAGTGATGCGGTCATGGAGGTTTCCTCGCACGCCCTCGCGCAAGAACGCGTGTATGGGGTGCCGTTCGACGTCGCCGTATTTACCAATCTGACGCGCGACCATCTCGATTATCACCACACCATGGAGGAGTACTTCGCCGCGAAGAGAGTTCTGTTTGAAGGCTGCGGAACTGATCCGCCGCGCGCCGCCGTCACCAATCTCGACGACGAATACGGCGCCAAGCTCGCGGACTTCAGCCGAAAGCGCAGTTCGCTGGTGCTCACCTACGGCTGGGAACGCGGCGACTTTCATGCCGAAAAGGCGGATGTCGCGCCGCGCGGTACGCGCTTCGACATGGTCACTCCGGAAGGGAAGCTGGCAATCTTTTCCCCTCTGATCGGCCGGGTGAATGTCTATAACATTCTTGCCGCATCGGCGGCATGTTTCGCCCGGGGTTGCAATGCGCAGGCGATCACAGGCGGCATCGCTTCCCTCACTCACGTTCCCGGCCGGTTCCAACGAGTCGATTGCGGCCAGCCCTTCACCGTTGTTGTCGATTACGCGCACACGGACGACGCTTTGCGCAATCTGACGTCCCTGGCCCGCGAGTTCGTCACCCGCGCCGGCGGATCTGCGCGGGTCATCACGCTCTTCGGATGTGGTGGCGATCGCGATCGCGCCAAGCGTCCGCTGATGGGCGAAGCTGCCGGCCGGGGCAGCGACTTCGTCGTGCTTACTTCCGACAATCCGCGCAGTGAAGATCCGCGCGCAATCATCAATGACGCGCTTGTCGGCTTGCAGAAAACCGGGACGAAGTACACCGTCGAAGTCGACCGCCGCAAGGCCATCGCGCTCGCCATCGGCGAGGCCCGCCCCGGAGATATTGTGCTGCTCGCCGGAAAGGGCCATGAGAAAGTGCAAGTGACCCGTGAAGGCTCCGCTCCTTTCGACGATGTGGAAGTTGCCCGCGAGACCCTGCGCGCGGCTGGATTCGATTGCGCGTCCAACCCATAAATCCAACCCACAAAAATGAAGCTGACGCTCTCCAAAATTGCCGAATTCATCTCCGCCACTGGAGAATTTCCCGGGCAGGAAATCGCGCACGCCTATTCCATCGACTCCCGCACCATCGGCCCCGGCCAGCTTTTTTTCGCAGTCAAAGGCGAACGCCTCGACGGCCACGACTTTGTGAGCGGAGCTCTCGAAAAGGGCGCGGTTGCGGCTGTGGTGCGCAAAGATGAATTGCATCGTTACGGAAAAAAATCTCGCTTGCTCGCGGTGGACGACACTCTCGCCGCCCTGCAAACCCTCGCCACAGCCGTACGCAAAATGTGGGGCAAGCCGCTGGTTGGCGTCACCGGCTCCGCCGGGAAGACGACTACGAAAGAAGCGATTGCGCACGTGCTGGGAACGCAATTCCGCGTGCTCAAGTCCGAAGGAAATTTTAATAATCACTTCGGGCTCCCGCTCATGCTGCTGAAGATCGAGCCCGAGCATGATGTGGCCGTAATCGAGATGGGCATGTCGCACGCCGGGGAAATTCGCGCGCTGGCGAAGATCGCCCAGCCGGAAATTGGCGTCGTCACCAATGTCGCCCCGGTGCATTTGGAATTTTTCGACTCGATAGCCGGAATCGCACGCGCAAAATATGAGCTGATCGAGTCTCTTCCGACGAACGGAACGGCGGTCCTTAATGCGGATGACGAATACGTCTCGCAATTCGGCCGCGACTTCAAGGGTACGGTGATCCGCTACGGAAGAAGCGGCACAGCGGAAGTCCGCGCCGAAAATGTCGAATCATTGGGGGCTGACGGGTCGAGTTTCGATGTGGTCACCGCTGGCGGCCGCGAGCCCGCACGTCTTCCGCTCGTCGGCGAGCACAACGTCCTCAACGCGCTGGCCGCGGTTTCGGTCGGCCTGGCGCGCGGCATGAAGTTCGCCGACGCCGTTGCCGCTCTCGCCTCGCTTGTCCCCGCCGACAAGCGCGGGCAGGTTCTCAAACTGGGTAACATCACCGTCATCAACGATTGCTACAATTCCAATCCGAAGGCGCTGCACGCCATGATTGACGCTCTGGCGGCGATGAAAGCCAAACGCCGCATCGTGGTAGCCGGAGAGATGCTGGAACTCGGTCCTGCGGCGGAAGAACTGCATCGCGCGGCCGGCAAGCATGCGGCCGAGAAAGAGATTGATGTCGTGATCGGGGTTCGGGGGCTTTCGCAGGCGATGGCGAATGCGGCCCGCGAAAATGGGGCGAGAGCCGAATTCGTCGCCACGCCAGAAGAAGCTGGCGAATGGCTGGCCCGCGAAGGCCGCGATGGAGACGTCGTTCTGTTAAAAGCATCGCGCGGCGTGAAACTTGAAAAGGCCATTGAGCGTTGGAACAATCTGCGCGCTGCAAAATGAAGTTGAGACCCGAGTCACTGGGAAAAAAAATTTGTCATTCCGAGCGCGGCGAGGAACCTGCTGTCTGCTTGTGGCGAAGAAAAAGCAGTTTCCTCCCTTCGGTCGGAATGACAAGAGTTAGTTTGAGAAAGTCGTAATGACGAGAATTAAGAGGAATGATCCGAACAATTTCCACAGGTGCTAAGCATTTGCGAGCGGCTAATTGCCAGCGCTAATTGCTGTTTTTGACTGCTGAAAGTGCCGTCCGGAGGCGCATTGCTCTATTGGCTGTTATTTCTGAAGCTGCAACACTACGTCGCGCCCTTCCGCATTTTCCGCTACGTCACGTTCCGCACTGCGTTTGCCAGCCTCACCGCCCTCTTCACCGCATTGATCGTCGGCCCGCTGGTCATCGGGCGGCTCCGCGATTTCCAAATCGGCCAATACATCCGCGAAGAAGGTCCCAAGGCCCATCAGAAAAAAGCCGGCACGCCTACCATGGGCGGCCTGCTCATCGTCATTGCGATTGTTGTGCCGACCTTGCTATGGGCTGACCTCAGCAACCGCTTCGTCTGGATCGCCGTTTTTTCCACGTGCGCCTTCGCCGCCATCGGATTTACCGACGACTACACAAAGGTTACCCACCGCCGCAATCTCGGCCTCACCGGGCGCGCCAAGCTAGGCTTGCAGATCGCCACCAGCATCATCATTGCATCGTCACTGATCGCGATGCAGACCTACGGCATGTATTCCACCAAGCTGATCGTGCCGTTCTTCAAGCAGTTTCATCCGGATCTCGTCGTTGGCACGCTGGAGCGTCATCCTCAGCTTTGGCCACTGGCATTTCTCCCCTTCATGGGTTTCGTCGCGCTCGTGATTGTCGGATCGAGCAACGCGGTCAATCTCACCGATGGCCTCGATGGCCTCGCGATCGGCTGCACCGTCATCGCGGCGGGCGCACTGACGGTTCTTACTTATGTCAGTGGACATGCAACGTTCGCGACCTATCTCGAACTCCAGCGCATGCCGCAGGTCGGAGAACTCACAATCTTCTGCGGGGCCATGGTCGGCGCTTCCATCGGATTTCTCTGGTACAACGCCCACCCCGCCGAAGTGTTCATGGGCGATGTTGGATCGCTTGCGCTCGGCGGCGCCATTGGTACCGTCGCGGTGATCATCAAGCAGGAATTATTGCTGCCCTTTATCGGTGGCGTATTTGTGATCGAGGCACTGTCCGTGATTTTGCAGGTCGCATCGTTCAAACTCCGCAAGAAACGCATCTTCAAAATGGCCCCGATTCACCACCACTTCGAACTGCTGGGCTGGTCGGAGTCGAAGGTGATCGTCCGCTTCTGGATCGCATCGCTGATCTTCGCCCTGTTCGCGCTCACGACTTTGAAACTGCGGTAAACCTTTGGCCACGGATTTGCACGGATTCCCACGGGTAGTGAATTTATTGAAGGTTTATCCGTGATGATCCGTGAAAATCCGTGGCCGATATCGGTTTTCCCGCTTCTGTGGTGAAATGGTTCTCGAATGGAATTGAACGGTAAACGCGTGCTGGTGGTCGGACTCGGCAAGTCCGGGGTGGCGTCGGCGTTGTTCCTGAAAAAACACGGGGCGAAGGTCGCGGTGTCCGACACAAAAAGCGGCGACGACCTGCGCAACGAAATCCCCGTTTTGCTGGATCATGGCATCGACGTCGAAACCGGAGGCCACGGCGAGCGCACCTTCCGCGGACAGGATCTGATCGTCGTCTCCCCCGGAGTTCCCGTGGATGCGCCCCCGCTCATGCAGGCCCGGTCCCTGGGCGAAAACGTCATCGGCGAAATCGAACTGGCGGCGCAGTTTCTGCCCGGGCCGATCGTCGCCATCACGGGATCCAATGGCAAAACGACCACCACAACTCTCACCGGCGAAATCCTGACGGCTGCCGAATTTCCGACACTGGTTGGCGGCAACATCGGAACACCCGCGATCTCTCTGGCCGAGCGCGCCGGGAAAGACACTCTCATCGTCCTAGAAGTTTCCAGCTTCCAGTTGGAAACGATTCAGACCTTCCGCCCGAAAGTAAGCGTGATTCTTAACGTCACGCCCGACCATCTCGACCGCCATCGGACCTTCGAAGCTTATGTCGATGCCAAAGCGCGCATCTTCGAAAATCAGCACGCCGGCGACTTCACCGTCCTCAATGCGGACGATTCGACCAGTGTCTCGATGGCTACTCGCACAAAAGCGCAGGTGTTCTGGTTCAGCCGCCAGAAAGAAGTGCAGCAGGGCGCGTGGGTCCATGAGGGCAAGATTCTTTTCCGCGACAAATCCGGGCAGCGGGAGATTCTGCAGGCCTCCGAAATTCCGCTGAAGGGCGCGCATAATCTGGAAAACGTTCTGGCAGCCGTTTGCGCCTCCGCGCTGATGGGAGCCGCGCCAGAAAAAATCCGGCAGGCCGTCCACGACTTCAAGGCGGTCGAGCACCGGCTGGAATTTGTCGCGAAAATCAATGGCGTGGACTACTACAACGACTCGAAAGCCACGAACGTCGACGCGACCATCAAGGCGCTGGAATCGTTCCCGGCCAACATTCATCTGATTCTCGGCGGCAAGGACAAGGGCAGCGACTACACCGTCCTCAACGATCTCTTGCGCCAGCGGGTCAAACGCGTCTACACGATCGGAGCAGCTGCGGCCAAGATCGAATCGCAGATCGTTTCTTCCAAAAACGGGGGCCCGGAAGTCGTCCACGCCGAAACCCTCGACAACGCGATTCGCAAGGCCAATGCCGTCGCGCAACCTGGCGATGTTGTCCTGCTCGCCCCGGCCTGCGCCAGCTTCGACCAGTTCAAGAACTACGAGCAGCGGGGGAAAGTTTTCAAAGGGGTTGTCGACGAACTAGCCAGCAAATCCTGACGCCTGCCGCGCGTACCAAGATAATCAACAATCAAAATTCAACAATCGGCAATTCCCCCCTGTGCCTCTCCGCCGCTCCGTGGTGAAATGAATTTCCCATGGCGAAGCGCGTGAGTGTCGACCGCTGGTTGTTCACTGTCACCATGCTGCTGGTGTTTGTCGGATTGGTGATGGTTTTTTCCGCTTCGGCCGTCATCGCGCGCGAGAAGTTCGGCTCGCCCTACGCATTTCTCTCCCGGCAGCTGATCTGTGCGGTCGCCGGCCTTGTGGCCATGACCATTACCATGCGCGTGGACTATCGCCGCTACAAGCACCCGGCGGTGGTTTTTTCGCTGTTAGGTTTGACCACGCTGCTGTTGTTATCGGTTTTCCTCCTCGACCGCTCCCACAACACCCACCGCTGGATCCACGCCGGGGCATTTTCATTTCAACCTTCAGAACTGGCTAAGCCGGCGCTGATCCTGTTCCTCGCCTATTTTCTGGAAGCCCGCGTCAAAACCATGGACGACGTGCGCAACACGTTGCTCCCCGCTGCGGCGCCTATCCTCGTGTTTCTGGGGCTGATCGTGGCGCAGCCCGACCTGGGTACCGCCATCGCCTGCGCCGGCATCTCGGCTTGCATCTTTTATGTAGCCGGCATGCGCCTGCGCTATTTCGGATACGCCTTCGGTGCATCGCTGCTGCCGCTTTATTTCTTGATCTTTCATGTGAAGTTCCGCCGTGACCGCATCCTGGCCTTCATCAATCCTTACGCGGACCGGCAGAAGGCCGGCTTCCACATCATTCAGTCGCTGATTGCGGTGGGCACCGGCGGAATCACCGGCACCGGCCTGATGGAAGGCAAGCAGAAGCTTTTTTACCTGCCCGAGCCACATACCGATTTCATTTTTGCTGTCACCGCCGAAGAACTCGGCTTGCTTGGCGCCATGTTCGTGGTCACGTTGTTCGCCATTTTCCTGTGGCGTGGCATGCGCGCCTCCTGGCGCACCGACGACACCTTCGGCCGTTATCTCGCCGTTGGTATCACCAGCATGATCGTGCTCCAGGCCTTCATCAACATCAGCGTCGTACTCGGCATGATGCCCACCAAGGGCATCCCGCTGCCCCTGATTTCCTACGGGGGGTCATCGCTGTTTGTGACGCTGGCATGCATAGGTGTCTTGCTGAATATCACCAAGCAAGCGGAATAAAACAAGATCGGCCACGGATTTTCACGGATACTCACGGATAAACCAACATTGAAAAATCCGTGACGATCCGCGAAAATCCGTGGCGAATTTGTGCAGCCCACAAGGAGCGGACAAATGCGCCAACTTCGGCGATTCTCGATTTTCCTGGTTGTTCTTACTTTCATGGCACCGGCCGTCGCCCAAAAGCCAGACGCGCCCCCTCAAATGCCTCCCCACCTGCCGATGTTCAGTCCTGCGGATTTGTCGGCCAAGGTTCCAGCGCCGAAGCCCGAAGATGTCAAATCGATTGACGCGATCATGGCTGCCGCCTATGCCGCGATTTCCGGCCCGGCAGGGCCGCGTAACTGGGACCGCTTCCGCTCGCTCTTCCTGCCGCAGGCGCGCTTTACCCAGGTCGGCAAAAATCCCGACGGCTCGACTTTCGTCATCTCCTGGAACGAAGAGGAATTCATTCGTGACGCGAGCACGATTTTTTCCAAAGACCCGTTCTATGAAAACGGAATCGTGAACCTACCCCAAAGCTATGGAGGCATGACCCAGGTCTTCAGCAGCTACGAATCCAAACGTACCCCGGATGGCAAGCCGTTCGAACGCGGAATCAACTCGTTTCAGGTATTGAATGACGGAAAGCGCTGGTGGATTGTCTCGATCTTTTGGGATTCGGAACGCCCGGACAATCCGCTGCCCGCGAAGATGGCCGGTGAAGCTCCAGAGAAGAAGTAGGCCTCCACCAATAAGCTGCACAACTTTCGACGGTTTGATCAGCTTACTGGTTTGACATGTTCGCGTATCCACACCAGAATTTTCCCGAACCGAAATTCCTGTCGTGCCAGCGAACCTTCAATGAACCGGTGTCCCTCCTCGGTCGCAACTTCCAGGAAAAAGCCGTTGCGCCGCAGGAAGACATCGGCGGCAGTGAAAGCAATCCGCTTATTGCCGTCAATGAAGCCGTGGTTCATGCCGAGCGACTCCATCAGCGCCGCCGCCTCCTCCTCAATGGAATCGTAATAGCCAGTTTGTGGACGGAATACTGCAGCCTCGATGGCTCCCGCATCGCGGACTCCATGCATGCCGCCAAACAGGTCGATCAGGCGATGCTGCATGTGGTAGACCTCAGCCACTGTCAAATACTCGCCCATCTACTTTGCCAGGCGTTCGAGCAGATCACGATTGTGGGCGACAGAATCTTCAAACGCACTCATCACTTCACGGCGCACCAGGTGCTGCGACGGAACGACATTTTGGAGATAGAAGCGCAGCGCCTGCTCCAGTACATAGCGCTGGGTCTGCCCATTCTTTTCCGCCGTCTTGACGAGTTCGTTGTAAAGCGCAGCGTCGATTTCGGGTGTGAATTTTTTCGTGGTAGACATGTTGTGCTCTCAGTCCCTTTAATTATATTGTTTTGTCTTTATTAATCAAGATATATCAGGATAGAGCGTAGATAATTGAAAAAGGATGGTTTATAGTCAACGACATGCGAGCCATTCTGGCGGGCGGAGGCACAGGCGGACACGTGATTCCCGCACTCGCCATCGCCAATCAACTCAAAGCGAGTTATAACGCGGAGTGCCTTTTCATCGGAACTGCGCGTGGCATCGAGAACCGTCTCGTCCCTGTCGCCGGATATCCGCTGCAACTCGTCCGGGTAGGGGCGCTGAAAAATGTCAGCCTGGTTACGCGCCTGAAAACCGCTTTCGATCTTCCCCGCGCTCTCTGGGGCGCAGGGCGCATTATCAATGAGTTCGCACCCGACATCGTTATCGGAGTTGGTGGATACGCTTCCGGTCCCGCCATGCTCTCGGCGATCATGAAGCACATTCCGACGCTGGCCTTCGAGCCCAACGTCGTTCCCGGATTTGCCAATCGAGTCGTCGCCAAATTTGTTTCTGGTGCAGCCGTCCATTTCGAAGAAACCGCACGATTTTTCCGCCGCGCGGAAGTCACGGGAGTTCCCGTCCGGCAGGCCTTCTTCGAAATTCCTCCGAAGCGCGGAGGAACTCCAACGCTTCTCGTTTTCGGCGGCAGCCAGGGAGCGCACGCCATCAATGCAGCCATGTTTCAATGCCTGCCGGTTCTCCAGCGCGAAGCGCCGGGGATTCACATCATCCAT
>DASXDY010000076.1:0-5426 GCA_036490405.1 Candidatus Sulfotelmatobacter sp. | reverse complement strand
CGCTGCCGACGATCCTATCGGCCCACCTCCAACTCCTGAGCCGATATCAACAGCTCGCCGATGCTCTGACGGATCACCCATGAAAGCAAACTCAAAAAACAAACCCCACCAGAAATGATGGGGTTCGTCAGCAATCTGAGGCCGGCGAAACTGCCGGCCTTTTCTTTTCTCAGAAAGAATTGTCATCCTGACCGACTGAGCGCGCCAGGATGGCGAGCGAGGAAGTCGAAGGATCTGCGGTTGCTGTTACGGAGGAGACACGGCCTACGCAGGCTCCGGAATATCTCAACCTCTTCGGGCTTTGTATCAGGGCGTGACTTGATGGGGTCCGCGACGACAGGTCCTCGTCGTCGGGGTGGCTTGAGTCATGCCGATAAGGCTCACCAAAATGACGGGGTTTCAGCCCCTGCGGGATGTTTTTCCGAACCAGACCACTGCCGTGCTTGCCCCCCTGATTCAACCCCGCAATCCACCCCACTGCGTCTAACGTGCAGAGCGGTATTCTTTCACTAACCATGCGTGTACGCGTGATTGCCTTTGGCATTTTGAAAGACTGGGTCAGCCCCGTCGAACCCCACGTCACGGAAATCGACCTGCCCGACGGTGCGACCGTGGGCGCGCTGCTCGACCGCCTGCGCGCAATGTTGCCGGCGCACGCGCCCAAAGACGCCTTCCGCGGCATTGCCGTCGGCGTGAATGCCGAATACGCGCAGGCTGCCCACATTCTGCACGATGGCGACGAAGTGGGCCTCCTTCCCCCCGTCTCCGGCGGGGCTCCGCGGGCTATTTGGGGTGCGAACGATTCCTCTCCGAGAGGTGCCGCGGAATGACCGTCAATTCTTCTGAGCTGATTCGAATGGTTGTGGATGCAGTGGCGGACGATTATGAAGAGTTCGACATGATTTTTCACGAAGTTTCAAAGTGGATAAACAATCCCACGCTCACACCGGATGCGGTTCAGATACAAGATGCTTTGATGAAGTCAGTCGCCGAGAAGGATATCCAAGCCTTCGAGTATTCAGAATCATCCGCTCGCTTTTTGCCGGCAGAAGTTGGCTCAGCAAACATCAGGAAACTCTGGTTCCACATTACAGATCAAGGCAAGCAAAAATTGCTTCAACCAACCATTGAGTATTCATTGACGCGCGAGCCCATCCCATCAGCCAAAATTGTCGCCGCCGCCAAGAGCGGTGAAGACGGCGCCGTTGTGGTGTTTGACGGAATCGTGCGCAACCATTCGCGCGGACGCCCAACATTGCACCTTGACTACGAGGCCTATGAAGAGATGGCGCTGAAACAGATGCGCGAGCTCGGCGTGAAAGCCCGCGAGCGATTCGGCGTTCGCCACATCACGATCGTTCACCGGTTGGGCCGGCTCGAGATCGGCGAAACCAGTGTGCTCATCGTGGTGGCCTCGGCGCACCGCTCCGCGGCGTTTGAAGCCAGCCGCTGGCTCATCGACTCGCTCAAGCAGACGGTGCCTATCTGGAAAAAGGAGACGTTTGCCGATGGCGTGGTGTGGGCGCCGGGTGAGCCGTTCCCCGATGCGTTGGTGGCCGACGCCGCGGAGGCGCCCCATGAAATCTAGCGGCGGCCGAACCCGCGTAATCTGGGCATTGCCATGCCTGTGCGCCGCTGTCGCCATCGCTCCCCAGGTGTTGCAAGCGCAAGACGCAACGTTCCATGTGGACGTGAAGCTCGTCAACATCTTCGTCAACGTAACGGACAAGAACGGCGCGATCATCGGCGATCTCTCCAAAGACGATTTTGCAGTGTTTGAAGATAATCGCCCGCAGCAGATCACCTTATTCGAGCGCAAGACCGATGTGCCTCTCAACCTCACTCTAGCCATCGACACGTCAGGCAGCGTGCGCAAAGATCTTGACGAGGAATCAGCCGCGGCGCGGAAATTCGCTCACGACATTCTTGAACCCAAAGACCAGATGAGCGTGCTCGAATTTGCCACAGACGTCAGTGAGCTCACTTCGTTCACCAACAACCTTTTGCAAATCGACCGCGCCATGGGCCACCTTCGCACCGATTCGGCGACGGCGCTGTACGACGCCATCGTTCTAGGTTCCCAGGGTCTTGGCAAGTGCCAGGGGCGCAAGGTGCTGGTGCTGGTCTCGGATGGTGACGACACAGCCAAGTCGTCAACCTACGACCAGGCGCTTGAAGCTGCGCTGCGCAACGAGGTCATGATTTATTCGCTCATCGACGTGCCCATTTCCGCCAGTGCCGGACGCGACACCGGTGGCGAACACGCGCTCATTGCCTTGTCCGAAGAGACGGGCGGAAAGTATTTTTACGTGGGCGAGGGCGGCCTCGACAAAGCTTTCGCCAAAGTCAGCGACGACCTGCGGACGCAATATCTCATCGGCTACTATCCCCAGCACCAGGCTCCCGGTTTGAACTTCCATCGCGTGGTGGTCACCGTTCCGCGCGCCGCCGCAGACCAGTTCAACGTGCGCAACAAGGCCGGATACTACGCGGACGCCAAGGCCAAAGACAACTGAAGCTCCCGGAAGGAGCAGGCTCCTTCAGGCTCCTGAACGCGCCCCAAATCTCACCGGGCCTTCAGGTCCGGGCCTCTGATCCCTGACCCCTGATCTCTGACCCCTGTCTTGCATCTAAAATGTCAGTATGACTCCTCCATTGTCTTCGCGCCGTCGCTCCAAGACCCCTCCGCCGGGCGAAACCGGCCAGGAAGGCCTCTACTTGCGCTCGCTCAGTGAGCGACAGATCGTTGTGAACATCAAGTTGAGAGATGGCGAGTCGGTGCGTGGCTGGATCGAGTACTTCGACGACTCCATGCTGCGCCTCACGCGCGAAGGCCAGCCCAATCTGTTCATTTACAAGAACCAGATTCGCACCATCACCGAGGCCGGCCGCCGCCGCACGCCGCGCTATGAACTGGCCGATGGACCGGGAGCGAACGAGGCACATCAGTGAACGGCGCGGTCGATCCGCAGATTGCACCAGAACTCACATATATCCCCAAGGCCGCCGCGATCGCCCGCGAGGCAGGAGCGCTTCTGCGCGATTACCACGCCAAGGGCGTTGAGACCGAATACAAAGGCGACGTGGACATTGTCACCGTTGCGGATCGAGCTGCGGAAAAACTGATTCGCACGCGCCTCAGCGAGGCCTTCCCCGATCACGGCGTCTACGGCGAGGAGGGTACACGGGAGCGCATGGAAGGCCAGTTCCGCTGGTATGTCGATCCGCTCGACGGCACCACCAACTTCGCGCACGGATTTCCGCAGTTCTGCGTGTCGATGGGTCTCGAACATCGGCCCACGGGCATCAAGCCCGATCAGGACGGCACGCTGGTCGCTGCTGTCATATACGATCCGTTGCGCGATGAGCTGTTCACCGCTGAACGCGGGCAAGGCGCGCATTTGAACGGCCGACCCATAAAAGTTTCGCAGACGGCGCAATTGGCCGAAGCTTTGCTCGCAACGGGTTTCCCCAGCCGGAAGCGCCATGCCAGCCCCAACATTCACTTCTATCAGGAGTTCACTTTGCGTTCCCACGGAGTTCGGCGAGCCGGTTCCGCGGCGCTCGATCTGGCTTATGTGGCCTGCGGGCGCATGGACGCGTTCTGGGAATTCAATCTCAACCCATGGGACACAGCTGCTGGAATCCTGCTGATCGAAGAAGCCGGCGGCAAAGTAACTGACTTTGCAGGCGCACCCTATCACCTTAAGAGCGACGAGATCCTGGCCTCGAACGGCCTGATTCACGCCGAGCTGATCGGCTTCTTTGCCGACATGTTCGCTGGCCGCAACCTCACGCCGATTCCCACGCCCGAAGAATTCGCTCGCGCTCGCGCCGCTGCCAGGAATCACTAATCGCCACAGCGCCGTCCCAGGGTCTCTTATCTCTGTTCTCTTATCTCTTGTCTCTGTTCCCTCGTTCCCTGCATTTTCCCCCTTCCCGCATCGCAAAACGCGACGCCTGCGGTGCAAGTCTCAGCGCGGGGACGTATGCTACTATCAGCGTCGAGAAGTTCTTGTGCGGCGTCCGTTTGCTCGGGCCGCTGGATTTCCCCCGGAGAGACGAGAGATGGCATACGTCATTGCAGAACCCTGTATCGGCACCAAGGACACCGCCTGCGTGGACGCCTGTCCTGTCGATTGCATCCACCCCAAGAAGGATGAAGCAGGTCACGCCGAAGCGGATCAGCTTTTCATTGACCCGGTCGAGTGCATCGACTGCGGCGCTTGCGTTCCGGTTTGCCCGGTATCGGCCATCTTTGCGCAGGACGACCTGCCGGAGAAGTGGGCGCATTTTACTGAGAAGAACGCCCAGCACTTCGGCCGCTAGCGCGTTTCCCGAAGCGATATAGACCGGAACCAATACTTTCAAGCCGTCGCGACCCCAAGGAGCGACGGCCCCGCACTCCGCTTACAAGGGCTACACTTTTTCGGGAAACGCCTTAAAGCATCCGTCGCTCTTTCCCCACACAAAGACCTCTTCACCCCACGCGTGTCTTTCGCCAGCGGGACGCGCGTTTGCGTCTAAGAACGAGCAGGGTCTTCACAGCGTGCCCATCCCAAAAGGCGCCCACCGAGTTTAGGGTGGGATAGCACGAACTCCAATCAAGCCATGCGATGTCATCCTGCGCGAGTCCCGCAAATGCGGGACGAGTCGAAGGATCTGCGGTTGCTCTTCCCGCTCTCGATCCACCGCGAAACTCGGGTGCCCCAGGTCTCGATCTTGAGACCTGGGATCGCACAATCTCAACGATCGATCTGAACCCTGCACGAAAATGGGTGCCCCATCTCCGGGGTCCCCACTGACAGGTCCTCGTCAGCGGGGTGGATCCTAGCTTTGCTAGGGTGAGATAGTGCGAACTCCGCCGTTCCGCGGTTCGGGCAGGCGCCGGTGCGATCATGAACTTGCATGAGCGTGCTCACCTCAGAAGCCGTGGTCCTGCGCACCTGGCCGGTGCATGAAGCCGACCTGATCGTCAGCTTTTTTACGCGTGACTACGGTCGCATGCGCGGTGTGGCCAAAGCCGCCCTGAAGAGCCGCAAGCGCTTCGGCGGCGCACTGGAGCCAATGACCCTCACGCGAGCCTGGTTCGCCGAGCGCCCGCGCCAGGAACTGGTCCGCCTCGACCAGTTGGAGATTCTTCGTTCGCCGCTTTCGGCGCCCGTCGATCAGGCGCGCATGGCAGTTCTTAGCTTCTATGCCGAGGTCATCGACGAGGCGCTGCCCGAGCGCGATCCGCAGGACGCCGTGTTCCGCCTGCTCGCGAGCGTCCTCGAATACACCGACGCTGCGAGGGAGCCTGCCCATCCCGATGTTTCCCAAGGGGGATTCGCCCAGTCCCTCCCCGCCGGACCCCACGCTCTACAACCTTGGATGGCGCTCACCTATTTCTCGCTCTGGATGACGCGCCTGATGGGCCTGCTGCC
>DASXDY010000014.1:0-3688 GCA_036490405.1 Candidatus Sulfotelmatobacter sp. | reverse complement strand
GGGATCGAGAAGAAGGATTACTCGGAGTTGGTCGAGAGGCTAGTGTCGATCAAGTGAGCTCTGTCATCCTGAGCGCGCTCTTGCGCGAAGGATCTATGGATTCGTTCGCAGCGCAATTGCAGCGGTTCGCTTCTATGGTGTGAGACGGTCGTCCCGGCGCGACAGGACAATGCATGCAAGTTGCATAGATCCTTCGCGACATGGTTTCCCGCGGCGGATGAACTATCGACGCTCAGGATGACAGACATCAAGAAGAAAGAATATTCAGAATAGAGGATAGGTTAGTACCGCTGAAGTAAAACACACATTCGATCCACCCGAAGCGAGGTCTATGGATCACCAGGAAGCAGTCCGGAAATTTGAACAGCGATGCTGAAAGAAGCCGATCACGCCCGCACTTCAATCATCTCAGCATCCTTGTCGGCGGCCATGCGTAGCTCCTAAAAGATATTTTACACTCGCCGACAAACTGCCTATGCGCCCCTTTTCATACAGGCGTAACAAACTATGCCTCCCTCACTGCCCCTGCCCTGAATCTTCCGCCGCGCCCTGCGAAATCGCCGACCAGTCCAGTTCTTCTCCTCCATTCGCGAGCAGCGTCAGGAAGCGGTTGTAGACCAGGCTGGCGATGGGAAGAGGAACCTGAAGCTTTTCGGCCGCCGCGAGCACCAGGCGATTGTCTTTGAAGCCCAGCGGCGCGGCGAAGCCTGCGGGAGAGAACTTCTTGTCGGCGATGATCGCTCCATAAGTCTTGTACACCGGCGCGGCAAACAACGTGGACGTCAGAAAATCGAGATACTGATGCTGGTCGATGCCTGCCTTGCCGACGAGAGCCATGGCCTCCGCCAGAGCTTCGATCACCGACGAGATCAGAAAATTTCCGCTGAGCTTGATCAGGTTCGCGTCCGCCGGATTCGTGCCGAAGCGAAAAGTCTTCTGGCCGATCGCATCGAACAGCGGCTGGCAGGCCGCGACGGCATCCTCGACGCCGGCTGCCGCGACAAACAGTTTCGCCGCGGCCGCCGCTTCGGGCCGTCCGAACACCGGAGCGGAGACGTATCGCTGGCCGCGCGTGGCGTGCTCCGCCGCCAGCTTCTGCGACAGCGCAACGCTGATGGTGCTGAGCGACACATGGATCGCTCCCTTGGCCAGCGCGCTGACGATTCCGCCGTCGCCAAACGCGACGCCTTCCAGAGCATGATCGTCGGCCAGCATCGTCATCACGATATCGCCGTGGCAGGCATCGGCCAGATGCGTTGCGAGGGTTGCACCTTGCTTCACCAGCGGATCGGCCTTGCTGGCGGTGCGGTTGTAAACCGTGAGTTGATGACCTGCCTTCAGCAGGTTCGCGGCGATGCCGGCTCCCATATTGCCCAAACCGATGAATCCGACTTTCATAAAAAGTGTTCCTCAGTTCCGGTGGATCGGATGAACAATTCTAGACGCGGCGGCGACGCGGATGCACCTTCTCTCGTTGGCGTCTCGCAGTCGGCCTTCGGCGTTCCTTACGAAAGGATGGGAACGATGCGGCCAGTTTGTCGCCGCCATGCAGGAATGGCGCACTTTTGTTCGGATAGCATTTCAGATTTCGGGGGTCACGAGCACGACCTTTGCGCCGGTGGCGCGGCATTCATCGACGGCGCGGGCGATCTGCGCGAAGGGGACTTCGTTGCCGCCTTTCAGTTCGACGACTTTCTCCGGTCTGCCCTGAAAAAAACGGTCGAGATCGCTTTTGAGCGCGGTCCAGCGGACCGGGCGATGATTTAGCCTAAGACCGGCGCTCGGATCGCTGGAGGCAGAGACTTCCAGATTGGCGGGCTCGGGGCCGTATGGCGCGCTGTCGGGGACCCAGACCTCGAGCCCTTTGGGCGAAAGGATTTTTCCCGGCTGCGCCGATGCTTCTTGCGCCGTCAGCAGGATCGGGGCGTCGAACTCGGCTGTACCCGCGGCTTTGAGAACGTATTCGACTTGCGAATATGGCGCACGCGCGTCGGCTTTGATGTAAAGCTTCTGCTCGCGGTGACGAGGCGTGCTGATCATTTCGTTCAGCAGGCCGTCGCGGGTGACCGGCTTAGGGCCGAAAAAAAGATGTCCATCGCGAGTTATGGCGATGACCCAGGCGTTCTGATTGTCGGCGGCGGGTTGCGGTTGCGCGTTCGTTGTCGGGGCCATCTGGACGTGGACGCCTTTTTGGAGTTGCTGGGCTGCAATCGTCGAAATTGCGAGCAGGACGATCAGCAGGAATGCGAAGTTGAGAGTGAATTGATTTCTTGTGCCGTTGGATTTTGGTTCCATGATGGTTCTCCTTCTTAGTTGCTCTGTGGACGAAGTGGTGCAGGGGGATTTTCCTGCGCGACGATTTCTCATGATCTGCCATCCTCATGATTTGTCATTCCGAGCGGAGCGAGGAATCTCTGCTGCCGTCAGTGGTGCCGGGGGCAGGGATGCTTCGACTCCGCGCTGAGGATCGCATTCGCGATCCTCAGTGCTGCGCTCAGCATGACAACGTCAAAGACGGATCAGGGTTTCGCGCCGCCGAGCGCGGCGGTGGCGAGGCTGCCGCCGAGGCCCATGGTTTCTACCGCGGACGAGGGCACGATGATCATCGAGCCGCGTTCTTTGATGGCTTCGTAGAGCATGTTCATGGCGCGCAGGTGCAGGGCCACGGGGTTCTCGGCGTAGGACGATGCCGCCTGCACGAAGCTGTCGGCGATTTCCTGTTCGGCTTGGCCGAGAATGATGCGGGCCTGGCGCTCGCGCTGGGCTTGCGCCTGGCGCGACATCGCGTCTTCGAGGCCCTGCGGAATTTTCACGTCGCGAATTTCGACCGACTGCACCGTGATGCCCCACGGGTTCGTCTTCTCGTCGAGAATGCGCTGCAGTTCGCGGCCGAGAGTTTCGCGCTCGGTGATCATCTGCGCCAGTTCGTGGCGGCCGATGGACTCGCGCAGTCCGGTTTGCGCGCTGAGCGTGATGGCTTGCACGAAGTCCTCGACTTCAAGGATGGATTTCTCCGCGTTCCAGACCATCCAGAAGACGATGGCGTCGACGTTGACGGGAACGGTGTCGCGCGTCAGCGTCGATTCTGCCGAGACGTTGGCTACGCGGACGCGCTGGTCCACGTAGGCGCTCAAGGTTTCGACGATCGGGATGATCATGCACAGGCCGGGGCCGCGCAGTCCGACGTAGCGGCCAAGGCGGAGCACGGCGACTTTTTCCCATTGGCGAATGACCTTGATCGCAAAGAGGAAGTAGAGGCCGACGAGTGCTCCGGCGATCATGTACGCCGGCTGACGCGTGGCCTGCGCCACGGCGGCTCCCGCGAGCAGGCACACGACGAACAGCAACAGTGCGACACCGTTGACTTCCCGGATTTTGAGTTTCGGCATGACGACTATCTCCTTTGCGCGGGCTTGGGCAACAACTCCGTCAGACGTTCGATCACGTCTTCGAGAGGGAATCCGGCGGCTCCCGCGCGGGCCGCGAATTCGCCGACCATCTGGCCGAGCTGACGTTCGCGCTCGGCGGATTTTTTTTCCGGCTTCTTATCGCTGATAAATGTTCCGGTGCCCTGATGGGTTTCGAGCATGCCGCCGAGTTCGAGTTCGCGATAGGCGCGCATCACCGTGTTGGGATTGATCTCGAGATCGACGGCAAGCTGTCGGACGGTGGGCAACTGGTCGCCGGC
>DASXDY010000080.1:0-69948 GCA_036490405.1 Candidatus Sulfotelmatobacter sp. | reverse complement strand
GAGCGCGGCAAGGTGAAGGTCGGCGAGGAAGTGGAAATTGTCGGCTTCCGCGACACGCGCAAGACGGTGGTGACCGGCGTGGAAATGTTCAAGAAGCAGTTGGACGAAGGCATGGCGGGCGACAACGCTGGTCTCTTGCTGCGCGGCATTGCGAAAGAAGATGTCGAGCGCGGCATGGTGCTGGCCAAGGGTGGATCGATCACTCCGCACACCAAGTTCAAGGCCGAGGTCTACATCCTGACGAAAGAAGAAGGCGGGCGTCATACGCCGTTCTTCAAGGGATACCGTCCGCAGTTCTATCTGCGAACGACCGACGTGACGGGCGTTGCGGAACTTCCTGCTGGAACCGAGATGGTGATGCCTGGAGATAACGTAAGCCTGGTGATCGAGTTGATCACGCCGGTGGCGATGGAGAAGGGCTTGCGGTTTGCAATCCGCGAAGGCGGACATACGGTGGGGGCCGGAACCATTGCGGAGATAGTGCAGTAAGGAAGCTCTGGGCCCTCAACCGTCAGCTTTCAGTACGAGCGGAGCTGGTGGTGGAAGGTGGCAGAGTGCATAGATCCTTCGGCCCGCCAAGAACGCGGACCTCAGGATGACAATGGGTAAGATGGGTAAAGGGTTTAACTGAGAGCTGACAGCTGATCGCTGACAGCTAGTTTAGGAGCTGTCGAAATGCCCCGAGAAATTGTGACGTTACAGTGCGGTGATTGCAAAGAGCGGAATTATTCGACGACGAAGAACCGCAAGACGACGACCGAGCGGCTGGAATTCAAGAAATTCTGCCGCCGTTGCCGCAAGCACACCGGACATAAAGAAGTGAAATAAATTGGGCGATTGCGTGATTGGGTGATTTTGCGATTGAAAAACAAAACAACGGCTTTCAATCGCTCAATGACTCGATCGCAAAATCACTCAATGGATACAGGGGCGTAAGCTCAACGGTTAAACTGTCGGTCTCCAAAACCGAACTTGGGGGTTCGAATCCCTCCGCCCCTGCCAGAGTTTGGAGAGAAGCGTTCGGGCAGGATGTAGCAGGCCAGGAGTAGTGATGTCAGTCGAGACGAAGAAAATGTCAAACTCAATCGTAGCCGCCGGTGGAAGTTTTGGAGAGCGGATGAAGTCCTGGCCGGAGCGGATCAAGTCGTTTTACAACGACGTGCGGGGTGAAATGCGCAAGGTCACCGCTCCCACATTCAAAGAAGTCCAGGCCACGACCACTGTCGTTGTGATCACGGTGGCGATCTTCGCTATCTATTTCTGGATCATTGACTTCATTATTCAGAACGGCGTGACGCAGATGTTCAAGGCATTCCGGGCCCATTACTGAGAAGCAGCGAAATCAAATGAGTTCCAAAGAAACGCTCACTATGCAGGACGAAGAAAAAAACGAAACCCCGGCATCCGGCGAAGGCGCACAGCCAGTCGACGCAGCGGCCGGAACTGCCGAAGCTCCGCGCAATCCCAACATGAAGTGGTACATCATCCACTCCTATTCGGGATTTGAGCGCAAGGTCAAAGAGTCGCTCGAGTCGCGGGTCGCGGCTTTTGGATTACAGAACAAGATCGGCAAAGTGCTGATCCCGACCGAGTCGGTCACCGAAGTGCGGGGAGGCAAGAAATATACCTCCGAGCGTATGTTCTATCCCGGCTACGTGCTGGTCGAAATGGACATGGACGACCACGTCTGGCACGTGGTGAAGTCCACGCCGCGCGTGACTGGATTCGTCGGCACCGGCCAGCAGCCGACGCCGCTTTCGGATGAAGAAGTCCAGCACATCGTCTACAAAGTCGCCGACAGCCGCGAGAAGCCGAAGCTCAAAGTCAAGTTCGAGAAGAACGAAACTGTCCGCATCAGCGAAGGGCCGTTCGCGACATTTACGGGCGTAGTGGACGAAGTGAACGAAGACCGCGAGACGCTGAAGGTGATGGTGACGATTTTCGGGCGGTCGACGCCGGTGGAACTGGAATTTAACCAGGTGGAGAAAGTCGCATAAGCGATTGAGTAATTGGGGAATTTTGTAATTGGGTAATTGAAACCCGAAGGAATTAAGGAATCTTTAGATGGCAAAAAAAGTTACAGGTTACGTGAAACTCCAGATCGCGGCAGGCAAAGCGACTCCGGCGCCCCCGGTAGGTCCGGCGCTGGGCCAGGCGCAGATCAATATCATGGAGTTCTGCAAGCAGTTCAACGCCCGTACCAACCAGAAGGAAATGGAAGGGCTGATCATCCCGGTCGTGATTTCGGTGTTCAACGACCGCTCGTTCACTTTCATCACCAAGACGCCTCCGGCGTCGATTTTGCTGAAGCGGGCGGCGGGCATCGCCAAGGGATCCGGCGTTCCGAACAAGGACAAGGTCGGCAAAGTCACGGCGAAGCAAGTCGAAGACATTGCCAAGCAGAAGATGCCCGACCTGAATGCGGCCTCGATCGACGCGGCTGTGAAGAGTGTGCGCGGGACTGCGCGATCCATGGGAATTGAAGTCATTGGGTAATTGTGGAATTGAGAAGTTGGGAAATTGAAAAACCTAAGAACGCCGTGAGTTTTTTCAATTACTCAATTACCAAATTTCCCAATTACTCAATCAGGTCAAACGCACCACGGCGGCCCGAATCACCGGCCCGCGGTGGGAGACAAGGAAGAGCAATGAAGAAAAAAGAAGGAAAGAATATATCCAAGGCGCACGCGGCGGTCGAGGCGCGTCCTTACATCCTGCAGGATGCGGTTCCGCTTCTGCAAAAAGTGAAATTCGCCAAGTTCGACGAGACGGTTGAAGTCACGATGCGTTTGGGAGTCGATCCCAAGCACGCCGATCAGATGGTCCGTGGCACAGTCGTTCTGCCGCACGGGCTGGGCAAGTCAAAGAAAGTCCTGGTCATCGCGACCGGCGACAAGATCCGCGAAGCCGAAGCGGCAGGCGCCGATTTCGCCGGCGGCGAAGAGATGGTCGAGAAGATCACCAAGGAAAACTGGACCGACTTCGACGCCCTGATCGCGACCCCCGACGTGATGAAGTCTGTCGGACGTCTCGGTAAAGTCCTCGGTCCCAAGGGCCTGATGCCCAATCCCAAGACCGGCACCGTGACTTTCGACGTGGGCAAGGCGGTGCAGGAAGTGAAGGCCGGCAAAATCGAGTTCCGCACCGATAAGACGGCGCTCGTTCACTGCCCCGTCGGCAAGATTTCGTTCTCCCCCGACAAGCTGATCGAGAACGCCACCGTTCTCATCAGCAGCGTGATCAAGGCCAAGCCTTCGGTCGCGAAGGGCAAGTACATCAAAGGGTGCACGCTGAGTTCGACCATGGGGCCCGGCATTCAGCTGGATGTCGCTCCCATCGAGGCAGCGAACAAGGCATAGCCAGTGAAAGCCGCGCTGTGCGCGGCGGACGGGCAAGAGCGCCCGTCTCCACACAAGACTAAAAGATTAAGAGGATCCGAACATGGCGGTTACCAAAGCGAGAAAGACTGAACAGGTTGAGAAGCTGAGCAAGGACCTGAAGAACGTTTCGAACCTGGTGGTCACCACCTACACCAAGATGACCGTGGGCCAGGACTTTGAGCTGCGCAAAGCTTTGCGCAGCGCGGGCGCGAAGTACCAGGTGGTCAAGAACACGCTGGCCGAAAAGGCCGCCAAGGGCACCAAGGTCGAGGGCGCGCTGAAGGACCTGGCGGGCGTCACTTCGATTGCCTACACGACCGGCGATCCGGTCGCCATGGCCAAGGCCCTGACCAAATACGCCAAAGACGCGCCGGAATTCACTTTCAAGATCGGCGTTGTCGAAGGCAAGGTCATCAACATAAAAGAGATCGAATCGCTGGCGTCAATGCCTTCGAAGGAAGAGCTGTACTCGAAGCTCCTGTTCCTGTTGAATGCTCCGGCGCAGCGTTTGGTTACCGTTATGGGCGCGGTCAGTCGCGATCTGGCGGTTGTTGTCGATCAGGGCGTAAAGGAAAAGAAGTTTAAAGAGGCGTAAGAGCCAGGGATTGTGTGGAGCGGGCACTCTTGCCCGCTGGTTTTGTGCCGACGTCGGCAAGCGGGCAGGAGTGCCCGCTCCACACCAACGAGTTTAGTTGTCGGCGGTTCATGGGTTGCGCGGATCATTCTCAGGCGTTGTCTGGCGCGGGAGAAATCGATCCAGTCGCACTGGAAACCTGAAACGCTGATGACGAAAGCAGCACGGAACGGGAAAGACAAACGAATTTAAATTTACTGGAGAACTAACATGGCGGATTTAGCACAGATCGAAGAGTCAATCGTTGGCCTGTCGCTTCTAGAAGCGGCGGACCTGGTCAAGAAGCTGGAATCGCGTCTGGGCGTGTCGGCGGCGGCAGCGGCTCCCGTGATGGTGGCGGGCGGCGGTGCGGGCGCGGCGGCAGCGGCTCCGGCCGAGGAAAAGACCGAATTCACCGTCGTCCTGAAGGAAGTCGGCGCCAATAAGATCAATGTCATCAAGGCGGTACGCGAAGTCACCAGCCTGGGCCTGAAAGAAGCCAAGGAACTGGTGGATGGAGCGCCCAAGAACGTGAAGGAAGGCGTTTCCAAGGACGAAGCCGAGACCATCAAGAAGAAGTTTACCGAGGCCGGGGCAACGGTCGAAGTGAAATAAGGGTTTTGTGTGGAGCGGGGACTTCTGCCGGCTGGTTTTTCGGAACTGGCAGCAAGCGGACAGGAGTGTCCGCTCCACACAACCAAAGCATCAGAACCGGTGCAAAATCGATTATCTCCAGCGTTCCTACTTGTGAAGCTTTAGGGACGGTGTTAGCATCTAACTAACAACTGCTTCCTCTGGCATCAACTGTGCGCGAGCAGACCCGCGCGGGGAAGTTATGGCAGTCGCTCCGCGGGCAGGCGGGGCGGAACAGGCCGAAGAACTGGCAGCGAAAGAGTTCCAATCAGAATTGGCGAAACGCCTTCATTGGCGCTTGCGGGAATAACTGTCCCCGCCGGCGCCCTGTCGTCTTTTGTAAGGGTTTACTTTTTAGGTTCCCGGTTTTCTTTAACGCAGTTTCGAACAGAGTTGAGTTTGTCTCAGCGAGTTTCAGTCCGGTTCACACACACGTAAGTCCCGCGGCGCGTCTGATCGCGCCTGCGCCACATTCCGCGGTTTGAGCGTGGCCGTTCCGGCTGCGCGAGAGATGGGGAGTTTCTTGACGATGAAAAATGCCTTCCGTAAACGCTTTGATTTTTCCAAAATTCCGGCCACTATCCAGATCCCGAACCTGATCGAGGTGCAGAAGCGTTCCTATGACCGCTTCCTGCAGATGGACAAACTGCCCAGCGAGCGCGAAGACGGCGGCTTGCAGGCGGTGTTCCAGTCTGTCTTCCCGATCACCGATTTTCGTAACGTATCACAACTTGAGTTTGTCGATTACGCCATTGGTAACTGGGAGTGCAAGTGTGGTCACCTCAAAGGGCTGCACCACCTGCGCACCACTTGCAAGAATTGCGGCAACACGGTCATTACCGACCCGTTCCATCCCGGCGAAGTGCTGTGCGGCAAGTGCGGCACCTACAACGCCAACACGCCCGACTTCTGCAACAAGTGCGGCGACCCGGTGGGATTGCAGCTGAAGTACGACGTGGCCGAGTGCGAAGAGCGCGGCATGACCTATTCCGCTCCGCTCAAGGTCACGATGCGCCTGACCATCTTTGACAAAGACGCAGAGACCGGCAACCGGTCGATCCGCGATATCAAAGAGCAGGAAGTGTTCTTCGGCGACGTTCCGCTGATGACGCAGAACGGGACTTTCATCATCAATGGAACAGAGCGCGTAATCGTCAGCCAGTTGCACCGCTCGCCTGGCGTGTTCTTCGAGACCGCGAATAACCGCACCTACTTCCTCGGCAAGATCATCCCTTACCGCGGATCCTGGGTCGAGTTCGAGTACGACCAGAAGAACGTCCTCTACGTCCGCATCGACCGCAAGCGCAAGTTTCTGGGCACGATTTTCCTGCGCGCCCTCGGCCTGCGTTCGGGCGAAGACATTCTCAAGACGTTCTATACCACCGACCGCATCGCGGTCCGCGACAAGAAGCTTTTCTGGACGCTCGATCCCAACGGCGAGAAGGCGACGAACCTGCTCGGCATGAAGCTGGCGCACAGCATCAAGAACAAGGCCGGCGAGGAGATTGCACACTCCGGCCGCAAGATCAATGCGGCCACGCTGAAAGAAATCCAGAAGGCCAAGATCGCCGAAATCGAGATCGATGTCACCGACCTCGAGGGCGCGTGGACTGCCAGCGACGTCGTCGACACCACGACCGGCGAAATCATGCTGGAAGCGAACTCCGAAGTCACGGCTGACAAGGTTTCCAAGATCCTCGACTCGGGCGTAGTGGAGATGTCGCTGTTCTTCCCCGAGCGCGACGATGTGGGAACGGTCATCAGCCAGACGCTGAAGCGCGATTCGATCAAGAAGCCGGAAGAAGCTTTGATTGAAATCTACCGCAAGCTGCGCCCGGGCGACCCGCCGACGCTCGACACCGCGACGGCGCTGTTCCACGGCATGTTCTTCGACCCGCGGAAGTACGACTTCTCCAAGGTCGGCCGGCTGAAGTTCAACATCAAACTGCACGAGAACCAGGAAGCGACCTCGCTCGACAAGCGCACGCTTGATCCCGAGGATTTTTACGCGACCATCGCCTACCTGCTCAAGCTGCGCAAGAGCCTTGGCCAGGTCGACGACATCGATCACCTCGGCAACCGCCGCGTGCGCGCGGTCGGCGAGCTGATGGAAAACCAGTTCCGCATCGGACTGGTCCGCATGGAACGCGCGATCAAGGAAAAGATGAGCGTGTACCAGGAGATGTCGACGGCCATGCCGCACGACCTGGTGAACGCCAAGCCGGTGATGGCTGCGATCCGCGAGTTTTTCGGATCGTCGCAGCTTTCGCAGTTCATGGACCAGACCAACCCGCTGTCCGAGATCACGCACAAACGGCGTCTCTCGGCGCTGGGGCCGGGCGGTCTGTCGCGTGAGCGCGCCGGGTTCGAAGTGCGCGACGTTCATCCCACGCACTACGGGCGCATCTGCCCGATTGAGACGCCGGAAGGTCCGAACATCGGACTGATCTCTTCGTTGAGCTGCTATGCGCGCATCAACGACTACGGCTTCATCGAGTCGCCCTACCGCAAGATCAAGGGCGGACGGGTGATCGACTACGTCAGCGTGGTCAATACCGGCGACAGCGACCACAAAGTCGGCGACCATATCGAGAAGGTCGAGGCGGAAAAGATCAACGGCGAGCTGAAGGACAAGCGCAAAAAGCCCATGACGCTTGAGCCCTTCTCCTTCTATCTCTCCGCGTGGGAGGAAGACCGCCACACCATCGCGCAGGCGAACGTGGAACTCGACGACAAGGGCAAGATCGTCGCCGAACTGGTCAACGCCCGCAAGGCCGGCAACTTCGTGTTCGTCAACCGCGAGGAAGTGGACTACGTCGACGTCAGCCCGAAGCAACTGGTTTCCGTCGCGGCGTCGCTGGTTCCGTTCCTCGAGCACGACGACGCAAACCGAGCGCTGATGGGCGCGAACATGCAACGGCAGTCCGTGCCGCTGCTGCGCGCACAGGCGCCGATCGTCGGCACCGGGATGGAGGGCGTCACGGCTCGCGACTCCGGAGCCGTGGTTCTCGCCCGCCGTAACGGCATCATCGACTCGGTCGACTCCGAGCGCATCATCGTGCGTGTCGAAGGCGAACATCATCCGACGCAGTTGTCGCGTGAAGTCGGCAGCGATATCTACCAGCTCACGAAGTTCAAGCGGTCGAACCAGAACACCTGCATCAACCAGAAGCCGGTGGTGAAAAAAGGCCAGCGAGTGATAAAAGGCGAGATCATCGCCGACGGCCCGTGCACCGATCATGGCGAGCTGGCGCTGGGACGCAACGTCCTGGTCGCCTTCATGCCGTGGCGCGGCTACAACTTCGAAGACGCGATCCTGGTCTCCGAAAAGATGGTGAAGGACGACTACTACACCTCGCTGCACATCGAGGAGTACGAGATCGAAGCCCGCGACACCAAGCTCGGTCCGGAAGAAGTCACGCGCGACATTCCAAACGTCAGCGAGTCGATGCTGCGCAACCTGGACGAAGCGGGCGTGATCCGCATCGGCGCTTCGATCAAGCAGGGCGACATCCTGGTGGGCAAGGTCACGCCGAAGGGCGAGACCCAGCTCACTCCGGAAGAAAAGCTGCTGCGCGCGATCTTCGGTGAAAAGGCTGGCGACGTGCGCGACGCTTCGCTCTACTGCCCGCCGGGCATCGAGGGCGTGATCGTCGACGTGAAGATTTTCTCGCGCAAGGGCCAGGAGAAAGACGAGCGCGCGAAGTTCATCGAAGGCACGCAGATCGCGAAGTTGGAAAAGAACCTCTCGGATGAAATCCGGATTCTGACCGACGAGCGGCTGAAGCGTCTCGACAACATCCTGGGCGGCAAGGAAGTGCAAGCCGACCTGCACGACGAGCGCACCAACAAGCGCCTGCTGGTCAAGGGCAACGTCCTCAACCGTGACGAGATCGAGCGCATCTCGACCCGCAACCTGAAGCGCATCAAGTACGCGGACAAAGATCCGCGGGTGAACGAGCAGATCGACGAGATCGAAGAGATGACGTCCCGTCAGATCGACGTTCTGAAGAAGATCGTCAACGAGAAGAAAGACAAGCTGACCAAGGGCGATGAACTGCCGCCGGGCGTGATCAAGCTGGTCAAGGTCTACATCGCCATGAAGCGCAAGCTAAGTGTCGGTGACAAGATGGCCGGCCGTCACGGGAACAAGGGCGTGATCGCGCGCATTCTGCCGGAAGAGGACATGCCATACCTCGAAGACGGAACGCCGGTGGAGATCGTCCTGAACCCGCTGGGTGTGCCTTCCCGTATGAACGTGGGACAGATTCTGGAAACCCACCTCGGATGGGCGGGCTTCGTCCTGGGCGAAAAAATCACGACCCTGCTGAAGGAGAACACGCGCACGGAGGCGATCCGCCGCGAGCTGAAGGCCCTGTTCAAGGACTCGCAGCTGGCCGACATCATCTCCGACATGAGCGACGAGGAGCTGGAGTCGGTGGCTCCGACGCTCGCCAAGGGCGTGTTCATGGGTTCGCCCGTGTTCGACGGTTCGAAGGAAAGCGAGATCAAGGCGTTGCTCGAACACGCCGGACTGCCGACCTCGGGCAAGACGACACTGCGCGACGGCATGACCGGAGATACCTTCGAACAGCCGGTCACCGTGGGCTACATCTACATGCTGAAACTGTCGCACCTGGTGGACGACAAGATTCACGCTCGTTCCATCGGTCCGTACTCTCTGATTACGCAACAGCCGTTGGGTGGAAAAGCCCAGTTCGGCGGACAGCGCTTCGGCGAAATGGAAGTCTGGGCGCTGGAAGCGTATGGCGCGGCGTTCATCTTGCAGGAGCTTTTGACGGCGAAGTCCGACGACGTATACGGCCGCACCAAGATTTACGAGGCCATCGTAAAAGGCGAAGCCGCCATGGAGCCCGGCGTTCCGGAATCGTTTAACGTGCTGATCCGCGAATTGCAGTCGCTCTGTCTCGACGTCGAGTTGATCAAGGCGAGCGAGAAGAAGCCGACGGCAAGCGCGGCAGCGGACTAGGCAGTACCGGGTACCGAGTTGCGAGTACCGAGCAAGACCGGTGCTCGCGACGGCTCGGCACGGAATACAAAGTTTCTGAAAGAACGTTCTGCGGGTTATGCGCTCTCGAACTGCGCGGGACATGAACTCGGTACCCGGTACTCGCTACTCGGTACTGTCAGAGAGCAGGAAAGCGGAGGAACACCTTGTTTCGTTCGAGCCCCTTTGAAATGGCAAATGTGGTAGCGGACTTTGACGCCATTCGCATCAGTCTGGCTTCTCCGGAGAAGATCCGGAGCTGGTCGCATGGTGAAGTTACCAAGCCCGAGACCATCAACTACCGCACCTTCAAACCCGAGCGCGATGGACTGTTCTGCGCCCGCATCTTTGGCCCGGTCACCGACTGGGAGTGCCTGTGCGGCAAATACAAGCGCATGAAGCACCGCGGAGTGATCTGCGACAAGTGCGGCGTAGAAGTCACGCTCTCGAAAGTCCGCCGCGAGCGTCTCGGCCACATCGAGCTGGCATCGCCCTGCTCGCATGTGTGGTTCTTCAAGGGATTGCCCAGTCGCATCGGGCACCTGCTAGATATTTCGCTGCGCGATCTTGAGTCCGTTCTTTATTTCGAAGCGTATGTCGTGGTGGAGCCCGGCGACGCTCCGGTAAAAGACCGCGAAGTCATTAAAGACGAAGCGAAGTTCCGCGAACTCGATCAGCAGTACCGTCCCGCCGGCTTCAAGGCGATGATGGGCGCGGAAGCGATCAAGGAACTGCTCAAGCGGGTCGACACCGACGGGCTTTCCGTCGAACTGCGCGAGAAGATGAAGAACGAGAGTTCGCTGCAAAAGCGGCTCAAGTATGCCAAACGGCTGAAAGTGGTTGAGGCCTTCCGCAAGAGCGGCAACAAGCCGCACTGGATGATCCTCGACGTGATTCCGGTCATCCCGCCGGAGCTTCGTCCGCTGGTTCCACTCGATGGCGGCCGCTTTGCGACCTCCGACCTGAACGATCTGTATCGCCGCGTCATCAACCGCAACAACCGGTTGAAGAAGCTGATGGACCTGCACGCTCCCGAAGTCATCGTGCGCAACGAAAAGCGTATGTTGCAGGAAGCTGTCGACGCGCTGTTCGATAACGGCCGCCGTGGCCGCGTACTGCGCGGAGCGAACAACCGTCCGCTGAAATCTTTGTCCGACACGCTGAAAGGCAAGCAGGGACGCTTCCGCCAGAACCTGCTAGGCAAGCGCGTCGACTACTCCGGACGTTCTGTCATTGTGGTCGGCCCAGAACTTAAGCTGCACCAGTGCGGCCTGCCCAAGAAGATGGCGCTCGAACTGTTCAAGCCGTTCATCTATCACCGGCTGGAGCAGACCGGCAACGTCACCACCATCAAGCAGGCGAAGGAAATGGTCGAGCAGCAGGAGCCCATCGTTTGGGACATCCTGGAAGAGGTCATCAAAGACCATCCAGTGCTGCTGAACCGCGCTCCAACCCTTCACCGCCTCGGCATTCAGGCGTTCGAGCCGGTGCTGGTGGAAGGCAAAGCCATCAAGATCCACCCGCTGGTCTGCACGGCGTTCAACGCCGACTTCGACGGCGACCAGATGGCGGTACACATTCCGCTGTCTCCGGAAGCGCAGGTCGAAGCCAGCGTGCTGATGCTGGCCTCGCACAACATTCTTTCGCCCGCTTCGGGTCAGCCGATCACCGTGCCCACGCAGGACATGGTCCTCGGCCTCTATTACCTGACCAAAGCCAAGCCGGGTGCGAAGGGTGAAGGCCGCGCATTCGCCAACATTGAAGAAGTGCTGATGGCGCTGGATGCGGGCGAAGTCGAAACCCTGTCTCCGATCCGTCTGCGTTACTCGGGTGAACTGATCGACCTGACCACCGCCTACGACGATCAGGACATCATTCACACCGAACCGGTCCAGGTGGATCGCGCGTTCATCAATACGACCGTCGGCCGGGCAATCCTGAACGATCATCTTCCGAAAAGCGCAACCGACATCATGGGCCGTGTCCGCAACATGCCATACATCAACGGCCTGCTGAAGAAGAAGGGCATCGGGGCGCTGGTGAACTTCGGCTACCTTCAGTTCGGGCTCGAGACCACGGTCAAGATGCTCGACGAAGTCAAGTCGCTGGGCTTCCGCTTCGCGACCCGCGCCGGGTTGTCGATCGGCATCGATGACATGGTCATCCCTGACAGCAAGAAGACGCTGGTCAAGGATGCCGAAAAGCAAGTCGTCGCCGTGCAACAGCAGTATCTGGACGGCGCCATCACCAACGGCGAACGCTACAACAAGGTCATCGAAATCTGGTCGGGCATCACGGAAAAAGTGGCCGACGAAATGTTCGGTGAAATGCAGCGACGCGACAAGCTGGGCGAGATGAACCCCATCTACGTCATGGCTGACTCCGGCGCTCGTGGATCGAAACAGCAGATCCGCCAGCTCTCGGGCATGCGCGGACTGATGGCCAAGCCTTCGGGCGAAATCATCGAGTCGCCGATCACGGCCAACTTCCGTGAAGGGCTGACGGTGCTCGAATATTTCGTCTCGACCCACGGCGCGCGCAAGGGTCTGGCCGACACGGCTCTCAAGACCGCCGATTCGGGCTACCTGACGCGGCGTCTGGTCGACGTGGCGCAGGATGTGATCATCAGCGAATACGACTGCGGCACGGTCGACGGCATCTACGTCTCCGGTATCGTGGAAGCCGGCGAGATCATCGAAGCGCTGCGTGACCGTATCATTGGCCGCGTTTCGCTGGAGAAAATCAAGGACTATGACGGCAACGTCGTGGTCGACATCAACCAGGAAATCACCGAAGACCTCGCGGGAACGATCCAGGCGGCAGGCATTGAGCGGGTGAAAATCCGCTCGGTGCTGACCTGCGAATCGAAGCGCGGCGTTTGCGTGATGTGCTACGGCCGCAACCTGGCTTCCGGGCGCCTCGTCGAACTCGGCGAAGCCACGGGCGTCATCGCGGCACAGTCCATCGGCGAACCCGGAACGCAGCTTACGATGCGTACCTTCCACATCGGCGGGACGGCGTCGCGAGTTTCCGAGCAGTCGCGCCTCGATGCCAAGAACATCGGCACCGTGCGCTTCATCGGATTGCAGACGGTCAAGTCGAAATCGGGCGATCTTGTCGTCATGAACCGGCAGGGATCCATCGCGGTCGTGGACGAAAAGAACCGCGAACGCGAGCGCTACTCGGTCGTGTACGGCGCGAAGCTCAAGGTCAATGAAGGGGATACGGTCACGCAGGGCCAGGTTATGGTCGAGTGGGACCCGTACACCTTCGCGATCCTCACCGAAATCGGCGGCACGGTGCAGTTCAAGGACTTGCAGGAAGGGGTCACGCTCCACGAAGAAGTGGACGAAGTCACCGGCCTGTCGCGTCACGTGGTCGGCGATTCTCCGGACGAGAAGCGCCAGCCAGCGATCGTCATCAAGGGCAGCAAGGGCAGCAAGCGTTACCTGATGCCTTCGCGCGCACACCTGATGATCCAGGATGGAGACGCGGTGACTCCGGGTGATGTGCTGGCAAAGATCCCGCGCGAGACCACCAAGACCAAGGACATTACCGGTGGTCTGCCGCGCGTGGTCGAACTGTTCGAAGCCCGCAAGCCGCATGAAACCGCGGTCATCAGCGAAATCGATGGTACGGTCAAGTTCGGCGAGGTTTCGAAAGGACAGCGCAAACTCTACGTGCAGGCCGACAACGGCACCGAAAAAGAATACTCGGTTCCCAAGGGCGTTCACATCAACGTGCAGGAAGGCGAGCGCGTGAAGGCCGGCGAACCTTTGATGGATGGTCCGCTGAACCCGCACGACATCCTGGCCGTACTCGGCGAAAAGGAACTGCAGGCTTACCTGGTCAACGAAATCCAGGAAGTCTACCGGCTCCAGGGCGTCAACATCTCGGATAAGCACATCGAGGTGATCGTCCGGCAGATGATGCGCTGGGTGAAGGTCGAAGACGTGGGCGACACGCGGTTCCTGCTGGAAGAGCAGACCGACAAGTTCGCCTTCCGCGAAGAGAACGAGCGCGTGATTGCGCAGGGCGGCAAGCCGGCCACCGGCCGTCCGCTGCTGCTGGGCATCACGAAAGCCTCGCTCTCGACCGACTCGTTCATCTCGGCGGCGTCGTTCCAGGAGACCACGCGAGTGCTCACCGAAGCCAGCATCAACGGCAAGGTCGACCACCTGCGCGGCCTGAAAGAGAACGTCATCGTCGGACGCCTCATCCCTGCCGGCACCGGCATGGAGTACTACCGCAACGTCCGCCTCTCACCAGAGATGGAAGAGGCTGCCGCCAAGGTACAGGCCGAAGTTTCGGCTGCGTACGAAGAGGCCGAGCGCGCTCTCGAAATGATGCGCCATGAGGGCGAAACCGAGGAACTTACCGCCGCGGAATTGCCGGCCGCGGAGTAAGTAAAACTGCTTAAGGGCTCGGGGACCGTAATTTACGGTCCCCGAACCTGCATTTAGACACATCTAAACCGAATGCACGCTTCTCCCCAGCGATTGCGTATTGAGGAACCCCTACCACTTCCTTCTTTGCGCGCAGTCCCTCCCGGCCCTAAGCTAAGTCAGCGCATGTTGCGATTTCTTAGCCTGCTCCGGATCGCCTTCTGGCGCGCATTTATGCACGACGCCTTTGCTACTTCCAAGGCTGCCGCGTACTCGTCGATCTTTACATTTTTCCCCGTGTTGGTGATCGTCGGCTCCCTCCTCGCCAACTGGCGCAAGGGCGCGCCCTACCTGCGGGAGATTTCCTACGCTCTCGGCAGCATTCTGCCCGTCGGCGACAACACCGCAAGTACCTATCTCAAAAGCGCAGCCAAACATCCCACCGGATTTCTGATTACGACTTCCGTCATTACTCTCTGGACCGCCTCCGGTGTCATGATTTCGTGGATGGAAGGCTTCCGCCGCTGCTACGAACTGCCGCAAACGTGGGGCCTGGTAAAGGAACGCCTGATCGCATTTCTGCTGGTGATCTTCGCGCTGGTGCCAATGATGTTCTCCACCATACTGGTCGCGGTCGGCAGTAAGTTCGAGACCCGGCTGGTGCCGTATCTCGACCCCGACTTCAGCCCATACATTCTGCTGATGTGGGGCGGCGTTCGCTGGCTGATCGCAACCTTGACGAGCATTGCAGTGATTGCGCTTATCTATCATCACGCAGTTCCGCGGACGCAGCCCTGGCACAGCGTGATGCCCGGAGCGGTGCTGGCAACGTTCCTCTGGTTCTCGGTAACGGTCGGCTTCCGTACCTACCTGCAACACTTCGGCGACTTCAATACCATCTACGGATCGCTGGGCGCAGTCATGGCCCTGCTGGTCTGGATGTATATGATTTCGCTCGTCGTGCTGGTCGGGGCGGAGTTCAACGCGCTGCTGTTCCCGCGCGCCATGCTGGGCAAGGAACTGACGGCGATCAGCGCGAAGGCGTAGAAGATTCGTATCAGGCTATGCCCTTCAGGCATAGCATCAGCGTGAATATGACCGCCAGCCGTGAAGCGGCGAAAGAAGGCAGCCCACCGCGCAAGCCGTGGGAAACCGACCAGTAAAATGAAGCAGTCGCGAAGGGGCGAAAGAAGCGATGTTCCCCCCGTTGGATGGCCCATTGAACGATCGCTCTAAAAAAACCTCAGCTGCCGAACCATCCCCGCTGCCGACCTCCCGCCGCGCCAAAATCATCTGCACCATCGGCCCTGCCTCGAACCACGAATCCGCGATGCGCGATCTGCTCCGCCTCGGCATGGACATCGCGCGCCTCAACTTTTCCCACGGCACGCACGAACTCCATGCGCAAAACATCCAGCGCCTGCGCCGGGCCGCCCAGCGCGAAGGCCGCACCGTCTGCATTCTTCAGGATCTGCAAGGCCCCAAAATTCGCACCGGCACTCTCGAAAATCACGCGCCTGTGCTGCTGAAAACCGGATCGCAGGTGACCATCACGCCGAAAGATGTCCCCGGCACCGCAAAACTGATTTCCACCACGTTTCCCGGCCTCGCCCGCGAACTGAAACCCGGAGCCCGAATCCTGCTCAGCGATGGCCTGATCGAACTCCGCGTACGCAGCGTCCGCGGCAAAGACGTCGTTTGCGAAGTACTCAATGGAGGCGAACTCGGCGAGCACAAAGGGATCAACCTGCCCGGCGTGGCGCTCACCATTCCGGCTCTCACGAATAAAGACCGTAAAGATCTCGAATTCGGCCTTCAGCACGGGGTTGACGCGGTTGCGATTTCGTTCGTGCGCACCGCGGCCGACGTGAAGATGGTCAAGCAGATCATCGCCTCCCACAAAAGCGACGTGCCGGTCATTGCCAAGCTCGAAAAGCCGCAGGCCATCGATCATCTGGAAGAGATTCTCGAAGCCGCCGACGGAGTCATGGTCGCGCGCGGAGATCTCGGTGTCGAGATGGCGCCGGAAAAAGTTCCGATCATTCAGAAGCACGTGATCCGCCGCGCCGCCGCATGGCGAAAGCCGGTGATCACCGCCACCCAGATGCTCGAATCCATGATCGAAAACCCGCGCCCCACGCGGGCCGAGGCCAGCGACGTGGCCAACGCGGTCTTCGACGGCACCGACGCAGTCATGCTCTCCGCGGAAACCGCCAGCGGCGCTTACCCGCGCGAATCGGTCGCGATCATGTCGCGCATCGTGGTCGAAGCCGAAGAGAACATCAGCGACTTCGTGCAGTTCCGCCGCCGCCGCGACCATCACGGACTTTCGGTCGCCGAGACCATCTGCGAGTCGATCTCGCACTCCGCGGAAGATCTGCCGATGGGTGCGATCGCCATTTTCACCGAAACCGGTAACACCAGCCGCATGCTGTCGAAATACCGCCCGCAATCTCCGATCTACGCATTTGCCCATGCCGAGCGGGTCGTCCAGCGCATGAATCTTTATTGGGGAGTGCGTCCCGTCCGCTGCCGCCAGGCGCGTTCCGCCGAAGAAATGGTGACGATGGCCGAGCAGTATCTTGTCCGCCAAGGCAAGCTCCAGCCCGGCGACGTACTTGGAGTCGTCGCCGGAACCCGCCAGGCCTCGGGTTCGACCAACCTGATGCGCCTGCATGTGGTAACGAAGCAGGAGACCGAGCGCATCGTCCGCGCGAAGCGCCGGTAGGAGTATGTGGGGACATCCGTCGCTTTAGAGCCTGCCCTGAGCAAGCGAAGCGCGTCGAAGGGGCTGTCCGTCTAGCGAAGCTCGACTCTTTCTCTGCAAGCGCTATAATCCCCTCCATGCCGCAAGATATCCTCTCCGTGGCAATCTGGGAGCCGGCGCCCGACCACGAACCCGCCGCGCTGGCCACGCTTCGAGAGCTCAGCTCCATTGTTTCCGCGAAAGGCTACGGACGCGACCTGCTCTATCGCGATCCTGAATCGCACTACATCCTGCTGCGCTACTGGAAATCGGAAGAATCCCGCCGCGCCGCCCAGGAAGATCCCGAGATGCTTCGCTGCTGGGCGCGTCTGGGAAACGAAATTCAGATTGTGAAGGTCTACGAAACGTTGACCGAAGTTGCTGTGACAGTCGCCGGCTAATCCAGCCTCAATTCTTTCCTTTCCCCATCTACAGGACTCCGAGTATTCAATCCCTCCGGGCCTGACGTTAGAAGAAAATATGGATCGATTCGCGTGTCCGGAGGCGGAGGTCCTGCCGCCCGGTCTGGTTCCCGAAGCCGCACGTGAGAGGTCCCCAAGAATCGAAAAATCAGGGAGATATGAATCATGGCGGAATCGAAGACTCTGCACGATGCATTTATCGACGAACTGCAAGACGCCTACGATGCGGAAAAACAACTGACCAAAGCCCTTCCCAAGCTGGCGAAGGCGTCAACCTCAGACGAATTGCGGGACGCATTTGAAAGCCACCTGCAAGAGACCCAGGAACACGTCAAACGGCTGGAGCAGGTCTTTGAGAGCATCGGGGAAAAGGCGAAAGGCAAACACTGCGACGGCATTGCGGGCATTATTGACGAAGGCAAGAGCATCATGGACGAGGACTTCGACGAAGTCACCATGGACGCCTGCCTCATTGCCGGTGGCCAGCGCGCCGAGCATTATGAAATGGCGGCCTATGGAACGCTGATCGCATGGGCCAAGGCCATGGGCCACGACGAAGCCGTATCGCTGTTGGAAGAAACGCTGGAGGAAGAAAAAGCCGCCGACGAAAAGCTTACCTCCATTGCCGAAGGCGGCATCAATGAGGAGGCCGCCAGCCAGGCCCATCCAGAAAGCGAGGAAGAAGGACAAGAAGATCAGCGGTCGACCACAGCGCGCAAGTCTCCGGCTTTGAGACCGAGGGCTGTCAGAAAGTCCGCCTGAACGGCTCCTGTGCTCGACCGAAAAGCCCGCCGCGAAAGCGGCTGGGCTTTTCTTTTGTTGGGGCCGCGATTTTCCTGGTGTCCGCGGCCTCCGGATGGAGCAATCGTGCGAGAGTAAAATAACGGCTTGAGTGAATCATCCGTTCGCGCGTTCAGCAACACGGAGGCGGATCCTGCCGTCCGCGGGTTTATTCATATTCCGCAGAATGGGAATGGGAGCGCCATCGTCCTGACCCATGGCGCAGGATCGAATTCCAATGCCCCACTCCTCGTTGCATTAGCTGAAACATTCTCCGAGGCAGGCTTCACCGTCCTCCGCTGCGATTTGCCCTACCGGCAGACACGATCCTTCGGTCCACCCGGCCCTGGCGACGCCGCGCGCGACCGCGCCGGATTGAAGAACGCCATCGCAGCGATCAAGAATTCTCCGGGTGTCCCATTTCTCGCGTCTTTTGCGAGAAGTGGGGATTTCAACTCAAACCAGCGAGGAGCACGAATCTTCCTCGGCGGCCATTCCTATGGCGGACGCCAATCCAGTATGCTCTGCGCCGAAGAGCCTGAGATCGTGGATGGTCTTCTGCTTCTCTCGTACCCGTTGCACCCTCCGCGCAAGCCCGAGCAGCAACGCACGCAGCATCTCCCCGATTTGCGCACACCGACGTTATTCGTAAGCGGCAGCCGCGATCCCTTTGGCTCGATCGATGAACTCGCGCGCGCGATCAAGATGATTCCGGGGAAGACGAGATTGCTGCCCATCGAAGGCGCAGGTCACGACCTGGGATTCAAGGGAAAAGCGAAGCAGGAAACGCTGACAAAGCAAATTCTGTCAGAGTTCGAGGACTTTTTTTCGTAAAGACGTAGCTTGGGTGGCGCGGGCACTCTTGCCCGCGTTTTCTGAGGTCAATAAAGCCCCCCGGCAGCGCTGCATTCTCAAACACGCGGACAGGAGTATCCGCGTCGCATTTCTTTTGCTTTGGTCTTATCCGTCGAAATCCGTGAGAATCCGTGGCCGGGTCCTCAGTTCACCCAGCCCGACTTCCCGCCGCCATTCCCCTTACCCGCGTCGTCATCGGGAGGGATGTAATTTCCGTGCTCGTCGAAGTGGATTTCCTTGTCGTGCTGCCGCATGTAGACCTCAAACTTCCGCGCCGCGCGCCGCCGCTTCCACCGGTAGTACGAGTTTTTCCATCCGTAGTAGCGCTCGGAGAATCCTCCCGTATTCACCATCGCCTTGCGCGGCCCACGCCGCACGTAGAGCCATCCAAAAAACAGGCCACCCAGATGCGCCACGTAAGCGACATTTCCTCCGCCGCCCATGGCCAGCGCCAGCGTCACCACGATCAGGATGCCGATGAAATACTTGGCTTTGATCATGAAGGGAAAGGGAATCAGCATGATTTCCTGGTCCCCGAACAGGATGCCGAAGGCGATCAGAATCGCGAACACCCCGCCCGACGCGCCGATCGTAGCCTGCTCCGGATTTCCCACAATATGCGCATACGACAGGCCGACAGTCGTCAGCGCCGCTCCGAACACGCCAATAAAGTAGAGTTCGACGAACCGCCGCGAACCCCATGCGCTCTCGATCGCCGCGCCGAACATCCATAGCCCGATCATGTTGCCCAGCCAGTGCATCAGGCCGGCGTGAAGAAAGCTGTAGGTGATGAGCTGCCACAGATATCCGTGGACCACCTGCGAAGGAACCAATGCGCAATAGAAGCTGATGTACGCGCCGACGGGAATCCGGGCGATGGCAAACAGCTCCATCAGCAGGAAAACAGCGGTATTGATTCCGAGCAGCCATGTCACCGCCGGAGTAAACGGCGGCAGGTTCAACGTCATGGGTTCGCCGCGACGAGCCACAGAATTCTTTCCCCCCTGTAATCTTACTCGCTCCGCAATCAGCCCATGCCTGAATCAGCCCATCCAGAGACAGCCGCCCCTGGTTGCCCACCGAGCGCAGCTCGACTCTATCCTGCTACACCTTCGCGACCCCTATTAAGAGCGAACCGTCACCGTGCGGGCGTTGGAACAACCGCAAGGCTGGCGTGTCCCGCCGGATCGACGGCCCGTACCCCGAAGATCACATTATCCTTGGAAAGCTTCAGAGTAGCGCGCGTTTCCGCGCCAAACTTCTGGACGTGTTCCCATTCCGGGCTGGTCGTTGCCCGCCACAGAACTTCATACCCGCTCGCGCCGGGAGAAGCATCCCAGGTAAGTGTCGAATCGTTCTCCAGATCTTTGGTCAGCAGATGCACATTCGCAGGCGGCGCGGGCGCGGCGGCCAACGACGCGAGTGTCGCGGCATTCAGCCGCGCCACGTTCGCGACGTAATCGTAGTCAACAAACTTGGGCAGATCGCCGTATTGGACGCCGTTTTCCGTCCGCACATTTTGGTGCTGATGATGAAAATCTTCGCGATACTCGGTCATGCGGACTGCCGAGAATCCCTGTTGCAGGAAAGAAAGATGATCGCCGCCACGCAAATAGCGGTCAAGCCGGAAGATGAGCATCGGCTTCACGCCGGCATCATAGGTCCGGCCCACATCGGCGATATACCGCGCCAGTTGGCGCGAGCCGGAATCGCTCTCGCCGCCCAATCCGCGAATGCGCCGGATATCCTGCTCCGTCGCGGCATTCGGCACGCCTTCGGAAAACACTCGCACCACAGAATGGTCCTGCTCGGCGCTCCTGTCGCCGCCGACGATGTCATTATTCAGCACCGCTTCGAGGTTCCAGCCTTGCTCCTTGGCGACCTTTGCAAGATGCGCGCTGCCGTTCAGCCCCTGCTCTTCGCCCGCCACCGCGAGAAAAATAATCGTTGCCGAAAATTTCAACTTGCTCAATACCCGGGCGCACTCCAGGCTCACTGCGGTTCCGCTGGCGTCGTCGTTCGCTCCCGGGGCGTCGCCGTTCACATCGAACGTGTCACTGTTGCGCGAATCGTAATGCCCCGTCACCAGCACCATGCGTTTTGACTCTTCCGGATCCGTACCCTTGAGGACCGCATAAACATTGATGATTTCCGTTGCTTTCGGGATCCGGTCCATGGGCTGCTCGGTGAAAGAGTCGGTCTTCACCTCCAGGCATCCGCCGCAATCTTTCGAATATCGCTCGAACTCCGACTTGAGCCACTCGCGCGCCGCGCCGATCCCGTGCCCCGCCGCGATCGACGCCGGATCCTGCGCCGAGAGCGTCAGCCGCGTTCCAAAGCTCACCAGCTTTGCGATGTTCGCCTGGATGCGCTGCGCCGACACCTGCTGCAAAACCGCGGCAATCTTCGGATCGGCTGCCATGGCGGGCCCGCTGCCGGATTGCCCGGCGCATGTGACCGCCAGCCCGAAAATCAGCGTAAGCACGGCAAAGCGCGATTGGAAAGGCCAAGCCATCTTGCGAATCTCCCGTAACTCCACTATCACAAATCCGTTCCGATCACACTCGAAAAATCTACAGCCCCCTCCCCTTGACCAACGGGCGCGGAAAATCTAAATATTAACAGGACGCTCTTATAGCCCCCTGGAGGCCTTATGTTGCCCTGTCCGGAATGTGAGACGAATCTCGACGTCGATGAAGAAGGAGTCGACGAAGGGGAACTCATTTCGTGCCCCGAGTGCGGCACCGATTTTGAGGTCGTCACCACCAGCCCGCTCGAACTGAAAGCGGTCGAAGCAGGATACGAGGAAGACGACGACGAAGAAGAGGAGAGCGAAGACGGTGACTACTCGTAACCGCTCCCCATTCGCGAAACTGCTGTTTTCGGCAATCCTTTCAGCCCTGCTTCTGCTGCCCGCCGCCCTCGGTTCGCGGGACGCCCTGCTCGCAGCCCAGAAATCGAAAAAGGAGGAAGACAAGCCCTACGCGGTGATCTTCGGCACCGTCTGGGGGCCCGACGACCGCCCCATTTATGGGGTCACAGTTCACATCCGCCTTTCGACCGACAAGCCCAAAAAAGTCCGCTGGCAGGTCTTCTCCGACCATCATGGAGAGTTTGCCCAGCGCGTTCCCGCCGGCGAAGCCGACTATATTCTCACCGCCGACCTGAAGCACGCTAAGTTCTCCGACGGCAAGACTTTACGGCTGCCGAAGGACGTGACCGTCCACATCTACAACGACGAACGCGAAGATACCGGCCTGCATCTGACCTATTAGCGACGCTTCCAATCTTGCCATGAGAGAATACAGCAATGAATCACCACCGCTCCGTGATGAAGGCTGCCGTCTGGTCCAGCGTATTCCTGATTACGTTTTGCGCGCTCTCGCTGGCCGCCCCTGACAAAAAAGACAAAACAGTCGGCCGCCTGCTCTACGGCAAAGTTCTTGATATGCAGGACAATCCTCTCCCAGATGCCGTTGTCTATGTGACTAACACCCGCACCCGCGCCGTGAAGACCTACATCGTTGGTGCCGATGGCAGCTACCGCTTTCCCGCGCTCGCCTCCGGCGTGGATTATCAGGTCTACGCCCAGACTGGCAACAACAAGAAGAGCGATACCAAGTCCGTCAGCCAGTTCGACGACCGCCCCCAGGTTTACCTCGATCTGAAGATCGACATCCGCTAGGCCAAAAGGTACCCGCTTAAAGTTATTCCCCGCTTTCGGTTTTGTGATTCCGAGCGGCACAGCCGCCAGGAACCTGCTTTCCCAGCCCCGCGTAAACACCCAATACTCACGCCAGGCCGCGGCCCCCGCGCACCTTCCATACAACTTTCGTCCCCAATTTGTGTTCTAGATAATTGGGATGTCCGTTGTGGAGGCCACTGTGAAGCACTCTCTCCGTCCATTGAAAGGTGTATTTCCTCGGATATTTTTCATCTGCGCGACGTTGCTCCTTGCGCTATCGGCATCCGCCCAAAGCGGCTCGATGAGTCCCTATCCCGACGAGCAGGATGGCGTGAGCGCCGGCGGCAAGTGGATGCAGTTTCAATCCACCGACAAGATGACGGGAACCAAGAAGGTGCGCTTCGAACTGCTCTCGAACAACTATTTCAAGGAAGACCCCGACTACAAGCCGCGCGTCGAGTTGTATTGCGAGGAAGGCAAACTGAAGCTGGCCGACTTCAATCCCGGCGTCCGGCTGCCACCTCCGAACCGCCCCGGCTTCTGGGGACAGCCTCAGCTTGAAGTCGAAGTGCGGGTCGACGGCACGCACAGCTACCACGGCTGGAACTGGGGCCGCGGCCACTTTCTCTCGATGGACAAAGGCACCACCCGCGGCCTGATCGGCGCGGAGGTGTTTAACGTAGCGCTGCCCACGCGCAACGGGCGCGAGATCGCTGAATTCTCGCCCCAGGGCCTGAACCTGGACCAGGTCCGCCACGCCTGCGACCTGACTCCGAAGAAGCCGTAGCACCGGCATCTCGACTTTTTTGGCTCACTCATGATTTGTCATTCCGAGCGGCGAAGCCGCGAGGAACCTGCTTCTTCTGGAGCGACGCGAGAACCGAGGTCCCTCACTTCGTTCGAGATGACAAACCTTGCGCGCGACGGCGAATTTCCATCCTGCGGAAGCCCATCCCGCGCCACTTGCCTCTATTCCGCTGTGCTGGCACCCTAACATTCGAGGGCGCGAATGGGCAGCAGCATGGTTTCCGGACTGGCGTTCTTCCTTTTCCTCGCGGGGGTTCTCATCTACGCCGTGATTCTCTATAACGGCCTGGTACGCCTGCGCAATGAAAACGACCGCGCCTGGGCCAACATTGACGTGTTGCTCAAGCAACGCCACGATGAGATTCCCAACCTCGTCGAAACCGTCCAGGGATACATGCAGCACGAGCGGCAAACCCTTCTCGCCGTCATCCAGGCGCGCGCTGCCTCGATGAATGCCGCCAGCATCGGCCAGAAAGCCGTCGCCGAGTTGCAAGTCGCCACCGCTCTGCGCAGCCTGTTTGCCGTGGCCGAAAATTATCCGCAACTCAAGGCCCACGAAAATTTCTTAGAGCTGCAAAACCGCATCGGCGAACTCGAAGAGCGCATCGCCGATCGCCGCGAATTCTTCAACGCCGACGTGACTTGCTACAACACCCGCGTCGGCCAAATCCCCGACGTCTTCGTCGCCAGCCTGATGGGCCTGAAACGCCGCGAGATGTTCAAGGTGTCAGAAGCAGACCGCAGGCAAGTGGAAGTCAGCTTTCAGCAGACGGAGCCAGAGGGCCCTTGAATTGTCCGGGTGCCCCATTTCTCGCGCGCCCTTTGCGCGAGAAGAGGGAATTTCTAAAGTCGCTCCCGATGCGCTACTTCCAGGCCGACAAATCCCGGTTAAGCACCGCTTCCAGCTCCTCGACTTCCGGGCGGAACCGTTCCCGCAAAGTCGCCCGCTGCCCCGCCGGCAGCTGCTCAAACGCCGCTCCTCCGCCAAGAAACAGCTTGAACGCCCCAAACCGCTTGGCCCGGGCCACGAACGAGTCCAGCCGGCGTTTCTTCGCCCACTCCGCCATTAACAGTCCGCCGCGCGTCCAATAGTAGTGCCGCGGCTCGGTCATCTCTTCGGACCCGAATACGCGATTAAGCTGCGAAGGCAGCAGCTTTTGGCGTTGCGCTCCCACGAAGTCGACAATCCGGTCGAAATACGATTGCGGATCGGCCTGGATATCGTCGTGCACTGTGGCCATGACCTGCGACTCGCCGAAGGTTTCTCGCCATGCTTTCAGATGCTCCGCATAGCGGCTCGACTCCATCAGCTCCGGATCACGGTCCAGCGCCTCTTCAAAGCTCCACGACATAAAACCGTAAGCGCGCTTCACCCGGTACAGCGAAATGATGCGGTCCACCGGATTGCGGAATATGCAGACGACTTTGGCGTGCGGGATAAGGCCGGCGATCCGCTCTCGCGCCTGCGGCGATGCGAAATAGGTGGGCGCAACCTCGCCGATCACGCGTCCGTTTGTGGCCCGGCGATAATGAGACCGGTACCAATCCAGCCCGCGATCGAAATGTTTGTCGAAGAATCGCGTCTCTTTCGTCGGATGCGACAGCCACGTGCACTGGCTCAGTACCCCGTGCAGCCAGCTCGTCCCCGTACGGGGCGGGCCAATCACAAAAAATGAAGGCAGCGAGCGAAGGCTGCTGCTGCCGCCATTTGCTTCTGCAGCTTCCGCGAAGCCATTGCCTGACATTACGCAGTGGTCCCCAATCTTGATTGCTTCCCGGCGGATACTGCGTAGACCTTGGTTCGAGCCGCCGGGATTCCCGAGTCTGTGACGAGTGGCTTGGGATAGATGCCTTGCGGGAGGCAGCGGTTGTCTGTCCGGATCGCCGGTCAGGTTTGGATGAGGTGCGCCATTTTACGCCAGCGCCCGGGCCGCGTCCTTCGCGTAGTAGGTGAGAATAATGCTCGCGCCCGCGCGCCTGATGCCGATCAGCGACTCCATCATCACGCGCTCGCGCTCGATCCATCCATTGCGCGCCGCGGCCTCGATCATGGCGTACTCGCCGGAGACCTGATACGCCGCCAGCGGCACATCGAACCGCTGGCGCGCTGCCGCGATCACATCAAGATAAGGCATTGCCGGTTTGATCATGATCATGTCCGCGCCCTCTTCAATGTCGGCCGCAATTTCCCGCATGGCTTCGCGCAGGTTCGCTCCATCCATCTGATACGACCGCCGGTCGCCGAACTGTGGCGCAGAGTCCGCCGCTTCGCGAAATGGTCCATAGAACCCGGAGGCGAACTTTGCGGCATAGGAAAGAATCGGCGTGTTGATGAAATCGGCCTCGTCCAACGCCTTGCGGATCGCGCCCACGCGTCCGTCCATCATGTCGGATGGCGCGATGATATCCACGCCAGCCTTCGCCAGCGAAACCGAAGTCCGGGCCAGCAGTTCGAGAGATGCATCATTGACGATTTCATATTCGAACCGCGTGGCCTGCGCAACTAGCGGTTGCGTTGCTGCCTCAATCGCTTCGGCTTTCTCCCGGTGCCCTCTCACCGCAACCACGCGGACAGCATTCATCGCATCTTGAGCCGCCGCTCCCAGCGACTGGGGCGCAGCTTTCACAATTCCACAGTGCCCGTGCGACATGTACTCGCAAAGGCAAACGTCGCCCATGATCGTCAATCCCGGCACCGCGCTCTTGATCGCCCGCGCCGCCTGCTGGACAATCCCATCCTCAGCCCAGGCCCCCGTGGCGACCTCGTCTTTCTTTTCAGGCAATCCAAACAGGATCACCGACGCCACCCCGAGCGAGTACACTTCACGAGCCTCGTTTACCGCCTCATCCACCGACAGGTTGAACACTCCAGGCATCGACCGGACTTCCTTGCGCACGCCTTCTCCCGGACATACGAATAAGGGATAAACGAACGCATCGGGAGTAAGCCGCGTCTCGCGCACAAGATTGCGTATCGCTTCCGTTCGGCGCAGACGGCGAAGGCGGGTTATAGGAAAAGCCATAGATCACCGGCAACCTGAAACTTTAATTCTAGAACATAGCAAGACCGGCTGGCTCCGTCCCGCACCACGGCAGTCAGAGTGACGAAAGTAACCATTCCCATCCCGTGTGATCATGGGAATCAAGGTTCCACTCTCATAGAATTAAAGTCGGATGGGTCTCATCACGCGGCACCGCTGGTTTATCGCAGCGGCCGGAGTCACTCTGGCCTTCGCCGCCGTGTCTTTGCTGTCGCATCCCGGGCCGCGCCTCACCGCCACCGCCGATATCGTAGGCCTTCTGCTCATGCTCGTCGCTCTGGGCGTCGTCCTCGCCAATGCCTGTTCGCAGCCCGGTCAGCAGCGCAGCTTCTGGATCATGCTCACCCTGGCCTTTGCGCTCTGGACATCCAATCAGGCGGCATGGACCATTCGCGAAGTAATCCAGCGCCTGCCCATTCCAGATCCTTTTTTCTTCGACATCATTCTCTTTTTCCATACCGTGCCCATCATTGCCGCCATCGCCTGGCGTCCTGACCTGATCAAGAAGGAAGGCAAGGTTTTTCTCGGCCTCCTCAGTTTTCTCATGCTTTCGGGGTGGTGGCTTTTCCTCTATGCTTTCATCGTTTTCCCGCATCAATACATCGCCCCCAACGTCGTCGCGTACAACATCTTCTATGATGAACTCTACGGGCTGGAGAACGTCTTTCTGCTCGTCGCCCTGGGAATCGCCGCCTGCACCAGTTCCGGCGGATGGCGAAAGCTCTACCAGCACTTCTTTGGCGCCAGTCTGCTGTACGCGATCAACTCGCAACTTCTGGATCGCGCCGCCGCCAACAGCACCTATTACTCCGGCAGCCTGTATGACGTCCCGTTGATCGGGACCATCGCATGGATCGCCGCCGCGGCCTGGTCGTCGCGCGAGTGGGGGCTGGGCAGCGTTGAGTTCAACCTGAACCGCCGCCTGAAAAAAATTATCCCCGAACTGGCGATGTTCGCGCTGCTCTCCCTTCCCGTGCTCGGCGTGTGGACTGTGCTGCTCGACAAGTCTGAAGACCCATCCCGCGTCTTCCGCATATCGAGCGTGCTCACCGCCATGCTGGTGCTGGGAACGTTTGTGTTCCTGCGCCAATACGTTCTTGATCAGACTCTGATGTCGTTGTTGAGCGAATCGCGCCGCGCCTATGACAGCCAGAAGCAGTTGCAGACCCAGCTGGTGCAGAAGGAGAAGCTCGCTTCGCTGGGCAACCTGGTTGCCGGCGCAGCCCGTGAGATCGAGCATCCGCTGGGCGCAGTCATGACCTACTCCGAACAGCTATGGTCGCAGGAAAAGCTGACCGCCGAGCAGACCGCGCTGGTGCGCAAAATCGTCAACCAGGCCCAGCGCACGCGCGAGTTGTTTGCCAATCTCCTCAGCTTCGCGCAGCAGGCCCCGGGCGAGAAAAATATGGTGGATGTAAGCGTTCTACTGAGCCGCGCCACGCAAATGCTCGAATCGCGCCGGTCGCCGGGAAAGATCCGGATAAAGCTTTCCATCGAAAAAGATTTCCCGAAAGTACTGGCCAACGCCAATCAGCTGTTCCAGGGATTCATCGAGATCATCGAAAATGCAATGGACGCCCTCGAAGAAGTCGGTGGCGGATCGCTGGAAATATCCGCGCAACGCGAGGGAGCCGAAGTCCTTCTTCAGTTTTCCGACAGCGGCCCCGGCGTTCGCGATCCTCAGCGCGTTTTCGATCCCTTCTACACCACGAAAGCGGTCGGCAAAGGCACCGGCCTCGGCCTGAGCGTGGTCTATGGCGTAGTCCAGGACCATGGAGGGCAGATTACCTGCCATAACAAAGCGCAAGGCGGCGCTCTCTTCTCCCTGCGTTTGCCGGTCACCACCGAACCCGCAGCCCAGGCAGCCGGCGCAGCCAGGTAACTCCATCTTCATACAGAATTTCCCTGTGCCCCTCGGTGTCCCCCGCGGTAAAGCGTTTGCTTGTCCCGGACCCTGCAAATGCCCCGGCCACGCCGCTCCTGTAACATGAAACGCGATGCCCGAAATGGCCCATAGCTCCGCGCGGGTGCTGGAATTCGAATCGCTCCGCGACCTACTTCGCGGATACGCTTCATCCCCGCTCGGGCAATCCAAAATTGCGGCCCTCGCTCCCTCGACCGACCCCGTCTGGATCGAAGAGCAGCAGCAACTGGCCGGCGAAATCCGCGAGTTCCGCCGCGTCGGAGGCCGCTTCGAATTCTCCGGACTGGTTGCCGTCAGCCCGCTGGCCGGGAAAGCGCGGATCGCCGGGGTCGCGCTCGAAATCACGGAAATCCGCGACGTGATCCAACTGGTAGACCGCGCCGCCGAGTGGCGTCAGATCGCCCTGCAACCGCCGGCCGCCATGCGCTCCGAATGGCGGCGAGTACGCGAGCTCTCGGGCCGCATCGCAGACTTCACGGAATTTCTCGGCGGCTTCCGCAACAAAATTCTCCCCGACGGCACAATCGACGACAAAGCCTCGCCCGAACTCACGCGCATCCGCCGCGAGATCGAAAAACAGCGCCGCGCCATCCAGGAATCTCTCCGCGGGTATCTTCGCCGCCTCGCCGAAGGCGGCACGGTACAGGACGAGCTCATCACCATCCGCGGCGAGCGCTTCGTCATCCCGGTCAAAGTCGAGCAGAAGCGCCGCGTGCAGGGCGTAGTCCACGGCGCGAGCTCCAGCGGCCAGACGGTCTACATCGAGCCGCTCGAAACCATTGAGCAGAACAATGAACTCGTCCGCCTTATCGAGGAAGAGATGGCGGAAATTCACCGCATCCTGCTCGAGATGACCCAGCGCATCGGCGCCAACGCGGAAAATATCCTCGCCGCCGAAAGCGCGCTGGCCGGACTCGAACTCCAGTTCGCCAAAGCCCGCTTCGCCGAAGACTACAACTGTGTGGAAGTGACGCTGCGCCTTCCGGCCTCCGACGGTGGCCCACTCAAGCCCGGTTTTGGCTTGAGTGGGGGCCCATCAGCCGGCGATGATGACGTGAATCCGCGCCTCCTTCTGCACAACGCCCGCCACCCGCTTCTCGAACGCAATCTAAAAGCCAGGCGCATTTCCGTAGTCCCGATCAGCATCGAACTCGCAGGCGCCCATCGTCAGCTCATCATTACCGGTCCCAACACCGGTGGCAAAACCGTCACCCTCAAAACTGTCGGCCTGCTTTCGCTGATGGCCCAATCCGGACTTCCCGTCCCCGCCGACCGAGCCGAGCTTCCCATCTTCGACGCCGTCCTCGCCGACATCGGCGACTATCAATCCATCGAGCAGAATCTTTCCACGTTTTCCGCGCACGTAACCAACATCGACTTCATCTCGCGCACCGCGACCGCCCGCTCTCTCGTCCTGCTGGATGAACTCGGCTCCGCTACCGATCCCGAAGAAGGAGCCGCGCTCGCCGTCGCCATCGCCGCCCACTTCGGCCGCATCGGATGTATCACCGTCATCTCCACCCACCACACGTCGCTGAAAGTCTACGCGGCCAACACTGCCGGAGTTCTCAACGCCTCGGTCGGTTTCGACGAAGCCACATTACAACCCACATACGAGTTGAAAGTTGGCATTCCCGGCGCGTCCGCCGGCATCAACATCGCGCAGCGTCTCGGATTGAACCCTTCGATTATCGAATCCGCTCGCGCCAAGCTCAGCACGCAGTCGCGGGATGTCAGCCACTTTCTCGACAAGCTCCATGCCGACTTGCGCGATGCTGAACAGGAGCGCCTGAAGCTGGAAAAGAATCGGCAAGATCTTCAGCGGGAAAAAGATCGTCTCACCCTCGAAGGAAGGAAAGATCAGCAGGCCAAAGTCCGCGAGATGGAAAAGAAACTTGAAACCTTGCTGCGGGACTTCGAATATCACGCCCGCGAAGCCATCAACGCCGTGCAGGACCGCGTCGCCGCCCAGAAACTCTCCAAAGATGCCGAACGCCGCATCGCGAAACTCCGCCGCGACTTTCGCGAGCAGTTCGACTCAACCGTGGTTGCCCACGCCACCGGCGCAGATCACGGCGATCCCAACGCGCAGCCCCAGGTCGTCAAACATGTCTCCGAGGGGGACACGGTCAAGCTCAAGTCCACCGGCCGCGCCGCGAAAATCTCCCGCAAGCTCGACGACGATCACTTCGAAGTCGAAATGGGCGCGCTGAAGATGAAGATCGCGCGCAACGACATTGCCGAACTGCTGACCAGCGGGCGCGCGCTGGAAACTCCGGTCAAAGCCGCCCGTGCCCGTGGAATCTCCGTCTCCATCGCCAACGAAAGCGCCAATGTCCCCAGCGAGATTAACGTCATCGGCCAAACCGTCGACGACGCCAGCCGCGATGTTGAAAGGTTCGTAGATCGCGCGTTTCTGGCTGGACTGCCGCGCGTCCGCGTTGTCCACGGCAGCGGCATGGGCATCCTGCGCAAGGCGTTGCGCCAGCTCCTCCAGCAACATCCGCACGTAGCCTCGGTAACGGAGCCTCCACAAAACCAAGGCGGAGGAGGAGCGACCGTGGTGGAGTTGCGGATCTAGGGACTCGGGAACATCGCAGGCCGCGCAGGATTTACCGGCAGCTCATCCCAAACCGAAGGTAAGAATGTTGGCCGTTCAGATCTCGTGCTTCTTGAATCGATCGATCAGCTGATCGCAGGCCCGCACTGTGATCGCCATCATGGTCAGTGTTGGATTCTGGCACCCCGAAGAAACGAAGCACGCGCCGTCCATGGAAAAAACGTTCTTCACGTCATGCAGCTGACAATATTGATCGGTCACCGACTTCTTCGGATCATGCCCCATGCGTGCCGTTCCCAACTCGTGAATGGCCATGCCGGGTTCGCCCAGTGCCGAGCTTAACTCGATGTTCTTTGCCCCTGCGGCCTCCAGCATCTCCGCCGCGGTCTCGGCCGCGTCTTCGTGCATGATGCGCTCATTCTCTCGATGCGTCATCGAGATGTGCAGCGCCGGAATGCCCCAGGTATCTTTCACATTGGGATCGATAGAAACGAAGTTATCGTCGTACGCCAGCGATTCGCCAAAAGCCCCAACGCCGATGTGATACTTTCCGGTGCTCACCGCTTGCTTGTAACCGGCCCCAAAACCCTCCGCGTCAAAGTGGAATGACGCCTGGGCGCCGCCCTGAAATCCGTAGCCGCGAATAAAGTTAGGCTGCCGGTTCGCCTTCGACGTATTGCGATAGCGGATGACGTAAATTCCATTGGCGCGATGCGGCCCACTGAACGGGTCGGGCGCGTTGGTAAATTGCGGCAGCTCGCCTTCCGCGCCGCCGCCAGTCGAATGGTCCATCAGCCCCCGGCCCAGCAGTCCGCTCGAATTCCCCAGGCCGTTTGTATGGCTGCTGCTCGATGAGTTCAGCAGGATGCGCGTCGATTCCAGCGCCTGTGCGCACAGGATCACCGTCTTCGCCCGGATCGATTTCGTCTTGCGCGTTGCGCCATCCACAAACGTCACCCCGCGCGCCAGGTTTGTGGCCGGATCCATATCAACGCTCGCCACCACGGCGTTCGTCACCAGCGTGCACTTGCCCGTCCTCAGCGCATCTTTCACCGTGGTGAACGGGCTGCTGAAATACGAATTTGAAATGCAGCCGCGCTCGCAGGTCCCGCAGTAGTGGCAGGCGGAGCGGTCATTGTGTTGCTCGGTCAGGATTGCCGAACGGCCAATGGTTGCCGTTCTTCCGAAAGTCTTGGCGATGACCTCGCGGAAATGCACCTCGCCGCAGGTCATCTTCATGGGCGGCAGAAAACGTCCATCGGGCAGGGCATCCACGCCTTCGGCCGCGCCGCTGATGCCGACGTAGTCTTCCACAATGTCGTAAAAAGGAGCGAGGTCTTTGTACGAAAACGGCCAGTCCTGCCCATGGCCGTCGAGGCTGGCGGCCTTTAGGTCCAGATCGCTCAGGCGGTAGCTTTGCCGGCCCCAGCACAGCGTTCTTCCACCGACAATCCGCAATCGTTGCCAGCTGAACGGCTTGCCTTTCGGCGTGGTATACGGATTCTCCAGGTCGTCGACAAACCAGTCGTAGTTGTACTCGGTGCAGGCGTAGCACTGGGTCTGCACCGGACGCCGCTTCCGCCACTCTCCTGCGCCCGCGATATTTCGGTGTTTCAGTTCAAAAACAGGCTTATGCTCGGTGAATTCGCGCGGAGAAATGTTGCGCCCCGCTTCCAGCAACGCCACGTCGAGGCCGGCCTCCGCCAGCCGTTTCGCGGCCCATCCTCCGGTGGCCCCGGAGCCGACCACGATGGCGTCGTAGCTGAGAGTGAGCGGATCTTCTAAACGAAAAAACATTATTCTGTGTGGTCCCCTGTCTTGTGTTCGTCGTCCTGCGCGGCCCCCTGGTGTCCGCCCGGCTCATGTTCGCAGCCCGCGAATGTGCCCCGCGCTGCCCACCCGTCCCAACCCTGCTCTTGCAGGCCGATGGGCGAGCTGTAAAAGGCCGCTACCACCCACCGTTTCACCACGATGAAATGTTCGTAACCCGCGAACACTTTTTCCCTGACGCCCCAGCGCGGATGGGAATGCGGCCACGCCACCAGGTTCAGAAAATCCTCTTTTTCTTGCGCGCTCAGGTTGACGAAAGATTTCTGATAGCGCTCCTTCGCGCCCGTCTCGAACCAGGCCACGGAATCGAGAAAATCCTTTTGTGTGGAAGCAGGCTCAGCGGCGAGCACCAGATCAAGAAAGCGGTTTACCAACGCTTCTTTCGCCCCCGGCGTGTCGGTAGCAGGGATGATCGTCTCGCTCAATGCGATCACGGTTTCGTTCTGCTGCGCGTTGAAAAAGCCGGGCTTCCAGTCCGCGCGCTCCAGTTCGACAAAGGCGTTTTCTCCGGCGGCGAAAATGCGCGCGCTCGCCTGCGGCCCGAGCGCCAGCACTCCCATCGTCATCAGCGAATTGCGAATCAGTTCGCGTCGATTCATGCGTCGTTACTATGTTACGCGATACGGTCCGGGTCGGCTCTTGAGGTCGATCACGGCTTCACGATGCGGATCATTTCCAGCGGCTGCGGAACGCTCGGCAGCTCCGTTTTTCCTGCCGGAAACTTGTTGACGCTCAGGATGTATGCGATCACGTCGGCCGTCTCTTTCGGCTTCATCGTTCCCGGATCCATCGCCGGCATCATCACAATCGTCTTCATGAACAGATCGGACACCGTCTGCCCGTCCCACTTGTTTAAAAATGCGGCGCCCGCCAGCGGCGAGTTCAGTCCTCGCCCCTCAAGCGCATTCCCGTGACACATCACGCATTTGCTCTGATAGATAGCGTTGCCGCGTTCCGCTTGCTCGGCGGTAAACACGCCGTCCTTTACCGAGACTTTCTGGGAAGCAGTTTGCCCAAACAGCAGCGACTGGAGAAGTAGGATGGCGACCAATGTGGTCAGTTGGCAGCCCAGGCGAGCCCTCATAGATGCTGTTTTACACCAATTTTCGCTCCGTGCGCCAGTGTAGTGCGCCAAGCGGACCGACCTTCGTTTGTTCCCCCGTGATCCTCTGTGCCCTCTGTGGTTAAAGCCTTTGACCTTCTCGCCGAACACCACGGACCAGCGGATTGAGGAAGGCCTGCTACCATTCCCCAATGTTTAACTTTGGAAAGCCTCAGACTATCGGTGACTGGATCGTGCATATTGTGGGCGCAGTCATCGCGATTTTCTTGATCCTCTGGATGCTTCGAGTTTACGTGCTCTGAAAAGCGAGGGATTCTGGCTGGAGCGGCTCACAGGATACAAAGAGGATCGCTCGGCAATTTCCACCGCGATTAACCGCCAACCCCGGTTTCACACAGCTTCTCCACAACAATTCTCCTTCGGTATAGTCAAAAGATCGGCGTTGTGCCTCACAATTCCTGAGGAAAGTTCTGTACTACATGGCGAACCCCGGTGATTTCGCGTACACGGTGAAGCAGCAGGCGGACATCGTCCGCGTCATCGGCGACTACGTCAAGCTGAAGAAGGCCGGTGCCCAGAACTACTCCGGCCTCTGCCCCTTCCACGGGGAAAAGACAGCTTCGTTCTCCGTCCACGCCACGCGCCAGTTCTATCACTGCTTCGGATGCGGCGTCTCCGGAGACGTCTTCAGTTTCGTCCAGAAAATTGAAAACATCACCTTCCCCGAATCTGTCCGACTGGTCGCAACCAAGCTCGGCATCGCAATCCCGAAGGCGAGCTACTCGACTCCCGGCGAAGCCAAAGAAGCCCGCCTTCGCGGACAGTTGCTCGACGTCCACGAGCGCGCCGTCGCCTTCTTTCAGGAGTGTTTGCGCCGTTCGGAGGGTGCCAGAGCGCGGGAATATCTGGCGGGCCGCGGCCTGAACGACGAGATGATCGCGAAATTCCGCATCGGCTACGCCCTCGATAGCGGCTTTCAACTGCGCGATCGCCTGAAGAACGAGTTCAGCGAAGAGATTTTGCGCGAGAGCGGATTGTTCTCATGGAAAGAACCCGCGAGTCCCGAGCCCCGAGTCCCGACCAATCCCCCAGGGCAGCAAGAAAAATTGTCATCCCGAGCGGAGGCGGACGGCTCGCTTGCGAACGCTCCGCCGGAGTCGAGGGACCCTGCGTTTTCCTCGGGACTCAGGACTCGGGACTTGGGACTCGCCATGTATTCCAAGTTCCGCAACCGCATCATGTTCCCCATCAGCAGCGAAGCGGGTAAGGTCATCGCCTTCACCGGGCGCACCCTCGCCACCGATGAAAAAGCCGGCCCGAAATATCTCAACTCGCCCGAGACCGCGATCTACTCGAAGGGCAAGGTCCTCTTCAACCTCGACCTCGCCAAAGAGTGGATCAAGAAGTTCGACTATGCCATCCTCGTCGAAGGCCAGATGGACTGCATCTCCGTCTATGCTGCCGGGTTCCACAATGTGATCGCGAGTTCGGGCACCGCCTTCACCGAATTACAGGCCAAGCTGGTAGGAAGATTCAGCAAAAATGTAGTCGTGAATTTCGACCCGGACACGGCGGGAGCGAAAGCCGCCGAACGCACCATCGGCCTGCTCGTCGAAGAGGAATTCAATATTAAGGTGCTGACGCTGGAACAGGGATTCGACCCCGACCTCTACATCCGCCGGAAAGGAAAAGACGCCTATCAGGACGCGCTCCGGCAATCGCAAAAATATTTCGACTACCTGATCGAGCGGGCCCGCTTACAATTCCCCGTCCGCAGCGCAGAGGGCAAGCACAAGGCTGTGAACTATCTTCTGCCGCATGTGCAGAAAATTCCCAGCCGCATCGTGCGTGACGAACTCGCGCAGGAGATCGCCCACAAGCTGCAAATCGATTCCGCCGTACTGCGCCAGGAGTTACGCCACACCGCCGCAACGCGGTCGGCAGCAACGGTAAAGGCTCCAGTCGAAACGCAAGTCACCGACGCGGAAAAAGTCTTGATCCGCGCCTTGGCTTCCTCCCGTCAGATGTCGAGTGAAGAACATCTCTCCGCCCGCGCCGGAGCCGGTTTTACCAAGGATGAGGAATTCGATCCCGCACGCCAGGCGCAATACGTCCTGCAAAATGAGGGCCTGCACCGAGGACTCGCGACCGAAGCCTTGGCCGAGTCGCTGTTAAATGTAGGGCCCGAATTTGCCGATGTAATGGAAGTTCCGGCGACCGAAAGCGACCGGAGAATGCTCGCGTCAATTCTGCTGAAAGAAGAGGAGGACCTGACCGCCGATGGCATCGAAGCTGCAGTCAAAGCTCTGCGTCGAATCCATCTGCGCCGCCGCTTCGAGCAAGTGCAGCGCGAACTCAAGGCCCTGAGCCCATCCGCAGACCTGCGACAAAAAATCGCCCTCGGCGAAGAAGCTACCCGCCTGAAGCGCGCACTGATGGATCCAGGCCTCGCCGAAGGAGGCTCAGCCGCATGAAGTCGTGCAATGAAAATTGAGAATTGAGATTTGGAAATCGAAAATCGAAAAGAGAGACTTTTGCTGGCGGATAGGCAAAACCGGGAAGGACATGAGTTCCACTCGTGCCGTAAGTGGGACGAAGAAATCGCGCTTTAGCGCCTGAGGTTTGCTTTTCAGGCGCCAAATAAGCCTAAAAGCCTTGAAACAAAAAGGCTTCGGAGGCCATCTAACAATTTAGCGAAGGTGCGGCAGGCAGCGGCGGGGAGAGAAAAGCCGGATAAACCATAGACGGAGCAGCACTTGCATGCTATACTCCGTAAGTTTGTGCCAGGCGGCGCAATCCCGCTAGACCCAGATTCCCACCTTAAAGGAACTTTACCACACGCTCTTCACCGAGCGCGAACTTGAATAATTGAAGGAAACTCTTGGCTCTCGACGATAAATTTGACGACATAAAGAAGCTGATCGACACCGGCAAAGAAAAGGGCTACCTCACGTATGACCAGGTCAACGACCTCATACCGCATGACGTGCACTCGCCCGAAGATCTTGATGATTTGCTGACGACGATCGGTACGCAGGGCATCGATGTTCTGGAAGGACCGAAAAATCCTTCCGCCGGACTCGATAAAAAATTCGACGATGGAGAAGAAGGCGAGGACGTCGAACTCGACCTGACTCCGGGCGCTCTGGAAAAAACCAACGACCCCGTCCGCATGTATCTGCGCGAGATGGGAACTGTGCCTCTGCTCACGCGCGAAGGCGAAGTGGAAATCGCCAAGCGCATCGAGCGCGGGCAGATTCGCGTGCTCAAGGCGCTGTCGCGGTCGCCGATTGTGATCCGCGAACTGCTGACTTTGGGCGAAGACCTGAAGAAGAACGTCCGCTCGATCAAGGAAGTGGTCACTTTCGATGAGGAAGAGATCACTGACGACATCGTGCAGAACCGGCTGAACGAGTTCACCGGCAAGATCGACGACATGGCCAAGCTGTACAAAAAGGCCCAGGTCCTCGAAGAGAAGTATCACGAAGTTTCGAAAACCAAGAAGCCAAAGGACCACCGCCGGGCGCGGCGCAAGCTGGCGCGCGGCGTCATTGCCACGTCGAAGGCGGTGCGCGGCCTCGGCTTCACCAATGCCGAGCGCAAGCGGCTGATCGATCGTCTTAACAAGACAGTCGACGGCATGCGCTCGCTCGACCGGCAGGCTACCAACCTCGAACGCAAGGCGGATGCGACCCGCAGCGAAGACCAGAAGAAGGAATATCGCAGGCAGTCGCGGGCGATCCGGGCTGAGGTCGAAAAGCTGGAGCAGGAGACCGGCGTGTTGTTCCAGGAGCTCAAGCGCACACAGCGCGAGATTATCCAGGGCGACATGAACGCGGAGCAGGCCAAGCGTGAGCTGATCGAGGCCAACCTGCGGCTTGTGGTTTCGATTGCCAAAAAATATACCAACCGCGGATTGCAGTTCCTCGACCTGATTCAGGAAGGCAACATCGGACTGATGAAGGCCGTGGACAAGTTCGAATACCGCCGTGGCTACAAGTTTTCAACGTATGCCACGTGGTGGATTCGGCAGGCGATTACTCGTGCCATTGCCGACCAGGCGCGTACGATTCGCATCCCGGTGCACATGATCGAAACCATCAACAAGCTGATCCGCACCTCGCGTCAGCTGGTGCAGGAACTGGGCCGCGAGCCTACCTCGGAAGAGATCGCCAAACGCATGGACATTCCGGTGGCGAAAGTGCGGAAGGTCCTGAAGATCGCGCAGGAACCGATCTCGCTGGAAACGCCGATCGGCGAAGAAGAAGATTCGCACCTTGGAGACTTCATCGAAGACCGCGCAGTCGTATCGCCGGCCGAAGCGGTGATCAACGTGAACCTGAAGGACCAGACCGGACAGGTCCTGCGCACGCTGACGCCGCGCGAAGAAAAAGTCATCAAGATGCGCTTCGGACTCGAAGACGGCAGCGAGCACACTTTGGAGGAAGTCGGGCAATCGTTTGCAGTAACGCGGGAACGTATCCGCCAGATCGAAGCCAAGGCGCTGCGGAAGCTGCGGCATCCGTCACGCTCGCGGAAGTTGCGGGCGTTTATGGATGGGGTGAGAGACTAGAACCCTTCGCCACGGATTTGCGCGGATTGGCACGGATAAAACTTGGAAGGCACGGCGAGAGCCGTGCCCTTTTTTCTTAGCCGAGAAGTTATGCGGCACGCTGTCCTTAATTTCCCAAATTGGCATTCTTCACCAAAACGCGGTCGGTCGGAATGACGACATCCAAAGGGTGACTATGCTATCCCTTGCGCAAGCGGATTGAGCCGTCGCCGGTGCGGATGGTGAGGGGGCTTCCGCCGCCGTTCATTTTGCCGCGGACTTCGTTTTGCCGGATGTTTCCCGAGGTGGTGACGGGCATGTCGAGGTCGATGTGGCCGTCGTTGGTATGGAGATCGAGGTCGGCGGCGAGGTCTCCGGGGACTTCGAGCGAGACGCTGCCGTCGCCGGTTTCCAGACGCCAGCCCTCAGAGAGCGACGAACCGCTGCCGGCGCGGACGTCGACGTGTCCGTCACCCGTCTTGAGTTCGAGGGCTTCGAAGCGGCCGTTGGCCTGGATGCTGCCGTCTCCGGTCGAGGCGCGCAGCTTGCCGTCCACGTCGTCGAGATGGACCGAACCATCGCCGGTCTTCAGTTCCATGTCACCCTTGAGGTCCGCGACTTCAATCTTGCCATCGCCGGTGCGCAGGTTCACGTTGCCCTCGCGCGGCATCTGGATCACGATCTCTACGCGGTGGGAGCCCCATCCGAAGTTGATATCGTGGTGCGGATAATGAACGTCGATCTCGACCGCGTTGCCGGTCTGATGTTCTTCCACGCGGATTCCGTCCTCACCGATCTTGTAGCGAGAGGTTGTGATTTTAGCCTCGATGGTGTTCTGGTTCCAGGTGGTGACGCGGATGTTGGCGTCGGAAGTCTCGATGTGCAGGTCGGGCTTGCCGTTGAGGGTAAAAGTTTTCGACCACTCGTCGGCATGAGCGGGCAGCACGGTTACGGCGCCGATCGCCAGAATGAGCAGGCTGAGTTTCTTGATGGCAGCGTTCATACATACCCTCCGGGCAGGCACACTTTGTCCAGCCTGTTAGACGTATATACGGGGCGGCGGTGAGGCGGGTTCCATGAAAAGGGAAATATGCGCTTTGCGCCTCAATCCTCGTCCGTGGGGTTCGGCGAGAAGGTCAAAAGCTTTAACCACAGAGGGCACTGAGGATCACGGGGGAAACCGGCGCCCCAATCAGGTCGCTCTGTTGGACGCAATGCACTAGGGAGCGGCGGGCGCCGGGGAGGTTACGTAGGCCATCCGAATGAGGGTGCGTTCGGAGAATGGCAGATAAAGCAGCGCGGCGCTGACGGCAAAGGCGCCGCCCAGGCCAATCTCCTTGATCAAGAGGAATGGCGCGACGGCCCACAATTGGTCGAGCGCCAGTACGAAGGGGAAGAGTTGGCGGAACTTTTCTCCGAGGCGCTGGTAGTCGAAGCTTGCTCCGGAAATCAGGTAGAGGCGCAGCGGGATGCCGACACCTGCCGTGACCAGAACCGCGCCCGCCAGAGTTGTGGCTGCCCAGAGCGGAAGGAAGGAGTCGGCGATGGTCTGGATGGAATGCAGGCGGAAAAGGGCCGCGAGGTAAAAGCACAGATACATGATCTGGATGAGGGCGAATAGTCCGCGCGTCAGGCTGCGGCGCGGGATGGGGACTTCGAGTTCGGGATGGATGGAAACCTTGCCGGGATGTGCGCTGGTAACGGCGGCTGAGAGGGCATTGGTTTGCGACTGCCCGTCGGACTGCACGGGAGCGATGAAGCGATATCCGCGGCGGGCCAGGGTTTCGACGTAACGCGGGCTGGAGGCTGAATCTCCGAGGGCTTCGCGAACCTTGTTGATGGCTGTGTTGAGGCTGTGGTCGAAGTCAACGAAGGTGTCGGCGGGCCAGAGCTGGCGCTGAAGTTCGTCGCGGGTGACGACTTCTCCGGCGCGATCGAGAAGGAGGGCAAGCACCTGAAGCGGTTGGCCTTGCAGACGAAGGCGGACGCCGCTCTTGCGCAATTCTCCGGCGGTGCGGTCGAGTTCGAAGACGCCAAAGCGCACGACGCGGGAGTGGTTTTGCGGGACTGCCATGGACGAGGCAGTTTAGCACCAGCCAGATCGCCTTTTGCCGAGACTTCCAGGGTGCACGATTGAAATTTCTTTCCGCAGATGCGCGCCGATGGACGAAAGCGAACGGCGCGGTTGGATGCGCGTTTATCCGAGTGAATCCGCGGAGGGAAGTTTCGGATCGAGGGGGCCGGCGCTACAATAGCCGCGTGCCTTCATCCCATTCTCAGCGCGGATCCACACCGGAACGGCGAAATGCCGTTTACGCTTCCGAAGGGGCTGGACTGGCTCTGATCGCACTGGTGCTGCTGATCCTGACCTTGTTGCGCTACTGGCATCACATTCATTGGAGCTGGCGCTGAACGTGGGCGCTGACGACCGTTCGCCCGACCCATTGCTGGTCGTGATTCTGGGGCCGACGGCCAGCGGCAAGACCGCACTATCGCTCGCATTGGCGAAAGAGTTTGACGGAGAAGTCGTTAACTGCGACTCGGTCGCGGTGTATCGCGAGTTTGACATCGGAACTGCGAAGCCGAGTCTCGCCGAACGCGCGCAGGCGCCGCATCATCTTTTCGATTACGTCGACCCGTCCCAGGAGATGACCGCCGGCGAGTACGCACGCCAGGCGCGGCAGATTCTTTCCGAAATCAAGGCGAGGCATCATCTGCCGATCGTGGTCGGGGGCACCGGGCTGTACCTGCGCGCGCTGCTCGAAGGACTCTTCCCGGGGCCGCAGCGGTGGGAAGAACTCCGCGAACGACTGCGCGAGCGGGCTGCAAACCGCGGAGCGGCGCATCTGCACAAAATTCTGGCGCGGATCGACTCGGCCGCCGCACAAAAGATTCATGCGAACGACGCGGCCAAGCTGATACGCGCGATCGAAGTGTGCCTGGCCTCGCGGCAGAAGATGTCGGAGTTGTGGCAGAAGGGGCGCGATCCGCTGCGGGGATTCCGTGTCGTGCGATTGGGGCTGGATCCCGAACGCGGGGCCTTGTACGGACAAATCAATTCGCGGGCCGCGAAAATGTTCGTTCAAGGCCTGATCGAAGAAACGAAATGGTTGCGCGAGAAGCATGGGGATGACGCCCGCCCGCTGCAATCTCTGGGTTACAAGCAAGCCGCTCAATTCCTTCGTGGAGAACTCACGATGGAGCAAGCGATCCAACTCGCCCAGCAAGGCCACCGTAACTATGCCAAGCGGCAGATGACGTGGTTCCGACGGGAGCCGGAGGTTACGTGGCTAAAGGGTTTCGGGGATGACGTCGAAATCCAGCGGGCGGCGGCGGAGTTTGTGCGAACTTCGTTTCCGCGGATACACGCGGAGTAACGCGGATTATTTTCGAAGTTGTCCTTGTGAACAGGTCCGCGCGCTCCAAAGAAATGCGCCCCGATCGGACCGCACTGATCTGCGTAATCCGGGGGAGAGAAGTTCGAAACTTTCGTGGAAGCGCAAGGCTTGCCTTCTGCTATCGTTCCTCCATGCCGAAAATCCTAAGCGCTCTTCTTGTCTTCGTAACCCTTACCCTGCCTGCGTTCGCCAAGGAGAAATATCAGCGGCCGGGGCCGATCCGCGAGACGCCGGCGGGGGACAAGTGGGCGGAGAAGACGCTGCGCAAGATGTCGGTCGAGGAAAAAGTCGGGCAGCTTTTCGTGATCTGGTGCCGTGCAGGATTTCTCAATGTGGAGAATCCCGAATACCTTCAACTGCGCGACGCGATCCAGAAATACCACGTCGGGGGATTCACGATGACCGTCCACGTCGATGGCCCACTCCTGCTGCGCAGCGAGCCATTCGAAGCGGCCGAACTGCTCAACCGCTTGCAGAAAGATTCCAAATTGCCGCTGCTGTTCTCTGCCGATTTCGAGCGCGGCGTTGCCATCCGCCTCATGGGGGCCACGAACTTTCCGCACGCGATGGCTTTCGGCGCCGATGGCAAGATCGAAGACGCTGAAGCTTTCGGCCGCATCACCGCCGAAGAGGCGCGGGCGGTCGGCGTGCAATGGAATTTCTTTCCCGACGCCGATGTGAATTCGAATCCCGCCAATCCCATCATTAACACGCGGTCATTCGGGGAAGATCCCAAGCAGGTTGGGGACCTGGTCAGCGCCTACATCAAAGGCGCGCATGAAGGCGGCATGCTAACTACGGTTAAGCATTTCCCCGGACATGGCGATACGGCGACCGACTCACATCTTGGTGTTGCGAGCGTGAATGTGGATCAGGCTCATCTGAATTCGATTGAACTTCCGCCGTTCCGGCAGGCGATTAACGCAGGCGTGGATTCCGTTATGGTGGCGCACGTCACGGTGCCTACGCTGGATGCCGATCCTAATCATGTGGCGACGATTTCACCAACGGTCGTGTCGGACCTGCTGGAAAAGCAACTTGGATTCAAAGGCATTGTGGTCACTGACGCGCTCGACATGGCCGGACTCACCCACCTTTTTGCCAATGACATCGGACGGGCGGCGGTTGAGGCGTTCAAGGCAGGCAACGACGTGCTTTTGATTCCAGCCGACCTTCCAGCTTCTTTTCAGGCGATGGTCAAGGCGGTGCAATCGGGCGAAGTCTCCCCGGCGCGGCTGGATCGATCCGTCCTCAAGATACTGAAAATAAAGGCGTCTTTGGGACTGAACGATGCCCGTGCCGTGGATTTGAGTTTGCTTCCGGCGGCCGTGGGAAAACCCCAGGACCTGGCTTTTGGCCAGCAAGTGGCCGATTCGGCCATCACGCTGGTGCGCGACAATGGCAAGGTTTTGCCGCTGAAATCAAAGGGAACCCAGAAGGCGGCGCTTCCGTATATGTCGAGAGAGGAGACGCACAACCAGATGTTGGCCGTTCTCTTTTCCGACGATGTGCGCTCGGAGTCAGGCCGGGCCTTCGGCCGCGAGTTCCATGCGCGCATTCCCGACTCCCGTGTGATTTACGTCGACCCTCGCATCGCGGCGGGGATGAGCGACGAAGTTCTCAAAGCAGTGGACCAGGCGCAGACTGTAGTGGCCGCGGTATATGTGATTCCGCAGGCGGGCAAGGTGGGAAATTCGGTGGCAATGTCGGACGCTACCGGGACGTTGTTGCAGCAGGTCCTGGACCACGCGGCGGCGAAGACAGCCGTGATCGCCATGGGCAATCCGTATCTGGCCAGCGATTTTCCAAAGATCGAGAACTACGTGTGCACATTTTCCAATGCGACGGTTTCTGAAGTCGCGGCGGTCAAGGCGTTGTTCGGCGAGATTCCGATTCGCGGACACCTTCCTGTTTCGATTCCCAACATCGCGCAGCGTGGCGCAGGGCTTGAACGTCCGGCACAGCTGGCCAAGCGAGGTTCTTTCCATGCGAAGAATTGAATTGCCTGTCACCAAGTTCGCCCTGGCACTGGCCGCGATGGCGGTGCTGATTTCGTGCAGCGTAAATGTCAGGAAAGAGAGCAACGGGGAGGACAAGCAAGTCGACATCAAGACTCCGATGGGATCGGTACACGTGAGCAAGGGCGCTGATCCGCAGGATGTGGGGATTGTGGTCTATCCCGGCGCGCGCCTGAAAGAGAGCGACGACGAGGGTGGGGACAAGAGCGCGAACGTCAGCGTCTCCGGATTTGGCTACGGAGTGAAAGTCGCGGCGCTGGAATATGAGTCGAACGACGCGCCCGAGAAGGTTGTTGCGTTTTATCAGGACCAGCTCAAGAGGTATGGCAACGTTCTGGTCTGCCGGACCAGCCATTTTCACGTGGACACCGACATCGACCGGCACTCGAATTCGCACGAACTGACCTGCGAGGGTTCGGGCGGCGTAGGAATCGAATTGAAAGCAGGCAGCAAGGAAAACCAGCACCTGGTTGCGATTGAGCCTGAAGGAAGCGGGTCGAAGTTCTCGCTGGTCTATGTGAGGGTCCACGGCAAGGAAGCGGACCTCTGAGGCGCTTCGTCTAAAGTTTTTTTTCGGAGGGTTGAACCATGCACCGTCATCTCACGTTTGCGCTGATCCTGGGTTCTGCATTGGGCCTTACCGGTTTCGCGCAGAATTCCGATTCCCACAACAGCCCCGTCGACATCCAGGTCAACAACAACAGCCTGCATGTCGGCGATGACGCCGACGCGAAGAAGATCGGCCTGCCGCTTTATCCGGGAGCGAAGCTGAAGACGGACGACAAGGAAAACAACAACCAGGCCAATCTCAGCTTGTTTACCGAAGCGTTTGGAATGAAGCTGCTGGTGGCCAATTATGTCTCATCCGATTCCAGCGACAAGGTGCTCGACTTTTACCGCGGCAAGATGAGGAAGTACGGCAAGGTGATCGAGTGCCACACGGACAAGCACGGAGGCGACGTAGATGTGCACGAAGGTGCCGATAAAGATTCGAAAGATGACGGCAAAGGCAAGAACCAAGAGTTGAAATGCGACAGCGAAAATAACTCCGGACCGGTGACCGAACTGAAAGCGGGCACCGAAGACGATCAGCACATTGTTGCGGTCGAGCCGGGGAGCGCGGCCGCGGGAGTAAATTTTGCCCTGGTCTACGTCCACACGCGAGGCAAGCGGGGCGAAATCTAGTTCACTCGATCTCAGCCGGTGGCCCATTTCTCGCGCGTTGTTGGCGAGAGAAGCAGGACTTTGCTAACGTCACGAATTTGCCTCGCACCCAGCGCCCTGCGATACTTTCAAAGCACGCCTTTCTACCTTTACTCAGCGCATGGAGCAGCCTTGTTACAAGTGCGGACAACTCGTCGAGCAAGGCCGCCCGTTTTGTCCGCATTGCGCCGCTCCGCAGATTCGCGTTCTCGTTCCTGAGCCAGCGGCGGCGGCCACGACTTTCAGTTCGGCCCCGGCAAGAGCAGACGATGCTTCGGCGTCGCAGCCGCAGCTAGCAGGCCCGAGATCCCGAGGGCAGACCTGGAAGGCATGCGCCCTCGCGATGCTCGTCGCATCGGTGTTGATGGCTCTGGGCTTGAATTTCTTCCTCGGAATGTCGGGGGCGGGGTTCATCGCGGTTTTTTTCTACAAGCAGCGAGTTGCGGGAACGGGCATCAATCTGGCGACTGGGGCCAGGCTGGGTGCGTTAAGCGGTTTTCTCTGCTTCAGCATTCTTTCGCTGCTATCCGCCGCAGCGGTTTTGGTTCCCGAAACGCGCGCGAAGCTCTACGCGCAAATGCTGGACAACGCCCAGAAGCTGGTAGCGGCGCACCCGGAGATTCCTCAATTGCAGGACGGGCTGGCTCAACTGCGAGATCCCCACATGTTCCTTTTTGCGATGATCTTTGGCGGACTCTTCATGCTTCTATTCTCGATGATTCTGGGCGGGCTGGGTGGAACATTGGGCGCGATGCTATTGCGGACGCGGAAGCGGACGTAGGCGTTTTCGTCCGGGGGTGGCGCAATTTGATTCGTGCGCCGAGCCGACACAGACTGAGATCCTTCGCTTCGCCTGAAAAGCGGCTACACTCAGGATGACTCCGCCGGTAAGAGGTCAAACTGACCACTACCTCTCGGCGGGCAGCCTTGCCGCGCGTTCTGAGAACCACGTATGATCTTGCGTTTGCACTTTTTGCGATGAACACACCTGCCCGCGGATCGCTGCTCGGGATCGAGCATCTCGAGACGAAGGAAATCCTGGGCCTGCTGAAGCTGGCCCGGCGGATGAATCCGCAAAAAGCGCGGCCGCTGTTGCGCGGCAAGCGCATCGCACTGCTGTTTTACGAGGCCTCCACCCGAACGCGCACTTCTTTTGAACTGGCCGCGAAATCGCTCGGGGCGATTACCACGCTTGTGCAGTCCAGCGGGTCGAGTATCGAGAAGGGCGAGTCGGTCATCGACACGGGATACACGTTGCGCGCGGTCGGCGCGGATTGCGTCGTGATGCGCCATCCCTCGGCCGGCGCGCCGCACCTGATGGCGAGGCATCTCGATATTCCCATCGTCAACGCTGGTGATGGCATGCACGAGCATCCGTCGCAGGCGCTGCTCGATGCGGTCACGATCCTTAAGCACAAGAAATCGTTCAAGGGATTGCAACTCGCGATCATCGGCGACATCTTTCACAGCCGGGTCGCCCGTAGCGCCTGCCATCTGCTGACGCGGTTCGGGGTAAAGGTGATTTTGTGCGGTCCGCCGGAGTTCGTGCCGGATGTCGCGACCACGCTGTCTCCGGGCCTTCGCGTGACGCGCCACATCGAAGAAGCCCTTCGCGGAAGCGATGTCGTCATGCTACTGCGGGTGCAGAAAGAACGCCTCGCAGGACAGAAGATCAGCCTTCAGGATTACATCGCGCACTACCAGATGACATCCGCGCGGTTGAAGCTGGCAAAGCGTGACGCGATTGTGATGCATCCGGGACCGATCATCCGAGGACTTGAACTGACGGCCGAAGTCGCGGATTGTCCGCAATCGGTTATCGTGGATCAAGTCCATAACGGCGTACCGACAAGAATGGCGATCCTGGCGCGGGCCTTGGGAAAGGCAAAATGAGCCACGGATTTGCACGGATCAACACGGATAAGGCAAGGCATGTCTCGGCATCGGTTCGACCGCAGCCGGGTAGCGGCGAATTCATTAGCCCGGCACGTAGGTGCAGGGAAAAGAGTTAAACAGAAACTAGTCCCGAAGGGACGGCGCCCCCACAACGAATGGCGAACGACAAATCCAAACCGGCCTCCCTGTTGATCAAAGGCGGGCACCTGATCGATCCCGCCACGAAGATCAACGCGCCGATGGACATCCTCCTGCGCGACGGCCGCGTCGCCGAGATCGCGCTGCCCGGCAAAACTCGGGGCGGCGCTGACGAAAAATTCGACGCCCGCGGACTCGTGGTTGCGCCGGGATTTATCGATCTGCATGTGCATTTGCGCGAGCCTGGACAAGGCTACAAAGAAACAATCGCGTCCGGCACGGCTGCTGCTGCTGCTGGAGGCTTTACATCAGTCTGCACCATGCCCAACACGGCGCCAATCGTTGATACGCCGGATTGGGTGAACTGGCTGCGAAATCCCGAGCGCGGAGCCGTCGTCAACGTCTTCCCCATCGCCGCCGCCACGCGCGGCAGCAAGGGCGCAACGCTCACTGACTTCGCCGCGCTCCAACGCGCCGGAGCAGTCGCCGTCACCGATGACGGCAAACCCATCCTCGACGATGACATCATGCGCATGGCCTTGCGTCTCGGTGCAGAACTGAATTTCCCCGTCGTGCAGCACGCCGAAGACACGCGTATGACCGAGAACTGCTCCATGCACGCCGGGGCCACAAGCTTCCGGCTCGGACTACGCGCTGCCGGAAGTATCGCGGAAGCCTCTGTAGTAGATCGCGATGTCAGCCTCGCGCAGCAGATCCACGAATCGCGCCTGCACGTCGCGCATATTTCTACTGCCGACGCGTTGAAAGCCGTGCGCCGCGGCAAGCGTGCCAAGGCCCGCGTCACCTGCGAAGTGACGCCGCATCACTTCACGCTGATTGATGAAAACGTCGGCGAATTCGATACCCACTGCAAGATGAATCCGCCGCTGCGATCGAGCAGCGATCTGGAATCGATTCTGGTTGCCCTTGAGGACGGCACGGTTGATGCTATCGCCACCGATCATGCGCCGCATGCCGCGCACGAAAAGCAGGTTGAATTTGAGCGTGCCGCCTTCGGCATCACCGGACTCGAAACCGCGCTCCCGCTCGCCATCACCGAACTGCACCGCAAGCATCGCGTCCCGCTCGCGAGAATCGTAGAACTCTTCACTTCAGGCCCGGCAAAAGTTTTCGACCTCCCCCACCGCGGATCGCTGGCCAAAGGCGATCACGCCGATGTAACCATCTTCGATCCGAAGAAACGCTGGACCTACGAAGCGGCGAAAGGGTGTTCGCTTTCGTTCAACACGCCTTTCGATGGATGGCGACTTACGGGGAAGGTTGTCGCGACGATTGCCGGTGGCAGGCTCGTCTACCAGGGATGACTGCCGGAGCTGGGCTCCGCCCGGGAGACGCCCCCGCGGGGGCCTGGGTTGTCCAGGGCAGGGTTGATTAGGGTAACGGTCCTTCCACCCGCCCTTTCGTTACTTTCTTCCTATGACCCTCGTGCCACATACTGACTTCAGAGAACGATCATGCCCAACCCCCACACCCAATGGCGCAGTCCGCGCGCGCATCTGGGAGACGTAACCCCGGCGATACTCCGCCTGCCGGACGGACGGCAGCATCGCGGCCAGCTCGAAGTCGTCTCGCTTAACGGCGGGCTTCTCAACCTGACCAACATGCTGAAGCAGGGTTCGCAGCTGAAACTGCTCTTTGTAACGGAGTCCGGCCCGGTGCTGGGCGCGGTGGAAATGTTGCGCCCGGTCTCCGACACGCGGCAGCCCTTTCGCTTCGTCAACGTTGAAGGAGGCGATCAGCGGCGTCTGCGGGCGACGGTGCAGTCGCATACGGCGTCAGCCCCGGAACCGTGGATTGAGAAATACCGTGCGGCAGCATGCCAGCAGAAACCGGAACCAAGCCGGTTGTGGCGCATTGTTATGAAGTCACTACCGTTTATTGCGCTGGTGGGCGGACTGGTGTATTTCGTCAACGCGCACCTATTGAAATAGCCATGTTGAGGGCAGGCATGAGGGCTCGTCCGAGCCCCGCATTTCTCTTTTCCCCCCTTCAGCGCTGGTTTGGGACGCCGCCTGCCCCCGCGCGGCTTTGTGCCGTTCGACTTCGCTGAGGCCAGGCGCCAGGCTGCAATCGTTCCCGGGTTGATGCTGCGATGCATGGCGGCCAGGGGGCGTGAGACCGGTCCCTCCCGAAGTAACCGCCCGGTCTTTTCCCGTTCGTAATTTGAACGCTTTCCACTTCACGCGCACACTGAATCTGCCCACCACTTCGCAGGTCCGCGGCATGCACGTGCCGCTGAGAATGGTTTGCTCGAAATATCGCGGACCGCAGGAAGATCAACTTCCGCAGGAGCAGAAATGAACCAAGTTGCAGCAACCTCCTCCAACACGCGCCGGTGGCCGCGCTATCAGGTCGACCTGCCGGTGCGCATCATCGGACTCAATGGCGTGCTCACCAACCCCATCATGGGACGCGGCAGCGACATCAGCCGGGCGGGCATGGCCCTGCGAGCGAGCGTGGCACTCAAGCCGGGAGACCTGATGCAGCTTCAATTCCCGACGGCCGAGCCCTCGCGGGTGAGTGCGGTGGTCCGCTACAGCAACGGTACGATCCTCGGCCTGGAGTTTCTCAGCCAGCTTCCGCCTGACGACGAAACCAAGGAGCACCTGCGCACACAGGCCGATTCGATTCTCGAAGTGCCCGACACGCTGCCGGCGCGCCCGTTAAATCCCAGAACCGTCTTCGCGAGCCTGCGCAAGAAAAAGGAAGAACTCAAGCAGTTGAAGCGGGAGATCGAAATCCTCAGCATCGCGGCCTTGCTACTGGCCGACGGAGAAGTGGAAATCGAACACCTGACTCCTCCGCCTGGGTGGGAGACGAATGCCCGTCCCTGGCCGACTCAGGCGTAGGAATCTCAAACGTAGGGATCGAGTTCACGCGTCCCAGCTACCGGGAAAGAAGGCGAGCTTTATTCTCCCGCCGTGCTGGTGGCCTTCTGGCCTCTGACTTCCAGTTCGTTCACCACTTGCTTTACGTTCGGTACGGCAGATGCGGCCTTCTCTACCGACGATCGCAACGATCGCGATGGCACCTTGCCCTTCAGCGTCACCACGCCATTTTTCACGTCATAGCTCACATCGTGGTTCATGCGAAGCTTGACCAGTTTGGCGTCGAGATTCTTATCGATGGCCTTATCGGTGTCGGAGTCGACGGTCTTAGCCATGCCTTCTTCGCCAGTGGGGCGCACGGCGATCTGATTCGCCACGACCTGAGAGCCGGCGATCGACTGTGCGATGGACGCAGCCTGCGACTTGTCCGCTTCAGACTGGACGTTACCGCTCAAAGTGACGACAGCCTTGTCGCGGTCCTGGCTGACCGTGACATCCTTCAAGCCGGCCTGATTCAGCGAGTTCTCGATATTGGCTTTAACATCGGGCGCCTTCGCCTGATGCGAACAGGCCAGGCCTACGGCGATTACCACTGACAACAGTGCGGAAGCAATGGTACGAGAGGTCATTTGAGGTTCCGTTTCCCGGGGACAATAGTCTCCGTGTAGTGAAGAAGATGAAGTCACACATTTCTACTCTGAGGCAGCCGAGCGATGGTCTCTATCGGATAGAGACTGTAATCGGGCGAGGAATGGTAATTAGGGAAAGTGTCGCACGCGCCGCGCAGAAGGCGTGGCACGGTTAGAATCGAGCGGTAAAATCGGAAGCTGGAGGATGCGGACATTGGAGAAGAAAATCTGGGTGACGCTCTCGGGGTTGCCGCTGACGATACGGCTGGAGTGGCCGTTCCATCCATCGACATCGGGGGCGGATTTCTGGGTGCTGCATGGGGATATTTCCCTTGAGGGCTCGGAGTTGCACGCGCCGGTGGCGGTGAATCTATCGCAGACGGTGAAGGAAGTGATGCCATCGCTGGAGCAGAAGGATGCCGAGGCTCCGGTCGTGAATGCGCTGCGGAAGGAAGTGGACCGGCGGCAGATTGAGTTTCTGAAGTCGGGGAAGTTGCTGCCCGTGCCGTTTTCGAGCCGGCATTATGATTTCAAGCGGGGGCAATGGGTATTTGGCAAGGCGTCGAATGAGGCGATGGCGGAGTTCGTGGAGAGGAAGGCGTTCTGGCAGACGAAATTGACCTCCTCGCCCGCAGCCGGGCAAGTGTGGATTGGAGACCCGGCGGAGGCGCAGTATCTTCAGACTACGCCCGAGCATTTGATGGAGATCGCGGCGCGCCTGGTGGCGGCGCAGGGATTGATCCGGATTGACGGCGAGTTGGCCGAGGCGACGCCGGCGTTGATGAATCAAGCGGAGCGGTTTGAGAAATCACGGCTCGCGGCGGTGGAGGAGTTGGAGAAGAAGCACGCGTTTGAGAGAGGGTAAGGACTTTCGGGAAACCTGCCGTCGATCCTTTATGCGGCTTTAAGGGCTCTTCCACGGTCTTGCATACATTCGCCAGGATTGTAAGCACGGGTAACGGCGCGGGCGGCACACGGTCCGACCCACTTACCGGGCCAATTTTTTCGGCGATTCAATTCTCCGGAGATTTTTTCGAGAACATTCCCCAGCAAAATCTTGGGGCAATCGCATAGTTCAGCTGGACCAGGACGATTGCCCCGATACTGTAGTAGGTGCCGAAAAAGCAGAGGGCCGCGCCGGCAGCATACAGGCTTTGCGCGATCACGATACGGCGGACGACGGCGTGGTGAATGCTGGCGGGGACTTCGTGCGAGAGAAAATCGTTGCGGACGGAGTAATGCCATCCCCAGTAGAGGACCGTTCCCAATAGAAAAATATTGAACCAGTAGAGCAGCAGCGCGGTGCGATAGTGGATGTACTCGGCGAGCAGCGAGGTGGTGAAGGGCACGAGGCAGACGGTGCAGAGAAAGGCGATATGGATCCAGGCGAGGTTGCGGTCTCCGCGGGCGAACTGGTTCAGTTGAGTTTGCTGTCCGACCCAGAAGATGCCGAGGGTCATCACGCTCATGAGAAAGATGACGACGCGGGGCGCGAGGGCGAGAAGCGCGTGAACGAGATCGTGTTCGGAGTGGATGGCTTCACGGGCGGGGACGTGCAGATCGAGGACGAGCAGAGTCATGGCCACGGCGAAGATGCCGTCGCTGAGGGCGGCGAGGCGATCGACGTTCTGTCCGGCAACACGGTTGTAGAGGGATGGCATCCAAGGGGAGTTTAGCCGGGTTGGGAGTTGGGCGGCAAAGCGTGGCTAAAGCCCTGTTTCATTTTTGGGCTTGGACGCGGCCCGGAAGGGCCGCTCTTCCACGGTGGGAATGAAAGGGTGAAGACTTGGGGACACTTCGTTGGGGGCAAGTTCGGCTTTGTCGGATTGCTTTTGGAGTTTGCTTTTCTGTCGCAGTGACCGCAAGTGCGCGCGGACAGGAGCCGCAAAGTGCGACTCCACCGGATCGTCCGCGCGCCCAGCAGTCGCCGGATCAGCAGAAGCCTGACCAAAAGACGACTGCCCAGCCGCAGGCGGAACAACAACCGGCCGATCAGAACAAGGACAAGGATCAGGCTCAAGAGAATAAGGACGAAGACAAATCCCAGGACAACAGAGAGCAAAAGAAGGGCGACGAAAAGCAGAGTGATGAGAACAAAGGGGACAGCGCAAATCCTGCGGCGGCAGTGGCGGACAAGGCGAAAGACGTGACCGTGCAGGCCGCGCAGGCGACAACGGAAGTTGCCAAGCAGGCGTTGATCAAGGCGCGGGATTGGGAAGTGGGATGGTTCACCGGCGCTTACATCCCGAAGGACCGCAAGCGGGTACCGATGACGGACCATCAGCGGTGGGACATTTACTTGACGCAGACGCTGACGACCCCGAGCGCATACGTGAAGAGGATGTTTTTGGCGGGAATCGATCAGGCCCGGGATTCTCCATCCCAGTGGGGAGGCGGGATCGGAGGCTACAGCGAGCGGTTCGCGTCGCGCGAAGGACAATTCATCACGGCGAACAGCCTGGCGGCGCTGGGGAACGCGGCGCTGCGATATGAACCGAGATACGACCGGTGCGCGTGCTCGGGATTCTGGCCGCGGTCGCGTCATGCCATCATGCGGAATTTCCTGACCTATGACCGGAGCGAAGAGCACCTGCGACCGCAGTGGGCTTTGTATGGCGGTGCGTTTGGGGGTGGACTAGTTTCGGATGCGTGGAAGCCGAAGCCGCGGAATGCGTTTGCCGAAGGTGGGCGCGCGGTGATCGGACAGGCGGGGTGGGGATCGCTGCTGAATTTCTTTATTGAGTTTGCGGGAGATATCAACAAGAAGATTGGGGCGAGGCGGCAGACACGGAGGAAGTAGCGCAAGGCCGAAGGCATTTTCCTCTCCAGTCACGTTTCGGGCACTGAAGGTCTGCTCTGTTTTGCATCGTTCTTGCAGATACGTTTCATCAGCAAGAAAAACGAACGTGGTTCGGCTCCGCCGGACAGCCGAGGGCGGCTGTCCCTACGTGGGCGCTTCGAGAATCCTCTATCGAACTCTTGCTGCTCGTCGTCCCTCGGTGATTACCGTTCCCAGGGTCAGCAGTGACATCAGAGAAATGATTCCCAGCGAGATCACGCAGTAGATGCACCAGACCTGAAGGATGTCTTTCTCGATGTGGGCGAGATAGAGAGAGAAGCCGAGGCCTGCGAGGGTGGCTGCCAGCAGCATTCGATAGGAGCGGGTGAAGGCCAGCGCGGCCATGAGGATGTATCCGAGGATGCCGATGGCGGCGACCGGGATTTTGCGCAGGGATGCGTTCGGTTCGATGGCGCTGGGGCGCAAGATGCCGTCGAGCGTGGCGAAAGGACTGTGATTGACGATGCCGCAGTCCCAATGAGCGTTGATGCTGCATGGAGAATCACCAGCCTCGCGATAGTGTTCTCGAAGCGCAAGGCAAGAGGCGGTGACGCCGAGGAGGGCGAGGATCAACAGGAGATATTTCATTGGCAGTTAGACGCGGCCGAGGACCCAAGGAATTGTATCGCCTTCACGGGCGTGGTTACGGGGAGTTGGCGGCAAAAAAGCCAGCGGAGCTTCGCCCGCTGGACGGTCGAGGGCAGCTGTCCCTCGGGGAGCCTCCTTTCCTAATGCGGTGGCTCGTGCATGTGCGGTGAGGGCGAGACGCGGACAGGAGTGTCCGCGCCACATGGTTGGTTTGGCGGTTGCCTTTACGTGGCCCGTGACTTTGACATTTTCCAGCCAGTAGTCGGATTCTGCGTTTTCGTCTTTGGGATTCGGTTCCATCACGACGATTTCAGCAGAGATGAGATCGCCGGGCGTGAGCTTGTCCAGCGTTGAGGCTGGCTTGATCTTGTAGGACATGCCCATGGAGTCCATGAAGCCGGGGATGTCATCTCCGTAGATGAAGGCGGATTCAGAGTGGGGGTCGATGGAGATGACGCGTCCGGTGAAGTGGTAGCGCTTGCCGGGGCCGGCCGCGGTCTGGTTGCGGTGGCAGGCGGAAAGGCAGAGCAGGGCGATGACGATGGGGATGAGTGGTTTGATCACGTTGTTCATAATTTAACGCGGGAAGGGCGGGGATTGTCTATGCGGTGGGTCCGATTGGATGGACAATCTGACCGCTGCGAGCGCTATGGCACTGGCGGCGGAACACAGGGTCCCTCAACGGCGCAGAACGATTCGCTTTCGCTCGTCGTTTTGCTTCGCTCGGGATGACAGACGTCCGTGTGTGGGCAAGACGCGGACAGGAGTGTCCGCACCACATTGTGGCTGGATTCTGGCGAAGGGTTGTGACATCCTACGCGGGCTGAATTTCATCCTGGAGAGCACTTTATGCCTAGCGACCCTGAGGTTTTGAAACATGTGCCGCTGTTTGCGTTGCTGGACGACGAAGAGAGCGCAGTATTGGCCGGGCAGGTCGAGATCAAGAACTTTTCACCGCGGCAGCGGATTTACAAAATGGGCGACACGGGGGGGAAGGCGTATGTGGTGGTGTCGGGGCGCGTGCGCGTGTCGACTGTCGACCAGGACCATCAGGAAGTGATCATCGATGAGCCGACGCATGGGGAGTTTTTTGGATTCGCGTCGATGCTGGAACAGTCGCCGCACCAGACCGATGCGACGGCGGTGGACGAGGCAGTGTGCATCGAAGTGGATCGTCACGATATTTCCGTTTTGTTGCAGCGCAAGCCGATGGCCGGGATGGACATGCTGCAAGTGCTAGGACGGCAGTTTCACGCGTCGCAGCAGTTGGTGAGGCTGCGGGCGAACCGGCATCCGAATGAAATTATTGAAGAGGATGCGACGTTTGGGGAGCACATTGCCGACTCGGTCGCGGGATTCGGGGGGTCGTGGACTTTTATTATCAGCTTCCTGCTCGCGCTGGTGGTCTATACGACGCTGGCTTCATTATTCGGACGGCGTTCCTGGGACCCGTATCCGTTTATTCTGCTGAATCTGTTTTTGTCGATGCTGGCCGCGATCCAGGCGCCCGTCATCATGATGAGCCAGAACCGGCAGGACACGAAAGACCGGCTGCGCGGCGAACTGGATTTCGATGTGAACAAGCGGGCGGCGGCGGATATTCAGGGGCTGGCGCGGAAGTTGAATCTGCTGGGAGAGAAGATGGGGGACGTGGAGGAGTTGCTGAGGGAGAGGCCGGGGAAGGTCTGAGGCGGTGCTGCGAAAAAAGCTTTCATCACGGGGGCACAGAGAAACACAGGGTCCCTCCACTCCGCTTGCTTCGCTGCGCTCCGGTCGGGATGACACAGTTTCTTTGATACTGCTTTCAACATGAGAATTCTGCTGAGGTCGGTGGGGTTGGGTTTGGTTGTTGCCGCGCTCTTGCTGTCTGCGGCGGCGCAGGTCGAGCGGGCGGCCTGGTTGCGGTATGCACCCCTCGACAATAACGCGGCGAAAGCTTACGCAAAGTTTCCGAACCGGGTAGTTGTGCTTAGGGATGGAGTGGTGCTGAAGAATGCTGCGCAAGAGTTGAGCCGCGGCGTGGGCGAGATGTTGGGACGATCGGTCAGGATGAGCGCGGAGATTTCCGGCGATGCCATTGTGCTTGGCACTCTGGGACAAGTGCAGGCTGTCGTGAAGACGTTGCGCCCGGCGCAGGAGTTATCGGGCGATGGGTATTGGATTGCGCGGACGAAGATTCATGGCCATCGATGTATGGTGATCGCCGGGGCGGATGAGCGCGGCGTGCTGTATGGCGTGTTCGATCTGCTGAGCAAGATCGCGCGCGGCAGTGCAATTCCAGGGAATGAAGTTCAGGAACCTTCCGCGCCGATTCGATGGGTGAATCAGTGGGACAACCTGGACGGGCGCATCGAGCGCGGGTACGGCGGGCCGTCGATATTTTTTCAAGACGGCAGAGTCCGTGACGATCTGACTCGGGCTGGCGAATATGCGCGGCTTCTGGCCTCGGTTGGCATCAATGGATGCGCGATCAACAATGTGAACGCTGCGCCGGATGTATTGGAAGGCAGTTTTCTGCCTCAGGTGCGACGGATTGCGGATGTGTTTCGTCCCTGGGGCGTGCAGGTTGCGCTGTCTGTCGATTTGAGCACGCCGAAAGTTGTGGGCGGCTTGGATACGTTTGATCCACTCGATCCGAAAGTGAAGGAATGGTGGCGAAAAAAAGTTGACGAGATTTACCGCGAGATTCCTGACTTCGGCGGATTTGTGGTGAAGGCCGACTCCGAGGGGCGTTCGGGACCTTCGGCTTATGGACGATCTCAAGCCGATGCGGCGAATGTGATTGCGCGGGCGTTGAAACCGCATGGCGGCGTGGTGTTCTACCGGGCGTTTGTTTACAACCATCATCTGGACTGGCGCGATTTGAAGAACGATCGGGCGAAGGCGGCGTACGACAATTTTCATCCGCTGGATGGTCAGTTCGACGACAACGTCATTATCCAGATCAAGAACGGGCCGATCGATTTTCAGGTGCGGGAGCCGGTGTCGCCATTGTTCGCCGGGCTGCGGCATACGAATGAAGCGATCGAGTTGCAGATCACGCAGGAATATACGGGGCAGCAGAAACATCTTTGTTTTCTGGTTCCGATGTGGAAGGAAGTGCTCGACTTCGACATGCGCGTGGATGGGAATGCTTCTCGGGTGAAAGATATTGTTGCGGGGCGGGTGTTTCACCGGCCCGTCGGCGGATACGCGGGTGTGGCGAATGTGGGCATGGATGCGAACTGGTTGGGTAGTCCGCTGGCGATGGCGAATCTGTATGGGTTTGGGCGGCTGGCGTGGAATCCGGAGTTGAGCGCAGAGTCGATTGTCGACGAATGGACGCGGCTGACGTTTGGGAACGATCCGGTCGTCGTGAAGACGATCGATGCGCTGCAACTGGATTCGTGGCGCGTGTACGAAAGTTATACGGGGCCGCTGGGCGCAGGAACGCTGACGAACATTACGGGGAATCACTATGATCCGGGGCCGGAGTCGTCCGAGGAAAACGGCTGGGGGCAGTGGCATCGGGCCGATCATCAGGGGATCGGGATGGATCGCACGGTCGCGACGGGGACGGGGTATATCGGGCAGTATCCGGCGGAGGTGCAGAAGTTGTATGAGCCGTTGAAGGATTGTCCGGATAATCTGCTCTTGTTTTTTCATCATGTGCCTTACACGTATGTGCTGCATTCGGGAAAGACCGTTGTGCAGCACGTGTATGACTCGCACTATGAGGGGGCAGAGCAGGCTGCGAAATTTGTCACGCGATGGAAGATGGTTGAGGGGCGTGTCGACTCGGAGAGATATGCGGATATTTTGAAGAGATTTGAATATCAGGTGGGGCAGGCGGTGGTTTGGCGGGATGCGATTTGCGGATGGATTTATAAGATGTCGGGCATTGCGGATACTCGCGTGCGGTGAGTGTTGGTCAATCACAGAGCTTTCACCACAGAGGGCACAGAGGGGAATCGCCTTCGTCCACTGCATCGGCGCTGCCTGCTGTCGTAGCGACACTCGCGCCGGCTTCGCCGCCACTCGCGATGACATCATCTCAAACCTCTACTAAAACCCTTTAGTTGCTTTGATCCCTCCTATTGCCGATTCCTTGTTGCGGAAAATCGGGAGTTCCGTTAACGTTTACGGTTCCGGTACGGTTTGAGCCGGAATTTTTTGTGCTGGTTTTTACCTGGCCGGCCGCGACGCGGGCCAAATGAATGGGTCAACCTCCGACTACGCTTCGTGATATTGCGAAATCCCTGGGCACCTCCATCGGGACGGTGCACCGGGCGCTGCATGACAATCCGGGCGTAAGTCCGGAGACCAAGGCTCGCGTGCTTCAGATGGCGCGGACGCTGGGATACCGACCGAATCTGGCGGCGAGATTTCTGTCTTCGCGAAAGACACTGCGGATTTCCGTCAACACGCTGCAAGGCACGACCTCGTTCTGGGATGAGGTACGGACCGGCATTCGCGAAGAGGCCGCGTCGCTTCTGCTGGAGAACGTGGAGATCGAATTTCGCACCTGCCCGCGGCTGGGCGAGGGCGAAGAGGCGGCGCTGGAAGCGGCGATCGGGGAGAAGGTCGATGGGATCATTATTTTTCCGAGTCGGCCGGAGACGCTCAGGGCCGCGATCAAGCGGGCTTCGCGCGCGCGAATTCCCGTCGTGTGCGTAGCGACCGACGCGGCGAACAGCGGGCGGTTGGGAATTGTTGCGGTCGATACGCTGGCCAGCGGATCAATTGCGGCCGACCTGATGGGAAGGTTCCTGAATGGGCGGCAGGGATCGGTGGCCATCACGGTTTTCGATATGGCGATCACCGAGCACGCGGAAAAGTGCGCCGCGTTCGATTCCACGCTGAAGGCTTTTTACCCAAACTTGAAATTGCTGAAGCCGATCGAAGATCACGATCTGGAAAAAGAAGCGTACCGGAAGTGCAGGAAGCTGTTTGACGAGCATCCGGAGCTGACGGGGATTTACGTGACAACGGAGGCGTCGATTCCGGTGCTTCAGGCGGCGCGGGACGCGAATTTGCTCGAGCGGCTTACCGTGATCACGACAGATTTATTTCCCGATCTTGTGCCGTATCTGCGGTCGGGAGCGGTGGTAGCGACCATCTACCAGCGGCCGCGGGCGCAGGGGCAAATGGCTTTGCGGATGCTGCACGAGTTTCTGGCAGAGGGCGGCCGGAGATCGCACCAGGTATCGCTGGCTCCGCACCTGGTGATGCGCGGCAATCTGGATTTCTTTTTGCGGCGGCAGTCGGAGGAGTCGTCGAAAGAGCGCGCGCAGTCGCGGGAGCCGATGCACGATCTGGCGGAAGACCTGGCGTGATCATCAGCCACTGAAACGAGACCATGAATTATCTGGGCATCGATGTTGGAACCGGGGGTACGCGCGCGCTGGTGATGGATGAGCGCGGCAAGGTAGTGGCGTCGGCGTCGGCGGAGCACGAGAATTTTGCGAGTCCGCAGCCGGGGTGGGCAGAACAGGATTCGCGAGACTGGTGGCGGGCGTGCGGGGCCGCCGTGAAGCAGGCGCTGCGAACATCAGGCTTGCGAGGGGATGACGTCGCTTGCGTAGGATTTTCCGGACAAATGCATGGCGCGGTGCTGCTGGATGGGGCGGATGAAGTGGTGCGTCCGGCGATTATCTGGTGCGACCAGCGGAGCGAAGCGCAGTCGCGTGAACTGGAGGAAATGTTCGGGCGGAGCACGTTGATTCAATTGACGTGCAATCCTCCGCTGACGAACTTCACCCTAACGAAACTTTTGTGGGTGCGCGAGACGGAGCCTGCGAACTGGGCGCGCGTGGCCCATGTGATGCTGCCGAAAGATTATGTGCGGTTTCGGTTGACCGGCGAACGCGCGATCGACATGGCGGATGCGTCGGGTACGCTGCTGCTTGACGTGACGAACCGCCGATGGTCCGCGGAAGTTCTCAGCAAGACTGGCATCGGCAAGGAATTGCTGCCCGCATTGTTTGAATCTCCGGCGGTCTGCGGGAAAATTTCGGCGGCGGGAGCGGAAGCAACTGGGCTGCGCGCTGGAACTCCCGTCGTTGCCGGTGCTGGAGATCAGGCTGCTGGTGCGGTTGGCATGGGCATTGCGCGGGCCGGGGCCGTGAGCGCGACGATTGGGACTTCGGGCGTGGTGTTTGCTTCGACGGACCGGCCGGCGCTCGATCCGGCGGGAAGATTGCATACGTTTTGTCATGCGATTCCGGGGCGATGGCATGTGATGGGCGTGACGCAGGCGGCTGGGTTGTCGCTGCGGTGGTATCGCGATCAGTTTGGCGCGGCTTCGTCGGGGGTGCTGAAACCGGGTTGTCCTGAAAAAGACCGGCGCGATCCTTATGACGTGCTTGCTGACGAGGCGAGCGTTACGGCTGCGGGATCGTTGGGAGCGTTCTGGGTTCCTTATCTGATGGGCGAGCGCACGCCGCATCTCGATCCAAATGCGCGGGCGGCGCTGGTTGGGCTGACGGCTTCGCACACGCGGGCGCACGTCATTCGGGCGATCATGGAGGGCGTGGCTTTCAGTCTGAAAGATTCCTTCACAATTTTCGAAGAGATGAAGATTCCAGTTACGTCGATTCGGCTGGGTGGCGGTGGGGCGCGATCGCCTTTGTGGAGACAAATTCAGGCCGATGTATACGGGCACGAAGTCGAGATCGTCGCGGCGGAAGAAGGCGCGGCTTATGGGGCGGCGATTCTGGCTGGAACCGGGGCGGGCGCGTGGTCATCGGTGGAGCAGGCTTGCGATGCGGTGGTGAGTGTGGCGAAGAGGATCGCGCCGAGCGCGAAGGATACGGCGACGATGCAGAGCGCGTATGAGACGTATCGGAAAATTTATCCAGCGCTGCGGAAGATTGGGAAAACATAGTCTCGCCATTTCTTGCAGACCGTTATCAGAGGCGACTACCCGAAAGTGCCACCATCCGTCACTATGGGGCCATAGACACGATCCTCTGGCCAACTCAACATCCGAACGGTTCGATCGGGTTCTTTCCGATGTGGTTGTAAATCTCGACTCCTCCCCGGCATGAGCCAGTCAGGCTCGAATGGTTCGACCAGATCTGCATATCATTTTTTTGGAATCGCCATTCATGTAACCCGGCACCATCGGCTGAGCGCTCTGAAACCAGACCCGAGACAATCACGGCAACCTAGTTTCCCATCGAAAGGATGCGCTTATGAAATCTGACAGGACTGGACGCACCGCAAAACTATCATCGAATTCAGGAAATATTGTGAAGGCTCCGGCACGTTTAGCCGTGCTGGCGCTCATGATCGCCTTGGGGTTAGGAACGGGCTTCCCGAGGGCGCACGCACAGGCGACTCTGTTTAGCTTTAACGGAGCCAACGGAAATATACCCGCGGCGGGGGTGGTACGCGATTCGGCCGGAAATCTGTACGGCACGACTTTCTACGGCGGATTTGGCTCTGGGGTCGTGTTCAAACTTGAACCCAGCGGCAAGGAAACGACCCTGCATAAGTTCACCTGTGGAAGCGATGGCTGCTCTTCGGCCGCGCCGCTGATCCTTGACGCTGCGGGCAATCTGTACGGCACTACGGTCCTGGGAGGCGATCCGGTCTGCCAATGTGGCGTCGCGTTCAAGATGGATAAGAAGGGAAACGTAACCGCTCTCCATGCTTTCACTGGAGGCCAGGATGGAGCCAATCCCTCGGCAGGGTTGATCCGGGATACTGCTGGGAATCTGTATGGTACGGCTCCATCGGGCGGGCACGGCAACGGGCTCGTATTCAAACTGAGTGCAGCCGGGAAAGAAACCATCCTGTATCGCTTCCGCGGGGGGAACGATGGCTCCGCGCCGTCGGGAGGACTGATCCGCGACAGCGCAGGGAGTCTTTACGGCACGACCTCAAGCGGCGGATATCTGAATAATGGAACGATTTTCAAACTCGATGCCACGGGACATGAAACCGTGCTTTATCGCTTCCGTGGGGGAATCGATGGTTCCGCCCCGGTAGGCGGGGTCATCCGAGATTCGGCCGGCACTTTTTATGGAGTGACCGGTGGCGGCGGCGATTCCTCTTGCACTTTGGGCAACGATGCATGCGGCACCGTTTTCAAGCTTGACAGTAACGGAACGAAGACGACATTGCACAGCTTTAACGGAGACACCGGGCCCTCCGACGGAGCCTTTCCCGGAGGTGGATTGGTTCGCGACAGCGCGGGCAATCTGTACGGCACCACAAGTGAGGGATCGGGTGGAGTGAATGTGGGAACGATATTTGAAATCACCGCCGCCGGTGATGAAAGTGTCGTGAGTTACGTGGAGGGAGTGCCGGCCCCGAATTTGATTTTTGACTCCGCAGGCAACTTGTACGGCACGACTGAAGTCGGCGGTCCTTCTTACAACCCGTGCGGGACGGTTTTCGAGTTCACGCCCGGGTCGTGACCGGCCCAAGGTGCTGGTTGAATTGCGGTGAAACGCACTACGGCTTGCACCGTGAGGTACGTTCGTTTGCGGCTTCGCGGGTTAGGTTGATCCGGTTGCTCGGCGCGAAGGCGAGAGCGAGGCGATCCGAATTCCTATTTCGCAGGTTCTTTTACGGCTACGATCTGATCCGCCTTCACGTCGTGCAATTGCTGGACGACGCCGGAGGGCCAGTGGATTTCGACCAGGTCGGCGGACGCGTTTGCTCCCAGTCCGAAATGGACGGGCCCTGCGCTGGAGGAGGCGTACCCGCTGCTGGTGGTCATGTGGTTGTACTGCGCGCCGGATTTTGTGACGACTTTTATGCGGACGCCGATGCCGTCGCGGTTGCTCTTCGTTCCCTGAAGTTTGAACTCGATCCAGTGATTCGTGCCGGGGCTATCGTTGATCCAGATTTCTCCGGGAGCGTTTATCGCGCTGACTACCACGTCGAGTTTTCCGTCTCCATTTAAATCGCCGATGGCTGAACCGCGATGGCGCGAGGGCGGCAGCGCGGTGAGGCCGGCTTCGGCGGTCAGGGCGTCGAACTTCATTCCCCCCAAGTTGTGGAAGACTGTGTTGGGCTGCTCGACGGAGAGATTGGGCGCGGAGAGCAGAGACTGCACATGTCCGCGGGTGACGAAGATATCTTTCCATTCGTCATTGTCGAAATCGGCGATGTTAGGCGAGTATCCCGCCATAGGGAGCGTGAGACGTGTCATGCCGCTTTCGCGGGTGACCTCGGTGAAGCCTCCCTTACCGTTGTTCTTGTAGAGCGGAAACGTTTCACCGTCGAGGGCGACGATGAAAATGTCGGGATAGCCATCGTTGTCGAGATCGCGAAAATCCACCCCCATGCCGGAGATGTAAGTGCCGTCTTCGCGCAGGGCGATGTTGGCGTCGAATCCGTCTTCTTCGAACTTGCCGTTCCCTTTGTTACGGAAGAACATATTCATCAACTTATCGTTGGGAATGATCAGATCCATCTTGCCGGTGAGTTCGGTGTCGGCAGCCGCGACTCCCATGCCTTTGCCCGGATGCGCACGGAATCCCGCTTCTTTTGAAGCGTCGCGGAATGTGCCATCACCGTTGTTGATGAACAACTGATTCGGTGTGGGCTTGTACATCTTGGGATGGCAGTAGTCACGGTGTCCGTAGCCTTCGCAGACGGGCTCGTGGTCGAAATCCCACTTCAGGTAGTTGATTACTACGAGATCGAGCAGGCCGTCGTTGTTGACATCGACCCAGGCGGCGGCGACGGACCAGAGCGGGCCGTACTCGGCGTCGGGCTTGTTCAGGCCGGCTTTGGCGGTGACGTCGGTGAAAGTCCCGTCGCCGTTGTTGTGATAGAGCGTGTTGCGGTAGACGCCGGCCACGAAGATATCTTCATAGCCGTCGTTGTCATAGTCGCCGATCGCGACGCCGACATCGAAGCCGGTGCCAGTGAGTCCGGCTTTTTCGGTTACGTCGGTGAAGTTGCCATGCCCGTCGTTTTCGAAGAGGCGGTTTGAATATTTTGGGGAATCTTTTTTCAGCGTCTTGAGATTTGCGCCGTTGGTGAAAAAGATGTCGAGCTTGCCGTCATTGTTGTAGTCGAAGACGGCGACGCCTCCGGCCATGGTTTCGGGGGCGTGGCGCTCGGGAGATTCGTTGGAGTCGAGTTTGAAGTCGATCGGTTGGAAGGTGAAGTGGATGGGGGCGGGTTTTTCGACAGCAGCAGATTGCAGGTTTCGCGCAGAGACGGCGAGGCAAAAAATTAGGGCAGCGCAAGAGAAGAGTCTAATCATCGGAGGCTGATGTCATGGTAAACGGTCGCGAAGAAAAGCTCACATCGGGCGCTAAAGCGCGGCTTTCCCGGGATGCATTTTTCGCAGCGCTGGAAGCGCTGCGCCACCCAGGAACATGTTCGCTCCTAGATCTTTCTCTTACTCCGGCACTTTTTGCTCGCCCTCGATGCTCAGGTGAATGTCGGCTTTGGCTGCGCCGGTTTGGGGTTGGCCTCCGCCTACGGTGATTACGTAGTCTCCTGCCGAGACGAGGCGGTCTCCGGCTTCGTTTACGTAGCTGAGATCGCGCGGGCTTAGGGTTAGCTTTACGTGCTGTTGCTCTCCCGCTTTCAGGTGGACGCGAGTGAATCCGCGGAGGGCGCGAAGGGGAGTTCCGGGCATGTTCGGGAATGTTATGTAGAGTTCGGCGACTTCGTCGCCGTCGTGCGCACTGGTGTTCTTCACGTCGACTTCGACGTCGAGCGGGCTGCCGGCCTGAAGCGTGGCGCTTGAGAGTTTCATGCCGCTAAATTCGAAAGTGGAGTAGCTCAGGCCATAGCCGAAGGGATAGAGAGGCTCTCCGCTAAAGTAGCGGTAGGTACGATTGTTCATCGCATAGTCATCGAACTCAGGCAGTTGCTCGATTCCTTTGTAAAACGTGACGGGCAGACGCCCGGCAGGATTGTTCGCTCCCGCCAAAGTCTGGGCGATGGCGGTACCGCCTTCCTGGCCCGGGTACCACGCGTCAAGAATCGCGTTGGCGTGATCGTTGGCCCAATTCACCGCGAGTGCGCTGCCGTTCAGCAATACAACCACCAGCGGTTTGCCGCTGCTCTTCAACGCCCCGAGCAAAGCGGTTTCTTCTTCGGGAAGATTGAGGCTGGTGCGGTCTCCCCCGTGAAATCCTGGGACGTCAACTTTCATTTCTTCGCCTTCGAGCTTCGAGGTGATGCCAACGACGGCAACGATAACGTCCGCGCCACGGGCGGCCGAAACCGCTGCCGCAAGCGGGTCTCCCTGCACCGGCTTCTCACTGAGGAAAGCGGTCCCCGGCTGGAACGTGACGCGGGCCCCGGAGAACTGCTTCTCGATGCCGGCGAGCGCCGTCACCGGATGCGTGGGAGTTCCGTTGTAATTTCCGTAAAGAACTTCGGCGGACTCCGCAAGCGGTCCGACGACGAGAATTTTCTTGATTCCTGGGCCGAAGGGGAGCACGCCATCATTTTTCAGCAGGACCATCGACTCCTGCGCGGTCCTCAAGGCGAGAGCGTCATGCGGGGCGCTGTCGATCTCGGACTCCGGTGTGTTGGCGTAAGGAACCATGCTGGGCGGATCAAACATGCCCAGACGCATGCGCGCGGTGAAAAGCCGTTTCAGCGTGACGTCCATGTCGGCTTCGGTCAGCAGCCCTTCCTTCACCGCATCGATGTAGGGCTCGTAGTCATGACGATCGGTCACGATGGTGGTGTAGTCGGCGCATTCGTTGTCCATGCCTGTCTTGATCGATACGGCGGCAGCCTCGGCCTGGCTCTTCGCGAAGTGGTGGCCCTTGAAAATGTCGACGACGGCGTCGCAATCGGAGACGACGTAGCCATTGAACTTCCATGCGCCGCGAAGCGTATCTTTCAAAAGAAAATTGTTGGCGCAGGCGGGCTCGCCGTTCACGCGGTTGTAGGCGCACATGACCGAAGCGGCCTTGCCTTCGGTAATCGCGGCGCGAAATGCCGGCAGGTAGGTGTCTTCGATATCGTGCCTGGAGGCGGAAACGTCCACCGTATGCCGCGTCGTTTCGGGCCCGCTGTGTACGGCGTAATGTTTCGCGGTTGCAATCACGCGATAGTACTTAGGGTCATCGCCCTGCATGCCCGTGATGAATGCCACGCCCATGCGCCCGGTCAGAAACGGATCTTCGCCGTAGGTTTCCTGTCCCCGGCCCCAGCGCGGGTCTCGGAAAATGTTGATGTTCGGAGACCAGAAATCGAGCCCTTCGTAGATGTCGCGACGCCCGGCCTTCACGGCCAGTTCGTGTTTGGCGCGCGCTTCGGTGCTGACTGCCACCGCCATGTCGTGAATCAACTTGTCGTCAAAGGTTGCGGCCAAGCCAATCGGTTCGGGGAATACCGTCGCTGTACCGGCGCGGGCCACGCCGTGCAGCGCCTCGCTCCACCAGTCGTAGGCTGGGACCCGAAGTTCGGGGATGGCGCGAGATTGATTGATAAGTTGCGAAGCCTTCTGCTCGAGCGTCATGCGCTTGATGAGATCGTCCACGCGCGCGTCGATAGCTTTAGAGGGATCCAGGTAAAGGGGCTTGCCTTCATTTTGCGCGGAGGCGGAAGCGAGCATTACGGCGAGCGAAAAAGCCAGCGTCAGGGTAAGGCGAAACCGATTTTTCAAAGGGCCCTCCGGGGCGCAGAACGAGGCCAGCGTCGGATTGAAATTTGAATTCCGTTAACGATTACGGTCGCCGTCGCTTGTAGCACAGCGCGGTGGCGGGGTCAAGAATAGTGGACCGCGCAAGTACCTTCCAAGGCACCTGGACCGCTCACCAAGCCGCTTTATTTAGACGCTGTTGTACCAGAGAACTCAACTCTACCCATGCAGTGTGCAAAGACGTTCATGAAGGTAAAGATATGTCATCGGAAAGCCACACAAAACACCTGTAAGCCACAGAAAAATTGATGGTTGCGGCCCCGGGAGTAAACATGCGCCGCTCTGCGTCTCGAAATTCGGGGGAACCAAGAGACGCTCCAATACGTCGAAACACTGCGTAAAAGGCTTACGATATCGATTTTGTTCTTGACAACGATTACAGGCAGGATGTAACACCGTTAACGTTCACGGACGCTCGGGAAAGCTTCGGTCCCAGTTAACATCCCCGACTAACCCTAGATTTTGGAGGCTGGCAAATGAAATCCCTCTCGCCCACGCATGCCGGGAGTCTCGGCCATATGGCGAAGCGATGGAACCTCCGCCTGCTGTTATCACTGGCGGCGTTCTTCGTGTTTTTCGCGGTACAAGGCTTCGCGCAGGAAGCGACTATCGTCGGAACGGTCACCGATCCGACGGGCGCTTCTGTGCCCAACGTAAACATCTCAGTCACGAATATTGAAACCGGCCTGTCCCGAACACTCACAACGGGCAGCGACGGCCAATACGTCGTCCCCGATCTGAACATCGGGCACTATACGGTCCGCGCGACGGCCTCGGGATTCAAGGTGGCCGAGCAAAAGGGAATCACGCTTCAGGTCAACGACCGTACGCGTATCGATTTCAAGCTGGCGGTTGGCAGCGCGCAAGAGCAAGTTACGGTGGAAGCAGCCGCGATCGCCGTGCAGTCTGACACCGGCGAGGTCAGCGACGTCATCACCGGACAACAGCTGAGCCAGCTCTCGACCAACGGGCGCAGCATGTATTCGCTGATTTCGCTGACGCCTGGCGCATCGAGCGGACAGGGAGACTTCCAGATTCCGACCCCGGTCGGCGGCGACGCGAATGTGAGCTTCAACGGCATGCGTGAAAGCCACAACCTGTATCTGCTCGACGGCGCGGAGAGCGATGACCGCGGCGGCGCGGGCGGATCGGACGTTATGCCTTCGATGGACGCGATCGCCGAGTTCCGGCAGATGACGTCGAACTACAGCGCGGAATATGGCCTTTCGTCTTCGGCTACGATGACGGCTGTCATCAAGTCAGGAACGAAACAGTTCCACGCCAGCGCGTGGGAATTCCTGCGCAATGATGCGCTGGATGCCAATAACTATTTCACCGGAAAGACTCCGCTGAAGTTCCACACCTTCGGGTTCAACGGCGGCGGCCCCGTAGACTTCTGGGCCAAGGAACACAAGACGTTTTTCTTCTATAACATGGAATGGCGCAGGCTGATTCAGGGACAGACACTCAACCAGACGGTTCCCGAGTTGAGTGCGTATCCGGACGCCAGCGGCGCTGGAACGGGGGCCGTGTTTCCGGAGACGATCAACGTGCCTTCCACTGTCGCCCCTGCCCTGTTGTTCGCCAATTGCCCCGGTGGCGTTGCGCCCGCCGGAGTCGTACCCGGTTCGCCTTTCCCGAGCAATACCATTCCGGATTGCATGATCAACTCCAATGCGGCCGTCCTGTTGCAGGCCGGTATCTTTCCGGGTCCGAATGGGTCGCCAAACGCAGCGCATCCGTCGACTGGCCAGTTCCTCGGCGGGAACAATGTTCCGACGAATGTAAAAGAAGAGATCGTCCGCGTCGATCACGAGTTCAACAGCAAGTTCTCGGTTTACGGCCACTTCCTGGCCGAGCAGATCGCCCAGAACTTCGGAACTTCGATGTGGAGCGGCGACAACGTTCCAACCGCGAGCAACACCTTCGGCAACCCCTCGTATAGCGCCGTGATTCACACGACCTATATGATCAGCCCGACGTTGTTGAATGAAGTGGCTTTCAACTACAACGGCAATCGGATCGCGATTCTGCCGACCGGCGTCCTGGGACGGCCGACCGGCTTCAATGTTCCGGAAATATTTCCTGGAAACAATGACAACCGCATTCCGGAGATTAAGCTCGGCGGCGTGACTGGCGCGGATTACACGAACTCAAGCTGGCCATGGAAGAACAAGGCGGACGACTACCAGATCCGCGACGATATTTCGTGGACGAAGGGCGCACATCAGATCAAGATCGGCGGTAGCTGGTCTATCTACAAAAAGGTGCAGGACCTGTTCGGGAACTCGCAGGGTTCTTTCACCTTCAACAACACCTATACCGGCGTCGACTTTGCTGACTTCCTGTTGGGAACAGCATCAACCTATAATGAGCTCGCAGTTCAGGACCACGGTTTCTGGAACGCGCCTTCGTATGCCGCTTATGTCCAGGACAACTGGCGCGTGAATAACCGCTTGACCCTGAACCTCGGTCTGCGTTGGGACGGAGCGCCCCACACCTACGAGGCCAACAACCGGATGGGTAACTTCTATCCGAATCTGTACAATCCAGCCAACGCACCCACTTTCGCCGCTGACGGCAGCATTTGCGGTGGCGCGGACGATGGCACGAACAACATTGGCTGCGCGGGGCCCAGCGCGGGTCTCGGCACCAGCCCCAATCCGATTCTTAGCGGTTATCAGTTCTACCTGAACGGCATCGGTATTCCGGGAACTACTCCCGGCGTTCCGAAGGGTTTGGTGAACAACAACTGGGGTGCAATCGGACCCCGTCTCGGCTTTGCTTACGATCTGACCGGATCGGGCAAGACCGTGCTGCGCGGCGGATTCGGCATGATGTATGAACGCATCCAGGGCAACGATATGTACAACGCCGGGCCCAACATCCCGTTTAGTTCGAACGTCACACTGAACAACGTGTTCCTGTCGAGCCCGACGACGAGCATCATCAACAACACGACACTGAACCCGGCCGCGGAAGTCACGGTGGCTGACATCACCGGTCTGGACAAGAACAATTACAAGATGCCGGTGAGTTACCAGTACAGCTTCGGCGTGCAGCACGCGCTCTCCGCGCGCAGCGTGCTCGAAGTAATGTACGTCGGCAACCAGAACCGCAATCAGAACGCCTACATTGAAACGAACCTTCCCGATCCGAGCCTGTTGCCCGGCATCGCGGACGGGACCAACACGACTCCTTACAGCCAGCTTGTTCCGTACCTCGGCTTCCACTCCATCAAGCAGTCGAAAGACATACAAAGCTCACACTACAACTCACTGCAGATGGAATTGCACTCTCAGATCCGTCACGATCTGACCTTGCAGGCGGCTTACACGTTGTCTCGCGCTATTGATCCGGCGACGAACGGCAACGGTGTCAGCGATCTGCAGGCGGTTTCCAATCCCTACAGTCTTGCGTATGACAATGGGCCGTCGGGACTGGACCGCACTCACATAGCGTTCGTCAACTTCATCTATGACATTCC
>DASXDY010000044.1:0-13156 GCA_036490405.1 Candidatus Sulfotelmatobacter sp. | reverse complement strand
CGGATGTTTCGGGTCCGGCGCCCAGTCGCTCCGTGCCTGCGATACCTCAACAAATCCCGCGCGCAAAGTCAGCGACGGATGCCCGGTGAAGTTCGTAATTACTAGCATTTCATCCCGCAAGGAAGGAACGAGCAGCAAATCCACCTCCGACATAAGCCGCGACATTACCTGGGCGACCTTGCGCCGCATGCGGTCGGCCTGCACGAAGTCCACCGCCGACAGGAAGCGCGCCTGCCGGAAAAGATTTGGCCACGCGTCGGGAACCTGCGCCTTCAACTCGCGCAGGCCTCCGCTCAACGTCAACTCCTCAAACGCCGCTGCGCCTTCGGCGAAAAGAATCAGGTTCAGCGAATCGTAAGGCCAGTCGGGGATTGAAACTTCCACTGGTTCCATCCCAACTTTCTTAACGGTTTCAAGCGCCGCACGATCTACATCCGTTGCCGGGCGCTCCTTCATCCACGTCGGAAAATATCCCACTCGCAATCCGCGAACGCTCGCATTCGCGTCGAAGTCGAGATGACTCGGCACGCTCGCGATATCTCCCGCATCCGGCCCCGAGATCGAATGCAACACCAGCAACGTATCTTCAACGCTGCGAGTCATCGGCCCCAGCTTGTCCAGAGACCAGCACAATGTCATCGCGCCCGTGCGCGGCACGCGCCCGTAGGTTGGGCGCAATCCGGTGACTCCGCAACGCATCGACGGGCTCACAATGCTCCCGCCAGTCTCGCTGCCGATAGAGAATCCAACTAGTCCCGCAGCCGTCGCCGAACCCGGCCCCGCGCTCGATCCCGAAGATCCCTCCTCCGGCAGCCACGGATTCATCGTCTGTCCGCCAAACCATATATCGTTCAGTGCCAGTGCGCCCAGGCTGAGCTTCGCCACCAGTACGGCACCCGCGGCATACAACCGCTTCACCACCGCCGAATCCTCCGCCGGAATGCGGTTGCGGAATGGCTCCGCTCCATAGGTCGTCGGAATGCCCGCAGTATCGAGCAGGTCTTTCACTCCGAATGGAATCCCATGCAGCGGCCCGCGATACTTCCCCTCGGCAATTTCGTTATCCGCTTGCTTCGCCGCCTTCAGCGCATGGTCGCGCGTGATGGTAATCGCGCAGCGCAGCCTGGGATTGAATTGTTCCAGCCGCTCAAGATAGATGCGCGTCAATCTTTCGGACGTGATTTGCCGCTTTTCGATCCAGCGTGAAAGCTGCGTGACCGGCGCAAAGGCGATGTCGGCATCATTCGAGGGCAGGGAAGCATTCGATTCGCTGCGCACGAACTTATCTTCGGAAGGCCCCGCCTTCAGGCCAGGAATCACCGGATCCCAGCGCGTGGCCGGAGCAACGGTTGCCTCGATCGGCAACTTCCGCGGCCCGACGCGCCGCTCATAGACTGACGCGAGCGTTCGGCTCCAGGTGGAAGCAGCCATCGCGCGCTCGTCCGGGCGCAATGGAAACTGCACCAGCTTTTCCGCCTGAGCGAAAGTCTCAACCGATACTTCCGGCCCGAAGGCCGGCCCGGCGCCGAACGCCGGCGGCGCTCCCGGCGGCAGTTTCGAAAGATTCTGCGCCAGCAGCCGCGAGGCCGACGCTGCTCCAAGTACTCCCAAAGATGTGGTGGTCAGAAATTCTCTACGTGATTTGGACATGGTTAGTTTGACGCGTTCGCTGTGGGACGATACTGCGAACTTGACAATACCGAGAACTTAAAGAGACTTTGTCATTTCTTCAAAAGCTTTTGTCATTCCGAGTAGCGAAGCTACGAGGAACTTGCTTTTTCTCGGCGCCGGCAGAACAGCAGGTTCCTCCTCGCTGCGCTCGTCGGAATGACAACTTTTTTATTGGAGGCCGCCAGTGAGGCAGTTACTAAGCCACCCTCGCCCGCAGCTCCACCTTCTTCGTCGTAATCGTGATCTTCGTCCCTTCCAGCTTCGGATGCGGCCAATACTCGTTGTAAGCTTCCACCGTGATGGTCCCCGGCGTGCGTGTGGACTGCACAATCACCTGCGCCAGCCCGTTGAACACGCTGCGCTTCAATTCCTTGTCCGACTCCTGGCAGTTCGGATCGCCATTGCCCACGCCGATAATTGCGCCCTCGCCGGAAATCTTGAACAGGATGATATGGTTCGCAGTCGGAACCACGCGGCCTTCTTTGTCGAGCACCTCGACTTTGAGGATGGAAACATCTTCTCCGTCGGCGTTGATCTCCATGCGGTCCGCGCTCAGGCGGATCGAATGCATCTCGTCCGTGGTCTCACGCTTTTCCGTCAGTACAACCTTGCCATCTTTCGTGCCGCGCGCTTCCAGCACACCGGGTTCGTACTTCACGCTCCACTCCAGATGCGTGAGCGGCTCGACCTTTTTCGATCCCTGACTCTTTCCATTTAGAAACAACTCGACCGAATCGCAGTTCGAATGCACCCACACGGAAATCGGCTCGCCCTCGCGCTGGTCCCAGTTCCAGTGCGGAAACAGGTGCAGCATCGGTTCCGATCCCCACCACGCTTTGTAGTAATAAAAATTGTCCTTGGGAAATCCGCACATGTCGACGATACCGAATTGCGAATTGACTGACGGCCAGCCATAGGGCGTCGGCTCGCCGCGATAGTCAAAGCCTGTCCACGCGAAGCCGCCGGCGAGCCATTCGCGCGCGGCATAAAACTTCCACCACTCCTCGGCCAGTTGCGACCACGAGGTGTGATTCAGGTCATACGCGCTTACCCAGTTGCGCAGCGCGTCCGTCGAATAAATTCCCCGCGTCGAAACCGTGCTCGCCGTCTCCGATCCCACGCTCGGCTGCTTCGGATGCCTGGCGTGATACGGATCGTGCTCCTTCAGGTTGTAATTGAATCCCATCACATCGAGCCCGCCGGGAAACGGCTTATCGAACGATTGGTTCACCGCCGCCGTGCACAAGCGCGTCGGATCGAGTTCATGCGAGCGCTGGATCATGTCGGCCAGCACGCGCGGCCCCTGCTCCTGCGGCATCATGATCCATTCTTCGTTGCCCATTGACCACAGAATGATCGACGGCGAATTGCGATAGCGCTTGATCATCGTCTCCAGTTGCGCCATGCCCTCCGGGCTCGAACTCATCTGCCGCGTCTCGCACATCATCATCATGCCCATGCGGTCGCAGGCCTCGACCCACTCGGGCGTCGGCATGTTGTGCGACGTGCGCACCGCATTGCCGCCCATCTCTTTCAAGACGCCGAGCCGGTAATACTGCAAGCGATCGGGCAGCGCAGCGCCCACTCCGGCGTGGTCCTGATGGTTGCAGGTGCCTTTGATCTCGACGCGCTTGCCGTTGAGAAAGAATCCCTTGTCGGCATCCCATTTCAAATCGCGGACGCCGAAGGTGATGCGCTCGGCATCGCGGACTTTCCCGTCGGATTCCACCGTCACCACCGCCGAGTAAAGGGCCGGCGTCTCCGGAGACCACAATGCGAGATTCGCGATGTTCACCGAAGCCGTGAATGTGGCCGCGCCATCCACGACAACGGGCTGCTGCGCCGCCTCGACGTTAGCAGCCGGCTTTCCGGATGCATTGAAAACCTGCCAACGGACGCTGCATCTTTCCGTTTGCAGGCCTTGATTCTGCACGGCGGTTGCCAAGTTTAGTGTCGCGGCATTGCCTTTCACGGCCGTGCGAACTGTACTCTCCCACTTGCCCAGATGCAGCGCATCGCTCTTCGTCAGCCACACGTGCCGGTAAATTCCCGCGCCCTCGTAGAACCATCCATCGCCGAAACTCGCGTCCATGCGGACGACTAAGAAGTTCTTCGCTCCATACTTCACAAAATCCGTGACATCGAAGTGAAACGGCGCATAACCGTTGTCGTTGCGTCCGATGAAGTATCCGTTGAGAAAGACCAGCGCGTCGCGGAATGCGCCATCGAACTCGATCGTGATGCGGCGCCCCGAGTCTTCCGATGGAACATCGAACGCGCGCCGGTACCAACCCACGCTCGTTTCCGGATACTTTCTGCCCAGCGGCTTATATCCGTGGCCCTGCAAATCTTCGTCGCGGACAAATGGCAACTCCACCGCCCAGTCATGCGGCAAGTTCAGTGGACGCCATTTCGAGTCGTCGAACTTCTCGGTCGCGAATTCAAATCCGCCCGACTTGGAGAAGTCGCCCTGGTCTTTGCCAAACCCCAGGTCGCGCAGCGGGTCGGAGGCGTGTCCCTGAAAAAACTTCCATCCGAAATCGAACAACAGGCGCTCGCGTGGAGAGGCAGTTGCGGCAGCCTCGTCGGCAGAGAACTTCTCGGCGAGCAGCGCATGGGCCCGAGAGAGTGCGCTGGGCACCATTGTGGAAGCGGATAGAACAGCTCCAGACCGAAGCAGGTCACGGCGGGTGAACGAAGTCATGGCGCGCATTATAAAGCGTCGATAGGTAGGAATCGACGGCGCAAGAGTCAGTTGTGTACGAATCGACCACCGCCGAATCAACCACCGCGAAATCAACCGCAAGCCGAATCAACCAGCGCGAAATCAAGCGCAAGCCGAATCAAGCGCAGCGCAAGCAACCGTGGAAGAGCGGCGCTTCAGCGCCGCGTCAAGCGCCCCTCTAAGACTTTGTCATTCCGACGCGCGAGCGCAGCGAGCAAGGAGGAACCTGCTGTTCTGCCGGCGCCGAGAGAAAAGCAGGTTCCTCGCTTCGCTCGGAATGACAACCCATTACGTTAGCCAAACTACCGCATGAGCCAACCTGCCGCGTGAGCAAACTACCGCGTGAGCAACTACCGCTTGGGGTTCGCCCAGTACTCCCGCATCAGTTCATGCGACCATTCCGGTTGCTTGACCGCTTCCTGTGGCAGAAACTCCGCCATCACCGGCTTGATATCGAGCACCGGCGTCCCATCAATCGCATCGAGTTCCCAAACGAAAAGCCTGCGACCCTCGATCCGCACCACGCGGCAGATGGTGGCTCCGATGCGGTTCGGCCGGTTCTTGCCCCGCTGCGCGAAAATGCCCGCTTTCGGCCATGCCAGATTGTTCCTCGGATGCCGCGCCCCCGCTACAATCTTCGCCGCATCCAGCGCATGAAAATGAAAGAGCACCTCGACGTGTGAAAATTCTTCGAGGCCTTGCAGTGCATCGGCGGGGAACTCATCCGCCAGCGTGATGCACGCCTCTTCGCCGCCCCAGAAGTCGTCTTCCACGAGCTTTCGTCCAGCCGAGACAAAGCCGATGGCCGTCATTTCGATTTTCAATGGGGTCGAGCCTCCTGCGGATGGTCTGCTTTCGCCGTTGCAATTCTTTATCACAGAGAGCACGGAATGGCACTGGAGATTTCCTCCGTGCTTCTCTGGATGTCGGCGGGTGTATCAGCGGCCCTCGTGCAAGACCTGTTTCATCGCCAGCTCGGCGCAGGTGCGGCGAACGAGCATGGAAGCGGGTCCGCCTTCCATGAATTGAAATCCGTAGCGAAATGCATTGCGCTGTCGAACCAGGGCGAGAATCTCGATTTCGCCGGCCGGCACGGTGAATGTGAGGCGCACCACCCCTCCCAGCGGCACTTCCTCGCGCAACACGGCGGAGATGCCTGACTCGCTGAGGTCGACCGTATCGCCGCGCACGACCGGCTCGTTGCGCGGATAGACACAAATGCAGGTCTCGAGTTTGAAACGCCGGTGCCGGCGTGCCCCGATGAACGCGGAATTGCTGTCCCATGTCGGCGAACTGGCGGTGTCCACGGTATGCCTCTGATATTGCAGTATCGGTTGTCGCGTGACTCTGGCCGCTTTGATGCGGGCGAGTGCGATCGAGCGGTTGCGCGCAAGCAAACGCGACCATCCAGCATGGAAATCGGCAGAACCCCCGTCAACTTTAGGGCTTGGTTTTATACGCCTTTCCGAGAACTTCGCCCTGAAACAGCCTCTCGTCGACGCGGTGCAGCCGCTTTTCCTGGGCCCGGGTGAGCAGAGGATAATGCTTCACATCGAACAGGTGATAGACAATGAACCACACCGGCTTGCCGGTGGTCATCCAATTCTGTGCGTCGAAGCGCTTGAGGTTTACCGGAACGGAAAACCGCCGCAGCGTGCGCTCCCGGCGCAAGTTGAAGTAGGCATTGAAGTAACTCATGGCGAGCTCGCGCAGAGAGCGATAGACCGGCTCGCGCCAGCGGCAGCCGCTGTAATTCGATTTCGCGATGGCGCCCCAGCAGCCATCCTGCTGGTAGATCGCCAGCACGTGGTCGGTGTCGTGGTCGGCTTCGAGGTCGAAGAGCAGTGGAGGGTGTCCGTTGACGCGCAATGCGGCTGCCGCGAAGATTGCGCCTTCCAGACAATGCGATGACTGGTGCGTCAGCACATCGCGCGGAGACCATGCCGTGTCTTCGAGGTGATAGGGCATGTCGTCAAGAAACTTCTGAATCCCGTAGGGATTTTTCAAGCTGCGCAACTTGCGCAACTCGGCGGGAGTGAATCCGGAGTGGCCGTCATTCATTTCGTGGAGGACAGTGTACTAGTCGCGAGTCTCGCGTCGTAAGTCCCAATGGAGAATCCCTGGGTGGCGAATCTCGGGGTGGAGAATGTCGGGGTGAAGAATCTCGGAGTGGGGAATCCGCGGTTCGGTTCCGAAACGCGAAGAAGATCATTCGGCCTGTCACAGGAAATGGCTGGTGCGCCGCTCCGGCTGCCCGGCGTGAGGCCGATGATCTGTTCCCCGTGCCGCTGTTCGGCAGAATTTGAAGGGGCAGGGCGGGGCCGTTAAAACGGTTTAACTGCTGTTGCTATATCGTTGATTCTGAATGAGTTACCGGTGCAAATTTGCACAGGCCGATGGTCTCGCAAGCGGTTGAAAGCTCGGCGCTTAATCCAGAGTGCACCATTTCCGTGGCAAACGCTACCCGCCGAAGACAGCACCCAGTTCCCCAGGATTGTCCACCATGACATCGCCGGGGCAATCTGCAAGCGAGTGCGGGGCAAATCCATAGGTTACGCCGAGGGTCCACAGGCCGGCGTTGCGGCCCGTCTCAATATCGACATGCGAATCGCCGACGATGACGGCGCGCTCCGGTGGGACGCCATTTTCCTCCAGCAGTTTTCGCGCGCCTTCCGGATCGGGCTTCTTCGTCGCGAAACTGTTGCCGCCGTAGACCTGCGAAAAAAATGTCCCGAGGCCGAGGGCCTCGACAATTGCTCGCGAAGGATTCACGGGCTTATTAGAAAGCACGGCCATCCGGCGCACGGAACCATTTCCCGATTGCTGGATCGTGGTCAACGCGGCCGGGATTCCGTTGTAGACGGTCGTGTGATCGAGCTTGTGCTCGCGATAGTAGGAAAGAAAAAATTCCAGACCCTTGCGGATGATCGTTTCGTCCACTTTCTCGCCGCCCAGAGCGCGCTGGATCAATACCGGCGCGCCATCGCCCACATAGCTGGCGATCACCTCGTCCGGCAGCGGTTCGCGCCCGATGTGGCGCAGCGCGGCATTGACGGAATGCACCAGATCGAGACGGGAATCGATCAGCGTGCCATCGAGATCGAAGATGACCAGCTGGATGGATTTGGGATCAAACGAGCGCAGCGTGCGAATCATTCGATTCCAGAATAAAGCACGGAACGCTCCACCGTCAGCCACGGGCCCGGGGGCAACCGGCGATTTTGCCGAGGACCGCACCGGGGCGTACCGAACCTGGCGTAACCCCTACGCATCGGTAACTTCCCGTCTTTTCCAACCATTCGTTACCATATACAATCCAAGGTTCGACCCAATCAAGTTCGATTGCCGGGGACGGAATCGGTGCGCGAACTGTAAGAATCTAATACGCGGGGACCAGAATTCGCATGGCCACTACCAAAACCGACCCCAAGCTGAGCACGGCGGCCAACGGCGCGAAGAAGCATAAATCCTACGAAGGTCTGAGCCGCGAACAGTTAATTCAGGCCTATCGCTACATGTTTATGTCCCGGCGCGTCGACGACCGGGAGATCGTGCTCAAGCGCCAGCAGAAGATATTTTTCCAGATGTCGGGCGCGGGGCACGAGGCGGTCGGCGTGGCCGCCGGCCTGGCGCTCAGGTCCGGATATGACTGGTTCTATCCCTATTACCGCGACCGCGCTTTATGTCTCGCTTTAGGGGTTGAGCCTTACCAGATGTTTTTGCAGGGCGTGGGAGCGGCGGACGACCCGAGTTCGGGCGGGCGGCAGATGCCTTCGCACTGGAGCTATCCCGATCTTCACATCGTCACGCAATCATCGCCGACGGGATCGCAGATTTTGCAGGCGGTGGGCTGCGCGGAGGGTGGACGATATTTTTCGAGGCGCGGGAAAGCCGCGGAGCTGCCCAACCTCAGCGATTCGTATTTCGATTATCGCCAGTTCAAGAAAGTCAGCTTCCAGAAGGATGAGGTCACGTATGTCTCGCTCGGCGACGGCACTTCGAGCGAGGGCGAATTCTGGGAGGCGATGAATGCCGCCGCGCTGGAAAAGTTGCCGGTGATCTTCTGCGTGGAAGACAACGGCTACGCGATTTCGGTGCCGGTGGAAGCGCAGACGGCGGGCGGGAGCATCTCGCGGCTGGTCTCAGGATTCCCGAATTTCCATTTTGAAGAGGTCGATGGGACCGATCCGGTAGCGAGCTATGCGGCCTTTGTGCGGGCGGCGCGCTATTGCCGCGAGGGACATGGTCCGGCGTTTGTGCATGCACATGTGATTCGCCCGTATTCGCACTCGCTCTCGGATGACGAGCGTTTATATCGTCCGGACGCGGAGCGGCAGCGCGATGCGGCGCGCGATCCCGTGAGCCGCACGCAAATGTTCCTGCTGCGCGAGGGCATTCTCGACGACAAGGGCATCACTCAGCTCGAAAAAGAAGTGGAAGCAGAGATTCAGGCGGCGGTAGATCGCGCGCTGGAAGCGTTGCCCGCTTCGCCGGAGTCGGTAATGAATTTCATTTATTCACCCGACATCGATCCCACTGCCGCGGCCTTCGAAACCCCGGCGGCAATCGTGGAGGCGAATGGCGACCCCAAGAAAGCCCCCAAGACCATGGCCGACCTGATCAATGCCACTCTGCGCGATGAGATGAAGCGCGACGAGCGCATCGTGATCTTCGGCGAGGACGTGGCCGATTGCAGCCGCGAAGAATATCTCAAGCACAAGCTGGTGAAAGGAAAGGGCGGAGTTTTCAAGCTGACGTTTGGCCTGCAATGCGAGTTCGGCAACGACCGCGTGTTCAATTCGCCGTTGGCCGAAGCGGCAATTGTCGGTCGCGCCACCGGCATGGCGACGCGCGGCCTGAAGCCGGTGGTCGAGATCCAGTTCTTCGACTACATCTGGCCGGCGATGATGCAGATTCGCGATGAGCTGAGCACCATCCGCTGGCGCTCGAATAATGGATTCTCGTCTCCCGTGGTGATTCGGGTGGCGATCGGCGGATATCTGACCGGCGGCGCGATCTATCACTCGCAGTGCGGGGAGAGCGTGTTCACGCATATTCCTGGATTGCGGGTCATCTTTCCCTCGAATTCGCTCGATGCCGCGGGACTGCTGCGGACGGCGATCCGTTGCGACGATCCGGTGCTGTTCTTGGAGCACAAGCGGCTTTATCGGGAATCTTACGGCCGGGCTGCGTATCCCGGGCCGGATTTCATGATTCCATTCGGCAAGGCGAAGGTGGTGCAACCGGGAACGGACCTGACCGTTATTACCTACGGCGCGGTCGTGCCGCGCGCGCTGCAAGCCGCACAGAAACTCGAGCGCGAGCAGGGTGTGAAAGTCGAACTGATCGACTTGCGCACGCTCAACCCGTTTGACTGGGAGACGATTGCCGCGTCGGTGGCAAAGACGAATCGCGCCCTCGTTGCCTACGAAGACACGCTCAGCTGGGGATACGGCGCCGAGATCGCGGCCCGCATTGCCGACCAGCTTTTCGACCAGCTCGATGCGCCCGTGCGCCGCGTGGCGGCGAAAGACACGTTCGTGGCCTATCAGCCGATTCTGGAAGACGCCATCCTGCCGCAGCCGAACGATTTGTATCTGGCGATGAAAGAGTTGGCGGAATACTGAGAGGCAGTGGCCAGTAAAAACATGGAGCCCCACCGTGGCCGATTGTTAGTTATGCGAAGCACCGCTGGTTGGGACTTGGGTTAGCCTGCTGCCTTTCTCGAGCGGCATGTGGCAGAGGGCTTTCGCACCCTTTAGGGTACAACTGAAGTCAAGCTCCGGAGGAGATGCGGTCTCCGTGTTCGATGATTCTGGCCCCTCCTTTTCAAAGACAATCTCCTGGCCAGGCTGGATTGCGCTGGCTACAGCGGCTACATTGATACATTTTGAGATCTGGGCTTCAACGAGCCGGGGATCGAGCGGCTCCGCAGCTATGTGGGAATCAATCGTGCCGGGCCATGTAGTTCCATCCTTGAAAAACACCCCGCCGACCCAGAACTCGGTCTGCATATAAGCCGCCCGCCACTCTCGGGAGGTATGAATGAGTAATCCTGGATAGAGAACTTGGGGAAACGACAGCACGGCTTCACCGTGAGGCAAGATCGCGATGCGAGAGCGGCCGCCACCGTCCGCTGTTCTGCCCTTGGGCGTGGCTGCGCATCCCTCGGGAGCCATCGTTACCCGATCAATGATAACGCTCTCCACCGCGACGTCCGAGGTATTCGAAAGCACGAAACGAATTTCTTCCTGGCCGTGTTCGAAACCCACAATGCGCACTGGGGAATCGGTTTGGATCGGCGCGTAAATCGATAACAGCATCACCGGCGCCGTGCCAGAACCAGAGTTCGCCGGTAAAGCATCGCCGAGAGTCAGCATCAGGATGAAGACGCCAGTTCGAAACATCAGAGCGCTCGCTTATGGAGTGACTGTGCAGCTGTAGTCGAAAGCCCATGTTGTGGTGGGAACCGCGGCATTGACTGATACCGGAACCTGCCCGCCTTGAAAAGGATCGCAGATATCGCATTGGTTAATCGTGGGTTGCGGGTAGCGATCGAGCGTCCAGTGGAACTGCTGCGCTGATTGCCCCTGGCTCACTTTGTACGTTTTCAAAATAGTCTTATCTGTTGGTCCAACCCCATTGGTTGTTCCTTGGAAGTAAAGCACGTCATCGCCTCCGTTGCAGTCTACAAATGCCCAGCATACTCCGACCGTTTGAAATGGACCTTGATTCGCGGGAGAGTTCCAGACCGGGTCGGTGGTTTTCTTCGTGGTCGCATTGTATTGGGTGAATTGGGCAGAAAAAGTGTAATTATTATTCTGGACGCCCTCTGAGCATGTGAGCGATGGCGTCGGATTGGGGTCGAAAAGAGCCGGCGTGATTTCGCAATAGGAAAGCGTGCTCGCGTTCGCAATGGCGGATTGCCTAGCATAGTTCCCGAACGCGAATCGCAAGGACCGCAAGTCTGCGGGAATGCTGCCGTCCGAGAGGGGCTTAGGCGTGGCTAACGGCAGACTCCGAACGACTTCCAAAGTTGGGCGCGGACGCTCCAATTGTGCTTCCCTCAACGTTAGAGATGCCAGATAGGTTCTGATGACAACTTCAACCGGTGCTTTCCGATTCTTATCAATGGTCGAAATTGCTCCGTAAAAAGCAGTGTCGTCAATGACACGAAGATCATCGTCCGGTAGATTTTTGTCCGCATCAGCTTGAGCGGCGCGCAGCATGTTCACGATTCGGCGTACCGTACTCCCCTTGATTGCACACGTATTGCGATGGTGGAATTGTACATTCCGTCCCGCAGGGGCACGTCCAGGCCCCGTTCGAACATTCGGGACTTCCTGAAGAGCAGGTGATCGTTTGCTCTCCGCAGTTCTGGGCCTTCAGGCTGTGTCCAGAGAGCAACACAAGGGCGAAGATTGCGATGGCGACGGCCGTCTTGCCGGACACCTGATTTGCGAGTAGGGGTGCTTCGAGGTTAAGAGGGGGCCCGGGGAACCTAAGCTGACTCATCGGTCGTCTCCAGGATTGAGCAAAGGACGTTAACCCATGCATGTGGCTTTGGAAGAGCATTGAAAGTTATTTTACGAATTCCGAAACGCCGATTTCCTGTATTGGGTTGGGAAGAGGAAAATCAAGAAGTTTTCCGATGTCTGTTACGAAAACAGAAACTCGGTGAGCCACGTCACTGCCTGGTGATAGAAACGCGGTAAGACGCCTCCAGGTTACGAAGGCTTTTTCCGCAGGGCGATCCTGATTGTTCGTTCTTTTGGGGGATGCTAGGCTGCGGAGGTGGCATCTACGGTCGCGAATCCATTGAAAACGGATGTTTCAGGCTCCGCTTCCAGCGCCGGGCGCGTGGCGCACTGGCTGCAATCGGCTGCGGCGGAAGTGTGGGTGAAGTTTCTGCTGGCGCTGGTGGGATTGGGGCTGGCCTTCGCGACGGCGCTGTTTTCGACGGTCTCCCGCGATGCGGGGAACCTGTGGGCGACGATCATTCTGGCTTCGACCTCGCTTCTGCTGGCGACGCTGGTGGGATTGGTGACAGTTCCTTATCTTGCGCGGCGGGTTGCGGTGGAACGCTTGCGCGAGCACTTCGATTACGACGTGACGCGGGCGGGAATCGTCTATGTGCTGGTCACGCTTGTGATTGGCATCGCGGCGCTGAATACCGGCAACAATCTGCTGTACATCGTGGTAGCCGCGATGCTGGGGGCGATCCTGGTTTCGGGATTCGTTTCGGCCTGGGTGCTGCGCTATCTGGAACTGGACGTCCGCTTGCCCGAACACATTTATGCCGGACGCCCCGTGTTCGGGCGGATCGTGCTGCATAATCCGCGGCGCTATTTGCCTTCGCTTTCGGTGCGTGTTGTCTCCACTCAGAAAAAGAGAAAGAAGCCGAAGAAGCAGTGGCAGTGGGAAGCCACAACGTTTGTGTTTCCGTTCAACCGACCGGCGCAGCAGCAGTGGTTTACCTTGCCCGACCGGAGATTGCGGCGGGTGACGGTGCTGCCTCCGCCGCCGGGAATTTTTCAGGGGATGGCGTACTTCCCCTTTGTGCCGGCGAATTCCGAGGCCGCGGCCGATCTGGAATTGCGCTTCGACCGGCGCGGTTGCTATCGCGAAGACAGCTTCGGACTGGCGACCTGTTTTCCGTTTGCGTTTTTTATCAAGACCCGGCATGTCGCGCTGCGCCGGGAAGTAATGGTTTATCCGCGGATCGATGTGACCGACCAGGTGCTGGAAGTCGTGCCCATG
>DASXDY010000042.1:0-65362 GCA_036490405.1 Candidatus Sulfotelmatobacter sp. | reverse complement strand
GAAGTGGCGGAGCATCGCATTGCCGACGTCCGCGACGAGCTGAAGGAAGGCGACCAGGTGCTGGTGAAGGTGCTGGCCGTCGAAGGCAATCGCATCCGGCTCTCGCGCAAGGCAATTCTCAAAGAGCAGCGGGCGAAGATGGCGGGTTCAGGTGAAGGCGGCGGAGAGGTACATGCCGCTGCCGCTGCTCCGGAAGGCGAAGCGGCTCCCGGAGGCACACTGGTAATCGAAGGTGGAGGCGACTTCCCCGACGAGCCGTCCGATGAGCCGAACTTTAATCGTGAAGGGGCTCCGCACGTCGGTGGTGGTGGTGGCGGAGACCGTCCTCCGCGTACCGGAGACCGCGGCGGAGATCGAGGCCGTGGCGGGCGTCCCGGTGGTGGGGGTGGAGGGCGTGGTCGTGGCCGCGGCGGACGCGGTGGCGGCGGTGGTGGTGGACGCCATGGCGGCGGACATGGTGGACACGGCGGCGGTGGGGGACGGCACTAGACCTTTCGCCACGGATTTTCACGGATCAACCATGACTCAACGGGCTGCGACTTTACGTCGCGGCTCGTTTTGCTTTTGAGGGTGTTGTGTCGGAATCACCGCAAACGTGAAATTACTGCTCGTCCGGAGCACCGAGAGCCACCCGTCGGCTTAGTTTGTCAGTTACAGCGATCGCTCTAGAATTGCAGGAAAGATTCCCGACCTTCTCCGTCTTGATCTCCGATGCTTGAGGTTAAGTCTTGCGAATGCAACATCCGTCATTTCTCAAACCAAGCAGAGCGGAAAACCTTGGCACGATTGTTGCAATGACCTACCAAGAGCCGGCCAGGCTCCTGGAGGATTTGTGAAACAAATATTTTCCCGAATGTCACTTGCGACCTTGGTGATCGCGATCGGAATGATCTCCTGGGGCAGCACGCTCCACGCGCAGACGACACAAACGCCCGACCAGCAGACGCCACAGACGTCGCCGGACACCCAGACGCCGCAGTCTACCCCAAATGCGCAGCCTGAAACTCAGCAGCCGCCATCGCCGGAGATGCCGCCACAGTCGCAGCAACCTCCCGCGGCCCAGACGCCGGATACCACCGCGCCAAGTTCGGGATCGAACTCGGCGACGCCTTCGGACTCAACCTCGGCCAGCGATAGCCAAACTTTTTCCGGCACCGTTAGCAAGCAGGGCGATAAGTATGTGCTGAAAGACGACTCTGGCAAGACGTACGACATCGATCATCAGACCGAAGTTGCGAAGTTTGACGGAAAGCGGGTTCGGGTGCAGGGAACGCTAGACCCGACCGGGAAGAAGATCATGGTGAAGTAAGCGGATCCTAGTTCGGCAAAACAATAGCTCCAGTCACAGCCAGCCTGAGGTGAACTGGCCCGCGCCTGGAGCTATTTGCAATGTCCGATAACAGGTATTCTGTAAAGTGTGAAGAGTGCTATGCTGTGCTGTTCGCAGCGCCCTCGCTTTTGATGTCCTTATTCCACGACTTCGACCGCCGCCTTGCCAGCCCAAACTGGAATTGCCCTGTCCAGCGTGGCTAGCCTACCCCGATGGTGACTCGCAATGGCCAGCAGATAAGCATCCGTTACCTGCTGATGTCCATTTAAGCGGACTCCGATGCTATGCAATGCCTTTGGAATGTCCAAGGAATCTGGCCAAAACTGGTGATGGGGCAAATTGATGTTTGCTTCCAGCAGGCGGATAGCATTCCCGGGTGTCAGCGCGTCCGATGAGAACGCTGGATTGCAGAGGATCCTGACGAAGGCTGCCTGAGTAAAGGGACAGGTCGACCATCCTGCCCGGGAATGGCGGGCAAACCAAGTCCCAACTTTCCCGTGGAATTCGTGCCTGGGCCACACTAATGCGATGAGCACGTTGGCATCGAGCAGGAAGCCGCCCACCTAGATTTCGTCCTCAAGCAATTGTTTGACTCTTTCAGAGGTAATCATGGGAGAGTCTTCGGGCAGAACGATGGTGCAGAAACCATTGACCATGCGGGTCTGCATGGGTGCGACCGACGCTCGCCGCATCAAGTCGGAAGCGGCCTTGCCCAGCGACAGGGACCGCTTAGTGGAATAATCCTTGAGGAATTCCAGGACATCGTCATCAAGGTTCAGGGTAGTCCGCACAGTGCAATGATGCCATAGGTATACATTGATGTCAAGATTAACGCTTAAACATCAAAGCGAAAATCTGACATCAATCGCCAGCACCTTACATCTTGTACTTGCCGAGGTCCTCGTCATTGAGGCCTTCGAGCCATTTGCGGAGCTCTTCGTTGGTGACGCGGTCCGACATGTTGGCGGCGAGTTTGGAGGTCTTGAGAACGACTTCTTCCACGAAGATTGGGCAATCGACGCGAAGGGCAAGCGCAAGTGCATCGGAGGGGCGCGAATCGACGCTGACGATCTCACCCCCGCGATCGAGCCAGATTACCGCATAAAATGTGTCTTCCTTTAATTCCGTGACCACGACTTTGTGGACGTGAGTTTCCAGACCCATCAAGACGTTCTTAATGAGGTCGTGGGTCATGGGGCGCGGGGTGGAGACTTTTTCCATTTCCAAGGCGATCGCCTGGGCCTCATAGGCGCCGACCCAGATGGGCAACACGGTTTCGCCGCCAATATCCTTGAGGATCACGATGGGCATATTGCTGACCGGATCTACCATAAGACCGCGAACTACCATTTCGACTTCCATCGTTACCTCCGGACCACTTTTCTCCTTATACCACTTGCCTACTATGTTTGAAGGGACATTTCGCCGACGAGGCTGTTGGGGAAACTACGCGTGACCAGAACCGGAATGTAAGATCCAATCGATGGAGCGGCTTGCGCCGTAAAGTTCAATGTTTTGTTCTGGGATGTGCGGCCAATCCATTGGTTGCGGCCTTCGTTGTATCCCTCAACCATTACTTCAAGCTCCGATCCGACGAACTTGCTGTAGCGCTCGATCTGAATCTCGCGTTGTCGCGCCATTAAGACTTCGAGGCGGCGCGACTTCTCTTCTTCGGGTACGGCATCGTCGAGGCTGAGCGACGGCGTGTTCGGACGCGGCGAGTACTTGAAGGTGAAGATGCTGTCGTATCCAACCTCGTCGATCAGGCCGAGCGTTTCGGCGAAGTCGGCCTCGGTCTCTCCGGGGAATCCGACGATGATGTCGGTAGTGATGCTGATGTCGCGTTTGGCGGACTTCATCCAGGAGATGCGTTCGAGATATTGTTCACGCGTGTAGAGCCGCTGCATGGCGTCGAGCACGCGGGTCGAACCGCTCTGTACCGGCAGATGGACGTGGTCGCAGAGCGTCGGAACGGCGTCGATGGCTTCGATGATGTCGCGACCGAAGTCGCGCGGATGGGAAGTCGTGAAGCGGACGCGGCGGATGCCGGGGATTTCGCCGATGGCGGCCAGAAGTTCGGCGAAGCTTTTCCGGGAGGCCGGGTTCCCTGCTGAAACTCCGCCTGCCGGATCTTTGTAGGAATTCACGTTCTGGCCGAGCAGTTGAATTTCCGTGTAGCCGAGATCGGCCATCTGGCGGGCTTCATGGAGGACCGAATCCGAAGTGCGGCTGCGCTCTTTGCCGCGCGTGAACGGCACCACACAGTAGGCGCAGAATTTGTCGCAGCCTTCGATGATGGTGATGTATCCGCGATGAGGATTGGTGCGCGCGGTGAATTCAGTCTCGAAGCACTCGTCGGTCTGGCGGTCGTCGAGGCCGGTGATGCGGATGAGTCCCGAGTCCCGGGTCGCGGGTCGCGAGTCGCGAGTGAATACGGTGTCGTCGTCATCCCAAAGCGCGGCGCTTTCACCAGCGGATCCCTCGAATGAGGGTGCCCCACCCTTCGCGATTTTCGAAGGGTGGGAATCGATGCTGCCCGCAGCGGGCGATTGGAGCACAGTGTTTCCCTGCGACGCGTTTTCCAACTGGATCAGCATCTCGGGCAGCTTGCGATACGACGCCGATCCGCAGACGAGCGAGACGTGCGGGGCGCGCTCGAAAATCTTTTCGCCCTCCTGCTGCGCGACGCAGCCGAGGACCCCGAATTTCTTGCCTTGCTTCTGAAGTTTCTTGTAGTCGGCCAGGCGATGAAAGACCTTCTGCTCGGCCTTGTCGCGGATCGAGCAGGTGTTGTAGAGGATCAGGTCGGCCTGCTCGACGGTTTCCACCTGGCGATAGCCTTCGTGGATAAGCGTCCCAATGACCTTTTCGGAGTCGTGAACGTTCATCTGGCAGCCGAAGGTTTCGAGGTAGAAGGTCTTGGGAGAGGCCGGAGGCATAAAGACAGTATAGTGTGGGACGGGCACTCCTGTCCGTCGCCTTTGACGTTGGGGTGGTTCTTCGGAGGCTTGGATTTAAGACAAACGGAATCAAGACGAAGAGCAAAAGCAACGTCAAGAGCGACGGACAGGAGTGTCGGTCCCACACGGGCTGTCTTTCCCACTCAGGCGTTCGTCACGCTGTGGTTTCTTCCGTCTCGACAAACCCATTGAGCCAGCCGAGGACGCGCTTCCAGCCATCTCCGTGGCTCCTGGCTTGATCCAGATTGCCGGCGAAGCCTTCCTGGGTTACGCGGACTAGCGTTCCCGTGCCGGATTTCCTGGGTCCGCTGGCATGCAGGCCGTGGACGTTTTGCGCGGTGAGTTCCCAGCGGACAGTCGTCGTCTGGCCGGCGCTGTAACTTCCCGTCCAGGTGTGGACGAGCAGGCGAGGCGGATCGACTTCGAGATATTCTCCTTCGACGTAGAAGGTTGTGCCGTCGGCGCCCTGGCCGTCGCTGCGCCATTTGCCGCCGGGCCGCACGTCCATGGAGGACTGGGTGACGCGGTAGAGTCCGTCCTGTCCCCACCAGCGCGGGAGTTGGGCCGGATCGCTGATGGCCTCGAATACCCGGGCCGGCGGCGCGGCGATGAAGATTTCGGCGATTACGGCGTTTTGATCGGGAGTGATGGTAGCGGTCGCCATGAATGCTCCTTATGTTTTTGAGTTGCCCGGCCGTTTTTCAAATTCCTCGCTTCTCTGTTTTTCAGGATTCCACGCTTCGGTCTTTTGAATTCCCCACTTCTCGCGCAGACGGCGCGCGAGAAATGGGGCCCTTTCTGTTGCTCTTCCACGACCTTCGCTACTAGCTGATGCGGTGCAGGTCGAAGAGTTCCCTATGTTCCTTGCCGTGGTCGGCGTAGATCCATTCTTCCGTGTGATGGTTGTCGTCAACGATGGTCAGGACCATTTTCTGCATGTGGCCTGCGTCCGGCGCAGAGAGATTGCTCACGTCGAAAAAGTTGAATGTGATTGCCTTGCCATCGGGCGAGATGCTGGCTTGCATGCGGGGCTGATTGCCCGTCGAGCAGTAATGCGTCAGCAGAAGTTTGTTGGGGCCGTCGAGGTGGATCATGCTAATCATGTCGGCGTGGCCGAGGATTTCGCTCATGACGGCGGAGCCGTCGGAGACGGTTTTGAACGTAACTTTCACCGGCCCTTGCGAGGTGTTTCCCTCCCATGTGCCGGGGAGCGCTTTGATTGAGGTGAAGGCTTTTTGGGCGGCGGTCTGGGCGGACGCGAATGCGGTGAGAGCGATGGCAGCGAACATCAGAGAGAGGATTCGAAGTTTCTTCATGGCGGATTTCCTTTCGGTGGAGTTCATTTTTGCTTGCGCGAGGCGGCTTTGTTTTCTTTTTCGTACTCGGCTTCGACGAAGGCTTTCAGGTTGTTCAGGTTCGCGGTCCAGAAGACGCGGTATTGGTTGAGCCATGTGTCCACGGCGCGGAGCGGTTCGGGATTAAGTTGGTAGACGCGGTTGCGTCCTTCGCGGTGCTCACGGACCAGGTGGGCGCGGCGGAGGAGGCGAAGATGCTTGGAAATGGCCGGACGCGAGACCGGGAAGGCGCGGGCGATTTGTCCGGCAGGCTGGCTGCCCTGACGCAAGAGGTCGAGGACGGCGCGGCGGGTGGGATCGGCCAGGGCTTGAAATGCGGCTTCGGTAGTCTGGGCGGAGGAAGATGTAACCGAACGGTGACGCATAATGCGTAACTTTACGGTTACGCGATGAAGATGTCAAGAGGATTTTTTCTTGAATGATTTTGGCTCGGGCTAAAGCCCCTATTCTTTGGATTGCTTTACGCGGCCATAAATGGCCGCTCTTCCCCGCTGGCGCTAACGTCTGCCGTGACCCTACGTCCAGGGTGGCGTAGAGGTCATCTTGCTCGAACAGCGGATCTTTTTCGGATCACTTTCCGTTCTTCACGAGGTCGAGGAACAATTCGTGGACGCGTGTGTCCAAGGAGAGTTCGGGGTGGAAGGTTGCGGCCATGGCTCTTCCCTGCTGGACCACGACTGGATCGTTGCCTTCCAGGGCGAGAACTTCGACGCCTTCGCCAACGTGCTCGATCTTCGGAGCGCGGATGAACACCATTTCTATGGGAGAGTCGCGAAAGGCTGCATCGTGAGGATCGCCCGATGAACTGCGCGAGAGAAGTCTGCCTTCGCGTATGGAGCTGTCGATCTGGCGTCCGTAGGCGTTGCGGCGGATGCGGATGTTGAGAGCGCCAAGGCCGGCCTGCTTTGGGTTTTCGATCTCCGATGCGAGGAGGATTGCGCCAGCGCAGGTGCCGAAGGTCGGCTTGAGTTGCACGAACTGCTTGAGTTTCTCGAAGCCTTGGTCGCCGAGGAGTTTCAGGAATGTTCCCGATTCGCCTCCGGGGATGACGAGGCCGTCGATCTGGTCGAACTGTTCAGGCTTCTTGACGAGAATGACTTTTGCGCCGAGTTCTTCGAGGCGGATGCGGTGGGCGTCGAAATCGCCTTGCAGGGCTAGGACGCCGATGGTTGGAACCGTCGTTGGCCGTTGGTCGTTTGTGGTTGGCTGGGCGGTCATTGAGACTCGATTCTAGATGATTCGTCATGGACCCCGAAGAAAAGCCCCACTTCTCGCGCACAGAACGCGCGAGAAATGGGGCACCCGCTCGATAGCACATGGGTTCGCGCTACTTGGCTTTCAGGGTTTCGATGATTGCTTTCGCGTCGGCAGGGGTGCCGCTTTCGTATTGAACTTCGGCGATGCAGATCTTGGCTCCGGCGGGGACGGCGCGATAGAAGTTTGGTTTTCCGTTCCCCGATGTTCCTTCCATTTCAAATTCCGAAGCTGATTTCTTTGTGACTTTGTCATCTTTGTAGATGGTCGGCGCAGTCTCCTCGACTTCGGCCATCGTGGCCATGCCGTGTTTCGGTGAGGAAACGACGGCGGATACCTTTTTGTCAGGCGAAAATGCCATGCCCATGGTGGATTCGACGGACCATTCGGAAGGAACGGACAGCGTGCAGTTGCCGTCTCGATTGACGACGGGCTTGGTATCGGCGGCGGAGGCGATCCCGCTGATCGAGAGCAGGAACAAGAGTGAGAGAAGGGTTTTCATGGGTCCTCGCAAACGGGAGATTGTGCGATAACGGCTGGAAATCCGTCAAGGGGCGGATCAGGCGCCGGCCGCCCGCCGTCACGACTGCGCCCGAAAACCTTCAACCACGAAGGATCACGAAGGATCACGAAGGAAATCTCCGGGCCACGGCCCTCACCGGTGATGTATTTTGATGGTACCGAGGAACGATGCACTCCAATATCCATGCCGTGGAGATTGTGTTTCTGCTGTTGCTGTTCTTTGTTGTGGTGTTCGGAGCGCTGGCGCGGAAGCTGAAGACGCCGTATCCGATTGTGCTGGTGATTGGGGGACTGCTTCTCAGCTTTATTCCTGGGATTCCGAGAATCTCGCTTAATCCCGACATCGTGTTCTTCATAATTCTTCCGCCATTGCTTTACAGCGCGGCGTGGCTGACTTCGTGGCGGGAGTTTTCCCATAACCTCGTCAGCATTCTGCTGCTGGCATTTGGCCTGGTGACGTTCACGGTGGTGGGAGTGAGCTATGCCTGCCACTGGTTTCTGCCGGGATTCGACTGGCGCATGGGATTGGTGCTGGGAGCGGTGGTTGCGCCGACGGATGCAATAGCCGCGACTTCGATCGCCAGCCGCATCGGGCTGCCAAAGCGAATTGTGGACATCCTCGAAGGCGAGAGCCTGCTCAACGATGCCAGCGCGTTGCTGGCGCTGGAGTTCGGGATTGCGTTGCTGACGGGCGAGCAAAAGCCGGGCTTCGTTTCCGGGGCGGGCAGGTTTATTTTTCTGACGACTGTTGGAATTCTGGTCGGGCTTGCGGTGGGCGAAGTCGTGCATTGGTTCGAGCATCGCATTGACGATGGGCCGATCGAAATTGCGCTTAGCATCCTGACTCCCTATGTAGCGTATCTGGGAGCGGAGGCGGTGCATGCTTCGGGGGTACTGGCGGTTGTTGTATGCGGACTTTATCTGTCGCGCAAAAGCTCACATTTCTTCTCGCCAAATGTGAGGTTGCAGGCGTGGGCCGTATGGGAGTCGTTGACGTTCATCCTGAATGGACTGGTTTTCGTCCTGATCGGATTGCAGTTAGCCTACATTCTGGATGCGATCCGCAATCACAGCCGGCGAGAGCTGATTCTTTACGGTGCGGCGTTCAGCATGTTTTTGATTGTTCTGCGGCTGGTTTGGGTCTATCCCGGGACGTATCTGGCGTATTTTATTCGCCGGAAATTGCTGAAGCAGCAGGAGCCGACCCCATCGAGCAAGAAAATCTTTGTTGTCGGCTGGACCGGCATGCGGGGCGTAATTTCGCTGGCGGCTGCGATTGCTTTGCCGCAGGTGTTAGACAATGGCGAAGCGTTCACGCAGCGAAACATGATTGTGTTTCTGACGTTCAGCGTGATCCTGGTGACGCTGGTGCTACAGGGGCTGACGCTGCCAACGGTGATTCGCGGGCTTGGCCTGGCCGATGGGAAGGATGAAGGCGAGCCACCCGAGGAACTCGAAGCCCGGCGATTGATGGTGGAAGCGGCCCTGGCCTACCTGGAGCAGACGCAGGGCGATGGAGAGCCGAACGAAATCAACGAGGAACTGACCAGACACTACCGGCGGCTCTTGAACTCGCTGGAGCAACGAACGGAGCCAGGGAGCCTTCCGGACTTTATGCGCTACGCGGCCCTGTCGAGGGAACTTCTGCGCGTGGAGCGGCAGACGGCGGTGGGTTTGCGGAATCAGCGGCGGATCAGCGATGAGTTGCTGCGCGAACTGGAGCGCGAACTTGATCTGAGCGAAACCAGATTGCTGGAACGGCCTACCTAGAATCGATTCACCAGGGTTCAAAACAATCATAGTTCCGCTGTCCGGCGATTTTTCCGTCCTGGAATTCAAAGAACATCGCGGAGTGGGCGCGCATTCGCGAGCCTGGCGCCAGATTGCCGAATGCGACCGCAAGCGTTCCCGTCCAGAGGACTTCCACGGCAACGGAGCTGCCATTCACAACCGCATTCCTGATTTCGTAGGTCTGGGATGACAGCAGCCTGCGGCCTTTGTCGAATCCCTCGGACATTTGCCCGACATTGTGGCGGACGCCCTGGGGATAAATGAGATTGGGAAGTTGCTCGATGGTGCTGTGCGGTGAAAACATTTCAGCGAGGCTGGAGAACGATCCGTCTTCGATTGATTTGAGATAGCGACGGACAAGATCAAGATTGGCGGACGAGGTCGACATGGTAAGAGTGTCGCATGAAGCCCGCAGCGGAATGTCACCCACCAAAAGTGTTTCCCGCTGAATTTCTGTGGCTAGCCCAGGCTCATCATTCCTTTAAGCTGGTCAAGTAAAGACAACCATGTGTCGAGCGACTGGCCTCCGCGGGCAAACGAGGGATCAAAAAAAAGTTCTTCCGCGCCGATTCTGGCGCAGCTCCGGACGTCGTCGCCGATCTGCTCGAGAGTGCCGGAAAAAATCGCGCGGTTATCGGCGAGAGGCTTTTCCGTGATATCGAGATTGGCGCGGACGACCATCACCAGACTTGACGGATCCCGTCCGGCGTCTTTCGCCATTTGCCGGATTCCCTGGAACATCTGCTCCATGCCGGCAATCGGCACGACGACCGGGTTCCATCCGTCGGCCATGGTGGCAAGGCGTTTCATGGCAGCGGGAGCGAACGCCGCCAGATAGATCGGCGGATGCGGCTTCTGCACCGGCTTGAGATCGATGTAAGACTTTGGAATCTTGAAGAACTTGCCGTTGAATTCGACAGGATTCGTGGTCCAGACCGCTTTCAGGACCTGAAGAAATTCATCAGCCATGGCGCCGCGGGTTTTCATGTTGGCATTGGTGGCGTCCATCTCATCCTGCGACCAGCCGAGCCCGAGGCCGACGCGCAGGCGCCCGTTGGAGAGAACGTCAATCGTGCTCAGGCGCCGCGCCAGCATGACGGGGTTGTAGTAGGGCATGTCGATCACGCTGGTACCGAGCCCAATTTTCTTTGTCACCGAGGCCGCGAAGGTCAGCGTGTCGAGGGGGTCGAGGACCTGCCGGTACTGCTCCGGCAGCGATCCGTCAGGGGTCACGGCATACGGGGTTTGCGGCTTAAGTGGCCAGAGCACGCGTTCGACGGTCCAGAGGCTGCTGTAGCCGAGCGCTTCGGCGCGCTGTGCGACCTTGACGATGGATTCGGCCGAGCCGATCGGCCCGATATTGGGGAGAGCAAATCCGATTTTCATGACACGCCCTTAATCAGGAATGAATTTCCGCAATTGTACATGGGGCTCGAAGCCGAAAATGCCCTGCAATACTATGCCGGGACATCGAATGATCGATCAGAACCCCAAGGGCTGAGTCACTTCGTCGCGTTTAATGGCCGCGAGGTCGCGTCCGCATCAGTCAGGCGCAAGGCCCACTTGATCGCTTCCACATACATGGCTTGCATGCGGGGATCGTCCCAGTTTTCCAGGACATGGCCAAGGCAGGAATAGTAGACCCGCCCGTTGCCGTAGGTCTTGGCCCAGGTAACCGCGAAATCCCCGTCGGTGCGGTGGACCTTTTCATTTTTCATGTCCAGCTTTGACGGATCCAGGCGCATCAGCACGCGGACTTTGTCGCGGGAATAATTCTTCAACTGATAAATCTCGTCGCGCAGCACAAATTCGTGCGGCCACTGCTGCATTCCGGGAAAGTTCGGGTCTTCGACGATGATAGGCGCGTTGAAAGTACCCCAGGGATGCTCGTCGTAATATCCGCCGATCATTTCTCCATACTCCGGCCAGTCGGTGAAGGTGATGGTGGCACTGTGAATTCCGATGAAGCCTTTGCCTTCGTCGTGGATGAATGAGAGGAAGTCGGACTTCTGCTGGGCATCCATCTCGAGCGTGCCGCCGGTGAAGAAAAGAACCGCGTCGAAATCATTGAGGTTTTTCGCGTTGTATTCGAGCTTCTTTTTGGTGAGGGCTTCGGTATCGGTGCGAATGGTTGTGTCCCATAGGCCAGATTCGCGGCCGAGACGTTCGATCGTCGCCAGCGCGTGCGAGACGGATTCGTGACGATAGCCTTTTTCTTCGCCGATGGCGAGCAACTGTTTTCTGGGATGAGCTGCCTGGCTATGTGACAGAGGCGCAAGAAGGAACATCAGTGACAGAAGAAATAAGGGGAGATGCTGCCGGGTTGAGTTCATGACATGAATGTGCTTCAAGAGCGAAATCAGCATACCTGATTGGGTGAGTTGATGGTGGAAGCTAGGCGGTTGCGTCCGGGATGCGCCAGAACGCAGCTACAATCAGGGCCACGACGATTCCAAGCGACACTTCGATGAATCGGTGCAGTGCAACAATACGCGGCGGGCTGGAGTGAGCGATCAGCAGCACGATCGTCAGGGTAATCGCGGCGAAGCGATAGGCGGTGCCGATACGAAAGAGCGCCGAGAAAATTCCCGCGACGAAGATTCCCAGGCCATAGATGATCCAAAGATAGGGAGCCCACTCGGGACGAACGTAGCCGGCAATAATGGCTCCGAGCACCGCGCCCAGCGCAGTGCCCACGAAGCGCTGCCAGGCCAGGGTCCAGGGGTTGATCGTGGAAAGAATAATCACGACGGTCGAGATCGGCGCCCAATAGAATTCCGGCAGGTTCAGCGTGCGGGCCAGCAACATGGAGAGCACCGACGCGGTGGCCGCCCGGGCGGATACATAAACGGTAGTCCGGCTGATTCCAAGTCCGAATCGTGGATCGGGCATAGGCAGCTGATTGTAATCCGCCGCCAACGGGAAGAGTCCCATGGCCGATACACTTTGGGGCCTGCCGCATGGCGGTGCAGTTTCAGAATGGACTCGTATCAGGGCTCGCTTCAGAGGGCGTGAAAAAATTCCTTCGCCGGCTAAGGGGGACCACTCGGGCTGAAGCCCGAATTGATTTCCTACGCCCTAACGCGGCGCTGAATCGCCGCTCTTCCACGGCCGCCGGCGATCAATCACAGGGATTTCATTCTGCTCGATGATGGGGGCCGCGCAGCCGGGCAATAACATCTTGTCAGCGACCCGGACTTAGCCGTAGGCTCGTTAATTCTCGGAGGCGGTTCGAAAAATGGCGATCTGGCGGAAGTGGGTTGTTTCGGTCGTTGTTCTTTGTGTAGCAGTTGCGGCAATGGCGCAATCAACCTCGCAGGCGCCGACAGTTGCCATCCGCGCGGGGCGGCTGATTGACGTCAAGTCTGGAAAGGTTTCGACGAATGTTTTTGTCGTCATTGGAAAGGAGCGCATTGTCCGCGTGGCGGATTCGGCTCCGGCGGGTGTACGCGTCATTGATCTTTCCAGATACACCGTGGTGCCGGGACTGATCGATTCTCATGCGCACGTGCTGGGGGACCCGAAAGATCAGACGTCCACTGGCGAGTTGCGCATGTCATCGCCGCAGAAGGCGATCTGGGGCGTGCGCAATTTGCAGGTGTGGCTGGACCACGGATTCACGGGGCTTCGCGAGGCCTGCGAGGTGGATCCGGCGTACGGGCAACTCGCATTGCGAAATAGCATTAATAAAGGACTCATTCGCGGTCCGCGGATGGTGGCAGCGGGAGGCTGCATTTCGCTTCTTGGCGGACACGGCGACGGTGACGTGCTGGCGCCGGATGCCGGTTTGCCCCGCGGGTTCAATATCGCTGACACGCCGGATGAGATTGCGGACGTGGTTCGGCGTGACATCAAGTACGGGGCCGACTGGATCAAGTTGATGGCGACGGGCGGCGTTCTGGACCCGATCAGCGACTATCGCGTGCAGGAATTGAGTGAGGAGCAGATGGCGAAGGCGGTCGAGATCGCGCATCGCGCGGGAAAGAAAGTGATGGCGCACGCCGAGGGCGTGGAAGGGATCAAGGCGGCGGTGAGGGCAGGCGTGGATTCGATTGAGCACGGCACCGTGATGGACGAAGAAGGCGCGCGGCTGATGGAAGAGCACCACACGTGGCTGGTGCCTACGCTCTACTGCTTCCAGCACGACATGGAGACGGGACTTTCGCAGGGGCGCGATCCGGTGAGCTTTGCCAAGGGCGTGGCAATTCTGAAGGAGCAGGAACCGGCGTTTCGCCGGGCCTTGGCGCATCACGTGAGAGTTGCGTACGGAGTGGATGACGATCCCGATGTTGTGTCGAAAGAGTTCGGAGCGCTGGTAAAGGCGGGGCTTTCGCCGATCGAGGCGCTACGGGCAGCGACGATCAATGGCGCAGAACTCACTGGGCGCGACGCCGACATCGGCAGCATTGAGCCGGGCAAGTTTGCCGACATCGTTGCCGTGGACGGCGATCCGCTTGCGGATATAACCGTCATGGAAAAAGTTGTCTTTGTGATGAAAGGCGGCGAGACTTACGTGGACCGGACGAAGTAGCGGCACGAAGTGAGCGGTTGCGAGCGGACACGGGGTCGGATTCTTCCTGGAGCGACCTGTTTATGAAAAGAGCGAGCGTACAAGTTGTTCTCCTGTGCCTGCTGGCGATGATTGTCATGGGCGCGGGGTCGTCGAAACATCACGGCTCCAATCAGGCCAGCAAGGGCCAGCCCGGAGTTTTCGACTACTACCTGCTGACGCTTTCGTGGTCTCCGGAGTTTTGCTACTCGCACAGCGACAAGCCTGAATGTCAGTCGGGGCACCTAGGATTCGTGGTGCATGGGCTGTGGCCGCAGTATGCGGAGGGATATCCGGAGCACTGCTCAAACGCGCCGGGATTATCAAATCCGGCGGAGATGAAAGACATCATGCCCGACGCCGGTCTGGTAGCACATGAGTGGACTACGCATGGCACGTGCAGCGGGCTTGAGGCCGAAGCTTATTTCAAGCAACTGCGGCAGGCGTTTGAGTCGGTGAAGATCCCGAATCAATTCAAGAGTCCGCAGCAGCAGTTTTCTATTTCTCCGCAGGACGTGAAAAGCGCATTCTTCCAGGCAAACCCCGGTTTCGGCGCGGGCGAGATGAATGTGAGCTGCGGCAACAATTTTCTGACCGCGGTTTCATTCTGCATGACAAAAGATTTGAAGCCGACAGCCTGCCAGAATCTGCGTGATTGCCGCGCCAATGTGATGAAAGTGCCCCCGGTGCGATGATGTATTCGGTTCACACTATTTCGGTAAACAAGGGGACAAGCGATCGATGATTGTCAGGCCGGAGCAGGCGCGAGTTTATAAACAGGGGCTGGGAGAAGTCCGGATGCTGGTTGACGGAGAGCAAACCGGCGGGCAGTGGTGGCTAGCAGAGGCTTGCGAGTTTCCAGGATTCACCACTTCGCTGCATTTGCATCCGAAGACGGTGGAGCAGGTTTACGTGCTCGAAGGGGTGCTATCGGTCTATCTGGACGACGAATGGCACGAACTCGTGCCGGGAACGTTTGCGGAGTTGCCGCGGAACAAGCCGCACGCGCAAGCCAATCATAGCCAGCAGAACGTCCGATTCTTGGGGGCCGGGATTCCCGCCGGATTTGACAAGTTCTTCCCTGAACTCGACAAGCTGGCTTCGCGCATGCCGCCATCGGATCATGGATTCAGTCGCGAAGTGTCGAAGCTGGTAAGCCAGTACGATACGACGGTGCTGGGTCCGCCGCCGGCGTGGAAGTAATGCGATGGAGGCTTAAGCGGCGCGCGGCTCAGACACCTGCTTGGCCGGCTGCTTTGCTGGAGCTACAGCGACCAGCATGATTCCAATCATTCCGAACGCGACCGCTCCTACCAGTTCCTGACGTGGGATCACGTGCTTGTACTCCTGAACGGCCATCACAGCGGCGTGAGCGACATTGGCCCAACCGGCGAATGAAATCAGGCTGCGGTTCGCGGCAGGATTGCGCGATGCCAGCAGCAGAAAAATGCCGAGCGTGACATAGATGCTCATGATCATCGGCACTCCGGGATCTTTGGAAAAGAACATCACGCCGGGATAAGCCAGAGCCAGGAACAGCAGTCCCACAACGATCAGTACGATCTTCAGGGCTCGCTCGTGAAGCATGGTGTCCTCCTGAAAGCCAGGGAAGAATGTTGGTGTCCCAAATTGGGAGGTGTTGGAGTTTTTCTTGCTCTTGGGTGGCGCAGCGCTTTCAGCGCTGCGATAGAGTGGCGAGGGTTCAAGCGGCCTCAGCCGCTGAGGTGCCCTATGGCAGCCCCACCAAGAGGTAACACAGGATATGGCTGTTACTTCATAACCGCTTCTACTTTCCAGAAGAGGAAGATTCTTCAGTCAGATCGCATGGCGGGCCTTTTTGTGGACGTGCTACTCCACTACCGGCAGCAGGAGAAATATTTAGTCCATGAGTTTGTTGTGATGACTGATCATTTTCATCTCCTGATCACGCCGAGAGAGGCTCTGGAAAGAGCGATGCAACTAATCAAAGGCGGCTTTTCATATCGGGCGAAAAAAGAACTGGGATTTATGCATGAGATTTGGCAGCCCAGTTACTATGATCGGCGCGTGCGGGATGTCGAAGAGTATTTCGCCTCCCGGGAATACATCCGGCAGAATCCTGTGAAGAGGCGCATGGTTGAGAGAGCGGAAGAGTGTCGCTTCAGTTCAGCGTGGCCGGAGTTTCACCTGGATGAGGCACCTCAGCGGCTAAAGCCGCTCGACATCGGTGCTTGAAATCGCAGCGGTGAACCGCTGCGCCACCCAAAAGCCCAGCTACAGCATTCGATTGTCAGCCTTGCGCGGCTAGCGGAGGATCGCGGCAATCTGCCGCGAAAGATTAATGGCTCCGGAAAATTCCCGCCGGTCTTGAAAGCGTGGTGTACGGCACTCTGTCCAATTTCAGTATCGGCTTTCCACTGCTGTGTCAAGTTACTTGGAGAGAGTATCTCTGCGTTGTCTCCCTTTCCTCCACACCAAATCAGGAGAATGGATCCGGCGGGATTCGAACAATCTTGGTGGCGCTCGACAGGATAAATTCAAAAGCCGCGTCGGCCCGGCTTCTTATTGCTGGGCAACGCCATGTTCAAAACAATCTGCGTTTGATTCGGGGCTTGCTTTCATGCGGGCCGTCTGATCCGTGCAGAACAGCCAGTAACCCGTCTCTTTCTTTGTCACAGGATGGGCCGTCGCTCGATACGCACTATTCGGCAATCTCGATTCGCAGTCAGAGATTTCGAACACGTATCCCCTGTCCTCACCCGACGCCAACGAATCCGGGATCAGCCCAGCCCTATTCAGTATGTCGAGAGTACATGCATATCCCCGGGAGGGATCTGACGCTGAGAAGTTCGTCTGGGCGACATTGATGGCACGGAGCGAACGTTTGGCGGAGGCCTCGTTAGCCGTCATGCGGGCCAGCTTGATGTTGGGAACCGCAATGACTGCCACAATGGCGGCCAACACGAGCCCAACATACAACCAGATTCTCTGGCCGGACGTGCGAGCTGCTTTCACAGCTCTACCAGCCTCTGGTCTGCAGCATCTGCGCCTCGTCCAGCGCGCTGACGGCTAGCCCCTTCATTGCGCCTTGGAGGTCTTCGCTGACTTCTAATAGCACTTTCGGGTCCTGGTAGTGCGTGGCGGCTTGGACGATTGCTTTTGCGCGCTTTGTGGCTTCTGCTGGTGTTGCAAATGCGCAGGTGGCGTCGTAGGGATGTTCGTCGAGGGAATGCGTGCACGATGTTCGCTTGCCCATGAATATGCCGCTGCCTACGAAAACTGCTTCGGCGCCTAACTGCATTACTAACGACGCATCGGCTGGCGTGGCGATGCCTCCGGCTGAGAAGTTCGGGACTGGCAGCTTCCCTGCTTGGGCGACCATCCTGATCAGTTCGTACGGGGCCTGGTGCTCTTTGGCCTTGGCGTAGAGTTCCTCTTCGCTGAGGACCGTCAGGATTTTCATTTCCTGAACGATCTGGCGGATGTGTTTGACGGCGTGGACTACGTCTCCGGTGCCGGCTTCGCCTTTGGTGCGGATCATGCACGCGCCTTCGGCGATGCGGCGGAGGGCCTCTCCGAGGTTGCGCGCGCCGCAGACGAATGGCGTTTTGAAGGCGTGCTTGTCGACGTGGTGGGCCTCGTCTGCGGGGGTGAGGACTTCGGATTCGTCGATGTAGTCGACGCCGAGCTCCTGCAAAATTTGGGCTTCGGCGAAATGTCCGATGCGGCACTTGGCCATGACCGGGATCGACACGGCGGCCATGATTTCGCGAATCTTCTTTGGGCTGGCCATGCGGGCCACGCCGCCCTCGGCCCGGATCTGCGCGGGCACGCGCTCGAGCGCCATGACGGAGACGGCTCCGGCCTTTTCGGCGATCTCGGCCTGGCGGGCGTCAGTGACGTCCATGATGACGCCGCCTTTGAGCATTTCGGCGAGGCCGGTCTTGAGACGGAGAGAAGTTTGCGAGTTGCCGTTGTTTTGGGACATGAATTCTCAGCTTTCAGCCGTCCGCTGTCATCTTTTCAGCTTTCAGCTAAACCTTTTCGCTAGCGCGAAGGATGGGCCGCCTGGTGCCTGCCGCTTCTTTCATTTTACAGCCCGTTCACATTTCGCGGTACCCCTGCCTAACCGAATCGGCATGCGATTGGATTTATGGCTAAACCGCGCGGGCCGCGCCCGCTGGACAGCCGAGGGCGGCTGTCCCTACATGACTCTTGATAGTTCCAGATGTGTTTTGCTGATGGCTGACGACTGAAAGCTGAGAGCTATTTCTTGATGTGCTTCCCGAACATTTTTTCCGGATCGATGGCGATGAAGGTGCCGCGGCTGCGGGCGAGGACTTCTCCCTTTTCGTTGGTGATTTCGGCGGCGTTGATATGCTTCGTGCCCCGGACTTCGACTTCCCTGCCTTCGACTTTCAGCGGCTTGTGGAGCGGGACAGGTTTCAGGTATTCCACCGTCATTTCCCGCGTCAGGGCGATCACGTGGCGGAGCTTGTTTACCTTGCCCATGGCGTCGTCGAGGATGGTGGCGATGATACCTCCGTGGCAGTGGCCGGGAGGGCCGGTGTAGCGCTTGCCGAGGCGGAATTTGCAGACGAAGGTCTGGCGCTCTTCGTCTAATGTGAATTTGAGGCGCATGCCGTCGCGGTTGTTTTGTCCGCAGGCGAAGCAGTAGTTCTTCTGAAGCTTGGTGTAGATGGTTTCGTGGCCGTGGATTTTGGCTTTGCGCGGCATCGGGGGATTGTAACGGATTTTGTTTACGAGCCATCGAAGTCAAAAATCCCCACCCCTCGACAAGCTCAGGGCAGGTTCTCTCGCAGAAGACGCGAGAAATGGCGCACCCGCGATTGGAAGGATTAGCCTTTATTGTTGGAATCGGAATCCTGTATACATATCGGTTTCGGGAATGCGCTTCGAAATTGATTGGAGTGGTTCGATGAAATCGTTCGCCATCCTCACACTTATTTTGTTCTCGTTTCTTTGTGCGTCCGCTCTGTCCGGCCAGAATACCCGGCAAAAGGCTCAGGATAAGGATGCGGACAAGAAGCAGGCTGTGGCGCCGACTTCCGCCACCAAGAAAGATCAGAAAAAGGACGAGAAGAAAGAGCCGCCGAAGGAAGAGAAAAAAGGCGGCATGACGGAGGACACTTTTTCCGGCCTGAAATTCCGGCTGATCGGGCCGGCTGTTGCCTCGGGACGGGTGATGTCGATCGCGGTGAATCCGAAGAAGACGGATGAGTACTACGTCGGCGTTGCATCTGGCGGGGTTTGGAAGACAGTCAATGACGGAACGACGTGGACTCCCGTTTTCGATGGTGAGGAATCATATTCGATCGGATGGGTGGCGCTCGATCCGAATGATTCGTCGGTGGTGTGGGTCGGGTCGGGCGAGAGCAACTCGCAGCGCAGTGTTGGATACGGTGATGGAATCTATCGCTCCGACGACGCCGGGAAGAGTTGGAAAAATCTTGGCCTGAAGCGGTCAGAGCACATCGGGCGTGTGGTGATTGATCCGCGGGATTCAAAGGTGGTCTACGTCGCGGCGGAAGGACCGCTTTGGGGACCGGGCGGCGATCGCGGCCTTTACAAGACGAACGATGGCGGCAAGACGTGGAAGGCCGTGCTGACGATCAGCGAGAACACCGGTGTGGTGGACGTGCAGCTTGATCCGTCGAATCCGGATGTGGTGTATGCAGCGGCGTATCAGCGGCGGCGGCATGTGTTCACCTTGATTGATGGCGGGCCGGAGAGCGCGATCTACAAGTCCACCGACGCGGGTGCTACGTGGAACAAGGTGACATCGGGGCTGCCATCCGTCGACATGGGCCGGATCGGGCTGGCAGTTTCGCCGGCGGATCCGAATGTGGTGTATGCAACCGTTGAAGCGGCCGACGGCAAGGGCGGGATTTTTCGCTCGAACGACAAGGGCGCGACGTGGGAGAAGCGGAATGACTTTGATGTAGGCGCGATGTACTACGCACGCGTCGTGACCGATCCGAAGAATGTGGACCGCATCTTCGTAATGAACGTCGAGTTGCGCGAGTCACTCGACGGCGGGAAAACGCTGCACAAGGTCGGCGAGACCAATCATCACGGCGACAATCATGCCATCTGGATCGATCCCGAAGATACGAAGCACTGGCTGCTGGGCTCCGATGGCGGTATGTATGAGACGCGGGACGACGCGAAATCCTGGCAGTTCAAAGCGAACCTGCCGACGGTGCAGTTCTATGACGTTGCCCTCGACAACGCGCTTCCCTTCTACAACGTCTGCGGCGGCACTCAGGATAATTTTTCGTGGTGCGGGCCGTCGCGCACTCGCAATCTGAATGGCATTCTGAATTCGGATTGGTACGTGACGACAGGTGGCGATGGCTTCCATTCGCAGGTCGATCCGGTGGACTCGAACACCGTTTATTCGGAGTCGCAATACGGCGTGCTGGTCCGGTATGACAAACCGACGGGACAGGAACTGGTTCTACAACCGAAGGAGGGGAAAGATGAACCTCCGCTGCGGTGGAATTGGGATTCGCCGGTGATTATCAGTCCGCATTCGCATACCCGACTCTACTTTGCGGCCAACAAACTATTTCGCAGCGACGACCGCGGCGACACGTGGAAGGCGATCTCGGGCGATCTGACCCGGCAGATTGACCGCAACAAATTGCCCGTGATGGGACAAATCTGGGGACCGGACGCTGTGGCGAAGAACCAGTCGACTTCGTTCTATGGAAATATCGTCGCGCTCTCGGAGTCGCCGAAGAAGGAAGGATTGATCTACGCAGGAACCGACGACGGATTGATTCAGGTAACGAGCGACGGCGGCGCGAATTGGACGAAGTACGAGAAGTTCCCCGGCGTTCCCGACAAGACCTACGTCAGCCGACTGGCGGCTTCGTCGCACGACGACAACACCATCTACGCCTCGTTTGAAAACCATAAGAATGATGACTTCAAGCCATATCTGCTCAAGTCAGTCGACGCCGGCAAAACCTGGACTTCGATCGCGAGCAATCTTCCGGAGAACGGGCCTGTGCTGGCATTCGTGGAAGATCCTGTGAACGCGAACCTTCTGTTCGCGGGGACTGAGTTCGGAGCATTTTTCACCATCGACGGCGGCGGGCATTGGGTACGCCTGAAGGGTGGCCTGCCGACGATCGCGGTGCGAGACATGGTGATCCAGGCGCGCGAGAGCGACCTTGTTGTGGCTACTTTCGGTCGCGGGTTCTATGTGCTGGATGACATTACTCCGCTGCGTCAGATGAAACCCGAAACCACCGAGCAGGCGATGGCAATGTTTCCCGTGAAGGACGCGCTGCTTTACATCGAGAGGCACCCGCTGGGCGGCCCGAAGAAGGGGTTTCAGGGCGACGCATTTTATACGGCGGAGAATCCGCCGTTTGGCGCGGTATTCACGGCGTACTTGAAGGAAAAAATCAAGACTAAGAAGGAGAAGCGGCAGGAGGCGGAAAAAGACGCAGCCAAGAAAAACCAGACGCTTCCCTATCCATCGAACGATGAACTGAGGAGTGAGGCGCAGGAACAGAAGCCCGAGTTGTATTTCACGGTCTACGACGAGAGCGGAGCGCCCATCCGGCAGGTGGACGGCAGCGTCGATGCTGGATTTCAACGGGCGGCCTGGGATCTGCGGTATCCGGCGTCGCGGGTCCACGAGCCGAGCGCAGGCGAGGGAGACGAGGATTTCCCCGACTCGCAGGATTTGGGCCCGTTGGTGCTGGCTGGAAGCTATTCGGTGCGTGCATTCGAGAAGATTGGCGGCATCGAGACGGAAGTCGCGGGGCCGCAGACATTCAAGGTCACGACCGAGCAATTGTCGGCGATGAATCCGGGTGACCGCGCGGCGCAGGAGGAATTCTTGCGCAAAGTATCGAGATTGTATCGGGCAGTTTATGGCGCACAGCAGACGGCGGAAAATATCGAATCGCGGATGAAGGCGATTCGCCAGGCATTGGCGCAAACACCGGCGGCTGAAAAGCAGCTGGGGACTGCGGCTGACGGAATCGAACAACGGGACCGGGAAATCTTGCGTGCGCTTCGCGGCGATGTCGAAATCGCCCGGCGCAGTGAGCCGGTGCCTTCTTCGATCAGCGATCGCGTGGGCTCAATTATGGACAACGAGCGGTTCTCTCTGGCGCGGCCTACACAGTCGGATGAGACCTCTTACGGCGTTGCGGTGGCAGAATTCGCCGAGCAACTTCCGAAGCTTCATGCGTTGGTTGAGGTTGACCTGGCAAAACTGGAAAAGGACATGGAGGCTGCGGGCGCGCCGTGGACGCCAGGCAGAGTACCGGTCTGGGAGGAGAAATAAGAAACCTTTCGCCACGGATGGGCACGGATTTCCATGGATCAATCTTCTGGAAAGCGCTGGTAACTGAATTGTGCGGTTGATTTATCCGGGGAAATCCGTGGGAATTGGCGGGCAGTTGTTCGCTTCGATTCTCGCTTGCGTTTCCTTTGTGACGTTGTGGTAAACTCCCGCCGACTGTTGCCGCGGAAATTTTGCACGAAAAAGCGCGACAACCGCCGTGGGGAAATCCTTTTCGCAGTTGTCCGGAGGGATTGGGAATGGGCCTCGCGTTACTGGCTTTGATCTGGCTGATCACGATCATCAGCACGTATTTCTTTGTCGCCAAGACCTGGTGGCTGCCGGTGGGTGCGTCCGCCGCCACGGCCTGGATTGATCATCAATTCGCGCTCACGTTCGTAATCATGGGGATCGTGTTCGTCGTGGCACAGATGTCCCTTGGTTATATTGTCTGGAAATATCGTGAGACGCCATCGTCGCCTCCAGTTTCGTATTCCCATGGCAATACGACGCTGGAAATTACCTGGACCGCACTTACAACAATTCTCTTCGTCGGGCTCAATTTAATGGGCAGCACCGTCTGGGCGAGCCAGCGGTTCGATCCACCGGAAGCCGGAGCTGTGCAGGTGGAAGTCACCGGAATGCAGTTTGCGTGGTACTTCCGCTATCCGGGACCGGATGGAACCTATGCCAGGACCAAGCCCAGCCTGATGGATCCATCGGCGGGCGGCGAGGCGGCGGTTGGACTGGATACGAACGACCCGTCGTCGAAAGATGACGTCGTGACTGGAACGATGTATCTGCCGGTAAATCGGGATGTGGACGTGAGCCTGCGATCGGTGGATGTAATCCACAGTTTCTTTGTGCCGCAATTGCGTTTCAAGCAGGATACGGTTCCCGGCTTGAACATTCACATGCACTTCAAGCCGATAGAAATTGGCGAATACGAGATTGCCTGCGCGGAGCTTTGCGGGCTGGGTCACTACAAGATGCACGGCATGGTTCACGTCGTCAGCCAGGAAGATTTCGACAAGTGGCTGGCGGCACGGGAGGCGGAGAAACAGTAATGGTCGCTCAGGACGCGCACGGTCATCCGGGACCTCAGGGCTTCATTCGCAAGTACATCTTCAGCCTCGACCACAAGGTCATCGGCATCCAGTATTTCTTTCTGGCGCTCACGGCAGTTTTTGTCGGGATGTTCCTTTCACTTCTGATGCGCATTCACCTGATCTGGCCGACCGCCGTGTTGCCGCTGGTTGGCGAAATCAAGCCCGAGACCTATCTCAGCCTGCTCACCATGCACGGAACGATCATGGTGTTCTTCGTGTTGACGACGGCGCCACAGGGTGGATTCGGGAACTACGTTCTGCCGATTCAGATTGGCGCTCCCGACATGGCGTTCCCTGTCCTGAACATGCTTTCGTTCTGGACGACTTTCGTAGGATTTATCGTAATCATCGCGGCATTCTTTGTGACAGGCGGCGCGCCGCTCCACGGATGGACTGGGTACGCTCCCTTGAGCGCGATCCAATCGGCAGGGCCAGGTGAGGGGCTCGGCGCGGATCTTTGGATCACCAGCATCGCGATCTTCTGCGTGGCATCGTTGATGGGCGCGCTGAACTTCATCACTACCACGCTCGATCTGCGGGCCAAGGGCATGACGCTGATGCGCATGCCGCTGACCGTCTGGTCGTGGTTCATTACGGCGATTCTGGGATTGCTGGCTTTCGGTGTCCTGCTGTCGGCGGGAATCCTGTTGTTGCTCGACCGAAATATGGGAACCAGCTTTTATGTTCCTCTCGTGGTCGTCAACGGGCAGGTGTTGGGGCACAGGGGCGGTTCGCCTCTGCTATGGCAGCACCTGTTTTGGTTCTTCGGACATCCGGAAGTCTACATTGCGATTCTGCCCGGCATGGGCGTGGCTTCTCAGGTGCTCTCGACCTTCTCGCGCAAGCCGATCTTCGGTTATCGGGCGATGGTCTACGCGATGCTCTCTATCGGCTTCCTCGGGTTCATGGTGTGGGGCCATCACATGTTCATGAGCGGCATGAGCCCCTACTCGGCTTTTGCTTTCTCAATTCTCACCATGTGCATTGGTGTGCCTTCCGCTATCAAGACTTTTAACTGGCTGGGCACGATGTGGAAGGGACGTATACGTTTTCAGACGCCGATGCTGTATGCCATCGGCTTTGTCTCCCTCTTCGTTTCCGGCGGCCTGAGCGGCCCGTTCCTGGCGCAACCGGTGCTTGATATCCAGTTACACGACACCTACTTCGTAGTCGGACACTTCCACCTCATTATGGGCGTGGCAGCGATCTTCGGCATCTTCGCGGCGACGCACTACTGGTTCCCCAAGATGTTCGGGCGCATGATGAACGAGACGATGGGGAAAATTCACTTCTTCATTACGCTGGCAGGAACCTACGCCATCTTCATGCCGATGCATTATCTGGGCATGGCCGGGCAGACGCGGCGCTACTCGCAGTTCACTGAAGTCGCGTACCAGACCAAACTGATTCCTCTGCAAACATTCATGACCTACGCCGCGTTTGTCACGATCGGCATCCAGTTGCTGTTCCTGGTCAACCTGTTCTGGAGCATGTTCAAGGGGCCGAAGGCGAGCGACAATCCCTGGGAGGCGACGACGCTGGAGTGGACAACGACAACTCCGCCTCCGCACGACAACTTCGGTGGCGTGACGCCAGTGGTACACCACGGACCTTATGAATACGGAGTGCCGGGCGCGCCGAAGGATTATGTAATGCAAACCGATCCGGCGAGTGTGGCATCCCATTGAGTCACGAAGCAATCATGCCGACGTTTACTCCGGGCCCGCGGATCGATGATGTTGGCCGCAAGCCGCCTGAGCCTCCTGTGCGCGGTGGAGGAGGTGGTGACGGGAATGGCGATATTCCGGATTTTGGCGCGCGGCTGAGGCGGGCGCGCCTCGGCATGATCTGCGCGATCGCCACCGTCTGCATGGTGTTTATCTCGCTGACCAGCGCCTATGTGTTCCGGCGCGGGCTGCCGACGTTCGATGGCAGTTCCAATACTTATATCCACGACTGGGGCATGGTCGAGATGCCCTGGCAACTGCTGATGGTGGACACGGTCCTGTTGCTGGCGAGCAGCGTGACCATGGAATTTGCGCGGCGGGCGGCGGCGCAGGAAGCGGCGCTGGCTCCGGTGCGGTCGATTCCCGGGATCACCCTGGACGACAAGAAGAAATTCCCCTGGCTCGGCTGCACGCTACTGTTGGGAGTCGGCTTCTTTATCGGGCAGTGGATGGCATGGAGCCAGCTCCATCACCGCGGGTTCTACGTCGATACAAACCCAAGCAGTTCGTTTGTGTTTGTGCTGACGATCGGGCACGCGTTGCACCTTGCAGGAGGAATGATCGCGCTGCTCTGGGCGGCCAGCGCTTCCCTACTGCACAAGCCGGCTGAGTCCCGCCGGATTACCGTGGATGTTACGGCCTGGTACTGGCATTTCATGGCGGCGTTGTGGATTTACATTTTCCTGTTGTTGCGTTTTGCGAGATAAGGAAATAGCCACAAAGGATACGACGGGGCGCTAAGGGTTCCTTCGTATAAGTTCGTGGTCAAGTTTGTTTTGAGCCCGGCGAAAGGGGATTCTGAGAATGGCCGATGCCACTCTGGAACATGATGCCGTAGGTCACGCTGCACCCGGAGCGTATGAAGCTCCGTTCTTTGGAGCCTATTCAAAGAAGGTGGGGATGTGGCTGTTTCTGGCCTCAGATTCACTGACCTTCGGAGCGCTGCTGTTCGCGTTCAGCTACAACCGGATCTATACCAATCCGTGGCCGACTCCATTTCACAGCGCGAGCATCGCGAATGCCACGGTCATGACGGCCTGCCTGCTATCCAGTTCCCTGACCATGGTGCTGGCTGTGTTCGCCTCGCAGCGTGGGGACAGGCCCTGGACGCGCTACTGGCTGCTCGCCACCATGATCTTTGGCACCGCGTTCATCGTATTGCACGGGATGGAGTGGTCGAAGCTGATCGGCGAAGGATTGACGCTGCCGGGATTCATGTCGGTCCTGGGAGTCGCCAAGCCATCGGGCAGCGGCGAACTGGCCGATATCTCGAAGAATGTTCCGCAATTCCCGCAGGCGTTCTTCGGATTGACCGCGATGCACATGCTGCACGTGACCATCGGTGTGATTTATCTCGGCGTCATCGCTTTCCGTAAAGCATTCCTCGCGGTCCTTGCCGTAATCTGGATTGCGGCAGCGTTCCTGATTCCGTCTGGCAACGTGTTCCATTATCCGGTCTATGCTCTGGGAATTGGGTTGGTGGTTGCGGCGATCATCCTGTTCCTGAAGCCGAAAGATTACGATTCACAGGATGTGGAAGTCTGCGGGCTTTACTGGCACTTTGTCGACCTGGTGTGGATGTTCATCTTCCCGCTGGTGTACTTGATGTCGACGAAGGTGTAGTTAGCAGTGTAAGGTCAAAATCCCCACTTCTCGTGCACCGAACGCGCGAGAAATGGGGCACCCGACTTAGGAGAAATGCGAGATGCACGATATAGCGCACAGCGACAGCAAGGGGCAATACTTCTGGGTGTGGGGCGGGCTGCTGATTCTGACCGGCATGGAGGTCTGGCTCGGCTACCACAACGAACTGCTCTCCGCCGTTCACATGCTGGAAGTTCTGCTGGTTCTGTCGATCATCAAGTCGGCGCTGATCATCGGCTACTTCATGCATTTGAAGTTTGAAAAGGCCATCATGCGCTGGCTGCTGGTCATCTCAGTGACGGCGTGCTTCATCATCATGTATTTCTTCTTTTTCCCGGACGCCGACCGCATCATCCACCTGGGAGTGAAGTGACGTGAATTGGGCGCGGAAAATCTCGCTGGCTGGACTGATCCTGATTGGACTCGGCAGCGTTCCATCGTTCGCCCAGGGATGCGCCATGTGCCGGGCCAATGCCAAGGCGACTCCCAAAGAAGCCCAGAGGGCAATCAATCGAGCGATCTTTGTGATGCTGGCGCCCCCGCTGGGGATTATGAGCCTGGGAGCTGGGTTCGTAGCCCGCTATGCCCGGAAACGGGACAAAGAGAAAGATACAGATAACGATTAGTAGAGACGTTCGCTCAACGTTTTTTCATCCACAAGACTACTTCCTGGGCCCGCAAACGCAAAGATGTAGCGATCTACGTCTCTACGAGTAATCTTCACATCCCTTATAATAGGAAGATTCCCTGAGTCATTCGGAGGGCCCTGTGCGCCTGCGCTCAGGCTTCCGATGTGGCTTTCGGCCATTATTCGATGTCCCCTACAGCGACTCAGACAGATAGCATCGTGGTCCGCGGCGCCCGCGTTCACAACCTCAAGAACATTGATTTTGAGGTCCCTCACAACACATTGACGGTGGTGACGGGCGTGTCGGGATCGGGCAAGTCCTCGCTCGCCTTCGACACCATCTATGCCGAGGGACAGCGGCGGTATGTGGAATCGCTGTCGGCCTATGCACGCCAGTTTTTGGAGAGGATCGAGAAGCCAGATGCCGACTTGATCGACGGTATCGCTCCGGCGGTGGCGATCAAGCAGAAGAATACGACGCGGAACCCACGGTCGACGGTCGCGACGGCGACTGAGATCTACGACTATCTGCGGCTGCTGTTTGCGCGGGTCGGAAGGACTTATTGCGCGAATTGCGGGCGCGAGGTCAAGAAGGACACGGTCGACGAAGTGGCGGATGCGATCCTGGCGCTGGAACCAGGAACGCGGTTGCAGGTGTTGTTTCCGCTGCAGCGCCCTGAGTCGCAGAAGGCTGAAGTCAAGGATGAACGTCCAGTCAGGGCGAGAAAATCCCCACCCGTCGACAAGCTCAGGGTAGGCTTTCCCGCCAAAACCGCGAGAAATGGGGCATCCGCCACGGCTTTGACCGACGCGTTGAAGACCCGGCTGTTTGATTTACGCAAGGCTGGATTTAACCGGCTTTATCAGAACGGACAGGTCTTTGAATTTTCCAGTCCCGAATCATTACTGGATCTCGATTTCGGGCGGCCTGTGTTCCTGCTGGTGGATCGGCTGGTGGTTTCGTCGGATGCCCGGACGCGCATCGTTGATGCGGTTGAGACGGCATATCGGGAAGCTGGCGAGGTTTTATTTGAGATTCCGCCGAGTGTCTCCGACGAAGATTCAGCCGGGAGCGCCCGCACCCCACAACCGATGCTGCGTTTTGCGCAGCGCTTCGAGTGCAAGAATTGCCATCTGCGCTATGAAGAACCCGAGCCGCGGCTGTTTTCGTTCAACAATCCTTATGGAGCTTGCCCGAAGTGCCAGGGCTTCGGCAACACCATTGATTTCGATCTCGATCTCGTCATTCCCGACAAGCTGAAGACCCTGGCCCAAGGGGCGATCGAACCCTGGACCAAGCCCAAATATCGTCCGCTGTTTACCGATCTCAAGCGATATGCCAAGCAGGCCGGCATTCCGCTCGATATGGCCTGGATCGATATGGCGGAAGAGCACCGCAACCGCGTGCTCAATGGCGAAGGCAAGTTTCTTGGCGTGCGAGGATTTTTCGCGCACCTAGAGCGCAAGAAATATAAGCTGCACGTGCGCGTATTTTTGAGCCGCTATCGTGGATATTCGTTATGCCCGGAGTGCCATGGGGCACGATTGCGGCTGGAAGCGCGGCAGGTCAAGATCCAGGGTAAGAATTTGTGTGAAGTGTGCGCCTTCACGGTGGAAGACGCGCTCAAGTTTTTCGATCAGGTGGAGCTAAGCCGGCAGGAAGCCGACATCGCCGAGAGGTTGCTTGACGAGATTCGGGAGCGGCTTCGCTTCCTGAACGACGTTGGTTTGGACTACCTCACTCTGGATCGCCTGTCTTCGACGCTTTCCGGCGGCGAAGCACAGCGCATTCAACTGGCGACCTCGCTGGGGTCGCGACTGGTGGGCACGCTTTATGTGCTCGACGAGCCTTCCATCGGGCTGCATTCGCGAGACACTCACCGGCTGGTGAAGATTCTGCACGACCTGCGAGATCTCGGAAACACGATTCTCGTGGTCGAGCACGATCCCGATATCATGCGGGCCGCCGACTGCATACTCGATCTGGGGCCGGGGGCCGGAGAAAACGGCGGCAAGCTCATCGCGGAAGGAAGCTACGATGAGATTCTGCACAATCCGGCGTCGCTGACCGGACGATATCTGTCAGAAGACCTGCGCATTCAGATGCCGGCCACGCGGCGTAAGCCGGGCACGCAGCAGCTCCGCATGAAAGGCATCCGCGCCAACAATCTGCGGAATATCGAAATCAGCATCCCGCTGGGTATGCTGGTGGCGATCACCGGCGTCTCCGGGTCGGGCAAGTCGACACTGTTGCATCAGGTTCTCTACCGGGCGCTGGCCCAGGCGAAACAGCAAAGCGGCAATGGACACGGTGGGAGTTCGACCGCCATGGCGACGTGGGAGAGCTTGTCGGGCGACCAGTATATCGACGAAGCGGTGCTGGTCGACCAATCGCCGATCGGACGGACGCCAAGATCCAATCCGGTGACGTATATCAAGGCGTTCGATTCGATCCGCGAACTGTTCGCATCCCTTCCCGAAGCGAAAAAGCGGGGGTTCGGCTCTGGACATTTCTCGTTCAACATTCCCGGCGGACGCTGCGAGGTTTGCCAGGGTGACGGGACGGTCACGGTCGAGATGCAGTTCCTCGCGGACGTGGAATTGATTTGCGAAGAATGTAAAGGCACGCGCTACAAAGCGACGGTGCTCGAGGTGCGGTATCGCGGGAAGAACATTCACGAAGTGTTGAACCTGACGGTCAAAGAAGCGCTGAAGTTTTTTGCGGAAGCGCCCAAGATCACCGACAAACTGCGCTCTCTGGAGGAAGTAGGGCTGGGATATTTGCGGCTGGGGCAATCGGCGACGACGCTATCAGGCGGCGAGGCCCAGCGCATGAAACTGGCGGCGCACTTGCAGCCTGCCGCGCGGGAGGCTGGACGTCTCAGCAGCGAAAAGCTCAAACGCCGGCTGCTCTATATCTTCGACGAGCCTACGACCGGGCTGCATTTTGACGACGTCAGCAAACTTTTGGCGGCGTTTCGCCGTCTGATTGAAGCAGGGGGCTCGATCGTCGTCATTGAGCACAACCTGGAAGTCATAAAGACGGCGGACTGGGTGATCGATCTAGGTCCCGAAGGCGGAAACCGCGGAGGCAAGATCGTGGCGGCTGGGCCTCCGGAGGCCATTGCCAAGGTCGCGGGGTCGTACACCGGCAAATATCTGCGGCAGGTCCTGGACGGCAACGGAGCGTCAAGTTCCAATGGGAACAGATAGATTTTGCGCGTCGCTGGCGATGACGGCGGTTCTTTTGGGCGGTTCATGCCCGGCATTTGGCAGAGAGATGCCGAGTTCCACCTCTGGAACCACGCAATCTGCGCAACAGGATGGTAGTTCTTCCAGCGCTCGCCGCAAACAAACGTCCCGCCACGTTACCATTGCCGAATCCGACGATCCATCCCCGGAGTTGACCAGGGCGGAAGACCTCATTCAAAAACAGGACCTCGCCGGCGCTGAGCCTGTTTTGCAGAAGATGCTCGCACGCGATGCCGACAACTATGTCGCCTGGTTTGATCTGGGTTTCGTGGAAAATGGGCTGGGCAAGAGTGAGGAATCTATTGCCGCGTACCGGAAATCGGTCGCCGCCAACCCGGCCATTTTCGAATCGAATCTGAATCTCGGCCTGCAACTCGCGAAGGCCGGCAACCCAGAAGCTACACAGTTTCTCAGGGCTGCAACCCAGCTTAAGCCAACCAGTCACGTCGCCGAGGGTCAAGCGCGCGCGTGGGTTTCCCTGGGACATGTCATCGAGACAGACAAGCCAGACGAAGCCGTAGCTGCGTACCAAAAGGCGGCCGCCCTTGTGCCCAGGGACGTCGAGCCTCATTTGGGCGCTGGCGCGGTGCTCGAAAAGCAAAACAAATTTGCCGATGCGGAGCAGGAATACAAGCAGGCGTTGCAGATCGATCCCTCTTCGATGGACGCGGTTACAGGGTTGGCGAATATCTACATGCGCGGAAGGAAATTTCCCGAGGCCGAAGTGCAACTGCGCAAGATTGTTGCCGCACATCCCACTCAGGCTGCATTGCACATCCAGTTAGCGCGCATTCTGGCGGCTCAAGGAAAAAACGACGCGGCCATCGCCGAATTCGAAGCGGGCCTGCATGATCGGGACATTGCCGCCAATGACTCTGCCAACGCGCAACGGGAGTTGGCCGCGCTGTATTATGCGGCCGGCAAGAATGAGCAGGCGGATGCGGCCTACCGCGCACTTCTGGTCAGGCAACCGAACGATCCCGCGCTTCACCACGATTTGGGGCGAAGCCTGATTCGCGAAAAGAAATTTCCTGAGGCACAGGCTGAACTGCTGGCTGCCATCAAACTAAGGCCGGACCTCGGCGACGCGTACGGCGACCTGGCCTTTGCCGCGGGTGAAAACAAAGATTATCCCCTGGTGATTCGGGCCCTGGACGTACGCGCCAAGCTGCTTCCGGAAACCGCGGATAGTTATTTTTTTCGCGCCTCCGCCTTCGATCACCTGAAAGACGTCAAGAAGGCCGCGGCAAACTATCGGCTCTTTCTTCAGGCTGCCAATGGGAAGTATCCTGAGCAGGAATGGCAGGCGAAGCACCGGTTGATCGCGCTCGAACCGAAGAGATAGTGAGCGCAGCTGAAACATGCCAGGAATGATGCGTTGGTTTCATCACCGGGAAAGGCGGGCCGCCATGGCCAACTTCTCGCGGACTGTACTCGTGCTGGTGCTCGCGATCGGTTGTGCGGTTGCCAGTCCGGTCCCGCATCGCGACGAGGCCACGGTCGAGGAGTTGAAGGCGCGGCTGTCGACTGCCAGCGTTTCGGACCGGCCGCACATCTGCGTGGAGATCGCCGAGAAACAACTCACCGAGACGGACCGACTTTATGCCGCTTCGGATCTGGAGAAGGCGCAGGCGAGCTTGTCCGACGTCGTCGCCTATTCGGAAATGGCCCGGGATTACGCCGTCAAATCGCACAAATACCAGAAACAGGCTGAAATTGCCGTCCGCGGCATGGCCCGCAAGCTGACCGAACTCTCGCATTCATTGGGCCACGACGAGCAGGCACCGGTGGAGGACGCCGTGGGCAAGCTGGAGAGCGTACGCGACGACCTGTTGTCTTCGATGTTCAAAAAGAGGGCGAAATGAACCGACTTCGGGCTGGTTGCTGCGTGCTTTTGTTCTTGTCAGTCGTGCTCCCGGCCCTGGCTCAGAGGCATCGCGATCCGTTGACCCAGGCCGAGATTGACCAGGTCCGCGATACCAGTTGGGAGCCAAGACTGCGCCTGCCGCTGTATGTGGACTTTGCCCGCACCCGACTGGTCAAACTGGAAGTATTGCGGAACGATCCCAAGACGAAAGACCGCGCGCAACAGACCCACGATCTGCTCGACGATTTTCAGCTGCTCTACGACGAACTGAACGACAATATCGACACCTACGTGGACCGTAAAGATGACATCCGCAAGCCGCTCAAGACGGTGATCGATGCCGACATAGAATTTCAAGCCAAGCTGCGGGCCTTGAAAGAAGCGGCGGACGTGACCCGGCAGGAAGCCCAGCAATATGAATTCGTCCTGACCAATGCGATCGACACCGTCGATGCCTCAGTTGAGGACCATCGCAAGCTCTTGGCGGACCAGGAAGAGCAGTCCAAGAAAAAATTGCTGAATAAGAATCCCTCGAAGGGGACGGGCGTGAGCCCGGAGTAGCTGCGGCTTCCGTGTTACTCTACGCTCACCGTGCGTGAAGGGCTGCTCGAAATCTTCCAGGAAACCCACAGGGAACTGCGGCCCGGGGCTTCCCTTCCCGAATTGAAGATCGAATTCTTCGCCTTTGCCAACCTCAACAACACGATCCGTCTGCGCGGCGGGAAGCTGCTGGTCCGCTTGTCGGATTTGCTGGAAGGCGCCCCGGAGGCCGTTCTGCGAGCCATTGCGCATATTCTGCTCGCCAAGATGTATCGCAGGCCGATTGATCGCGCGCAAGCGGCGCGATACCGCAGGTACGTGGGCAGCCATGAAATTGTTCGCAAGGCGCATCTCGTACGGCAAATACGCGGGCGCAAGCGGCTGCGGCCGGCCCGGGGGATGGTTTACGATCTCGATGCCGTTTTTGAGGACCTGAACACCAGGTTTTTCCATGGCCTGATGGGCCGTCCGCGCATGAGCTGGAGCCAGCTTCGCACGCGCCGCATTCTTGGCCACTATGACCCGGCGCATAACGCGATCATCATCAGCCGCATCTTCGACCATCCCCAGGTTCCCCGTTACGTGCTCGACTACATCGTCTACCACGAGATGCTGCATCTGAAGCATCCGGTCAAGCTGCGCGGAAGCCGGCGTTGCATCCACTCTGCCGAGTTTCAGGCGGAAGAAAAATTGTTCCCTCGCGTTCACGACGCCAACGCTTTTCTGAAGCGTCTGTGACCTTGACATCTTCAGCGTTGGTTGCATTACCTCGCAATTCAAGGTGCAAATCTCACCGTGCGATGCCGTTTCTGGGCGTTTGTCGGCCAGCGGATTGACGCATTTGGCGGGGGAAGACTATCCTTGAATATTGAAATTGAAATTCATTTTCAAAATCGACAGCCAACTCCCAGGAGATAGCAAGAACACGATCCCGGCGGGCGATTGCAACCACGGGCACCGCGCCCGCTGCGCATAATTTCGATGTTACAGGCTCTCATCATCACACTCCGCGAAGGGGTCGAGGCGGCCCTGATCGTCGGGATCACCCTCGCTTATCTGAACAAGATCGGGCGTCCGGAGCTTCGCAGGACGGTGTATGCCGCGCTTGGCTCTGCCTTCGTGGCAAGCATTGGCGTTGCCGTCGTCATTTCGCGGACTCATCTTAACGAAGACGCGTTCGAAGGCTGGATCATGCTGGTGGCCGCATTTTTTGTGGTCAGCATGGTCCTGTTCATGATGCGGACCGGCAAGAAGCTCAAAGGCGAAATTGAGGGCAAGGTCGGGCTGCTGGCGGGCAAAGACGCAGGGTTTGGCCTCTTCGTTTTCATCTTCCTGATGGTGTTGCGCGAGGGAGCGGAGACGGTGTTGATTCTCTCTGCCGTCTCATTGAACTCGACCGAGTTAACGAGTTTCCTGGGAACACTGCTCGGTATTGCGGCCGCGATCGCCTTCGGTGTGATGTTTGTGAAGGGCAGCGTGCGCATCAATCTGCCGAGGTTTTTTCGGGTCACCACGGCGATTCTGTTTCTGGTCGCAGCGCAGTTATTTATTTCCGGCTTGCACGAGTTGTCGGAGACCGGATTTCTTCCGTCTTCGAAGCGCGAGATGGCCATCATCGGGCCGATCGTCAGCAACGACTGGTTCTTCTTTGTGACCATCTTCGCGCTGGCGGCGCTGATGGTACTGTTCGACGCACGGCGGCGAGCGGCGGCATTGCCGGCCACCGCGTCTTCCGCCGAGCGTCGCAAGGCAGCCTGGACCGCCCGACGCGAGCGGCTGTGGATGGGATCGGTCTACACCTGTTCCTTCCTGTTCATTGCCATGGTCACGGCCGAGTTCGTTTATGCCAAGAGCGCGGCCGGAATTTCGCCGGCAACCGAGATCACGTTCACCAATGGAAAGGTGAGCATCCCGTTGGCGCAGGTGTCGGACGGCGACTTGCACCGCTTCGAAGCCAACGAAAACGGCACCGAGATCCGCTTCTGGCTGTATCAGAAGCCGGACGGCAAGATCGCAACCGTCTTCGACGCGTGCAAAATCTGCGGGGCCAAGGGGTTCTACAAGAGCGGGAACCACATTGTCTGCAAGAACTGCTCTGCCCCGATCAATGAACAATCGGTGGGCTCGGCTGGCGGCTGCAACCCAGCGCCGCTGAAGTCGGTGCAGACTGGGGATTCGATCGTCATCGAGGAGGCCGACATCGCGGGCGGCAGCCGCATGTTCGGACAATAGACGATGTTCGCGCGGCTGGTATACGAATCCTTCCGGCGGCAGAAGCGCCGCAAACTTCTGGCCGGCGCGGCGATTGCTCTGGGCGTCACGGTGGCAACCGCAATGATTGCCGTCGCTACCGATATCGGCGACAAAATCAACCGCGAACTCCGCACCATCGGCGCCAATCTCGTGGTTACCCCTCAGGAAGATTCTCTCGATGTCGAAATCGGGGGCGTGAACCTTAAGCCTCCTTCCGATGGTGCTTTCCTGAGCGAAGCCGATCTACCCAAAATCAAAGGGATTTTCTGGCACAACAACATCACGGGATTTGCCCCGATGTTACCGGTGAATGTCGCGCTCGATCACGATGGGCAGCGGCAGAATGTGACCCTGCTCGGAACCTATTTCGCCAAACAGCTCGTCTATGGAAAAGACACGTTCACCACCGGCGTACGGACCACGAATTCGTGGTGGAGAGTGAGCGGCCAGTGGCCGGCAGATGACTCGCGGGATGTACTCGTTGGAGAGCGTCTGGCGCGGCGCATCGCAGCAAAAACAGGAGATGCAATCGCCGTGGATGGCAAGCAACTGAACGTAAGCGGGATACTTTCCGCCGGCGCAGCCGAGGATGAACAGATTGTCGCGCCGCTCTCGGTGGCGCAGGAAATTCTCGGCAAGCCCGGAGCAGTGCGCCGCGTATATGTCAGCGCGATCACCAAGCCCGAAGATGCGTTTGCGCGCGTCGACCCGAAAACCTTGTCCGGCGCGGTTTATGATCGCTGGTATTGTTCGCCTTATCCGCAGTCCATTGCTCTGCAATTGACCGAAGCGATGGCGCACTCCCACGCGGAGCAGATTCGGCAGGTTGCTCAGAATGAAGGCGTAGTGCTCACGCGGATCGAAGGCCTGATTTATCTGATCACCCTGGCCGCATTGCTGGCTTCGGCGCTGGCTGTTTCCGCCGCCATGGCTACCGCCATTTTCGAGCGCCGTTCCGAAGTTGGATTGATGAAAGCCCTGGGAGCCGGGAAGGCGGCGGTTGCCTCCGTGTTCTTCGCGGAATCGGCGTTGTTGGCCTTGCTCGGGGGCTCGGTGGGATTCGCTGCCGGATCGCTGCTGGCACATCGGATTGGGGACTCGATATTCAATTCCGATATTTCGATTTCCCCGGTGCTCCTGCCGGTCATTCTGGGAATCGCTGTGCTCATCACATTTGCCGGCAGCGCGGCGGCCATTCGGCGGGCTGTCACGATGGACCCGGTGTTCGCCCTGCGAGGTGAATTGTGAGGACGACGCTGTCTGCTCCGGAACTCGCGACCCGGCGCGCCGGCGCACCGCACACCTCGATGTTCGTGCGCATGTTAGTGCGGGCGACCCTGCTTCGCCGCGGGCGTGCCCTCTCCGCCCTGCTTGCGGTGTCCGTGGCCGCGACAGTGGCGACGGCGATGATGAATCTCTATGTGGATACGCAGGCCAAGCTGGTTCGGGAATTCCGCAATTATGGGGCAAACATTGTCATCCTGGGCAAAGATAACGAATCCCTGCCCGCAGATGCGCTTTCGCGCGTCGATTCCGTGCTTGCCGGACGCGGAACTGCCGCGCCGTTTGCGCTGGTCGTGGCACGCGCCGGTAATGGCCGGCCCGTGGTCGTAGCGGGAACGGACTTCGATCGCGTGAAGCAACTGGACCGTTGGTGGTCGGTAAACAATTGGCCGTCGATCTCGCGGCAGGCGCTGGTTGGTATAAGAGCGCTCTCCGCAGTCGCGCCGAAGGACCAGCCATTCGATTTAAGTTTTCGGGGCAAGGTTGTCCATCTGACTCCGGCTGGCACGGTGCACACTGGAGCATCCGAAGACAGTCGGGTTTATATCTCCCTGGCCGACTTCATCTCGTGGACGGGCATTCAGCCTTCTACCATCGAAGTCCAGGTCAGCGGTTCGCCGGAAGTTATGTCGGCTGTCATGGCACAGATCTCCCAGGCGCTTCCCGTGGCAGATGTCCGTCCGGTACGGCAGATCGTGGAAGGCGAAGCGCGGGTGTTGGGCAAGACCCGGGCGACGGTCCTGGCGGCATCGGTTTTGATCATTCTGACCGCCGCATTGTGCGTCTTGTCCACATTGATGGGGTGGGTTTTTGACCGGCGTCGGGATTTCGCCATCATGAAGGCGCTGGGGGCGTCGGGACGGCTCCTTAACGGCTTCTTTGCCGCCGAAGCCGCATTATTGGGCGCGAGCGGAGCGCTCGCCGGATTTCTGTTGGGCATCGGGATTGCCGCATGGATCGGGCGAGTTAACTTTCATGCGGCGGTGTCGCCTCGTTTTAGTGTGTTGCCAATAGTGCTGGCTGGTAGCATGGCAGTGACGCTGCTGGCGGCGATCCTTCCGATTTCCTTGCTACGCCGCGTCGACCCGGCTGCGATCTTACGGGGAGAGTAGATGATCGAAATCAAAGACGCGAGCAAGCTCTACCCCGCGAAAGAAGAGGGCGCAGGCCGCGGAAAAGACGCGGCGACCATCCACGCGCTTGATCACATTTCGCTGAGCGTCGCCCAAGGCGAGTGGCTTTCGATCATGGGGCCGTCGGGATCGGGCAAGTCCTCGCTGGTGAACCTGATCGGGTGCCTCGACCGGCCGTCTTCGGGCGAGATCTGGCTCGATGGGCAAAATGTGGCGGCGATGTCTTCGGCCGATCTGAATCGCGTGCGCGCGGAAAAGATCGGGTTCATCTTCCAGCAGTTTCATCTCATTCCCTTCCTGACTGCGGTCGAAAACGTCATGCTGGCCCAGTATTTTCACAGCATGACCGACGAGAGAGAAGCCATCGAAGCGCTGGAACGGGTTGGCCTGGGAGATCGCGCCCACCATCTGCCTTCTCAGCTCTCGGGCGGAGAGCAGCAGCGGGTGTGCATTGCGCGGGCGCTGATTAACGATCCCAAAATCATCCTGGCAGACGAGCCCACCGGAAATCTTGACGCGCAGAATGAGGAAATCGTTCTGCGGTTGCTGCGTGAGTTTCATGGGCAAGGCCGCACGATCGTGATGGTCACGCACGATCCGGTTGTCGCGCGGCTGGCCGACCGGCGCATCGAACTGCATCATGGAAAGATCGCGGCCCAGGAAGTTTTCTCGATGGCCGACGAGGAACAGCTCGATGAAGTCCTCGAAGAACTTTGGGTGCTCGACGAGCATGGTGAGATCGCCGAAGTCGAGCGCATGGAAGTGCACGGCGCTCTGCCGGTGAGCATGGCAATCGAAAAAATGATCGAGATGGGTCTGGTCGGGTCGTCGCCGCATCCGCCCGAGCCGCATCATCACAAGCCCTTTGTCAATCCGTGCCATGACGCGCTGAAGCCGGTATCTGCCTCATCGGGAGACGGATCGATGATCGTCGAGCTTACGGATCGCGGGCGCGAGCGGGCCGGGAACATCATCCGCCGTCACCGCCTGGCCGAACGCCTGTTCACCGACAGCTTGGCGATGGACAGCGAGACCGAAATCGAGCAGCAAGCGTGCAAGTTCGAACATATCCTTTCGCCCGAGGCGACCGACAAAATCTGCGCCTTTCTCGGCCATCCGCGAACCTGTCCGCATGGGGCGCCAATTCCACCCGGGCCGTGTTGCGGCCGCGAGACCCATGTTTCTGCGGTTCCCAGCGTGGCAAGAACCCGGCGCTAGGCGGGAACCTCGCGGTACTCCTCTCGTAACCATCGCTGAAGGACTTGCGCTGCTATGATCTGGATCATTCCTTCCGACAATGGCCCACAGGCGCGCAACCATCGGCGTATTCGACTCCGGTTTCGGGGGCCTGACTGTTCTTAAAGCTTTACTTGAGCTCGTGCCGGACGCCGAATATGCTTATTTTGGCGATACGGCGCGGCTTCCCTACGGGTCAAAATCGGTCGAGACAGTCGCGCGATATGCCGTCGAGGCCGCGCATTACCTGGAATCCCATGGCGCACAGATGCTGGTGATCGCCTGCAACACGGCGACGGCGCTGGCTCTGGACCGTATTAAGGCTGCTGCCCACGTCCCGGTCGTAGGCGTAGTCGAACCCGGGGCCGAAGCCGCGGCGGCGGCCAGCAAGAACCGCAAAGTGGTGGTGGTTGGCACCGAGGCGACGGTGAGCAGCCATGCCTACCGCAAAGCACTTGAGGCGCGAGGACTTCAGGCACGGGAAAAGGCTTGTCCACTTCTGGTTCCGCTGGTTGAAGAAGGGTGGGTCGATCATCCGGTGACGGAGCAGGTAGCGAAGATTTATCTGGGAGAAGCCTTTGCCGACGGATTTGAGGATGCGGACGCGATGGTGCTGGGGTGCACGCACTATCCCCTGCTGAAGCCGCTTCTGGGGCGGGTCGCGCCCCCACACGTGAGTATCGTGGATTCGGCGGAGTCCACAGCCCGCGCGGTGGCTTCTCATCTTGGCCAGCTGGTTACGCCGAATCGTGAGGAAGAACGGCGGGTAGTTCCCCGGCTCAAATTTTTCGCGACTGACTCAACCGAGAAATTCACGCGGCTCGGAACGCGGTTTCTGGGGCATCCCATCGAGGAAGTCCAGCATGTCGATCTCAAGGAATGATCTGTGGAGGCATTGCCTGTACCGCGAATATTGGGGTGACTCTACGGCGGGCAAAGATGTCGTAAGCGCGTCGCTATAAAACGGTCTCGATCTATTTCGCCGCAAGATCCGGATAGCGCCATCTTCCCGCCAACAAATACTGTGTCTCCTTGCGCTCGCGTTCAATCTAACGCGGAGAACGTGCCTATGCATCCGCTGGACAATGTGATCTGGAACGCGTTGACCACGCGCGACGCGCAATTCGCCGAAGGCAACGGAATCTCGCGGCGCTTTATTCGCGACGTGGGGCCGCTGGGTGCGTTTGTGGAACACGGCGACGCGGGATACGAATCGCTGGCGGAGCTGGTGAAACCAGGAGGAACTGTCGGGCTCTTTCTCGATGAACCGTACGCAGCGCGGCCGGGATGGAACTTCGTGGTGGGCGCGCCATTGCTGCAAATGATCTGGGCAAGCGCACCCACTCCTGCCCCGGGAAACGGGCGAGGTCCGGAAGTCCTTCTGCTGGGCGCAAAAGACTCCGACGAGATGATCGAACTCACGGCGCTGACCAAGCCCGGACCTTTCACCACGCGCACGCACGAACTGGGGACTTATCTGGGTATTCGAGATGGCGGAAAGCTTGTCGCGATGGCAGGGGAGCGCTTAAAGGTGCCGGGCCATACCGAGGTCAGCGCGGTTTGCACGCACCCCGATCACGTTGGAAAGGGCTACGGGCGGACCCTCATGACGGCTGTAATGCGAGGCATCCAGGAGCGCGGCGAGACGCCGTTTCTACACGTGCGGCAGGACAACGAACGCGCAATCGCCCTCTATGAAAAGTTGGGATTCATCAAACGGCATTGGGGACACTTCGCCGTGATACGAGCTAGCGAGGAATAGCACAGCACTGTTTTTGAGGGCGGCAGATCTCAGTACAGGTGGAAGTCGACTTCCACAGCGATCTCGACACGCACCGGGTGACCGTCTTTGATTGCGGGCTCGAACTTCCAGTTCTTGACGGCTTCAATGGCCTTCTCATCCAACCCCATGCCCAGACTGCTGAGCACGCGGATGTTGCTGGGCCGGCCGTCGGCTCCTACAATCAGCCCAAGCGTGCAGACGCCCTGATATTTCGCCTTGCGGGCTTCTTCGGAAAACTCAGGTTCTGGAGCGTAGATCGCGCGAGGCGCGGAAACACCGCCACCGACGTGGAAAATGCCTCCGCCAGTGCCGCCGCCTTCGCCTGGTCCAAAGCCCGGCCCCTTGCCCGATCCAACGCCACCACCGCTGCCCGAGCCGATGCCCCCGCCGGCCCCTGTGCCATTTGACGGCAACACTGCATGCGCCATCGGGTCACCGAGGTTCGGCATGTTGTTCGAAGCCAATTGCACTTGCGGCGGTACAACGATGGTGGGCTCGACCGCAAGCTTGGGATGCTCGTTACGAACCACAACCACGGGAGGCGTGATTTGCTGCATCGACAGCTTGGGCAACTTGCCTTTGCTGGCCTGCAATACGTCGCGGTCGCCGCCGCCGCCACCACCGCCTACCTGCGTTTTGGAAGGCTTGAGAACCGGAAGATCGCCCGGATCCACCAGCGTGACTGTGACCTTCGCGGGTGCTGCCGCGGTAACAACTCTGCGGGCGGCGATCGTCAGTGCGACGATGACGGCCACGATGAGAATGTGCACACCGGTCGAGCCCAGCGCGCCATTCTTTGCATTGCCGTAAAAGCCCCAGATTTCCTTGACGGGTTCAGGCTTCGATTCCAATTTCAGAGGGGGCAGTTTCTTAGGGAAGAAAAACTCATCCAGTTCGCGGAACAGGGATTTATAGAGCGGTTCTTCGAAACCCTTGTCGGTGATGAGCAAATTCAGTTCCGGCTCGTTGCCGGCAACATTCGAATTGAGTTGTTGGGATGCCATAATTCCCGTCTGGACTCGCTTCCCTACCGGTGCGGAATCTGGTCTAACTGCTGTGAAAATACCTCTTTACACAGATGAGGAAGCCCCCCGCCAAGTTGCTTCGTTCCGGGCCCGATTTTTCGGGAAATCGGTAGCGTCCAAGGCGCCGGTTTCGCCGCCCGCCTGCTCTTGAAATTGTAACTCTACTCCGACGGTTTCGACAGTGCATTTCGGTGTGCGCAAGAGACATCGGAAAGACATGTCCTTTTTAAAGAAAACTCGTGCACACCACACCCAATCGTGCGAAATTCAGGGCCGTGAAGACAGGACTCGAGGACCGGCAGGTCCTCGAAGATATCCAATAAGGCGGACTGGAAGAGCCAGAAATCATGCAGCGAGAATACAATCGCGCATCCCGTGATGCATAGACGATTTCCTTCCCGGCTCCCTATAATGAAAAGATTCAATCATTTGGGAGATCCGACTGAGTGCCGCTCGAACTGAAAAATACCCTTAATCTGCCCAAAACCACCTTCCCCATGAAGGCCAACCTGCCCCAGAACGAGCCCAAAATGCTCGAGCGCTGGGAGCAGATGGGGATTTATGAGCGCATCCGGCAGGCGCGGAAGGGGGCGCCGCGCTACATCCTGCATGACGGGCCGCCCTATACCAGCGGACCGATCCACATGGGTACGGCGCTGAATAAGTGCCTGAAAGATTTCATCGTCAAATCGAAGACTATGGCGGGATTCGACGCGCCCTACGTCCCCGGCTGGGACTGCCATGGTCTGCCGATCGAGATCAAAGTCGACAAGGAACTGGGTGGCAAGAAACTGCAGATGGCGCCCCTGGCCGTACGTGCGGCTTGCCGGAAGTACGCAGAGAAATATCTCGATTTACAGCGCACGCAGTTCAAGCGAATTGGCGTCTTCGGCCGTTTCGACCGGCCTTACGCCACCATGAATCCCCAGTACGAGTCGGTTGTGCTGAAGACATTCTTCTCGTTCTACGAGAACGGATTCGTCTACAAAGGCCTGCGCGCCGTGTATTGGTGCATGCACGACGAGACCGCGCTGGCCGAGGCGGAAGTCGAATACGAAAACCACACCAGCCCGACGATTTGGGTGCGCTACGCGCTGCTGGACGATCCGGCGACGATCGATCCCGCGCTGGCCGGGAAAAAAGTCTGGACGATCATCTTCACCACGACGCCTTGGACGCTGCCGGCTTCGATGGCTGTCGCGTTTCATCCCGACGAAGAGTACGTCGCGCTGGAAGCTGGCGGAGATGTCTACATCGTTGCTTCGAAACTGGCGAAAGAAACGGCTGCGAAGTGCGGGTTCACCGACACGAAAGACCTGGCGTTCTTCCCCGGACGGAAGATGGAGCGGCTGAATTTTCAGCATCCGTTTCTCGACCGCAAGATTCTTGGAGTGCTCGCCGACTACGTCACCATGGACACTGGCACGGGTGTGGTCCACACCGCACCATCGCATGGTGCGGAGGACTTCATCAGCGGCGTGAAATATGGCCTTGATGCGACCAGCAATGTCGATGAAAAAGGAATTCTGCGCAACGGCTTGCCGGAATACACCGGTCAGTATGTGTTCAAGGCGAATCCGATCATCGTGGACTTGCTGCGGCAGCGGGGGGCTCTGCTGCACTCGGACAAGCTGGAACATTCCTATCCGCATTGCTGGCGCTGCCACAATCCCGTAATTTTCCGCGCGACGGAGCAATGGTTCATCTCGATGGAAACGCCCATGCCCGGCGGCATGGGGAAAGATGACACACTGCGCACGCGGACTCTTTCAGAGATTAAGAAAGTGAAGTGGGACCCGATGTGGGGCGAAGAACGGCTGTCGAACATGATCCAGACGCGGCCCGACTGGTGCATCTCGCGGCAGCGGGTGTGGGGCGTGCCGATCGCCGTGTTTCTCTGCGAATCGTGCGGCAAGCCGCTGAATGACAAGGCGGTCAATCAGAAAGTGGTTGAGCTTTTTGCGAAGTCGGGCGCGGACGCGTGGTTCACAGATGCACCGAATTCGATTCTTATGCCAGATCAGAAATGCCCGCACTGCGGCGGCGCGAAGTTCGAAAAGGAAACGGATATCTTCGACGTGTGGCTGGAGTCCGGCGCGAGCTATCTGGCGCTCATTGATGACGAACCCAGCTATCCATGGCCGTCAGACCTGTATCTCGAAGGCGGCGACCAATACCGCGGATGGTTCCAGTCTGCCCTGCTCTGCGCCATGGGTACGCACGCGACGCCTCCGTACAAAGGAGTGGTCACGCCCGGCTGGACACTAGACGACAAGGGCCAGGCCATGTCGAAGTCTCGCGGGAACGATGTCGATCCGGTCGATATCTCCAGCCGGCTGGGCGGAGAAGTCGTGCGGCTCTGGGTCGCGTCGGTGGACTTCCGTGAAGACGTCGTGGGCTCGGAAGCGCTGATGCAGCGAGTGGGCGAGAACTATCGCGAGATTCGCAACAAACTGTTCAAGAACGCTCTGGGCAATCTGTTCGACTTCGATCCGCAGACGAATGCGGTTGCATTCGAGAAGATGGATCCCCTCGACCAGTACATGTTGCGGCTTACCGCTGCTGTTGCCCGCGACATCCGCAAGTGGTATGACGAGTTCGCCTTCCACAAGATATACCAGCGCGTGAACCACTTCTGCATCGTCGAGTTAAGCGCATTTTATTTCGACATCATCAAAGACCGGCTTTATACCTACGCGCCGAATTCGACGGCGCGGCGTTCCGCGCAGACCGCCGTATGGCGCATTTGCGAGTCGATGGCGCGGCTTCTGGCGCCGATTCTGACTTTTACCTGCGAAGAGGTGTGGCAGCATTTGCCCAAGGTTTCCGATCGAAGCGAAAGCATTCACTTTGCGCACTTCCCGGATTCGAAAGACGTCTTAGGGGAGGCTACGGTTCCCGAGAGCGATCCCCAGCAGGCGCAGGACTGGACTACGCTGCTCGCCGTGCGTGAGCAGGTGCTCAAGGCGCTGGAGGAAGAACGCAATAGCAAAGGCATCGGCAAGAGCCTGGAGGCGCAACTCGTGATCAAGGCCTCCGATCCCGCATTTTCCGTATTGCAGCGCTACGCCGACCAGCTTCGCTATCTCTTCATCGTTTCTCAAGTGACGCTGGCGCAAGGCTCGGGAAATGGCACCAGCGGCGTCCACATCGAAGTCAAGAAAGCCGAGGGCGCGAAGTGCGAGCGCTGCTGGAATTATTCAACGCATGTCGGCGAGGACAAGAACTACCCGACCATCTGCGAACGGTGCAGCTCTGCACTGAAAGAGCTGGAGGATGCATAAGAGCCGCGGCACATCTACTCAAATCAAGAAATCTTCAACCTTGTTCGGCCACAGAAAAAGCGAGGAATACTTGTCTCTGTGTCCCGTGGTAAATCAGTTCTAAGGCAAATGGCCTATTGATGAACAAGAATTCCACGCGCGCCATTCACTTCCTTCTCGCCCTGCTGGTCTTTCTCCTCGACCGCTGGACCAAGCATCTGGCCGCCATTCGCATCCCGATGTACACGCACATTCAGATAATTCCGGGATTTTTCCGCCTGACTCATACCGAGAACACCGGCGCGGCCTTCAGCCTGTTCGCCGACTCCACATCGCACTGGAAGACGATTTTACTCATCGCCTTCTCGGTAATCGCAATGATCGTCGTGCTCATACTGCTCTGGAAGCAGGACCGCGCGTTCACCGTGACCGGAATTGCCCTCTCTTTGATTCTGGGCGGCGCGGTGGGAAATCTCTGGGACCGGGTTGCCAGCGGGCGAGTCGTCGATTTTCTGCTTGTGTACGTGAAACAGTATCAGTGGCCTGTGTTCAACCTTGCAGATAGCGCAATTGTGGTGGGCGCGAGCCTGCTGGTGTTGGAAATACTGTTCGGGCACTCACAGAAAGCTGACGCCTAGCGCAGGTCGAGTTCTCCGGCGCCGACGTGGGCATAGAGCCGGTATTGGCCGGGGCCCTTCTGATCGAAGGAGCGAAACAGCCCTCCCTTGGAGACACCGAAGGCCGACGCCTGCAAAGCTCCGCTATTCACCGAGGCTTCGACCCGGCCATATTTTTGCGCGTCTCCCACTTCCATGTTGAGGTGCCCAAAATGCAGTTCCATATCTTTGTCGCCGACGATGTCGCGCACACTCAGCTCTCCGGCCATCATTCGGACATAGAGATCCGTAGACTTCGGCACTTCGATCGTGATCCGGAAGTTGTTCCGCGGGCAGTCACTGACCGAAAGCACAGCGCGGTCGCCGGAAACCTGCATGCGAACCTTCACATCTCCTTGTTCCGGCTCGTAGGAGACGCGCAGTTTCTTTTCGTCAGTCCCGACAAGTTCTATGCCACTGGAACAAAGATCCATGCGAATGTGACCACCGGAAGCAAGGTTAGCCTCAACCGGGCTGATTCCTACCCTCTCAAGCGTGGCATCTTGAGCGAAGACGAGCGGGGTAAGAGCGAAGAGCGCGAGCAAGAGGCCTTTCATGCGCAGGATTCCTCCAGCTTGCAGTTACGAAGAAATAGAAGGATTAGTTCCCCAGATTATTTGCAGTGGTATATCAGTGTTGATCCGCGTAGATCCCTGGCCAAAAGGTATTAGGGTGTACCGTATAACTGCCGGTAGACGCTGGCGTTGCGCATGATGGCCATGACGTATTCGCGGGTCTCGGTAAACGGAATCGATTCGACGAACTCGGGAGAATCGCGGTACGGTCCCTGGCCCATCCATTCTTCCACGCGGTCTGAACCGGCATTGTAGGCGGCGAGCGCATGCTCAAACGATCCTCCAAACTGGTCGACCATACCCTTGAAGTAACGAGTGCCCAGTTCGAGATTGACGGTCGGCGTGTAGAGCTGGCTTGGTGAATACCGCCGCAGAGACTCCTGCTTCGCGACCAGTTTGCCGGTCCTCGGCAGCAATTGCATGAGCCCTACAGCATTGGCATGCGAAACCGCGAGCGGATTGAATTCAGATTCCTGGCGAACCAGAGATGCGACTAAATATGGGTCCAGCCCGTTGGCGATTGAGAATTTCTTCAGGTCCGACCAATACGGCCGCGGAAACAGCACTTCCCAGTACTCGCGCGGCAGCATCGGAATATCCACGGCAAAGTAGCTGGGTACGGAGTGCTTCATCACCTGAAGCGCGCGATCATAATGTCCCGTATCGGTGTAGATCTGAGCGGTTTCCGCCAGCTCCCAGTTGCCCTTGTCTTCCGCGGCTGCGGCTTGCAACTCCCGCACCGCGAAATCCACCAGCCCACCATTGCTGAGCAGCTTGGCTTTTTGCAGATGGAAATCGTCCGCCGGAGGTTCTTCCAGCGTAACCTTCTCCGCATGCTCGAGGGCGGGAACCCGGTCCAGAATGGCATAGTCACCCGGCTGGCCCGCTGCCTCGGGCAGCTTCTTCATGCGATCGCGGCCCAATTCCGCGTAGTAGTAATTGCGATAACGGCTCGAAAGTTTCTGGTAAAACGCGCGGGCCATCGCGGGATCCTTCTCCTCTTCCGCCATGCGCGCGCGCCAGTAGAGCGCCGCCGAAGTCTCATTACCGTTGGGATAAATCGCGATCTGCTCTTCGAACTCTTTCTTCGCCTGGTCGTTGCGGCCCAGCCGGAATGTAAGCCAGGCAGCCTTCCAGTGAGCATAGGAAGCGCGCGGCCCATTCGGGAAGCGCTGCTGGAGCTCGCGGAAGGCATCGAGCGCGGGATCGTACTCGTGATGCACAAGGTGGAGATTCGCCACCAGCAAGAGCGCCTGCTCAAGCCACTGGCTGTTGGGCGCGGATTGCCGAAGATCGTCTACCGTGCGGTAGAAACTGTCATTTTCGCCCGCCGACCAGGCCGACTCGGCGAGAATGTACAGGCGCTCGGCCGCTTCGTCTGGACTCGCATTGGGCAGGGTCGTGAGTTCCGCCTTCGCTTCTCGATGCCGGCCGCTGCGGTTGAGCGCCTCTGCCAATGCGAGCTCGGCGGCGGGACGGGCATCGGGAGCCGCATGTATCGCCAATTGGCGATACTCGTCCACGGCTTCGTTGTAGCGTTTTCCCTTCATCAGCAACTCCGCGCGAATCTGGCGCTGCCCGATGGTGGCCTGAAAAGCAATCGGAAGTTTTTTCAACTCGTCGTTGGCGGAATCGGCCTCAGCCGAGAGCGGCATGGCGTAATAGACGTTCGAGAGCGCGATCGTAGCCTTCGGATATTGCTTCAGGGCCGCGTAAGCCTTCCCGATAGCCAATTCAATATCGGATCGTACGGGCAGGCGCTGTTTCTCCAGAAACTCAGCGGCTTCGGCGGCGCGGCCTTCGTTCAACAGAGCGGCAGCATAGCTGAGATTGGCATCGCGGATGAGCAGTGAATCCGAATAGGTGGCGGAAAAATTGGCGAGCGCCGCCATGCCTTCGGCCTGGCGCCCCATCTGCAAATAGCAGGTGCCCAGATAGTAGGCGACGTAGTCGCCAAGATCGCCCGAAAGCGGCTTGGCGCGATTTAGTGGCTCAATGGCCCGGGCACAATCGTGATCGAGGAAGCGCGCATAGCCCACGACCAGCCAGGCGAGTGCACCGGCGTCCTCTTTGGCATGGGCGCGGGCGTACGATTCAACTCCCGCGTAAGCGGCGGGCGTGCGGTCCAGGATCAGTTGCTGTGCCATGGGCCGCAGAGTGGTCGATGCGGTAAACGCTTCGCGAATCCGGCGCACCCGCGGAGAGATCGGCCGTCGACGTCTCTTCGCTCCCGTGGAATGCCTCGGTGCCGGGGTTGATTTCTTCCCGGCAGGCTTGATTATTTTTGGAGAGGACGGATTCGCCGGTGGCTTCGACTGCGTGGCAGATTCATCCCGTGACGGACTTGTCTCACGAGCGGTGGTCTCCGTGGCCGCGTGCTTTTCCGGAACCGGGGTTGTTGCCACCGGGGCAGCCGCATCCTGCGGAATCATGAATGCAGCAGAAGCCGCGCTGAACGGAAGCACGCACACTCCCGCCAGAACAATTACGCGACAGCACTTGAAACCCGATGGAAACACTTTTTTCAATTTTCGGGCGGAGACGCGAACGCCAGAACCTGATTTTACCGTGCCAGGTAAAACTGCCAGAAAAAATCTTAACGCTTGTCCGACGCGGTCCTTCCCAATTTGGAAGACCGCCGAAGAGGCATGGGCTGCAACCTCAGCCGCCAGATCTCACGACGCATCCTCAGCCGCATAGCATACGGCTCTACCGGCTACTTCTGAAAGTTGGCGCCCATGACGGACGCATCGTCCTCAGCCAGGCTGCGCACGACTTCTTTCTGGAAATATTCGCCGCTGGCCGCTGCCGTCGAGCCATAGCGCTTCTGAAAGGTCGAGCGGCTCTTGTCGATATCTTCCTTGAGCCGGTCGTATAAATCTTTGTGGCGGCGGCCTTCGGCAACTTTCGCCTGATTGTAGAGCTTGATTTCATCCACCAGCAGGCGGGCAAAGCGCTGCGCTTTGCGATGGGTGTCCGCGTCTTCGGCCGAAAGACCGGCCAGGGGATCGGTTGCAACCGCTGGCGCCGATGCCGCCGCACCCGCCGCAGCATGAACGACTTCCACGACTTCTGCGGGTTCGGCCACCGGCGCCGGGGCTATGTGCCGGGGCGAATGCGAAGCAAAGGGATCTGAAAACGAGTTTACACTTTGAACCGGAGCGGCCGGAGCGGCCATGCGTTCTACCGGCGCGGGCTCGATCAAATCTTTCTGAGCCACCTGCTTGCGCAACGAAACCACTTCCAGCCAGGCGCTCGTGGCCATGACCAGGATTTCCAAAGAGGGCGCATGGAGCACGCCATCCGCTCCGCCGTCGGCATAGAGCAGCGCCGCAACCTTTTCTTTCAAGACCAAAGGCAAAACCAGGATCTGTTCGTTCGCTGGCCCTCCGCATTGCTTTACGAAACGGGCATCCATCTCCGCGATGTTGGCAGGCGCCGGCACGCGATTCTGGTACGCGTGCGCGACCGGCCCAGCGCTCATGTCCAATGAAAAATCCTTGATGTTCTCGTCGTTGCCGAAGCCCCGTCCCTGCCACCCACTGGCGGACCCCGCCTTGACCACAAAAAGTGCAACTCGAGAAGCGAAGCCGCTGCCGGCGTCCAGTAATGCTTTCAGGATTTCCTTTTGCGTTGTGCCCGCATGAATTCCGGAGACGGACTGGGCCAGGTTGGCCGCCGAAGAATTTCCCGGGTTCGCCGGCGCATCTGCCGCCAGCGCTGGCATTTCAGCCAGGACTCGCTCCACCAGCGCTGCCTGCAATTTTGGCAGCTGCTGCTCGAGTACCTGTGCCACCGCACGTTCAACGTGTTGCTGAATTTGTTTGCTGTCTGCCATTTCCTAGAAGACCATCATTCAGGGCGAACACTCCTGCGCCGGGATCATTACGACACTATCCTAGCCGCTGATTATATGGAACTTGTCCGTGGGGGTCTTGGGTACTTCGGTACCTGCTCAACCGAGTTTGCCCCTCTTTCTGAACTCTAACGCCGCCGCCTGAGGAAACGCCATTGGGCAAATGGACCGGTTACCAAGTAAAATAACATCTCCGATCTGCTATACGTGTTCGGGCCGCCGGGACGCGGTTGCGTCACCTTTTCAGGGCGGAAAATACTGAATCGTCAGGACCATGGGAGCAATCCAAAACAAACTGGAAGCGCCTGTCAGCGAAGAGCTGGCGCTGGTAAGACAGGCCAAGCAAGGCGACGACTCTGCCTTTGAGGAGTTAGTTCGTCGCTATGACCGTAACGTTTTTCGCATCGCGCAGCACATCACTCAGAATCGCGAGGATGCGGAAGACGTAGTGCAGGAAGCGTTCCTGAAAGCATACGGGAACCTTGCAAAGTTTCAGGAGCAGTCAAAGTTTTATACCTGGCTGGTCCGGATCGCGGTCAACGAGGCGCTGATGAAGTTGCGCCGGCGCAAGCCGGAGCGCACGGTCTCGTTAGACGAAGACATCAAGACGGAAGACGATTCCCTGCCGCGTGAGATCGCGGACTGGAGTCCGAATCCGGAGCAGCAATACACGCAAGCTGAACTGCGTGAGATTTTGAGCAAGACCATCCAGGGACTGCCCCCGGGGTTCCGGACGGTGTTCGTACTGAGGGACGTGGAAGGTCTCTCCACGGAAGAGACCGCAGCCGCGCTGGAGTTGAGCGTTCCCGCGGTAAAATCGCGGCTGTTGCGGGCACGCCTGCAATTGCGCGAGCGCCTGGGAAAATATTTTCAGCGGCGCGACAATGAGAACGGGAAAGGAAATGGTTCGAAGGATGATGTTGATGTCAAAAACGATGTGGCGAGTGGAGACGGCAACCAGTGAAATGTTCTGAATTCCTTCACGAGCTGACCAGCTACCTGGACGGCGTCCTCGACGAAAAAACCAAGGTCGAGCTGGAAAATCATCTTTCCTGGTGCCACAACTGCTACGTTGTTTGCGATACCACGAAGAAAACCATCGAGATTTACCGCGACTCCCAGCTCTACGAACTTCCCGACGACCTCCGCACCCGTCTACGCTCCGCCATCATGAACAAGTGCCAGCAGCACAAGAAGCGCGGCCCCCAGAGCGTCTAGACTCAGCTTTCCATGTAGCTCCGGACGCATTCGTCCGGGGCTTTTTAGATCTCCTCTAAACATAAGATTCTGGAGGGCTTGGACGGGAGCGCCTCTGCTTTCCTTGATGTCTCAATGCCTCCATTGGGAATGGTTTCGCAAAAGCGAAACCATTTGCGCAATCCATGAATCTAAGTATTCAAGCGCGGACGTACATGTAGCAGAAGCGTTCGCTCCAGGAACTCTGACCCCGCGCCCTGGGTTGGAAGGTGGGTATGATTCAGAAATTTGTCGATGCAGTCTTTGGTTGCAGGCATTCGCACTACAGCTTCCCCGTCTCAGTCCGTCGCGCGACACGCCGTCCCCAGGCCGCTGCGATGACCGGCATGTACGTGGTCTGCCTCGATTGCGGAAAAGAATTCGGCTATGACTGGCAGGAAATGAAAGTCATCACTTCCCCCGAAGAGCACCGCCAGCATCTCGCTGAACTGGCGAAACACGCCGCGTAATATCTCCTCCGATTGTCATCCCGAGCAACGCGAGGGACCTGGGTGTTGGCTGGCGCCAATGCTGTTTGCCCGCGCACGCAAGAACCAAGGTCCCTCATTTCGTTCGGGATGACAAAACAGTTTTCCCATGACAAACAAACTTGCCACAGAGGCACTGAGAACCCGATTTCTATTGGTCCTCGGTGACTCCGTGGTAAATGAAGTCCTCAGCGCGTGGGATGCTCGGCCGGCAGGGGAACGCCAACCCGCTTGTCCATCGGCACGAATTCCCGCTGCGCCGGCCCCGTGTAGATCTGCCGCGGACGTGTAATCTTCTGCTCTGGATCGCTCATCAACTCCTGCCACTGCGCCAGCCACCCTGCCGTGCGTGGGATCGCGAATAGTACCGTGAACATCTCCGGCCGGAATCCCATCGCCTGGTACATGATCCCTGAGTAGAAGTCCACGTTTGGATAGAGCTTGCGCTTCACGAAATATTCGTCCTCCAGCGCGATGCGTTCCACTTCCAGCGCGATGTCGAGTTTGGGGCTGCGTCCGGTCACTTCGAACACCTGTTCCGCGCTCCAGCGGATAATCTTCGCGCGCGGGTCGTGGTTTTTGTACACGCGATGCCCGAAGCCCATCAGCTTGATCTCGCCCGCTTTAACGCGCTTGATATAGGCCGGAACATTGTTCTTGCTGCCGATCTCGTCCAGCATCTTCAACACTTCTTCATTCGCGCCCCCATGCAGCGGGCCTGCCAAAGCCGAAGCCGCCGAGGCGACTGCCAGATATGGATCGACCTCAGAACTTCCCACCGACCGCATGGCGCTGGTGCTGCAATTCTGCTCGTGGTCGGCATGCAGGATGAAAAGAATGTCGAGCGCCCGCGCAATCGCGGGATGTGCGACGTATTTCGGCTCGACCATCTTCCACAGCATGTTCATGAAGTTTTCGGTGTAGCTGAGATCGTTGTCGGGATAGACATAGGGAAATCCCACATTGTGCCGGTACGACATCGCCGCAATCGAAGGCACTTTGCCGATCAGCCGGACAATCTGATGCATGCGGTGCGCCGGATCGCGTACCAGCTTCGCATCCGGATACACGCTCGACAGCGCCGCAATCGTGCTCACAAACATCGACATCGGATGCGCCGAGTAGCGAAATCCTTCCATGAACTTTTTCAGCGTCTCGTGCAGCATGGTGTGATGCGTGATGTCATACACCCACTTCTGCAACTCTTTTTCAGTCGGTAACTCGCCGAACATCAGCAGATAAGCCACTTCCAGAAATGTGCACCGCTCCGCCAGCACTTCGATGGGATATCCGCGATATCGCAGAATGCCCTTGTCCCCATCGATATACGTAATCGCGCTCTTGCACGACGCCGTATTCATGTAAGCCGGATCGTAGGTCATCAGGCCAAAATCTTCGGGGCCGGTCTTGATCTGCCGCAAATCCATCGCGCGGATCGTACCGTTCTCGATTGAAACTTTGTAGCTCTTGTTCGTGCGATTGTCGGTGATGGAGAGCGTATTTTCTGGCATGGACGTCGTCGCCTTCGCGCGCGTTGTAAACAGAATAGCCGAGCAGAGATCGTTTCCCAAGTCACTCAGGTGACGAACGTCACGTGAAATTCCTCATCTGGACCGGGAATCGGCCCTTCTCTATTTGGATGCAGATTTCAGGGCGTAGTAGCCCTCGCGTGACTGGACATCGAGCTTGGCTGCCGTCTTCAGCTTCACTTTCAGCTTATGCAGCCTGCCATCCAGCTTCTGGGGAGAGAATCCCAGCACGTAGATGTACTCCGGCCGGTCGGCAGTGCGCCGGAAGCCTTCGTTCAGGTCGTTGTTATTGTGGAAGAATGTGCCACCGGTGCTGTAAGCCAGGTCGGCGATGATTTCACTGCGCTCCTGATCCTCTTCCCGGTCGTACTTGAACTGCACGATTGAATTGGCCGGATGGCTGGTATTCGGAGCAGCCACAGGCGTAGAGAGGCCGCGAACATCGAGCGTATTCACGACGATTTCCGATCGCAGGGCATCGTCAATCATCTCCGTGATCGCCTGACGGGTCTCCGGAGTAGTCATCAGGAAGCCGGGCGAAACCAGCACCACGCTGCGGCTGCCCTTCGCCGCCGCCGTCCTGCGGAAGATGTCGTGCAGCGCGCTCAGAAACGACTGGTTCTCGGCGCTGGTAGCGCCGACAACTTGCATAGCAGTAGCCCTGGCAATCTGCTCGGCGCGGCTTTCCGTATTTTCATCTTTCATTCCGGCAAAAGCACAATTGATGGCATCGGCGGTGGCGAGGCCGAGTGCTTCGCGATCGTCCTGATTTACGATCTGGTCTGCCTCATAGCTGCTCATCGGTGGGCAGCGCACTCCCCGCAAAATCGGGTGGGGGCGCAGGGCATTCAGAGCTCGTTGCAACTTGTCGCGATCGGCAGTGAAGTCGAGTATGACTTGCCCGGACGTTGTGTACACCGCGGCCCGGTCTTCAGTGGACAGCTCAGACAGATGTTTTGACGCCGCCGCCCTCGCCGCCGCCAGATCTTCGAATGCAATGTGAATGTCATCGAAAACATACGCGACATAGCGATCAGGAACAGAACGCTGCGTCGATACCAAAGATGCAGGCGACCCTCTCAGCGCTTTCTGCGCAGGCTCTCCCGCCTCCGTTGCCGGAGTTTCAACGGAAAAGCTCGCGATTGGCTGTGGCTTGCCGTTGTCAAACAATTCGAAATCTTCTTTGCGGAGATTGCCGACTGCGTTCCCCTTCGAATCCCTTAAGACGACCGTGACCGGCACGAGCTTCACGCTCACCTTGATTGTCGTATCTATCCTTTCAGCAGGCTTTCCGGCTGGTTGAGGCTCCGCGGGTTTCAGCGCAGCCGCCTCCGCAAGAAATTTCTGCCGCTGCTCTTCCATAGTTTTCAGCTTCCAGATCGCGTCAGAGGTTGCGGCATTCAGCTCCTGTGTGTGTTCCAGATCAAGCTGGGCCTGATCGTCGCGCACCGCCTGTTCGCGGAGAATGGCGTAAATCCGCTCCCCCTCATCGCTTTCGCCGGTTTGCAGGTTCGCCGCGGGAACGCCTTCCGGTGCGATGGGCGTTGTGTTCTCGCCGGGCAAGTTGAGAACAATCTGTGTCGTCGCTCGAAACTTGTGGCAGTTGCGGAATTGCACCACGTTCCTCGTCGCCGCTTCATGGCGGAACGCCGTGCTGACAGTGAAGTCCGACGGCAAGACAAACGATTCCCCATCCGCGAAGGCTACGTTGTCATAATCGATCTCCAGGCTCGCCGCGCTCATCGGGAAAGCGGACGGAATTCCCTCCGCAACCGAGGTGAAGCGCACGAGCGCTCCAGTCTTCTGCTCCACCCAAAGCTCGCCACCATAAGGCGGCGCCAGAATTTCATTGCCGCCGTGCAGCCGCCAAAGTGGATCGTTCTGTCTGGCAATCCGGTAAGTGAATACCCATACCGCGCGATCGCTGGCCTTGCTCTCTTTAGCGAATTCAAAAATAGCAAGATTTCCCGGATCGAAAATCGATCGCAGGTTCGACCCGAATTGCCCAGTCGACCACAGCCCCGGCGACTCGGTGATCGCCTGCGGCGCGGGCTTCCCGTTCAGTTTGATTTCTTCGTACGACTCTCGCCCGTTTTCGTAGCGGACCAACGCGGTCAACAGGTCAAATGGCACCTTGTTCTTGCCACGGTAGCGGGACGTGTCCTGATCGCAGATGAAATTCGGCATCGTCTGCGGAAGATTCAGGGCGTATTCACAAACGCCGCGCACGGCCTCCGCATGCGGAATGTTGTCGGGAATCCAGGAGCACGATCGAGCTGCAAAGAAAGTTGTGCCACCCGGCTTGGAACCGCTCGTCGCCCTCTGGCCGTCGGTTACCGCATTCCCGCCAAGGTGAGCCACGGCTTCGCGAGCCCCCTGCGTAATCGCCGATTCCACTGCCGCACGCAGAGAATCTGGGTCTTCTTTCTGCACCAATCCGGTTCCGAAACCGGCTCCATCCGCGACCCGGATGATCTGGTATTCCATCGTCGCAAAATAGTCCGGCTCCGCATTCAATCCCTGCGCCCCATCGTTCGAGAGTCTCGAAGAGGTCCGCAGATCGGTCAGGCGCATGCTTATGACGAACTGGCAATTCTTTTCCCTGGCTTCCGCCAGCGCAGCGGAATTCAACACCGTTTCGAGAGGGACAGCGGTGATCTCAACGTGAAGCTTTTTGTCCGGCTTATGTTGATTGAGGACCTTGACGAGCTGATCGCGCGCCTCAGGCACTGAAATCGTGTTGGGGCTGGCGCTGAGAACCGGAACACCAATCCGGATTACCGGGGCTTCCTGGGGAAAAGCGTATCCGCACGATATCCACAGAAGGAGAATCGTCAGTGCAGGCGAACGACGCATACGGCCAAGCAGAGAGATCATACAGCCGATCGCAAGTTGCGACTGTAAAGAAAAACCGGCGGCCCAAGCCGCCGGTCGATCGCCAAGAAGTTCAAGCCTAGTTCGAAGAGTCGTCGCGGCGTTTCAGGGTCGGACGATCGTCGTCTTTCTTGCTGTCGTCGGACTTGTCGGTGGTGTTCGAGGTACGCCGCAGGCTGGGCTTGTTGCCGTCTTTCTCATCCAGCAGCTTGTGCTTGTTCTCGATCGCCGCCAGCCGCGCCTTGACCTCGTCGAATTCCGACGTGGTCACGATGTACTGCTGCTTGGCAGGAAGAATCCTGCGGATTTCATCCTGCGACTTTTCGATGCGGTCCGGAGTCTGGGGATGGGTATCGAAGGCCTTTGACAACGTACCGGGTTTCTTCTTCTCCATCGCCTGGATTTTTTCGAAGAACGAAACGAACGCCGACGGATCGTACCCCGCGCGATACATATACTCGATTCCGAGATAATCGGCCTCGGCTTCGAACCCGCGCGAGAAGTGCAGGAACGTCAGAGGGATCCCGAGGCCCATGCCTTCATAGATTCCATATCCCAGCGCGCCGCCCATGAAGATCGCAGGCAGCGACGCCATCTGAAGCAGGTTCATGCGCGTCATTTCCCGCCCGTAGTGGCAGGCCGCCACGTGGGCAATTTCGTGGGCCATGACACCAGCCATCTCCGCTTCTTCGTCAGCGGCCAGGATCAGGCCGGAGTTGACATAGAAAAATCCGCCGGGCAATGCCATGGCGTTGACGACGTCGGAGTCGATGACTTTGATGGTGAACGGAACCTGCGCATCGGAGTTTCGGACCAGGTTCTGGCCGATGCGATTGACGTATTCCGTGATGACCGGATCGTTGATCAACTTGATCTGCGATTCAATCTGCTGGGCATACTGGCGTCCGCGGGCGACCTGGCCTTCCACGGTGTACCAGTTGCCGACACCGCGTCCGCAGCCGACGTTGCGGTTCCCGACCGCATCCACGTCGGTCTTGCCGCCGTTGTGCTTGATGTCGCTGTCGTCTTTGGTGGGCAGGGTCGCCGGCGGCTGTTTGGGCGCGTTCTGCACGTCGCCGGCCTTGGGCTGGCCCGCGTCCGGGTCGTCCGTTGGAGGCTGCGACTGCGGGGTCTGGCTCGGACTTGGTGTTTGCGCGATCGTCCACGGTGCTACGCTGAACGCCGCCAATCCTACTGCGATTGCCAGCCATCTGTGCTTCATGGGGTACTCCTTGCACCCGATTATACGCCCGATGGGAAGACACCTAGGGCGCAAATTGGAGGGCTACTACTGAGACGCAACCGGGGCCCCCTTGGGTTATCCGGGCCGGAATAAACAGCTTAGAAACCGGGTCGGCCGCAAACAACGGGTTGAGATGATGGCCGCGCGCCCGAACCTCAAGTAATGATTGATTTCTGACCCGGTTGGGCCTAACATTCGCCCTCGGAGGGCCCGCCGATGACCCTGTGTGGCCCGTTTCGCAAGCATTCCCTGCAGGTTTCCGTATTCGTCCTGATCGCCACCATGGTCCTTGCGCAGGCGCCGCCCAGGTATGACCCGGCGAGTGAGACCACAATCAAAGGCACTGTCGCCGAGTTGAAGATGGTTCCTCCGGATGGTCCGAAGCCGCTCGCTTATCTCTCGGTGAAAATCGGGCCCGACAAAGAGAAAGACGTGGTCCAGGTTTTTCTCTGTCCCAAGAAGTTTCTCGATGATATGGGCATCACGTTCAAGGCCGACGAGGAAATTCAAATCACCGGATCGAAGGTCAAGCAAGACGGAGCCGACCTGATCCTGGCCCGCGAAGTGGTCAAAGGCGGCGAGACGTTGACCTTCCGCTTTCAAAACGGCAAGCCCGCCTGGTAAGCCGCGCTGAGGAGAGACCGGCCAGCGTCGTGATATAACCTTCGGCGACGCCAGGAGGTGCTCTTTGCTCGATCGCCGTCACTTTCTTTCATCGGCCGCTACTGGACTCGCCGCTTCCCTTGCCTTCCGTTCGCCTCTTTTCGCGCAGCTCGAAAAAATCCCCGCCCTTCCCGATCACTCACTGCTGGATAGGGATGAAGACGCCTACTGGGCCGAAATGCGGCGGCAGTTCCTGATTCCCGAGGATGAGGTCTATCTGAACAACGGAACAGTCGGGTCGAGCCCTGCGCCCGTTCTCCGCGCGATTTTCGACGGCTACACCACGACCGAAAAGCTGGACCAGCACGATCCGGAAGACTATCCGATATGGGGGTACGCAGCATGGAACACGTTCCGCGATCCCCTGGCGGAGTTCGTCGGCTGCAAGCGCGACGAAATCGCCATCCTGCGTAATGCGACCGAGGCCAACAGCTACATCGCCAACGGCCTCGACATGAAGCCCGGAGACGAAGTGCTCATGACCGACCAGGAGCACCCCGGCGGTGAGAATCCCTGGAACCTGAAGGCCAAGCGCTACGGCATTGTGGTCAAGAAAGTTACGCTGTCCCGCCCGGTCAAGGATTCGGCGCAAGTATTGAATTTGTTTAACGACGCCATTTCGCCGCGTACCCGTGTGATCTTCTTCAGCCACATCACCACGTTTTCGGGAGTCGTGCTGCCGGCGAAAGAATTGTGCGCGCTGGCGCGCAGTAAAGGCATTCTTTCGGCCATTGACGGCGCGCACGTTCCCGGCATGATGCGCCTGAATGTGCGCGAACTGGGTTGCGATATGTACTCCTCCAGCCCGCACAAGTGGCTCATGGCGACCAAGGGAACCGGATTTTTATACGTGCGCGACGAAGTCATCGATCGCCTCTGGAACACCATCGCCACCGAAGGCTGGGACGATACGAAGATTCGCGCCGAACGCTTTCAGCGGATCGGCAGTTCCAACGTGCCGGCATTGTGCGGATTGCGGGCTGCGATCAAACTGGCCGATGACATTGGGTTGGACCGCATCGAACGCCGGCACCGCCAGCTTGCCGACTATATCCTCGGTGAAATGCAGAAGCGCGGAGCGGAATCCTGGACGTCGCCCGATCCGGCGCTGCGCTGCGGCATCGTCAGCGTCAACGTGCCACCCGTGCCTCGGGCCGATCTGGAGAACTGGCTTTGGACCACGCACAAAATCCGAATCCGCGGAGGCGATCCCAACAAGCTGCGGCTTTCTACTCCCTATTACCTGCAAAAGAAAGACATTGACCGCTTCCTGGCGAAGTTCGACGAATACAAGAAAACCCGGCTTTCCTAGTCGTTGCACTCGACGTACGGAGCGAACCGCGGATTGTCTTCTGCCGAAAATATCCTGACGGTGAACGAAAGCAGCGCGCACACGCAGGCTTCCGAACTGCGAAAGGAACTCGGGACGTTCGAGCTGGCGCTCGCCCTGTGGTGTTCCCGGTGGGTGTTCCCGGGATTGATGTGCCGAATCCCGCGTCGTACGCGTGGAAGACGATTGCCGTAGCGGCAGGAGTCAATTTGGTGGGCGCGCTGCTGTATCGAAAGGCGCGGCGGACGCTACCATTCGGCTCGTCATGTCCATGGTCAATATGAAGTGACCACATGCTATAATTTCACCATGAAAAAGATTGCGGCAGCCGTATTCAAGGCTCGGTGCCTGACCTTGATGGAAGACGTGCGCTCCACACGGCAGTCCATCCTGATCACCAAGAGGGGCAAACCGATCGCGAAGCTGGTCCCGGTGAACGACGGGAAGGACGACTTCATCGGCCGGCTGAAAGGTGTGTTCACGGTGGTTGGCGATCTTGAAGCTCCATTGGATCCTCCCGAAGTCTGGGAATCGAGCCGGTGATCCTTCTCGACACGCACGCCTTGTTCTGGGCGGTCGACGATTCGCGACTTCTTTCCAAAGCCGCTGCATCCGAGATTCGGCGGGCTCGACGCAGCGGAGGAATTGCCGTCTCTGCCATTAGCGTTTGGGAGTTGGCCCAGATGCTGATACGCGGAAGAATCCAAGGTTATGGCAGCCCCGACGCGTCCCTCAGGCTACTGCTGGAGGGCGTCATAGTTCGGCCAATCACCCCAGAGATTGCAATTCTCGCCGCCCAATTCCCCGACAGCTATCCACGAGACCCCGCCGACAGGCTTATCGGGGCCACTGCCAGAATCGAAGGCCTGACCCTCGTGACACGCGACCAAAACATTCGGCGGAGCCCGCTGCTAAAGACCGTCTGGTAACGAAGACATCTCAGTCGTAGTACTCCAGCCCCAAATGCGTGATCATCTCCTCGCCCTTCAGGTGTCTCAGAGTGTTCTTCAGCTTCATCGACTGAATGAACAGGTCATGCTCGGGATAGAGGCCGGGCACTGTCATCGGCGACTTAAAGTAAAAGCTTAACCACTCCTGGATGCCCAGACTTTTCAGCTCCGAACAGCGCTGCGCCAAGTCGAGAAACAGCACCAGATCGAGCACGATGGGCGCGGCGAGGATGGAGTCGCGGCAGAGGAAATCGACTTTGATCTGCATGGGATAGCCGAGCCATCCGAAGATGTCGATGTTGTCCCACCCCTCTTTGTTGTCACCACGCGGCGGGTAATAGTTGATGCGAACCTTGTGATACATATTGCCGTACAGTTCCGGATACAGTCCGGGCTGGAGGATATGTTCGAGCACGCCGAGCTTCGATTCTTCCTTGGTCTTGAACGAGCCGGGATCGTCGAGCACTTCGCCGTCGCGGTTGCCGAGGATGTTGGTGGAATACCATCCGCTGAGGCCGAGCAGGCGCGCTTTGAAGGCGGGCGCCAGGACCGTCTTCATCAGGGTCTGGCCGGTTTTGAAGTCCTTGCCGCAGATGGGCGCATCGTTCTGGCGCGAAAGTTCAAGCATCACGGGAAGATCAACCGTAAGGTTCGGCGCACCGTTGGCGAAGGGCACGCCTTCCATCAGCGAAGCGTAGGCGTAAATCATGGAAGGCGCGATCATCTCGTCGTTGTCGCGCATGGCCTTTTCGAATGCCTTCAACGACTGGTGGGCGGCGGTGGGCTCGATGAAGGACTCGGTTGAACCGCACCACATGGTCACCAGGCGGGTTGCGCCGCTGGACTTCCGGAAGCTGCGGATGTCGGCACGCAACTGCTCGGCCAGGTCCATTTTTGTCTTGCCCTTCTTCACGTTCGGGCCGTCGATCTTTTTGACGTAGTTGTGATCGAAGACCGCGGAGCGGGGTTTGATCGAAGAAAGAAATGGCTTGAGCTGCTCGAGGAGCCGGTGATCGAGCACGCCGGCGTTGGACGCGGCTTCATACATGTTGTCTTCGAAAATGTCCCAGCCGGTGAATACGAGATCGTCCAGCGTGGCGAGCGGAACGAATTCCTTTACCTTGGGGGAGCGACCCTCGGTACGTTTTCCGAGGCGGACTGTGCCCATCTGGGTAAGCGAGCCGATGGGCTTGGCCAGGCCTTTGCGAATGGCCTCGACCCCTGCCACGAACGTGGTCGCGACTGCGCCCATGCCCGGAATCATGACGCCGAGCTTGCCTTTGGCGGGAGCTATAGTGACGCTATTCGCCACCGAGGAGACGGCTGTCGCAGCCCCACTCTTGGCCGCCAGTTTCATCTCGCGAGTAGCCCGCTTGGCATGCGCCGCAGCGGTCTCGCGATGCTCGTGCTCACGGGCCGAGGCAGCGTTCTTGAACTGTTTGCGATGGCGCCGGCCGTTGGCGTCCCACCAGTCGGCCATGAAGACTCCGGGTTTTTTCTGATACAAGGTCGCTCCTTTGGGTGACCGTTAACCGTCACCCTTATCGTCACCGCCATCGTCTCATGAGTTTGGCCTTGCCGGCAACGGATCGAGCACCTAAATGCGCAAGATAGGAGTTCAGTGGCGAAGCTTGGTTGTCGAACTGCATCGGGCGCCCTTCCTAAAACCTCTAACCACAGAGGTCACGGAGGATCACGGAGGAAAAGCGGGCGATTATTCCGGAGGTGCCGCCCTAGGACGTGTAACGGACCCCAGGCGCGTGGGCGATTCCGAAGCCTTCTCAAACGCCGCCAGCTTGGTGGGATCGGCGATGGATGTACGGTTGTCGATCTAGCAGGGCTCAATAGCCATGGTGCGGGCAACGGGGAGGCTTGGAGCAGTCGAAGTGTTGGTAGGATTTATCTTGCGGGCATCCCAGGGGAGCGCAGTTTCGCGGCGTGGGCGAGAAGCCCGTAGGCATCGTTCGCCATGGAATTGCATGCTTTCTTCACCGGGAAGTTTCCTGGCGTTGCAGCACGTGTGAATGTTCTTTAAGCCATTGCCCCACGCAGGAGTGGGCAGCGTCGTAATCACGAGACCTTCAGGTTGAGGGCGCATTGGGCTTGGGTTCCGGTCTTGCCGCAAGAGAGAGCTGAGGTTACGAAGACCTGCTCATAGCGAAAGCTGGGTTTCTCGTACGGTTTCTTGGAGGTAAGGGCTGGTTGTTTTTCTGTGGAGTTCTCGTTCGACATAGGTTCCTTCTAGTTTAGGTCTTGCTGGGCCGCCTGTACAGCGCATCCGCCATTGCCGCCGGAAGTGAAGCAGTTGAAGAGCTGCAAGTTCGAAAAATAGACCTGTGAGCCGCCGGGATTGACCACCGTATTGTCCATGATGATTCCGCTCGTGCCGCCTGACGCCTGGAGGCCGGCAACCGGATTCTTGCCCAGGTTGTACCACGTGATGTCGTTGTCGGTAGTCGTGTCGCCTTCGCCCGTTCCCCACGTTGGCTGGCTCGCTCCCGAAGTTCCTCCGGTCGGCTCCGCAATCTGAATGTTGTTATTACTGTCGATGACCTCGGCGGCACCGCTGTAGGCCGTATTAATAGCCCAGGGAGCATTCGGCGGAGCCGACAGAAGCGGTCCCTGATTGCGCCAGTGAACACCGTTATCAGTGGTGGGGTCGTAGACGTTCGTGCCCCATGACGGTGGAGTTACACCCGATGTGCCCCCGCTGTTTTCGGCCACTTGAATGTTGAAATTGCTGTCAAGGATTTGCTGGCCGAGGTTATACACGAAGTTTGGCTGCCACGACGTCACCTTGAAATTCATGATGCAGGAGACGTTCCCGCATGCATTGACAAAGCCGGGTCCCTGGGTGCTGAGAAAGACCCATTCCTGCGGCAAACCCGCGCCAGTTACGGTTGCGTTGTAGATGTCGGTAACTGGGGAACAGGTGACAGAGCCAGTGGTCGAGATCACCGGGCCTGCGAGGGCTGGTCCCATCGCGCCGGCTGTAATCGGGACCTGATAAAGAGTGGGAAAGCTTCCGGGATTGCCGCACACGTAGAGGTTTCCGGTCGGCGGATTGGGCGTTGTCACATAGTTGTGGTCAAACGCGCCGTTGTAGATAGGGGTTGTACCCGTGGTAGCTGCCCCAATCGTGACCTCGGTTCCAGTGGAGCTTGCGGCAAAGCTGGCACTGAGTTGAAATACGCCGGCGGAAGCTGCTCCGTCATCGGAGGAAACCGCATACACCGTGCCGGCCGTCGAATCGACCATCGGCCCTTCGATAAAGCCCGTTCCGAAATCGAGCTGTGCAGACTTGGTCACCGTCCCGCCAGAATCGACTCGGTATACAAAACCCCCACTGTCTGCGACGAAAGTATTTCCACTGGAATCATCGTGAACCGGGCTGGTAAGCGCACCTCCAACAGCAATCGGCCAGGGGGCCGTTACTTCCGCCGGAGTGCCCTTAAAGACATTGGTGAACTGGTGCAGATTGCCGGTGTCATCCCCCACCCAGGCTGTATCGCTGCCGTAGTCGTAATAAACCGAGGAGTTTGTATCCAGGCTTCCCAGCGGAAAGACCGTCATGCAAGGTGCGGTCATTGCAGGACAGGCCGCATAAACGCTCGCCGATACTGACGTCAGCGGAACCGGGGCCTGCACCAGCCCGTTAAATGGAGCCCACTTCAGCAACACCAGGCTCGAGGTTCCAGAGCTTGTCTGTGTAAAGGCAATCTGTGTGCCATCGAGCGAAATCACGGGCGAAGTCACAACCTGGCCACCGGTATCGTAAGCCCAAAACGCACCGGGCACTTGCCCGCCGCATCCGGCGTAAAGGTTGGTGAAAGCAACGATGCTGCTCACTCCGGTGCCGCTGATGCCGGTATTGAACACGGCGAAATCTGGAATCGCCGGCAGGACGCTGATGCACGACGCCTGCGTCACACTGAATGAATACTTTGCCGGAAAGTTTCCGGCCCCCACCGTCGCACCCATTCCCAGATCGAACGACCAGTCGCGGTGCATTCGGGCGTAACGCCGGTGGTGTCGCTGCCAGAAACGCAGGCGTGAGAGCCTTGATTCCTTCTCTCCGGTCCTCAACGTCGCTGCGGGATGCGGAGTGTGTTGCGCGATCTGCTGCTGGTAGCGGACGTCGTTCTGTATGCGGGCGGCCTGCTCGGGAGTGCGGGGCTGGGAGAAGATCAAGTGGCGATGGCTCCAGTCGGTGACCACGGGAGTTCCCGACTGCGCCGGCTTTTTGGGTTCGCCCGCAGACACGTTCAGGCTTAATGCTGCCGCCAGCAGTCCGCTGAGCGCAACCGACCTCGCGTTGATCGCCTTCATCCTTTGCCCCCGGTGTGGAGTAGGCTGGTAGCGCTAAGGTTATAGCTATCGGCCATCGTAGATCAATCCCCTAAGTGAGTCTTTTGGACGATGCTCCGTAAATGGAGCATTTATGGGGAGATATATCGATAAGGATGACAAAACAGACCTTCCCCACGGAGCCGTGGAGCCACGGAGAGCGGAATGGAAATTCGGTGGCCCAGTCGCTCAGCGCCTGCGCGGCGAAAATTTCGATAGGATGCTTTTTTCCTTACCCGCTTCGAGCGATGGCTCCGATCAATACTTTGCGTTGGACTACTGCACCGAATTTGCTGCATAGTGAAATCACTTCGCGGCCGGCAAGGCTGCCGCTCCCACGAAGCTGACATTTGCGGGTTGTCCCTGTTGGTTGCCTGCAAATCTCCCGACCTTGTCGTTCTCCACCGAAAACTGAGTCGCCGCCGTCCGCTGGCGCGGGCCGCGTGTCTCACGGCTTGCCCGTCGTGTGCTTCACGATTTCACGTTGTGAAGCCGGGGCAGAACAGGAGATCTTCATGACTTCGAATCGCAACCTGAGATCCATTCGCAATTTCGCCTGTGCCGCGTTGTTTGTTGCGGGCACATTCAACCTCGCTCCGAGCCTCGCTTCGGCACAGGAGCCGGCCCATGGCAAATTCACCCTGCTGCACGATGTCTATTGGGGCAAGGCAAAAGTTCCGGCGGGAGAGTATGCGTTCTCGTTCGACCGGAATGCGGTCTCTCCAGTGCTGAACCTGAGCAAACTCAGCGGCGCGCGCGCCGGATTCATGGTGCTGGTGCCGGTGACGGAAGACGCCAAAAC
>DASXDY010000047.1:0-1953 GCA_036490405.1 Candidatus Sulfotelmatobacter sp. | reverse complement strand
ATGAATATCGATGAGGCGCGCCGCATCGTTGCGCGGAGTTGGCATACCACTTGTTAGATGCGCCTACACTGAAAATAGTAAGAAGCTCCGCCATGAATCCGTCCTACTTCTTCACGCCCGAGCAACGGCACATTGACCGCGTTTGTCCCGGACCGGTTAGGCTCGTCGGGCCAATTCTATCCCTACGGAGAAGGTAAGGGCGGCAACAATCCGGCGAACACGTGGAGCTTCGCTACATATTGGCGTGATTATGCCACGGGCTTGGACTATGCGAACCAGCGCTACTTCACTGGCCAGTTCGGGCGCTTCATGACACCCGACCCATACCAAGGGACGAGCAGCGGGCCAGACGATCCGAGCAATCCAGAAACGTGGGATCGTTATGCTTACGTGTCGGGCGATCCCATTAACTTTGTCGATCCAGACGGCCTCGAGCGCATGCCCGTTACCGATGATGAAATCGAAGGAGATCAACCAAACGACATCCCATGCCCTAGCAGCCCGTGGTAGAAGTGCGAAAACCGCTTCAACGGTGGATGCTGCCGGAAAAGCCAAGGAAGTTAGCGTGAGCCCGATGCGAGCTCGCTATCTTCGATTAATTCGATCCAGCACGCCGGAAATGCCGTGATCGCGATTTGGACAAGCAAAATCGCATCTGAGAGGCCCTGCAGGGTCCTCGGTTTGCCGATTCCCGAAGACTTCCGGACCAGCAGCGCCAGATTGAATCCGACCGCGTGGAACAGGAGCCGCTTGAGAATGTTGTTTTGACCCTTCAGGTGCGTTCGTCTCATACCGCCGGTTTCGTACATGTGCGCGAAACTTCTTTCGGTCAACTCCGTGCGCAGCTTCTGCAGATCCTTGCCGCGCCGTCCGCGCATCCGCCGCCGATTTCCGTACACCTGTTTCTGTTCTTTTTCCTTGCCGTCCCAATTCCGCGGCCCACGCTCCGGTTCCGGAATGTAGCTGCGCACGCCGTCGGCATGCAAATCGACCAGTACTTCGTTACTGTGATACCCCTTGTCGGCCACTACCTCTTCGACGCCGCGTTCGTTGATCAGAGTCGCGTTGGCCTGGGTTTCCTGTAATGTCACTCCGATAGTGGTGGTGTCGCCCAGATCCGCGGCTTGCAGCGTGATCGCCACCACCGCGCCGCTGGACAGATCGACGGCGTGCTCGGCTTTGTGCGCCAGATGCGTGCGGCCATCTTTCATTCTGGCGATGCGCGCGGTGCTGTCTGTTGGGCTCAGCCAGTCTTTGTTGGAGGCCTTCTTCTTGCGCTTCCGGTCCAGTCTCGCAGCCTGCTCCCGCGTCGGCTCCTCAATGCCTTCCGCTTTGGCCAGATCTTTCAGGTATTCTTCATAGCCCCGGCCATCGTCGCGCCGCTGGATCGAACGCATTGCGGCATTGGCTTCCAGCATGGTCGCGTCGATGGCCACGGTCTGCCCGTCCATCAAGCCTTCTTCACCCAGCACTTTCACGAACCATCGGAACACGGCCTTGTGAGTTTCCATCGGCAGCAAACGGCGCGTCCGCGACACCGTCGAATGATCCGGTGTCGATTCGGTCAGGCTGAATCCCAGAAAATCCCGCAACGAAAATGAGTCCGCTACGCGCCACGCAATCCCACGTTCCGAATCGATTCCTTCAACGTAGCCCAGCAGCAGCATCCGGAAATACACCCCAGGAGCCATGCTCGGCCGACCCATCACCGGCTTGTAAAAGCGTTTGCACAGATGCTCCAGGCGTTTGTCGACCTTGTTCCGATCCAGCGCCTCATTCACCTTGGCGTAAAACGGATGACTTGCCGCCTTGGGAATCTCCTGCGCGCTGAAGAACAGCGGCTCCTGCTTCGCCTTGCGCTTGCCCATCGCCATATTGTCTATGACGTCTGAAACATTTCAGAGGTCACATGTTTTCGAAGGTGAAATCCGGACTTTTACCACGGGCTGCTAG
>DASXDY010000027.1:0-51436 GCA_036490405.1 Candidatus Sulfotelmatobacter sp. | reverse complement strand
GAATTCGCTTTTACTCACAGCTCGGAGCTACTACGTAAACAACCTGCTGACCGAAGTCTCTTCGTGATTGGCCTGAATCGCGCGGCCAATCAGTCCAGCAATCGAGAGGACAGAAATCTTGCCTCCCTTTTCAGTTCGCGCTGCATCCGCTTCCGGATTCAGCGGGATCGTGTTCGTGACCACGACTTGCTTGATCACCGAATTCAGAATGTTCTCCACAGCGGGGCCCGACAGCACCGCGTGCGATGCGCAGGCATAAACCTGGATCGCGCCGTTATCGATCAGCGCCTGGGCCGTCTTCACCAGCGTTCCCGCCGTGTCGATCAAGTCATCGATGACCAGGCACGTGCGGCCATTCACATCGCCGATGACGTTCATGACCTCGGCCACGTTCATCTCGACGCGGCGTTTGTCGACGATGGCCAATGCCGCATCGACCTTCTTGGCAAAAAATCTTGCGCGCTCCACGCCGCCCGCATCGGGCGAAACCACCGTAAGGTTCGGCAACGCGAGCTTGCGGAAATGGTCCACCAGCACCGGCGACGCGAACAGATGGTCCACCGGGATATTGAAAAATCCCTGCAACTGCGGCGTATGCAAATCCACAATCAGTGCCCGGTTCGCGCCCGCGGTGGTCAACAAGTCGGCCACCAGCTTTGACGAGATCGGGCTGCGCGGCTTGTCTTTCCGGTCCTGCCGCGCGTACCCAAAATACGGAATCACCGCCGTGATGCGCCGCGCCGACGCGCGCTTCAGCGCGTCGATCATCAGCAGCAACTCCATCAGGTGCTCATCCACCGGGCGGCACGTCGGCTGCATCACGAAAACGTCGGCCCCGCGCACGTTCTCCTGAATCTGAACGTAGCACTCGCCGTCGCGGAACCGCACCACCTGCGCCTGCCCGCGCGACATCCCTAAAAAGACGCAGACTTCATCGGCGAGAGCTTCGTTGGCCGTGCCGCTGAAAATCTTGAACTTCTCGTCCACCCGCTGACGTTGCTTCTTCTCCGGCTTTTCGTCAGGCACTGGTGGCTTCTTTTCGGCTTTCTCGGTCGTCTTGTCGGTCGGCGTGACTAAGGTGGCCATTTTTTAGCTCTCAGCTATGAGCTCTCAGCTATCAGCAAAACCCTCGTCGCGTACTCAGCCGCTGCAAAAGCTAAGAGCTGACGGCTGAAAGCTGACAGCTGGTTTTCTGGCTGGGCCGCTAGGATTCGAACCTAGACAAAGTGCTCCAAAGGCACTTGACCTACCATTAGTCGACGGCCCAGTAAGCCATTGTTGATTAACGAATGTTGATGGTTGAATGAGCCCCGCACCGGGGCATGAGTATTTTCAATCAACAATCAAAAATCAACAATCAAAAATTCACGGCCACCTTGCATCGCCGACTGCACGCCACTTGTGGCGACGGCCGCCTCGGCCATCCAAGCGAGGCGAAGCCCAGCGCCCCGACCACGAACCTTAACCAGCGAAGACCCTCCGCCAGTACGCCCGCCGGGGCAGCGTCGAAGTCGCCAGGGCTGTCCAGCCCTGCTTCCGCAGCCGGTTCACCGCGCTGGCTGCCGCCGCTTTCGAGGCGAACAGCCCATACAGCGTGGAACCAGACCCTGACAGCGACGCATATTTCGCGCCCGCGCGCAGAAGCGCACTCTTACCTTCACGCAGTTCGGGATACTCAGGAAAGACGACTTGTTCAAAGTCGTTCTCGATCCCAGCCCGGACGAGCCGAAGAAGCGGATTCCCGGCCCGGCCCCCTCCACCACTTCCAGAAGGAGCACCAGAATGAAGCTCGCTCAGCCACGCCGACAAGCCACGGCCAAGCTCAATCATTCTATCGGAGGGATTCGACACCGTCAATTTTGAACCGGCTCCTGTAGGGACAGCCGCCCCCGGCTGTCCGGCCGGGCGTAGCGCGGCAGAGTTTTGGCGCTGGAAATCTTCGACCTTCGACTGCGCTAGCGCTGCCTGGCGGGCAGGAGTGCCCGCCCCACATAAACGGTCCCACTCTGCAAATGCCTTCGGCGTGGACACGCCAACCTCGGGAATTACTACTACGCACGGCATCGCCGGCAAGTCCGGCAGCGGATATACCTGTTCGCCACGACCGATCCCGAGCACGGCGCCACCGACCAGAAATAACGGCAGATCGGAGCCTACCTCGGCCGCGATGCGAAGCTTTTCTTCCCCAGGCAGAGTTTTTTTCAGCGCGCGCTGGAGTCCGAGCAAGGTTGCTACGGCGTTGGCTGACGCCCCGCCGAGCCCGCCTTGTACCGGGAGCCTCTTATCAATCTCGACGACGACATGCCCCTTGGCTTGGAGTGCCGCCATACAACGTTCGACGATCCGGTAACAGGTGTTCGCTTCATCCCGCGGAACGCGAGGGTCCGCACAGCGAATTTCAATCCCCGATCCACGCTTCACGCGGATGCGAATGACGTCGTGAAGTGCAATCGTTTGATAAACGGTATGCAGGTCGTGAAACCCATCCCCGCGAGGCGCGCCGATGCGCAATCCGAGATTGATCTTCGCGAACGACCGCACCTTTACCGTCATGACGGGATGATTGTAAAGTCTCGTGCTCGTTTTGGCTTGCTATTGGCGTAAGAAACGGCGATTGGATCGATGGTGGATTTTGCCCGACTCATCCTGTCAGCCGGAGGCGGCGCTGAAACGCCGCTCTTCCACGGCGCTTGGTGGTGGTGCAATTTGGCTTCCGCGCCGGGCCGACACAGACTGAGATCCTTCGCTCCGCCTCAAAAGCCGCTACGCTCAGGATGACTCCGCCGATAAGAGGGCAAACTGCAGCACTACCCGGCGCTGCACGCATTTGAGAGTTTTTCCGCAACGTGCTGGAGATCCGCCGAGAGGGCGGCGCTATGCTGCGGCTTCGCGGATCGCGGCGGCTAGTTGCTCTATCGACCACTGGATTTGGTTCGGGGTGATGACGGCCGGAGGGGCAAGAAGAAGATGATCGCCTGCGATGCCATCGACGCATCCCTGCATGGGATAGACGAGCAGGCCTCGCTTCAAAGCTGCAGCGGCGACCTTGCCGGCAAAATTCATCTCCGAAGGGAACGGATTCTTACTCTTCCGGTCGGCCACAAACTCGACCCCCCAGAGCAGGCCGAGGCCGCGAACGTCGCCGACGGATTCCTCATTTCCTAATGTTTCGAGCGCTTGCTTGAAATGGGATGCCGGGCTGCCGGCTTGTCCCGGGTCGGCGGCTTCGACGAGTTTACTGGCTTGTAAACGACGCAAGACTGCGCGTCCTGCTGCCAGTGAAATCGGATGCGCGTTGTAAGTGAAGCCGTGGAGGAATGCTCCCGAGCCGTTGGCGATGGCATCGACGACTTTCTTGCTCGCGATCACCGCGCCGAGCGGCGCGTATCCGCTGGAGAGTCCCTTGGCGGTGACGAGGAGGTCGGGCTTTATTTCCCAGTGATCGACGGCAAAGTTGCGGCCGGTGCGTCCCACGCCGGTCATGACTTCATCGGCGATGAGCAGGACGTCTTGACGGCGGCAGGTTTCCGCGACCGCCTGCAAGTATCCCGGAGGAGGAACGACCGCACCGAGTGTAGCTCCGCTGACCGGCTCGAAGATGAAGGCGGCGGCTTCGCCGTCCGTGGCTTCGCTCTTCGTGGCCTCGACGGCCTGCTCGAGTTCGGCGGCATATTGCTGGCCGCAGTTGTAGCAACTGTCGGTGCAATCGAAGGCGCAGCGGTAGCAGTAGGGAATGCCGATGTGCGCGAACTCGCGCACCATGGGCAAATAGATTTCGCGGCGCCGCTTATTGCCGGAGACGGAGAGCGCGCCGAGCGTCGATCCGTGATAGCTCTGCCGGCGGCTGAGAATCTGGTAGCGCTGGCCTTGGCCGATCTCGACCTGGTACTGCCGCGCGAGCTTCAGCGCAGTCTCGATGGATTCCGAGCCGCCGGAGGTGAAATACACCGCGCCGCCAATGAAATGATCTCCAGCGAAGGCCAGCAATTCCTCCGCGTATTCTTCCGCGACTTGCGTGGTGAATTGGCTGGTGTGAACGAATTCCACCTTGGCCGCTTGCTTGGCCATGGCAGCGGAGATTTCCTGCACTCCATGTCCGATGAAATTCACAGCAGCTGATCCGGCGAGGTCGAGATACTTATTGCCATCGCTGTCCCACACATAAGCGCCCTCGCCGCGTACAGCGGATGGAAAATCCTTCCGAAACGAGCGGCGGAAAACCGAGGAGCGGGATGGAAGGAAAATCGAAGAGGACACGCCTGATTATCGCATTCGCCTCAAAGTTGTGGGCTCCCCGCGTATCGACCTTTTGCGGCCTGGTCACATCTAACTCAGTAAGGTTCCGGATCTCATGGCTTACATGAAGTGCAAGAACCTGAAAGGAGTTTTACCGTGAAGACGCGTCATTTTCAGGCCATGATTCTTGCCCTGGCAATCTGGGCCTGCGGCCCCAGCCACAGCGTTGCTCAGCAGTCGCCGGCGCCCCAGGGAGTTCCCGCACATTTACTGGTTACGGTCGAAGCTCGGCACGGAACGAGCGTTCCGGAGATCCGCCGCGAGGATGTAATGGTTTTCGAAGGGCACACCCGGGATGCGGTGACCGACTGGATTCCCGCGCAGGGAGAGCGTGCAGCGCTGGAGCTTTTCATACTCATTGACGATGGGTCGAGCACGAGCCTTGGTACGCAGTTGGATGACATCCGGCAGTTCATCCAGGCACAGCCGGATTCCACGAAGATTGGCGTGGCCTACATGCAGAATGGCACGGCGAAGATCGCGCAGGATCTGACGGGCGACCACGCTCTGGCGGCAAAAAGTTTGCGGCTTCCGATGGGGGTGGGAGGCGTGAATGCAAGTCCATATTTCTCGCTCAGCGATCTGATCAAGCGGTGGCCCGCCAGTACGGGGCGACGCGAGGTACTTATGATCACCGACGGCATCGATCGATACTACGGCAGCGGGGACCTGCAAGATCCGTATCTGATGGCAGCCATCGACGACGCCGGCAAAGCCGGCATCGTGGTTTCTGCGATCTACAACCCGGGCGCCGGCCATTTTGGCCACAGCTATTGGGAGAACTATTGGGGCCAGCTCTATCTGTCGGAACTGGCCGAAAAAACCGGGGGCGAGGCATACTACATCGGCTTCGCAGGGCCGCCCGTATCGTTTGCGCCTTATCTTGAAGACCTGGGGCGCCGCTTGCAGCACCAGTATTTTGTGTCTTTCGTGGCGCAGATCCCGAAGAAATCCGGATGGCAGTCCGTCCGGGTCACTACTGAAGTCCCAGGAGTGGACCTGGTGTCCGCGGGGAGAGTGTACCTGACGGCCGAACATTAATTTTTTTTACGTTTGGGCAGAAATCGAAGTCCGGGATGCGAGTCGGTCAACACTGAGGGCTTGAGATTTCGATAAGATGAACATCTGATCGAGTCTCGATGACCAAACTGCTGCGCTTCTTCCGGCCATCGCACCAGCACACGGCATTCTCAGCGACTCTGCTGCTGATCACGGCAGTCATGCTGTCGCGTGTCATCGGATATGCGCGCGATGCGTATATTGCCTGGTCTTACGGCGCGGGCGGGGCCACAGATGCTTATGTCGCGGCATTCACGCTGCCTGACTTTCTCAACTACATCGTGGCGGGCGGCGCGGCTTCGATCACATTCATTTCCATTTACACCAAGTTTCTCGCCGAAAAGCGTACTGAAGACGCCCAGAAAACATTTTCCATCATCATCACGGTGATGACGGCAGTGATGGTCGTGGGCACGATCGGCACCGAAATTTTCGCTCCACAGTTCGTGCGCTGGTTCGTAAAGGGATTTTCTCCCGATAAGATCGAGCTGTGCGTTCATCTCACCAGAATTCTGCTGCCTGCGCAGATCTTTTTTTATGTCGGCGGCGTGGTTTCGGCGGTGCTGCTTTCGCACCGGCTGTTTCTATTTCCGGCGTTCGGGCCGCTGATCTACAACCTGTTCATCATTCTCGGGGGCGTGGTGGGCGGGAAGCATTTTGGGATTGCATCTTTGGCGTATGGCGCGCTGATCGGCAGCTTTGCAGGTCCGTTTCTGGCGAGCGTGATTGGCGCTGCGCGCATTGGAACCGGATACAAGCCATCCTTCGATATTTCGAATCCGGCATTTCGCGAGTGGGTCAAACTGTCGGTGCCGCTGATGTTGGGAGTTTCCCTGGTCACGGCCGACGACTGGATTCTCCGCCACTACGCGGCCAGCGGCGTCGGAGATATTACGCGGCTGACCTTTGCGAAGAGGCTGTTCGCGGTCCCAATTGCGGTGCTGGGTCAGGCGACGGGGCAGGCGTCTCTGCCTTTCTTTGCGCGGTTGTTCAACGAGAAGAAGCTGGAAGAGTTCGCAACAACAGTGAACGATTCGGTCTATCGCGTCTCGGCGGCGGCGCTGCTGGCTACGGGATGGATGATGGTAGCCGCGCTGCCCTTGATCGATCTGGTTTACCGCCGGGGAAGATTTTCGTTTCCGGACGCGCAGACCAGCGCTGTGTACTTCTTCTGGTTTTCGTTGTCTTTGGTGCTGTGGTCGGCGCAGGGTCTTTACGCGCGCGCTTTTTACGCCGCGGGAGACACGTTGACTCCGATGATCGCGGTCACGGTCATTACAATCGCTTCGCTTCCCGTGTACTCGGTCCTGTTTCACTCGTTCGGGGTGATCGGGCTCGCCTGGGCGTCCGACATTGGAATCGGAATCAATCTGCTGGCGCTGGCGGGGCTGCTGCACCTGCGGAAGCTCGTTACCGTGGGATCGCTACGCTGGGGAGAACTGGGCAAGGCCACGTTGACGGCGATCGTTGCGGGGGTGATCAGCTTTGAAGTGGCCAAGGCGGTTCCGCTGGCGACCGGGCACGGCAATCGCGTCACGGATGTGGCTCAAATCGCATTGATATCGGTGACCTGGGCGGCGGCAGTCGCGCTCGGCTTGTGGCTGCTGAAATCGGAATTGCCGGCGGATTTGCGGCGGCGCAAGGGCGCGGTGTATCCCGCGGTGGCGCAGGGCGAGAGTAAGGAAATCATGGGCGCCGGGAGGTAGAAGGCGGGAAAGATAAGAGTCCCCACACTTCGACAAGCTCAGGGCAGGCTTTCTCGCGCAAAGAGCGCGCGAGAAATGGGGCACCCGCTCGGGAGGCAGCGCGTTTCCCCACTTTTCTACACGCGCTATACTCGACTTGAGGCTGGCGATGATTACCGCGGCGAAGACAATCCCGATCCAAAAACTCGTGCAGGAACTTCAGCAGATGCCGGAAGCGATGTTCACCGAGACCGAGCCTTTGCGGCGATTTCTTCAGCAGGCTCCGGTCGACTCCGACTCGCTCGCGCCGTACCTCAACTGGGACCGCCAGCACTACACGCGAAATCTGATTGACCGCACGCGGCTATACGAATTGATGGCAATCTGCTGGGAAGTGGGACAGGCGAGTTCGGTGCACAATCATCGCGACCAGAATTGCTGGATGGCGGTTCCGGTCGGCCGGCTGCATGTCGAGAATTTCCACCTGGTCCGGCAGAGCGTTGAAGGTGGCACGTGTTGTCTGGAGCCGCTCAACACTGTGGAGATGAATATTTCCGAGCCGTGTGCCGTGGATCCAAATGATCCCGTGCATCGCGTCGTGAATCCGAGAGAGTTCAATCAACGCGCTGTGAGTTTGCACGTATACTCGCGGCCGTTCGACACCTGCGTGGTTTATTCGCCAGAACAAGGAACGTGCGGAGAAATCAAGCTGCATTTCAACACGGAATATGGAAAGGCAGTCGCTCGCTGACCCTGGATGCTCCGTCACCGACACCTGGCCGCGCTGATCTCGGTTCTGGCAATCGTCGGGCAGGGGTGTACGAAACAAGGGCCGGCCGAGCCGGCAAAGGCGCCGCCTCACACGGAACCAATTGCCTCTCTGGACGGCACCAGCCAGACTATTTTGCAGAAAACCTTTAGCCTGAACTCCTCGGTGGCCTTCCCATTCGAGATTCCGCCGCACGCAACCCAGCCACACCTGCATGGACTCTTCGAGTCGCATTTTGGCGGACCCAAAGGTCTTTCCGACGACCGCGCCAATGTGGAATTCGTGATCCTCAATCAGGAACAAGAGGATGCGATTGAAGCCGACCACGCCAGCGACGCCGTGTTCTCCGCCGATGCATCGCACAATCAGGCAGTCAACCTTGACTTGCCGCCTTCGATGAACCAACCGGTAAAGTACTACCTGGTCTTCCGAAATCCGGAAGGTGTGAAGACGAGTAAGTCGATCAACGCCAATTTCCGAGTGGACTTCTAGCCGCAGCTGGACTGCTACACTAATTCGGTTGGCACTGCGTAAAAAATCACCGGAACAAGACACGCCCGCGCTACCTCCAAAGGACAAAGGCAAATCCGCCAAAGCGTCCGGCCGGATATATCTGATGGACACGATGTCGTTCATCTTCCGCGCCTATCACGCCATGGCGCGGCAGAGGCCGATGTCCACCAAAAAAGGCCTGCCGACTGCGGCCATCCTGGTTTTCGTAAACATGCTGCGCAAGTTGCGCGACGATTTTTCTCCGGAATATCTTGCGGCTGTATTCGATGTCGCCGGGCCGACCTTTCGCGACGAGCAGGCGGAGACGGTCACCAAGGTCCGGAAGTTCGACATCAAGACGCAGACTTTCACCGAAATCGAATACAAGGGTTACAAAGCCAACCGCACGGCGATGCCGGAAGACCTGGTGCAGCAGGTGCCTTATATTCGGCGGGCGCTGGAGGCCTATCGCATTCCGATGATCGGGGTGACCCGCTTCGAGGCCGACGATGTGATCGGCACGCTGGCGCGTAAAGCTTCGGAAGCCGGGCATCCAGTGTATGTCGTTTCCAGCGACAAGGACATGATGCAACTGGTGAACGAGAACGTTTGCATTCTCAATCCGCCGAAAGACAACCTGATCTGCGACGCCGCCAAGGTGGAGGAGATTCTGGGCGTACCTCCCGAGCGCGTGGTGGATGTGATGGCGCTGCGCGGCGACTCGATCGATAACATTCCCGGAGCGCCGGGGATCGGTGATAAAGGATCGGTCGAGATTATCAAGCGCTTCGGCTCGGTAGAAGCGGCGCTGGACCATGCGGCTGAAGTCGAGAAGAAAACTTACCGCGAATCGCTGCTGCACAATCGCGACACGGTCCTGTTCAGCAAGAAGATGGTGACGATCGATACGGATGTTCCGGTCGAGCTCGACGTGGATTCCATGCGCGTGGGCGAGCCCGATGTTGATGCGCTGCGGGCGCTGTTCACGGAGCTCGAATTTACAACGCTGCTGAAAGAACTTTTGCCGGCGCTCGAGGTAAAGGAAGGCCACTACTCGGAGGCCAAGTCGGCGGCCGACGTGGAGCAGGTGCTCAAGGCGAGGCAGCCCGGCGATATTTTGGCCGTTGCCATCGAACAAAAGGAAGCGGTCACTGGACCGGACGAGGAAGAAAAAGAAGACGAGACGTCGGAAGCGTTTTTGCCTCTGATGGGCGCGATGCTGCCCGAGCCGGAAGCGTGCAACGCAGCGCTTTCCGGCGCAGCGGGTTCGGCGATTCGAATCAAGCTCGACTCCAGCGAACAGGCTGCAGTGCTCCGCGCCGCGCTGGCGAATGCCGCAATCCCCAAGGCGATTCACGACTATAAATCCACGCTGCACACTTTGGCTGCGCAGAAGGATGAAAACAGGATCGAGATCGAAAATGTGCAGCATGATCCCATGCTGTACTCGTACCTGATCAATCCGACCTACTCTTCGCACCGCTTGCCGGAGATCGCGTTGCGCCAGTCGAATCTGAAGCTATCGGGAGATCTAGCGGAAGCGGCCGACATGACCGGACGCCTCGCCTCGCAATTGCGCGCCGAGGTCGAGCAGGCTGGGCTGGCGAAGCTCTACGAGGAAATCGATCTGCCGCTGGTGCCCGTGCTCGCGCGCATGGAGCAGGCCGGAGTCAAGATCGATACGGGCGCGCTGGCGAAGATGTCGGTGGAGCTTGAACGCGAGAGCAGCGCTGTCGCGAAAGAAATCTACGAACTTGCGGGAATGGAGTTCAACGTCGGCTCGCCCAAACAGCTTGGCGATGTTCTCTTCAATCGCCTGAATCTCCCCAAGCCGGTGAAATACGGCAAGGGGCGCACAATTTCGACGGCGGTCGATGTGCTGGAAAATCTTGCGGAAGACTATCCAATTGCGCGGAAAGTTCTGGACTATCGCCAGCTCACCAAGTTGAAATCGACTTACGTGGATTCGCTGCCGGCGCTGATCAATCCGACGACGGGCCGCGTACATACCACGTTTCACCAGGCTGCCACGGCGACCGGGCGGCTTTCTTCGACCAATCCAAATCTGCAGAACATTCCCATTCGCACGGAGTTGGGCCGCGGCATTCGCGCGGCATTCATCGCCGAGCCTGGCCATGTACTGCTGACAGCGGATTATTCCCAGATCGAATTGCGGCTGCTGGCGCACTTTTCGGGCGATCCGCTGCTGGTCGAGGCCTACCGCAAGAATGAAGATATTCACACGCTGACCGCGTCGCAGGTCTTCGGCGTTCCGCCGCTGATGGTCACGGCCGACCACCGGCGTCAGGCGAAAGTTGTAAATTTCGGAATTGTGTACGGGCTGTCTCCCTTCGGGCTGTCGCAGAATCTGGGGATCGATACTTCGGAGGCCAAGCAATTCATCACGAATTATTTTGAGACCTACAAAGGCGTGCGCACGTTTATTGACAAGACGCTGGAAGAGGCCCGCCGCGAATTGAAGGTGAAGACGCTGTTCGGGCGGATACGGCCGATGCCCGACATCAACAGCAGGAATGCCAACCAACGCGGATTCGCCGAGCGCACCGCGGTAAATACTCCGCTGCAAGGCACGGCGGCGGACCTGATCAAGATCGCCATGATCCGCATCGATGCCCTGTTGCGCGAACGCGGAATGAAGTCGCGGATGACGTTGCAGGTCCACGACGAGCTGGTATTCGAGGTCCCTGAGAACGAGGTCGAGGTCATGCAGCCGCTGGTTCGCGACCACATGGAGAACGTCCACAAGCTGGCCGTGCCGTTGAAGGTGGATATGGAAGTCGGGGCGAACTGGCGGGACGTGGAGTAGGGCCGAGGGCGGACCCAAAGCAAGAAATCCTGCTGCGAAGCCCGAGTCCTCTTGTAGGGACAGCCGCCCTCGGCTGTGCGGTCGAGCGAAGGTCGTCAGCTTTCGCCGGTGGCCGCGTCTCACTCGCCCAGGTAGTGTAAAATCACCCAGTAAACCCCTTCCGCGGCAGTTGCGGCGGAATCCTTCCAAAGTCGGGACGTGGCTCAGCCTGGTAGAGCACTCGCTTGGGGTGCGAGGGGTCGGCAGTTCAAATCTGCCCGTCCCGACCAAATTCCATCTACATCTACAGAATGGCGCGCGTGATTTCCTGCCACCACGGCGGGTTCACGCGCCAGGCATACATCGCGAGCGCCTGGATCGCGATCATGGGAGGCAGCGTGTAGAGATAAATCTTATGGACACGGCCGTCCACGATCCAGTCGCGAAGCATGCCGAGAACGATCAGACCGTCGAGCATGGGGTAGAAAAGGTTGTGGTCAAAGATGAAAGCGAAGCGGCCGACGGCAGCGTCCATCAGTTCGCAGCTCGCAATGAAGATCAGCCGACGGTGGAATTCCGGCCGCTTTCTCCAGTAAATCGCGAGGCCAATGCACACGCCGAAGACGATCATGTCAACGAAGGGAACAGACAGGAAAGCGTCCACGCCCGGTTGATGGAGCACGGTGCCATCGAAGCGCGCCATGATCACGGCGACGGTGAAGCCAAGGATGACCATGAGCGTGGCCAATCCCGCTCCGAACCAGCCGAGAAAACGGTGAACGCTCACCTTGCGGGAACGCACTAACGCCGACTGAAGAATGAAGAAGACCACCCAGGTGGAAAAAGCGGTCGCATGCATCCAGAGTAGCCACGGCCTCGCCGGGTTAGCATGGAACAAGTTGGCGTCGACCGTGCGGCTGAAACCCCACACCACCAGGCCCGCCAGCACGAGCGACATGCAGAAATAAAAATACCGGGTCAAGAAAGACTTGAGCGGGCCGGCTGTTGCGGTGTCTTTGTCGATGTCAATACGAGCAGCGATTGCCGCATTCCCAATGGCCACGGAAACTCCCCCAGAGCGCCGCGGATCGCAACTTCAAACAAGCGCGTCGAGGGCCAATTGTAATGATTTCCCCGGCCGCAGCCTAGCGGTGCAAGCGGGCCCGCAGAGACGCTCGTCTCATTACGAGTCGGACGCGGAGTTCAAAACCTTAGTCATGATTTGGCCCCGTGCCGCCGCAATACGTCGCTTATTTTCGCTTTCGTTTCAGTCGAAGCGTTTTTCTGTTTGGCGATCCAGGCGAGAGTGCCGTCTTCGATCCGAGCCCCAGCTTTCATCAGCAGGGCGATAGTCGGAATGTGGTCAATCCCTGACGCGTCGTTGATGGCTGTCCATAGTGCCTGACCGAGAGCGTCGCCGCCGTAAACATTTCTGGTTTCGAGCGATGCTCCGCGTGCGAGCAGCAGCTTGACGGTTTCCAGTTGCCCACCGACGATGGCCCAATGCAGAGCGGACAGGCCTGTAGCTCCTTGGGAGTCTGGCGACACGCCCTTCTCCAGCAGAAATTCGATTACCTCGTTGCGACCGTACTCGCTGGCCCACGCCAGCGCCCGTTCCATCTGTGTGGCTGAAGGTTTTGACCCGCCGGCTTGGTTGGAAAAAAAGGTCCTTACCAGGTCGAGGCGGCCGACCCCCGCGGCGCCTTCGAGGTCAAGATGGGCGCCGCGCGCGGCCAGGTATGCAGCGGCCCGGCCGCGGCCGTTGGCGAGGCAGGCGTTCACTACCAATCCCTGCGTGTAGTTTTTCGCGACAGCATGGTCAAGCGCCGCGCCACTGCGAATCAAGAGATCCAGCAATGCTTCCTGCACTCCGGCGCGCTCCGGATGAACGCTGGTCGCCGCTAGTCCCAGAGTTGTCGAGTGACCACCATAGACATTGGCGGCAGCATTCACATCTGCGCCCGCTGCCACGAGCAATTGGGTAATCGCGACGATGTTCTTCGGCGTTCGCTGACGGTAGTTTTCGACTCCATTCGCCGCGACATAAATCAGCAGCGTGCCGCGATGCTCACGCGTGGAGCGCACTCGGATCAGCCCGGGATTTTCGTGAAGCAGTGTTTTCAGCCTGAGCAAATCGCCGCCGACGATGGCATCGGCCGCCAATTCAAAGGCAGAGGCCTCAGAATCAGCACTCTTGAGCGCGGCGATGTGCTCTGCGAACCTGCGCCAGCTTTCAAATCCGTTTGCGCGGGCGAGGATAAATTGGGCGCCGGCCAGTGAAATCTTCGAATGCTTCGCTTGCGTTCGGATGAAGTTCTCGAGTTGAGCCACCACGTGGCCGTCGCGAAGCAAGCTGGCCTGGCTCTCAGGTTCCACCAATCGAGCGAGACTATCGAACCAATCTTTGATCCAGTTGCCAAGGGCCGCCGGATCCGCCAGTCTGCAGGCTTTTATCAGATCCTTGGCGAGCTTTTTATATTGCTCCAGGCTGGGACGCTGAGGAAGCGGAAGAACGTCTTGCGGGTTGGGATACATACGAAGCTCCTTTCATCGCATGCCTGGAGTCCGCACAAGTCAGGCTGAAAGAAGTTCGTCGCCTTGTGAACATCAGTGAAGGTGGGCACTGCCCTTTCCGCGGACTGGAGGCGCCCTTCGCGCTCTCAGGGAAGGATAGAATTTCGATCTCACAAAGTCAAAGGCCCGAAATTACGCAATCATTTGTGGACCAAGGCCATCATATGTTCGGGATAGCGCTCGCCGGCGGCGGAGTCGAGCGGGAAAACCGAGTCGATGCGCGCCAGGTCTTCTTTGCTCAGCTTGACTTCTCCAGCGGCCGCGTTTTCCTCCAGATACTTCCTGTGCTTGGTTCCGGGAATCGGGACGATGTCATCTCCCTGCGCCATCACCCAGGCCAGCGCGAGTTGCGAGGGCGTACAACGCTTTTCTTCCGCGATGTCCTGGACTTTGCGCAGTAGATCCAGGTTCTTCCGGAAATTCTCTCCCTGGAAGCGCGGCGAATTGCGGCGATAGTCATCGGGAGCGAGATCTTCGAAGCGCTCGAACTGGCCGGTGAGAAATCCGCGGCCAAGAGGACTATAGGCGACGAAGCCGATGCCAAGTTCGCGGCAGGTCGCGAGAACGTCATTCTGCTCGGGATCGCGCGTCCAAAGAGAATATTCGGTTTGCAGCGCGGCAATCGGATGAGTTTTTGCGGCGCGGCGGAGCGTTTGAGGCGCGGCTTCCGAAAGTCCGATATGCCGAATCTTTCCTTCCTTGATCAGGTCCGCCATGGTCCCGACAGTTTCTTCGATGGGCGTGCTGGGATCGATGCGATGCTGATAGTAAAGGTCGATCGCGTCGATGCCCAGCCGGCGCAGGCTCCCTTCACAGGATTGACGGACGTACTCGGGCTTGCCGCTCACGCCGCGAAGCGTAGGATTTTTGGGATCACGGACAATGCCAAACTTGGTGGCGATCACGACCCGATCGCGCTTGCCCTTGATGGCGCGGCCGACGAGCTCTTCATTGGTATGTGGTCCGTAGACGTCGGAAGTGTCGAGAAAGCTGATGCCAAGTTCGATGGCGCGGTGAATGGTGGCGATGGATTCGTTGTCATCGCGTCCGGAGTAGAACTCCGACATGCCCATACATCCAAGGCCCTGGGCGGAAACCCTGAGGCCGCTGCGTCCAAGATTGCGAGATTGCATATAGAAAGCCTTTCGGTTTAAGTCGAGCGGAGGAGTTAGCTAGTAGATGCGAAAAATCGTAGCACGGCGGCCAAAAAGGCCGGCAGCGAGTAGAGAGACTAAGCTTTGCCCCTGATTTTGGCCCACCACCAGCGCACGCCGACGAAGAGGAATCGCCAGTCATGAAGGAACTCGGGCGGCTTGCCTTCAATAGCGTGGCCGATGAATTGAAATATCCACCCGGCGGCGAACAAGGCGAGCGCATAGATCCACAGGCGATGGACAAAGATTGCCCCGGCGCCGACAGCGAGAGAGATGAGGATTGTCGGAATTCCGAGCGTGTGGCAGGCGCGATTCACCGGATGCTGGTGGCTGGTCGAGTATTGTGCGATCCACTGCTCGGAAGTGCGGTTGCCCAGCATCGGAAGGATGATACTACTTCGGCTCGCCGCACTAAAGCCCGATCGATTGGAAACGAAAGACCCAATTGAATCTTGCCCCATCCCGGCCGCATCTCTTACAGTAGTCCTATGAGCAAGATCCATATTCCAACGCCTTTACGGCAGTATGTGGGCAAGCAGGCTTCGGTGGACGTCGCGGGCGCGACCGTCGGCGACGCCATGAATGCTCTTGTGGCTCAGCATCCTGATCTGCGTAAACACCTTTACACCGATGAGGGCAAGCTGCGCGCCTTCGTCAACCTCTATGTGAACGATGAGGACATCCGCTACCTGCAGAAAGAAGCAACCCCGCTGAGCGATGGTGATAGCATCTCGATTGTGCCTTCTATTGCTGGGGGCGCCGCTTGATGGAACCGGTTCAAGTTAACGTGATACCTTCCTGCACAATGCGCTGTTGTCCTGCCTGTTGTTGTTCGCTCTAGTTCTGCTCCTCTGGTGGTTCATTCCTGAAGAACAAAATCTTTAACCACAGAGGACACAGGGGTTCACAGAGGAAAGCTTGAGGATTTTATGGCTGCTACGGTTGAAATTCCGGTGACGCTCGACAAAGACGAAATCCTGCGCTACTCGCGGCATCTGATCATGCCCGAGGTCGGCATGGAGGGCCAGCAGAAGATCAAAGCGGCAAAGGTCCTGTGCATCGGCACGGGCGGGCTTGGTTCGCCGATGGCTCTTTATCTTGCCGCGGCGGGGGTGGGCACGCTCGGGTTGGTCGACTTCGATGTAGTCGACTACACCAACCTGCAGCGGCAGATCATCCATTCGACCGCCGACGTGGGGCGCAAGAAGCTGGATTCGGCGGCGGACAAGCTGAAGGCGATCAATCCCTACATCAACCTGCGCACGTTCGACATGATGCTGAACAGTTCGAACGCGCTGGAACTGTTTCGCGAGTTCGACATCATCGCCGACGGAACGGATAACTTTCCCACGCGCTATCTGGTGAATGACGCGTGCGTGCTGACCGGCAAGCCGAACGTGTACGGATCGATTTTTCGTTTCGAAGGCCAGGCCAGCGTGTTCGCGACCAAGGACGGGCCCTGCTACCGCTGCCTTTATCCCGAGCCACCACCGCCGGGACTGGTTCCGTCGTGCGCGGAGGGTGGGGTGCTGGGAATTCTTCCCGGACTCATCGGGGTGATGCAGGCAACCGAGGTCATCAAGCTGATTCTTGGCGTGGGCGACCCGCTGATCGGGCGCTTACTGCTCGTCGATGCGCTGGGCATGAAGTTCCGCGAACTGAAGCTGCGGAAGAATCCGGATTGCCCGGTGTGCGGTACGCATCCGACGGTGACGGAACTGATAGACTACAACGAATTCTGCGGAATTCGAGGAGAAGAAAAAGCTGTGAGCACCGGAGTTCCCGAGATTCAAGTCGAAGAACTGAAGCGGCGGCTGGATGCGAAGGAGGATTTGTTCGTCCTCGATGTACGCGAGCCCCATGAGTACCAGATCTGCAACCTTGGCGGATATCTGATTCCGCTGAACGATCTGCCGAATCGCGTGAACGAACTGGACTCGAGCCGCGACATCGTCGTGCATTGCAAGATGGGCGGTCGCAGCGCGAAGGCCGTCGCGTTTTTGCAACAGGCTGGGTTCAAGAAAGTGCACAATCTCGCCGGCGGGATTACGGCGTGGGCCGATCGGGTGGATCCGAAGGTGCCTAAGTATTAGCCGCCAGTAGTCAGTTGCCAGTTTTGATTTGGGGACGCTTTGGCGCTCCCTTGTTTGTTCTTGCTTGTGGTTAATCGTGTCTTAGGGCTTGCATCGGCTCTACTGACGCGGCGCGACGCGCTGGAATCCAGCCAGCGGCCAGCCCGATCGACGCGAGCAAAGATGCGGACGCCAGCAGGACGATTGGATCATTCGGCTTTAGGCCGTACAGCAGCGATTTCACCAGGCGAGCCAGGAAGAGGGTCGTTCCCAGGCCGCATACGATCCCCGCCAGTGAAACCCAGGTCGCTTCGCGCAATACCATCGCGAGCACCTCCTTCGGCAGGGCGCCCAGGGCCATCCGGATGCCGATTTCACTGGTGCGTTGTGCGACCGAATACGCCATCACACCATAGACGCCGACGCAGGCAAGCACCAGGGCGAGCACTCCGAAAGACGCTGTCAGCGCGGCGATGATCCGCTCCTGTTGCATGGAGGAATCGATCTGTTCCTGCTGGGTGCGAATCTCCTGAAGCGGCAAGTCGGGATCGATCGACTGCACTACTCCGCGGAGGGACGGCGCAATCGCTTCCGGGCGGAGCCTGGTCCGCAACTCGAATGTCGCGCCGAAATCGAGGTCCGAAACCTGCCGGTAGGGCTGATAGAACATGCCGACCGGCCCTTGTTTCAGCGACCAGTACCGCGTATCGCCGGATACACCGACAATCTCGATCAAATCTCCAGGCTTGCCCTCGTTCGGATGAAAATGTGCGAGGACGCGCTTGCCGATGGGATTCTGACCGGGGAATGCTTTGCGCGCCAGACTCTCGCTGAGAATGCCGACCTTAGTTGCGCTCGCTGTGTCGCTTTCATTGAAGTCCCGGCCCGCCAGAATTGGAATTCCCATCGTATGGAAAAATCCTGCTCCAACGGCGTTGTTCGATGCGGACTGTTCTTTCTCAGGATCGGGTGTTTGTCCTTCCGGCAGGAAATTCGTGCTCTCCATACTGTCGGAAATGTAGGCTACTTCCGAAAGGGTTACGGCCTCGACTCCGGGCAGAGCGCGCAACCGCTCTTCGATCTGATGGTGCAGTTGCAGATCTTTTGGCGGAGGATAGCGCGACTCCGGCTGCTGCACCGCGAAGATCACAAGATGGTCAGTGCGGAAACCAGGATTGACATGCGCGAGATTGACAAGCGTTCCGGCAAAAAGAAGCGCGCCAGCTACCAGCAATGTCGACAACGTGACCTGGAAGCTCACAATCATTTTGCCGCCAAAGCCCTTGCGTCGTTGTGTGGCCGTTAAGGCCGTTGACCTGAGGAAGGTTGCGGCATCGCTTCGGGTTGCGATCCACGCGGGCACAATGCCGAACAGCATGCCGCTCAACAGAGTGATGGACGCGGTGAACACGAGCACCGCCGGGTCGAGCGGCATGGTGAATTGGGACGTTTCCCAGGGGTTCGCGAGCAGCGCAGGCAACGTGCGGCAACCGGCAAACGCGAGGGCCACGCCGATCGCTCCGCCGAGTGCAGACAACAGCAGGCTTTCGGTAAGCACTCCGCGCAATACGCGGCCCCGTCCCGCTCCCAGAGCGAGCCGCACGCTGATCTCCCGCTGCCGCGCCGCTGACCGGGCCAGCAAGAGGCTCGCGATATTTGAACAGGCGAGCAAAAGCACGAGCGTAACAACTGCCATGAGGACCTCGAGCGGCTTCTCGAAGATCCTCTTCGACATGAACAAGCCACGGCTGCCGTCGAGCAAATCCAGGCGCGGGATCGTCGTGTCCGCGTCGATTCGCAACGTCGAGCGCACTACTGCCGCGAGCGAAGCGTCCAGAGCCGCCTGAGCAGTAGCGTCTGAAACTCCGGGCCTGGCGCGGCCCATGATATTCAGCCACCAGGTCTGCGGGCTCGATGCGCCCAGCAGCGATCCGTTCTTGCCGCGCGGCTCGACCAGCGGCTGCGAACTCAACGCGAGAAACAGATCCGGACTGGACAGCACGCTCTTGGCGCCCGTGAATCCGCCGGGAGCAACGCCGACGATCGTGACCGGAATCATGTTGACTTTGATCGTGCGGCCCAGGACTGCGGGCGAAGATCCGAACGCGCGTTCCCATAATCCTGCGCTGATCACCCCGACGACGGTGGCTCCGGTCTGGTCATCCGCGGCGATAATTGGCCGGCCGATCGGCGGCTCCACCTGAAGCTGATCGAAGAAGTTTCCACTCACCATTTCGCCTTGCAGGATTTGCGCGTTTCCGTCGATGGTTGCATTCATCCGGCCAACGTTCTTGAACGCGAAAAGGTCTTCGAGCACGCGATTGTCGCGGCGTAATTGTTCATAGGCCGGATACGAAAATGCGGTTCCGCCCCTGCCGCTCTGCATGTCGTCGCCAATGCCCCACATATTGCTGACGGCGGTGTGATCGTCTCCCCGCCAATGGAGTATGCGGAGTTGCTCGGCGTGGGGCACGTCCAACCGATCAAGAAGCACGCGCTTCATCACGGAGAAAATCGTTGTGTTGGCGCCGATGGCCAGGGCCAGCGATGTCGCCGCAATCGCAGTGAAGCCCCAGTTCTTGCGCAGGATGCGCGCTGAATAGCGCACGTCCTGGATGACGCTCTCGATGAAGGGCAGGCTCTTTTCGGCGTGATACTGCTCGCAAATTGCGTCTATGCCTCCGAATTTCAATATGGCCTGGCGGCGCGCTTCGGCGGGCGTCATGCCGGATTGCAGATTGTCTGCTGTCTGTCGGGCAAGATGCTCTTCAATTTCTTCCAGCAATCGCCCGTCCCTGGTTTGTCGTGAAACCAGGTTGAGAAGGCGGGCGAACAACCGTTTCAGCCGCCTCATGAACGCGCCTCCGCTTCAGCAGTGAGGAACCGTGCAATGATGTCCGCCGTCTGTTGCCAGCTCTGTAATTCAACCTGGAGTTGCTTTCGGCCGGCGCGGGTAAGCCGGTAAAAGCGGGCACGACGATTGTTCTCGGACGGCCCCCACTCCGAGGAAATCGCGCCCTCCTGCTCCAAGCGAAGGAGCAGGGGATACAAGGTCCCCTGATTAAGAGAAAGTTGGTCCCCGCTGATCTGTTCGATGCGGCGGGCGATACCGTAGCCGTGCAGCGGACCCATCACATCGAGGGTCTTCAAGACCATCAATGCCAGGGTGCCTTGTTGGATATCTGCGGTTTGTTTCATTCTCACCTTTTGGTTCTCAACAGGAGTATGGCACGACTCCTTTTGGAAAACAACAGGTATCGCTTAGCGTTGACGTGAAGGGATCTTATGCAGTAACGGCTTTCGCGGGTTCAAGAAGGTCCACAAACTGGCGGGCGGGATTACCGCGGGCTGATCGCGTCGTTGGAAGGTGCCAAAATACTATTGGTCACTAACAAAGTCCAAGAACACTTCGTCGGATTGACTTGGGCCGATGGCGACAAGAAGGGTGGTTTTGCCATGCAATGCGACAAGAATGACTACCGAGGCATCTTGGCGGGACTAGAAGGTATTACCGGCAAAAAAGCTGTGGACTCCGACGCTATGACGGTCAAGAACTAATCTTCTCTGACTACAATAAAATCCCCACTTCTCGCGCAGAAAGCGCGCGAGAAATGGGGCACCCTTCCTCGAATTTCCTCAACAGACTTTACTTGCTCGATCCAGCCTGCATGCCGTTGCTGGATTCGCCGAGTTCGAGGGCAAACTTCTTGCCTTCGAAGCGGGCGCCGGAGAGTGTGCTGGCTCCGCTGTCGCTCTTCTCCACGACGGCGGCGTTGTTCTGCGCCGGGGCGGCGAGATCCACAAGTTTACCGGGAACTTTCGCCAGTACGTTCTTGCCCTTCATGATGCTGACCTCGACTGCGGGGCCATTGCCCTCCCACTCCAACCGGTAATCGCCGGCCTTCAGCTGCGTACCATTGATGGTTGCGGGGTTGACCAGCGTCAGCGAAGCCTTGTTGGCCGCAAACGCGCTCGATGCCACCAGAACTGCCAGACCCAGAACCAGACTCTTGGAGATTGTCGCGAACTTCATTGCTGCTCCTTTTTTCTTTCCCGAAATTACGTCGGGAAACGGTTTGGGGCGGCCCGGCTCGCGACCAGCGTAAGAAAACGCTTGTGTTTCCCCACGAATGGCCTAAAATGCTGCCGCCGGGGTAGAAGACACAAGCTGCAAAGCCTGAGTTTTCGCGATGGGGGCTCTCTCACCTGGGCCGCCAAACCGAGCGTGAGAGAATCCCCAGACCCCGCAGAAATTTCTAATCTCAACGGCCGAGGTCACCTCTGCTCCGGCCGCAAATCTACTCAGGAAGCTACGCGCTTTTCGCGCCTGAAGTTCCCCATTCGCGGGAAATCTTCAACACTCTATTGGACGAAGAACGCTTTTTTCGGATAGCAGAAACTTTGGTCATGCGCATTGGATTGCGCGGAACACAAATGAATTTGTTTTGTGAGGAAAGTGGCGTTGGTCATCGGTCGTTAGCCTCTGGCTATATAACGAACTGGACCGACGAATGGTTAACGACTGACGACCAACGACTAACGACGGTTTCGTTTCAGTCCGCGTCGCCGTGCTGTCGTTCCACCGACCAGATACTCGCCTGGTCCTTCTCGAAGGGATAGACGTGGACCATCCAGTTGAAGACGACGGGATGAAACGTTCCGCCTTCGGCCTGGCACGCTTCTTCTGTAACGATTGATCCTTTGATTCCGAATTTGGGATTCGGGCCGAAATATTCGCCTTTGCGGCCTGCGGGCGCTGTGCAGAAGTTCGTATGCTCGTGCCATTGCGCGATGCTCAGCGGAATGCGCTCGTCGAGTTGATCTTCCGTGAGCCGCTTGGGTGCGGTGTACATCACGCCGATCAGCTTGTAATCGTCGCCATGCTTTTCATAGAGCAGCGAAGTGGGGTGGTCGGGATTGAATTTGAACGCGTTCTCGAAGCCGTAGGAATAGTTTGTGAAGTGATAGATCTTTTGCGGAATGTTGGGCAGAAAGATCTTGAAGCCATCGTTGAGCGCCACGTGATAGTCGAGATATTTGCTTGCGGCGGCACGTGCAGCTTCGACGATCTGTTGGGCGCGGTCGGCATCGCCTGGCCGCAGCTTGCGCAGTTCCGTCATCTTCATGTGCGGGCCCATGTCCATGTGCCCTTCCATGGAACGCATGGCGGGCGCCGCCGCATCGGGATCAGCCTCTTTTTCGGAGTCGCCCATCTTCATGTTCGACATGTCGTGATGTTTGCCGGACATGTCCATGCCCGGCATGGACTGCTGGTTGCCGGATGACGATGAATTCGAAGCTGGTGCCGCTTGTCCCCAGGCGATGCTGCTAAGAAAAAAGGCGGAGAAAACGACGACCCGATAACGCATAAAAATCTCCCTTACCACCGATTGTACTAACCCCGGGGCTTGGGAGATGTTTCTGGGCGGGGATCAAATCGGGCTAGTTACAGAGGTAACCCGCTGGAGCTTGAAATATCGGAACATTGAAACCGTTGGCGATCAGATCTTGCGCTTGTAGTGGATCGGCCAGTTCACCTGCCAGGTTTTTCCGCTGTCAGTAGAAGCTTCCCAACTCCAATCGAATTCGCTGGCGCTGATGTTCTTCCAGACCATGCGCTGCATGACGCGAACGCCATCGGGCCGGGTGAATTCACGCTGCAAGATCATCTGCCCATCTTTGAATTCGCCGGCGAAGTCGAGATAGCCACCCTGGTTGTCGACCCAGGTCTGCTTCCAGTGTCCGGATTTTGGTTCGAAAACCGAGACACTGGTTCCTCGCAGGTGCGACGCATCGAGGCTGGTAAAGTTCTCCTGCACGATGCAGTCGTCGAGAATGCGCTTGATGCTGTTCGTGCCGTGACCAGTTTCGCCGGTGTTCTGGCCGGGCCAGGTCGCATCCCATTCCCCAACCCAGAAGTCGAATTGCTTCTGCTGCGGCGCGGCGCAGGGATTCGCAGGCGCGGCAGTTTGGGCAAGCAAAGAGGACGCGAGAAATAAAAGGGAGGCGAGGCGGAAGAACGTTGTTGTAGGCATCGTTGGGTGAGACGTAACGCCTGACGAAAGGTGAGGTCGTGGCGGCTTGTCCCGGTTTCTGGTACACCTAGCTGCTTGACTCCGCAATCCATCACATTTCTTTTCCTGGCCGGCGTTCTGGGCGGCGCGTTGAATGCCGTCGCCGGAGGTGGCAGCTTCATCGCGTTTCCGGCGCTGCTGTGGACGGGCGTGCCACCGATTCCGGCGAACGCCACCAATACGATCGCGCTTTGGACGGCAGCGGCGGCGAGCGGCGGCGCGTACCGCAAGCGGCTCGATGTTCCCAGACGGGTGATGATTCCGCTGCTGGCCGCGAGTTTGATTGGCGGGCTGGCTGGGGCCTTTCTCCTGCTGAAGACGCCGGCCCACACATTCCTGCGCGTATTACCGTGGCTCACCCTGGGGGCAACTTTGCTGTTTGCGTTCGGGAAAAAGCTGGCGGGCGGGCGATCCTCGGTGATCGAGCATCAAGCCACGAGTGCTGCACTCGTGGGCGCGACGGTGTTTCAGTTGGCCGTCGCGGTCTACGGAGGTTACTTTGGCGGGGGCATGGGAATCGTGATGCTGGCAATGCTGGCCGCGCTCGGCATGACCGACATCCACGCCATGAATGCGCTGAAAAGCGTGATGGGATTTGTGATTAATGGAGTCGCCGTGGTCGTCTTTATCGCCGAACGGGCGGTGTATTGGAAGCACGGCGGGATAATGATTCTCGGCGGAATCGTCGGAGGATTTGTCGGAGCCCACTCCGCGATGAAGATGCCGCAGGCGTGGGTCAGAACATTCGTGGTGCTGGTTGGTGCGGGGATGACCGCGTACTTCTTCTGGAAGGCTTACTAACCGAAAAAATCTGGCCGCGGATCTGCACGGATTGCCACGGATAAACCAAAACAATTTCTTGTCCGGTTTTATCCGTGATGATCCGTGTTAATCCGTGGCCAAGGTCTTACTGGATGGGCTCGGAGACGTGTTCGTGAACTGTCAGCCACTTGCCGTCGATGGGTTCCCAGATGACCGTCCAGCGGAAGTTACCCATCTCGACCTTTCCGGCCTTGGTCGTCATTTCGAAAGCGATCGTGGCGGTGCCCCACACCAGGTCGCCGTGCGGATGGATCGAAGCATCGTCATTGACGGTAAACTTGGCACTCTTATAACCGGCCAAGACACTTTTCACGCCTTTTTCATATTCATCCCAGCTGTTGTATTTCAGCGGGGCAATATCGAAGAAGACGTGAGGCCCGGCGGCGTAGAACTTCGCGGCATTGGCCGGATCGGCGGTAGCCCATGCGTCCCAGATCTTTTGCATGTAGGCCTTGTCGGGAGCGGGCCCGGCCGCCATTTTCATGGAGGACTTCTTGGTTTGCGCGGCACTCGACAGCACAAGGGCGAGCAGACAGCACGAAACGGTGAGAAGACGCTTCAGCATTGGTTGTTTCCCTCCGGGAAAATCCGGCGGAATTTTCGCACAGGCAGCGCCGAACGACAAGCCACGGATCTCCACGGATTTTCACGGATTAAGACCGGGCGTCGAGCTTCCCATGGGTCGAGCTTCGGGTTAGATCCGCGGGGATCCTTGCCAATCGGTGGCCGGGGTTTCTGCTTTCGTTTGACCGATTTCCACAGCGCACGATAAACTAGTTGGGTTTGCCTGTACTCGCCGACCCGTTCTGGGGACGCATGCCCTGGCTGCTGAAGCGCCGTGGCAGAAAACACAGCAAGCACAGGAAATCAGCAGGCCCCTTGCGAGCGCTCGTGTGCGCTTTGGGCTCAGATCGGAAGTCCGTTATGCGACTTCCGGATTCCCGCTGAATTTCAACGACATTCGAGGGAGGAAGGCGTATGTACGCGGTGATCCGCGCTGGTGGAAAGCAGTACCGGGTGGCGCCCGGGGATGTGATTCGAGTGGAGAAGGTCGGGAACGGCACTGACGGACAAGTAGAGTTTCCGGTGGTTGCGGTGTCCGGCGAAGAGGGGAAGGTCGGCGTTGATTCCGACGCACGTGTCATTGGCCAGGTAGTCGAAGAAGGCCGCGGCGCGAAGATCCTGGTTTTTCACTACAAGCGGAAGAAACAGTACAAGAAGCTCCGCGGACACCGGCAGGCGTTTACGGCCGTGCGCATCGCCGAGATTGCATTCGGCGGGCAGAGCTTCAGGGCTCCCGATTTACCGAAGAAGGAAGCGAAGCCGAAAAAGATGAAGGCTGCGGCCGAAGAACACGAGGCTGAGCCAAAAGCCGAGCACAAGGCCAAGAAGAGCGCCGCGAAAAAGGCTCCCAAGAAGGCTGCCAAGAAAGCCGCGAAGAAGAAATAGCACGAAAAAGCCGCGCTGCGCGCGGCGGACAGCCCAGGGCGGCTGCCCCTACATGATTTCTAAACTGAGAACTGACAACCGAGAACCGAGAACTATTTATGGCACATAAAAAAGGGCAGGGCACTTCACGAAATGGCCGCGATTCGAACGCGCAGCGGCTTGGATTCAAGGCATTCGGCGGACAGGTTGTCCCCGGCGGAACGATCATCGTCCGGCAGCGCGGGACACGAGTCAAGCCCGGATTGAACGTCGGCCGCGGCAAAGACGACACTCTTTTCGCCAAGATTACCGGCCGCATCAAGTTCCTGAACAAGGGGTCGATGGGCAAGTTTGTGATGGTTGAGCCCGTAGAAGCGAAGTAGGCTTTCGCTGTTTCGACATCCATCTCAAGGGACAGGCCTCGCCTTCGGGACGGGGCTTTTTAATTTGAAGCAGGTCGTTATCGGCCTGGATTCCAGCCAGCGACAAACGACCATCGGCCAACGACGGGTTCCCCATGTTCATTGACGAAGCCAAAATCAAGGTCAAAGCCGGTGACGGCGGCAACGGATGCATGGCATTCCGCCGGGAGAAATTCGTCGCGCGGGGCGGCCCTTCCGGCGGGGATGGCGGCAAGGGCGGCGACATCGTGATGGAATCCAGCGAGCGGCACAATACGCTGGTCCATTTCCGTTTCAATCCGGAGCACAAGGCCGAACGCGGACGCCACGGCGAAGGCTCGAACAAGACTGGCCGCGAGGGAGCCGATGTCGTCCTGAAAGTCCCGGTGGGAACGATCGTCTACGACGACGAAACCGGCGAAAAAGTCTTCGAGTTTACGAGCGCCGATCAGAAGTTCGTGATCGCCCGGGGCGGGCGTGGCGGACGCGGCAACGCGCGCTTTGCGACTTCTGTGCATCAGGCGCCGCGCGAACACGAGGCCGGGCGTCCCGGCGAAGAACATACCTACCGTCTCGAATTGAAATTGCTGGCGGATGTGGGGCTGGTGGGATATCCCAATGTCGGCAAGTCGACACTAATTTCGCGTATCTCTTCGGCGCGGCCGAAGATTGCCGATTATCCGTTCACCACGCTGGAACCGAACCTCGGCGTGGTCGTGGTGGGTGACGTGAAAGACGAGATCAGCTTCGTTGTCGCCGATATTCCGGGGTTGATCGAGGGCGCGCATGCCGGCGCCGGATTGGGCATGCAGTTCCTGCGGCACATCGAACGCACGCGGTTGCTCGTGCATCTTGTCGACGTTTCCGATGCCAGCGGACGCGAAGACGTGGTCCATGATGTCGAAGTCATCATGGGAGAACTCGCCAGCTTTGGCGCACACCTCGAAGACAAGCCGATGATCATGGCTGCATCGAAAATAGATGCCGCGAACAAAGACAAACTGGCGGCGCTGAAGCGCTACTGCAAGAAAAAGAAGTACAAGCTCTACGAAATTTCCGCGGTTACCGGCAAAGGTATCAAGGAACTCACGCACGCCATGGCCGATGCTCTGGCGGAGTTGCGCGCGAAAGCTGTGACTGAAGCGGACAAGGCTGTTCCCGCCGAGTAATCCGCCACCCAAGACGAGAACGCCATCCTTTAATAAATGACTTTCTTGTTAAAGGCTTGCTAAATGCCTATAAGGCGACAATCTGGCGTGCCGCCTCAATCGAGGCTGAGCAAATTCGCCATCCAATGAAGGCGGCTCGCCGGCCGCCTTCTCCTATCCCCACAGAACCTGATTTTGATTTATGCCCGCGGCAGCGGGCCGTGCTGGAAGTGGTATTGCAGAATGCGCGCAGCCAGCGCCGGGCTAAGGGTGTCGCCGCGGCGTTCGATGGCGCGGACAACTTCTCCGCGGCAGACGACTTCCGTTCCCGACAGCCCTGCGATCTCCGCGGGTAATACGAGATTAATTTCTAATTGAGAGCTGGGTTGCAGCGACTCGTCGGCCTGGAAGAGCATTCCAGAGCGGCTGATGTTTTCTGTGGTGCCCACGTGCCACTGGTTTTCGCCAATGCGGCGGTAACGCAGGGGAAGATGAAGCTGGAACCGTTGCGCGCGTATCGATGGAACCTCTCTGGCGCGCGCTGCGGCCTGTTGAGCAATGGACTGCGAAGACATGACGACCTCCGGGGGAGTTGGAGTTGCATCGAGCACTTCGCGGACCATGCCTTTCAGATCGCGAAGGTTAAAGGGCTTCTGGAGCAGGCGAACGCCGGCGTCCAGCATGCCGTTGTGTCCGATTACATTTTCGGTGTAGCCGGACATGTATAGGACTTTCACGTTGGGGCGAATTTCTGAAATACGCTGCGCCAGTTCACGCCCGTTCATGCCGGGCATTATGACGTCGGTCAGCAGCAGGTGGATCATAGCGTCGTGTGCAACGGCAATCTGCACGGCGACCGCGCCGTCGGCGGCTTCGATTACTTTGTAGCCCTGCTTTTCGAGATATTGCCGCGCGAGGTAACGCAGATTGGCTTCGTCTTCGACCAGCAGGATCGTCTCCGTACCGGGCTCAACTTTCTGAAACTTGACGGAGGCGGCAATCTGCGCGAGGGGTTCTCCTGTTGAGGCCACGCGTGGCAGGTAGATCTTGAAAGTTGTGCCTTTTCCAATCTCGCTGTAGACCCAGATGTATCCCCCGCTTTGCTTGATGATGCCGTAAACCGTGGAAAGTCCGAGGCCGGTTCCCTTCGGGCCTTTGGTAGTGAAGAACGGCTCGAAGATCTTCGACTGGGTTTCCGGATCCATACCGACGCCGGTATCGTTGATTGTCACCATCACATAGTCTCCCGGCTTCGATGGGCCGTGCAGGCGGGCGTATTCTTCGTCGAGGGTGACGTTGGATGTTTCGATCGTGAGCCGGCCGCCCGACGGCATGGCATCGCGCGCATTCACTGCAAGATTCATGATGACCTGCTCGATCTGGCCGGAATCGGCGCGGACTGGCCAGAGGTTCGGCGCCGGCGTCATGACGAGATCGATGTCTTCGCCGATCATGCGGTTCAGCATTTTCAGATTTTCGGTGGCGATATCGTTGAGATTGATGATGCGCGGGGCCAGCATCTGCTTGCGGCTGAAGGCAAGCAACTGGCGAGTCAGCGATGACGCGCGCTCGGCGGCGCTGGCAATTTCCTGCGCCGGGCCGCGGAGATGCGGCTCGGCTCCAAGGCGTTCGAGCAGAAATTCCGAATACCCTGAAATGACCATCAGGAGATTGTTGAAGTCATGCGCGATGCCGCCGGCGAGGCGGCCGACGGCTTCCATCTTCTGCGACTGGCGCAACTGCTGCTCCAGAGCTCGGCGTTCGGTGACATCTTCGGCAAAGAGCTCGAAGACCACCCCTTCTTTTCGCCCGTTCGTTACCATGCGGCCTGAGACCCGGACAACGGTTGTGCCGTTCTTGCGCTTCCATTCGGCGTTGAGTCCTTTGAACGGGGTTGCGGACCGCAGGTAGTCGGCGAGAGCGAACCACTGGTCGGCCTCGGTGTAGAGGCTGTAAATATGCTGGCCGGTCAGTTGTTCGGTGGAATTCAGGCCCAGCAGATCGAGGAATGCCGGGTTCGCGTCGAGAATTTTTCCGCTCGAATCGCAACTGCAAATGCCGTAGGGCGCGTTGGTCACGAGCGAGCGGAAGTTGGCCTCCGAGCGCCGCAGGCCCTCCTGGGCAGCGCGCAATGCCGCGTTGAGCCAGCAGATCAGCATGGCGACGAAGAAGAAGAGCGAGAGCCGCAGGATGGCAACGCGAAGTTGCTCGGGCGTGTGTTCGCCAACGAGCGAGAAATAAGCACTGACGGTCAGGGCGAATGAAGTTGCGACGACGCCGGGCTTCCAGCCGCCGTACCAGGCGCTCACCATGACGGCAACGCCAAACAGGGCGAGGCGGCTTTCGGAAACATCTGCCAGCAGGACGGTGGGAATGAGCGCAAGTGCGGTGCTGAGCACGGCGACGCCGTAACGCAGAATCGGAGCACGGGCGGGCGCAATGCGGAGTAGGGGGAGGGTTACTCGCATGTCAATATCGTAGTTCCAAAATGGGAAACAGCATAGTTACAGGAGTTCATCTTGGCTTGACAATGGGCCCGTCCGGTTGTGTCCGTTGGAAGCCCCGGAAGCGTACGGCCGGACATGGTCTGTACTTGCAACAAACGGCTTGAATCGTGACACTAGGTCGGGCAAGGACATTCATGAATATAGGATTATTTGGCGGAACGTTCGATCCGGTGCACCGCGGGCACCTGGCACTGGCGCGGGCGGCCATGGAGAGATGCAAACTGCATCGTGTCTGTTTCGTACCGGCAGGCGTCCCACCGCACAAACAGCAACCTCTGGCCCCCTTTGTGCACCGTTTCGCGATGCTTGCCCTGGCAACGGCGGAGGACAAGGCATTCGTGCCGTCATTGCTGGAAGCGCCCGAGCAGAATGCGAAGAAGGAAAAACCGAACTACACGATCGACACTGTGACTCGCATCAAGCAATCGCTAAAGAACAGCGATCAGCTGTTTTTGTTGATCGGCATGGACGCTTTCGCGGAAATCTCAAAGTGGCATCAAGCGGTTGCAGTGTTTCGGGAGTGCAAATTCATTATCGCGGGCCGGCCGGGATATTCGCTGGCCGATGTGGCCAACGCGCTGCCTGAGAGGTTGCGGCCCAGGGCCGCGGTAACCAGGCCGTTTGAGAAGCAACAGGCCAGCGGAGATCTGGTGCTGCCGGGAGTCACACTCCACCTCATGGCAGACCTGAAGGAACCGGCGTCCGCCACTTCGATCCGCCAGGCCGCCGCAGCGGGAAAACCGTTAGGGCGCTTCGTTCCGCCGGCGGTCGCGGAATATATCAGGAAGACGGGACTGTATAGGTAGGCTGTACGAATGACAAGCAAGGCGACTTGTTACAATCGAAGGGCAGCTTCGTATTACACCGCAAGCGAGAACATCCAGGGCTGGCGTCCCGAACCGCCTTCAAGAGATTGGGGAACCACTCATGGCCAAGAACCACTATGTGACTAAACCAAAACGCCGCAACAAAAATAGCAACCGCAAAGATCATTCGGCTGCGACGATGGCCAAGTTGCGGGAGCGCGCGGCAGCGGAGGCCAAGTCCGGCAAGTAAGCTGTGGAAGGCGGCCCACCCGAACTCCGATACAATGGAAGGGCGCAAGCCAGCGACGACCAGCCCCGACGACTGAATGAAGAAGACAGAACTGAAAAAGCAAGTCTCCGCCGCCATTCAAGCCTGCCTCGAAAAGAAGGCCGAAGAACTCAGCATTCTGGAAATGGAAAAAGGGTCGGGAGCCTTTACCGACTACTTTGTGCTTTGCAGCGGGACCAATCCGCGGCAGGTGCAGGCCATTGCCGACGAGGTGGAGATGCGGTTGAAATCCGCCGGGATACGGCCCAACAGCGTCGAAGGTTATAAACAGGCGGAATGGGTGCTGCTCGACTATGTGGACTTCGTCGTCCACGTATTCTCGGATAAGGCGCGGAAGTATTATGATCTGGAGCGGTTGTGGAAATCGGCCAGGAAGCTGGAGCCCTCCGATCTGAAGGCGGCCGTTCGGACGCGTAAAGTGGCGGCTGTGCCCGCTGCCAGGAAGAGAAAAAGAGCATAGGACGTTCTGAGCCGCAACGCGGACGAGAGGGTCCGCTCCGCCGCTTCGACTTTGAAGATCAGGATTGCATGGATCGGGAAGACCAGGGAATCCGCGGTCCAATCCCTCACAGACGAATATCTCAAACGCATCTCGCGGTACGCGCAGGTGGAGGGCATTGCCCTGCGGGCTGAAGCCGCGCTTCTGGAAATGTCAGGGCGCTCAGGCAAGAGTGCTGCGAAATCTACTCTTGTGCTGATGGATTCGCGCGGCAAAGAATTTTCGTCAGAGCAATTCGCCAAATTCCTTGGCGACTATCAGGACAGGAATCCAATGCCCCTGGTCTTCGCGATTGGTGGCGCCGATGGATTCAGTGAGGAAACACGGCGCTCGGCGCAGCATGTGATCTCTCTGGGAAAAATGACCCTGGCGCATGAACTGGCTCGTGTTGTGTTGCTGGAGCAGCTCTATCGCGCGTTCACGATTCTCAAGGGACATCCTTATCATTCGGGGCATTGAGCCGGCCCATGGATCGCACGGCAAATTCTACTCGACCGCTTGCCGCACCTGTGGCCTGTTAACCACATTCCCAAGTACGGCGCTTCACGCACGCGAGTAAAATCCCTTCATGAATGAACGAGAGAGCTTTTTCCGATCCGTCTTTGCAAGAACGGTAGCGCAGATAGAAACAATGAACGAAATTCAGGTCGTTGATGGACTTCGGGCGCTGAAGGCGAGCCGGGATAGTTTCGACAAGACGTTGGCATTTGTTGCATCTATTTCTCTCGTGCCCGCAGAAGATTCCGACAGTGAGATTAGCAAGCTGAGATCGGAACTGAGTTCAAAAGCGCATTCGCGCGACAGCGCATCGCGATTGTCGGAGTACATTGAGAATGCGTTGAAAGTACGGCTTGAAACACTAAGGAAGCGAAGCTCGTAGCGGCTGATAGCGTTCCCTTCGTCGCCTCGCTCGCTGGGCGCAGCAAAATCCCGGCGACACTAATGAATAGTCAAGGATGCGAGTTCTTCGGCTTGTTCCCATCTGTACCCAACAGAATCTTCAGAATCTCGTCGGCCAGATCATGCGCGTCTGCACCCTCCATGTTGGTCAGCACGACCACGCCCGCGCGTTTGGATGGCGCCATCATAAATGCGGTGCTGGTTCCCTGCTGGCCACCCGTATGGGACACGACGGCGATGCCATCCACATCTCCGTTACCCCAGCCCAGGCCGTAGCCGTCTTTGCTTCCGTCGCTTGGTTTGAGAGCGGTCCACATAAGGTCACGCGTCGTCCGCTTGATCAGTTTGTCGTTGAGAATGGCCACTTCGAATTTCGCCATATCTTCCGCCGACGAAAGCCATCCGCCGCCGGGAATCTTGTAACTGGAATCGAGGAAGTCGGCGTTCTCGACGGTGCCCGACTCCGTCTTCTGATAGAAGCGCGTGCGGTAGGGAATGATGGTGAAGCGGTTGTCGACGACGGTGTGCTCCATTCCGGCCGGCGTGAAAACATTCCGCATCATGTAGTCGACATATTTCGTGCCCGAGGCCCCTTCCATGACACAACCGACGAGCGTGTAACCTTGCGTCGAATAGTGAAATGTCTTGCCTGGCTCCGACAGCAAGGGGTCATCTTTGAAAAAATTCAGTCCACCCTGGATGGGATCGTCGAAATGTTTGGTGTTGCCGATTTCAAGATCGTCCGGCCCGCCTTTGTAGTGGCGGATGCCGGCCAAGTGTCCCATGACCTCGCGGGTGGTCATCGGCCATGGTTTTTGCGGAAATGCCGGACAGTATTTCTGAACCGGGGCGTCGAGATCGAGCTTGCCACGCTCGACAAGTTGCATTGCCCCGGTAGCGGAAAGCGATTTCGAGATCGACGCGAGACGAAACAGTGTGTGTTCGCTGGCTGGAGAATTATTTTCCACATCCGCCAAGCCGTAGCCGGAGGCCCATTCATATTGTCCATTTTCGACGACGGCGACCGAGACGCCGGGAACGTGCGTGGTTGCCATGAACTTCGATACTGCCGCTTCGATCTGACTCTGCTTCTCTTGAGGGAGTTTTGGTTCCTGAGCGACAGCGAGAAATGTCGAAAATACTATCTGTAGCAGAAGAGCGTACGTTGAAGACCTGCGATTCAGCGGCATGAAGTTCTCCCAATCGGCCTCGATTGTAAGCGATGTGCTGGGCGTTCGATGTGCGGCAAGAAATCGAAAGCCTTCGGGGAAGGGATGTCCATCAGAACGCTTCGCGACATTTATCCGGCGAAGCAATTGCGAAGTCCAGTCGCGGAGAACTTCGGTCCTGATGCCTATGGCGCATGAGGGAGCTCGTGTCGTATTACGGGAACAAACCTATTCCGGCCTTCAACGACTTCGAAGGAGTCCCCTCCCATTCGGGGCACTGAGATGCATCGCCAAATTCGAGCCGGGAAACGCGAGCGAACTTTAGTGTCCGTTCTTGGAAGCCAAGATTTCCGGCTTGTCGATCTTCGGGGCTACGGCGAGCAATTCATCCGCTTTCGCAAACAAGGCCTTAGCGATTTCGCCGTTCAGGTGAGCAGTGCGGCCGCTTTCATCGGCGAAGGTGTCGAAAATCCCATATTTCCCCGGCCCCATCTTGATCGCGTACCAACTCACGGTCCCGGCTTCGCGCTCGGCCAGCGGCTGCGCGGATTTCAGGAAAGCCTCCAGTTCCTTTTCTTTGCCAGGCTTAGCTTCCAGTTGCGCCCAGATTGCCAGTTTCGACATAGAATCCTCCACGCAGTCTGATGCAATTGTCCTGCCCGCCGATCCAGTTTTTCAATTGCTGGCGACCGCTTGGCGCCGCTTTTTCTAGCCCAAGAAACAGGCTACGACGTTTGTGTTTCAGGATTTTCACAACCGAGACGCTTCAGCTAGGCCCCGGGTTCACTCATCTTCCGGTAAACTAGAGGATTATCCCTACTCCAAAGGACTCGACCATGTTGCGCAAGAACCGTCTTTTTACTCCCGGTCCTACTCCTCTTCTGCCGGCGGCGCAAACCGCGATGGCCGCCTTTACGGCGCATCACCGCACTGCCGATTTCAAGGCGCTCTTTCAGCGCGTGCTGGCCGACATGAAGGAATTCATCGGCACCAGGAATGATGTCGTCGTGCTGGCGTCGTCCGGCACGGGCGTGATGGAAGCGTCCGTCTCGAACCTCACCTCGCCCGGAGACAAAGTTTTGGTGCTGACGGCCGGAAAATTCGGAGAGCGCTGGACTGGCCTCGCGAAGGCCTTCGGCTGCCAGGCCGAGGTGCTGGAAGTACCTTACGGCGGAACCTTCTTGCTTGACGACGTACGTGCCCGCATCACACCCGACATCCAGGCCGTGTTCGTGCAGGCGACGGAAAGCTCCACTGGCGCGCGCCATGACATGAAGGGGATTGCGCAGGTTGTTCGTGACCATGGCGACAATACGCTGCTGATTGTGGACGCAATTACGGGCCTGGGCACGACGCATCTCGATGTGGATGGATGGGGCGTGGATGTGATCATCGGCGGATCGCAAAAGGCGCTCATGATGCCTCCAGGCCTGGCCTATTGTGCGGTCAGCGAGCGCGCATGGAAGCGCATGGAGGCCACGACTTCTCCACGCTATTACTTTGATCTCCGCAAAGAGCGCAAATCCGCAGCCAAGGGCGAAACCGCATACACTCCCGCGACTTCTCTGTTTGCCGCCCTCGGGGCGGCTCTGGAGTTCATCCGCGGCATGGGAGACGGCGATCTTGCGAAGGGACGCGAGGAACTGGTAAACAATGCGGAACTATGCGCGGAGATGACTCGCGCCGGAGCCAGGGCGCTGGGATTGAAGCTTTATGCGTCGGCTCCGGCGGCAGCATTAACAGCGATTTGCCCTCCGGATGGCCTCGATTCGGGAAAGATCGTGAAGGAGTTCCGCGAGTCATTCGACGCGGTCGTGGCAAACGGGCAAGGGGACATGAAGGGCAAACTGTTCCGAATCGCGCACATCGGTTATTACGACTATCTCGACACCATCGGGATTCTGGGGGCGCTGGAACATGTGCTCGCACATGTGAGCGGCAAAGATGTCGAGTATGGCGCGGCGGTGCGGGCGGCGCAGAAAGTTTATGCGCGAAGCAACGAGGCTGCGCTGACCGCTCGATAGAAAAGGTTTTGGATCGGCAAGTGGTTTTACCTGCTTTCCAACATGAAAAAAGTGAGGATGAGATGAGATACGGTTCGGCAATCGCGGTGGGAATGGTAATCCTGGCAGGGGTTGGCACCAGCCGGGCCGATTTTAAATATACGCAGCAAAGCAAAGTAACGGGCGGCTCACTGGCAGGAATCACGAAGAAACTCGGCGTCTTCAGCAAAAGCGCGCGTCAGGCCAATGAGCCCCAGAGCACGACCACGATGGTTCGCGGCAATCGCATGCGCACCGAGCATTCCACCGGAACGATCGAGATCATCGATCTGGACGCGCGCCGTTTCATTCACATCGACAGCGCGAAGAAGACATACAACGTAGAAACCTTCGACCAGTTAAAACAGCAGATCGCGCAGACCCAGGCTAAGGCGACTCAAGAAGAGACGCATACCACGGCCAAACAAGACGACAAGTCAAACGTGACGGTAGTCCCGAAATTCGATATGCGGGCGACCGGCGCAACGCACGATGTCATAGGTCTTCCGTCGAAAGAAATGACGATGCGGATCGACCTCAAGTTTCAGTCGACCGATCCGAAGACTGAAGCTGACCTGGAAAAGTCGAACGCCACAACCTGGATGACATCGGACTCCTGGTACGGGACCGTTCCGGGCTATGAAGAATTGCGGGCGTTCTACATGAAGATGGCGAAAGAGATGAACTGGCTGCCAGAATCCATGGGAATGGGAGCGGGCAATCCGCAAATGGCTCAGGCCATGACCGAGTTCAGGAAAAACTCGATCAAAATGGATGGAATGCCGCTGCTCGAGTACACGAGCTTTGGGATGTCTGCCCAGGGGCAGGACTCGTCAGCCGAAGCGCAGCAGAACACGCAAGCAGATGCGAGTAAGAATAACCCTCCGACAAGCGCCAGCGACGCCATTGCGAAGGGATTGGGCGGTTTGTTCGCCAAAAAGAAGCAAAAGCAAGCAGATAGCGAAAACACCGCCGCGGCCAACAGTAACGTGCCTCCGCCTCCTCCTCCGGTGCCCGGGTCTTTGATGGATACGACAATCGAGGTCACTTCGTATTCGAAGGACAGCCTGGATGCAGCCCTGTTCGAGGTTCCGGCGGGATACACACAGGTCCAGCCGGGCTCAAACGACAAATAATAGCCGTCTAAGTCATCACCAGCTACTTTCTCTGCGTTGTTTTTGTCGATGCATAAACGCGCGAGGCCGGCGGGTCAATCAGGCGGAATTTCAGTAGGTGAGTTCCATTCGCAAAGGACCTTTTCGTGAAGATTATTGTGGCGGAAAAAATCTCATCGTCGGCGGTTGCGCAATTGCAGGAGCCGGGCTGGACCGTGCTCACCGCCGATCAACTCGACGGCAACCTGCCCGCGCACCTCGAATCGGCAGACGCGCTGATCGTGCGCTCGTCGGTGCAGGCTGACGCAAAACTGCTGGAACACGCCCACCAGCTCAGGGTCATTGGACGCGCCGGCGTCGGCATCGACAACATCGATCTGGAAGCGGCCACGCACAAGGGCATCGCGGTGATGAACACGCCCGGCGCGAATGCGGTCGCCGTTGCCGAGCAGACCCTGGGAATGATGCTCGCCATGGCCCGCCATCTCTGCCGCGCCGACGCCCTGATGCACGCCGGGAAATGGGAGAAGAAATCGCTGCAAGGAACGGAACTGCGGGGGAAGACATTAGGGATTGTCGGGCTCGGTCGAATCGGGATGGAGGTGGCGCGGCGGGCGCGCGCTTTTGGCATGGAGTTGATTGGGCACGATCCGTTCGTCTCCGCATCGCTGGCCAAAGAGCAGGGCATTCGGCTTGCGAGCCTGGACGACGTCTACGCGGATTCGGACTATCTCACGCTTCACGTCGGATTGACGCCACAGACCAACGGAATGATCAATGAAACGTCGATCGCGAAGATGAAGAAAGGCGTGCGGCTGGTCAACTGCGCCCGGGGAGAACTGGTAAATGAAGCCGATCTCGCGAATGCGCTTCAGAACGGCCGGGTCGCTGCCGCGGCGATTGACGTTTTTGCGGAGGAGCCTCCGAAGAATTCTCCCCTCACGCCTCTGGAGAACGTGATTCTCACACCGCACATCGGGGGCTCGACCTCCGAGGCGCAAGAGGCTGTCGGAGTGCAGATTGCCCGTCAGGTTAAAGAGTATCTGAAGCATGGCGTAATTCAGAACGCGGTGAACGTCCCTTCTGTTTCAGCCGAAGAATATGCCGTCATGCAGCCTTACATCGTTCTGGCGGAGCGCATGGGCGCATTTCTTGCGCAGGTTTCGGAGGGAAGTCTCCAGGAAATCTCCCTCCGTTATAGCGGTCACATCGGTGAGTGGAAGACAGACCTGATCCGCAATGGAGCCATCAAGGGCATTCTCAATCAGGCGCTGGAAGAAAAGGCAAACCTGGTAAATGCGGCGACGATCGCGGCCGATTGCGGGCTTCGGGTTCTGGAATCGCACAAGGCCAAGGCATCGACCGGGGGCGCAGGGAGCGTGCTCTCCGTTTTCCTGAAGACCGCCTGCGAAGAGCACATGGTCAAAGGTGCCGTGTTGCACGGCGAAACCCCACGACTGCTTCATGTCGATGGAATTGACGTCGAAGCACCGCTCGAACGCAACCTGATCTATCTGAGAAATCGCGACGTACCGGGTGTAATCGGGAAGGTGGGGACGATTCTGGGCGAGGAATCCATCAATATCGCGAACTTTTCGCTCGGCCGGAGGAGTTCCGGCAAGAGCGCAGATCAGGCCCGGGAAGCGATTGCGGTGGTACACGTGGATGGCCCTGTATCGGGCGAAGTGTTGGACCGATTGAGGATGATCCCGGCGGTGCAGATGGCGAAAGCGGTGAAACTGTTCTGAGCCGCTAGGTTTCAGATTCGCTGCGGCGCAGCTTGCGGGTTTCGGCCAGCAGCGACATGGAGTGCATCAGGTTCTGAAGCGTCACGATCCCGATCAGGCGCTGGTCCTCCACCACGGGAATGATACTCGAGCTGCGCGCCGTGAGCTTGCGGAAGGCAGAACTCAGCGTGTCGTTGCGCATCGAAACCTCGAAAATCTTGTTCATTGCCGCCTGTACATAGCCATTCCCTTCGGCCCGCAGGGCGTCGAGAATGCGCGCCCTCGAGATCACTCCCACCATGTCGCTTCCGCGGACGACGGGAAAATCGTCTTGCAGGGAGTGCACCGCTTTTTCGAGCGCATCTTCCAGCGTGTCTGCGGGAGAAAGTGTTGCGAAGTCGGTGAGCATCACCTCTTCCAGCCGGACGTTATCGAGCACCGACTGGAATACCAGCGCGCGTTCTTCGAGTTGCGCCGCCGAAAAAACGATCACGCCGACCATGGTCAGCCACAGTTGCGGTTCAATCAGCCCCGCGAAGATCAGCACAAGTGCAATGGCGGTGCTGATGGAGACCGCGCGCCGCGTTGCCGTCGAAAGGTCGAGCTTTCTTGAAAACAAAGCCCGCAGAATCCGCCCGCCATCCAACGGGTAGGCCGGCAGAAGATTCAGCACGGCAATATACAGGTTCGCCCAAACCAGGCTCTTCTCGAGTTGCGAAGCCTGAAGAAAAGGCCATCTGAATAACTCAATTCGGTGGCCTGACGCCGCGACCGCCACGACCGAAAGCCCCGCCAAAGCAAGACTTACGAGTGGGCCCACGGCCGCGAGCCAGATCTCGCGTTTCCAGGGCGGCGTGGCCGGTTTCTCCTTGTGCGAATCCTCATAAAGCGTGACGCCCGTCAAGGGCAGCAGAATCACCGCTTTGGGGACCAATCCGAAGCGGCGCGCGACCACCATATGCCCAAACTCGTGGGCAGCCACGCAGGCAAGAATGATGCCTACCAGGGCCAGATCGCGTGGCCCATTGGCCGATCGTCCATTGGCAGAATATTCGGCCCAGAAAACGAACAGTGGCAGTACCAGGAACGTCAGATGCAGGCGCACATCCACGCCGAAAAGGCGCCCCACCGGGATGGACCAGCTTCGCATGAGCTTTCGCTGTTTTTATTCTACATGCATGAATATAGTGGTTGCGGCCTGAAGGCATCCAAAAGTACATGCGAGTGATCGCGGGCAAATATCGAAGCCGTCCGCTGTATCCCTTGCGGGGCGGGGATATCCGGCCTACCTCAGACCGCCTGCGGGAAACGTTGTTCAATGTTTTGACCGCCGGGAATCCGTCCGCTCTGGAAGGCAGCGTCTGGCTTGATCTTTTTGCCGGAACCGGTGCGGTCGGAATCGAGGCCCTGAGCCGAGGCGCGAAGGAAGTTCATTTCGTGGAAAGGTCCGAACCGGCGGCCGAGACGATCCGCAAGAACCTGCACGCACTCGGAATCGAAACCGGATACGCAGTCCACCAGGAGGATCTGCCGCGCGCGTTTTGGCGCATGGAGCGCAAGCGAGTTGCAGCGGACGTGATATTCATGGATCCGCCGTACCGGATGAAAAACTGCTACGCCGACACGCTGCGCGCGCTGGCCGGTTCCTCCTTAATCTGGGCGATGACGATCGTGATCGCTGAGCACGAGAAGAAATTCGATCCGGGGGAGGAGTTCGGGGTGTTGCGCCGGGTCCGGCGCCTCGACCAAGGCAGCAATGCGTTAAGTTTTTACCGGATGAAGGGAGTGGGCGAGTTGCGGAATGAGCCGCGCCGCGCTACATGATCAAATCGTTGCCGCGCCGGACAATCGGGTGTTGCATCTCTTCCAGTTCGTTTTTCACCATGTTTAGGCCATAGACGCAACCTTCGAAGTTTTTTGAAAGGCTGGCGAACAACGGCGCCACTCTGGCGTATTCAAAATGCTCGAACTTCGAGACGATGTAGTAGCTTTCTTTTCCAGCTTTCACCCACTCGACGAAGTTCTCCAGGCGCTGGCGGCGCAGCCGGAAATGATTGATGCTCTCCGGAAACATCCCTGCAAAAAAAAGTGTGAAGTCGCCGATGTGCTTCCTCACCTGGCGTTCGCGGTCGAAAGAAGGTGCGGGTCCGTAAACCGGGTCCGATTCCAACAGCATTTCTCCAACATCGGCGAGAGGCCGATTCGAGGCGTCGCGAATCCTGTAGAGTTGCTCGGTTTCGCAAAACTCGGAGAGCAAGTGCGAAACATATGCGACCACCTGAGGGTCGCGGATCCCAATTTCCTCGGCGTAGTGCCGCCCGACGAGATCCTGAAACAACTGCTGCAACGGGTGCGATTCCTCGACCATATCCGGTCCCCCTGAATCCCGCGCCAACTGAGACTTTCAGCTACATGGGCTCTAGATAACCCGCTTCACCCTTGCAATGCAAGTGACTTTTGTTTATCCGCGAGATTCATTTTCCAGATTGATTAGAACGCCGACATTGCGATCGGGTTGTGCGGTGAATCCGGTAGCGGGATTTGTTCGTCCCAGCATCGAGCGCTTGTTTTTTATTGGCAGTCGGCAATCTTGGCTGCCAGAAACAGCGCGGCCCTGTAGAATTCCACTGGCGGAGGAGAGAATGCAGCGGGAGAACATTGCGACGGGAACGACCTGGGAGCCAATTGTAGGTTACTCGCGTGCGGTGAAGATGGGCTCTTGTATCTATGTGTCTGGCACCACGGCGACTGGGACGGACGGAAAAATCGTCGGAGTCGGCGACGTGTATGCGCAAACCGTGCAGACATTGAAAAATATCGAGAGCGCGCTGAAGAGAGCGGGCGCCGATTTGAAAGATGTGGTGCGCACGCGCATATACGTTATCAACATCGCCGACTGGGAAAAAGTCGGCCGCGCCCACGGAGAATTCTTTCACGACATTCGCCCTGCAACCTCAATGGTTCAGGTAAGCGCGTTGATCTCGCCCGACATCCTGGTCGAGATTGAAGCCGACGCCGTTTTGCCGTAACGGTTCCGAAACCGATGCTCTCAGCCCGCCCAGGCAGAACGATCGCCGCAGTCCGCGTCGCCACCTCGGTGTTTTTTCTGCTATTCGGTGAGTACAAGCTGGCCGGACCGGGTTTTGCTCACGGCGGCTTCCAGGCATATCTGCAAGGCTACATTTCCAACGGCGCCGTCAGCTTCTATCGTCCAGTGCTATCGCATGTCTTTCTTCCGCACGCGGTTTTCTTCGGCTATTCCGTGGGAATACTGGAGGCATTTGTCGGGTTATGCCTGCTGCTGGGATTATGGGTGCGCCCTGCCGCCGTCGTCGGCATTCTGTTCCTGATCAATCTGACGCTCGCCACCTGGTTCGATCCCGGTCATGGCGTTGCGACATGGCGTTATTTCGGAAACGAATTGGACCATCTGCCGTTACTGCTGTTGATGGTAGTCTTCTACGCCACGGATGCCGGACGGGTCTGGGGCCTGGATGGGTGGCTGGCTCGACGGGCGTCGAGGTAGACGGTCATTGAAAAACATTGTGAAAGGAACCTGATGCTGAGAGGAATCCTCCGCGGTCTCTTGCCGGTCGCTGCGCTGCTTGCTTCTGTGGCCGCTGTCTATGCCCAATCTGCGAGCCCGGTCGCGATCCATGCCGGCCACGTTTACGACGTGGCAACCGGCACGATGCTGGCCGATCAACTGCTGGTGATCGAGGATGGAAAGATCGTCAGCCTCGGTGCGGCAAGCCGGGCCAAGGCTCCCGCCGGCGCGCTGCGAATCGAGTTACCGAACGCGACCATCTTGCCCGGGCTGATCGACGCTCATACTCATCTCACGATGAATCCAGATTTTGGCTATGACACGCTCGCGATCTCGGTGCCGCGAGAAGCCTTGATCGGCGCCAAGAATGCGAGAACGACACTCCTGGCCGGTTTCACGGCGGTACGCAACGTGGGCGCCGGCGGATTCACCGATGTGGCCTTGCGCGACGCCATCAATGCCGGCGACGTTCCCGGCCCGCGCATGCTGGTCAGCGGCCCGGCGCTCGGCATCACCGGCGGCCACTGCGACAACGACATGCTGCCCTTCGAATACCACAAGTCGGACGACGGAGTTGCGGATGGGATCGCGGCCGTCCAGCACAAGGTCCGCGAAAACATCAAGTATGGCGCGGACCTGATCAAGATCTGCGCGACCGGCGGAGTATTGTCGCTCGGCGACGACCCGCAACATTCCCAATACACGCTGGAAGAAATGAAGGCCATCGTGGCCGATGCGCACCGGCTCGGGCGGAAAGTCGCCGCCCATGCTCACGGCGCCGAGGGAATCCGTTGGGCATCCGAGGCCGGCGTGGATTCGATCGAGCATGGCTCCTACATTGACGATGCCGCTATCGCGGTGATGAAAGAGCACGGGACTTACCTTGTGCCGACGCTCTACCTGGGTGACTGGATGATCGACAACGCCGGTCTTACCCGCCTGCCACCGCCGCTGCTGGCGAAAGCGCAGGTTGTTATTCCAGCGGCTCGAAAAAATATCGCGCATGCCTTCGCCAGTGGAGTGAAGGTCGCTTTCGGCACCGATGCAGCCGTCTATCCGCATGGCATGAACGCTCACGAATTTGCAGTCATGGTGAAGCTCGGAATGGCTCCGTTGCAGGCAATTCAATCTGCGACCATCAACGCCGCCGATCTGCTCGGTTGGTCGGGCAAGGTGGGCACGCTTGCTCCCGGCGCATGGGCCGATGTCATCGCGGTCGACGGTGATCCGGGCAAGGACGTGACCACCCTCGAACATGTGAAGTTTGTGATGAAGGGCGGCGAGGTGGTAAAGAACGAGTACGGAAAGTAGCCTGGCCGGCTTTTGTGGAGCGAGAGCGAACCGCGCTCCCGGACAGCCGAGCGCGGCTGTCCCTGGGGGATGGGTTTTCAGGCTCAGCCCGGTTAGTGCTTTACCCGCGCCTGTTCTGTGACCCAGTCGGTCCAATAGGCTGATGCTCCGCTGGAAAGCAGCGGTGAGTTGCCCAGCACGGCGTCCACGAAGTTTTCAATCAACGGGTAATGCAGGTTCTCGTGCGGCGGCAGGCTTTCGCGGCCCGCGGGATAGATCAGATCCGGCCCGTTGAGCGGCGACAGTTGGATTTCGCCCTCGGTGCCGCGGATGCGGCATTCATCGCGGTGAATTTTCGAATGCCAGCGGACATCGACCATGCCACGAACGCCGTTTTCATACTCGATCATGACGGTCGCGTTGTCCTCGACAGCATAGTGGTGGACCACATTCGAAAGCTGCGCCATCACGCGCCGCGGGCGCCCGAATAGAAAATTCAGCACATCGATGCGATGAGAGGCGACGTCAAACAATGGCCCTCCGCCGGATTTGACGGGATCGAACAGCCATGCCCGCGCGCCGGTTCCGTCGAACCACATGTGGTTTGTGAGTTCCGCCATGACCGGCCTGCCGATGGCGCCCGATTCGATCAACCGCTTGGCCCGCTGAATTTTCGGATAGAACCGCCGGTAATAAGCGACTCCGAAGAATTTCCCTGCCGCTTCGCCAGCTTCCACCATCGAGCGGGCCTGAGCCTCATTCATCGCGAGCGGCTTCTCGCAGAGAACGTGTTTACCGGCTTTCAATGATTGGATGCTTTGAGACGCATGAAGGAAAACCGGCGTTCCAACGTACACGGCGTCAATGTGTGGGTCGGCCAACGCGTCATCGAGTGCCTGGAAAACCCGCGTGTTGTAAGGGGCGGCCTTCGCGGGATCGCTGGTGACGACGGCGTAAAGTTTACTGCGCGGCTCCGCCTGTATCGCCGGGATGACGCGGCGTTTCGTGATGTCGCCGATACCGATGACGAGCCAGTTCATAGAAGCAGGCTTCAAGGTTTCAGAGTGCTTGCGGGCAACTGCGGCCTCCGACTTTGCAACTTTGAAACCTCTGCACAAAAAAATCAAGGCCGGCATCGCGCCGGCCCTGATGAACTCAGAAACTCGAAACTACTTCTTGGGCGCGATTGCGTCCTTCGCGGCCTTCGCGACGCGGAACTTCACGACGGTCTTGGCCTTGATCTGGATGGGTTCGCCGGTTTGCGGATTCCGGCCTACGCGAGCCTTGCGGTGCGCCTTCACCAGACGGCCGAGGCCGGGGACAACGAAGATTCCGTTTTTCTTGGTTTCTTTGATAGCGGTGTCCGCGAGATGCTCCAGAAACGCCGCCGCGGTCTTGTTGGGGAGCTCAGTCTTCTCGGCCAGTTGCCGGATGAGCTGGGTCTTGGTCAAACCTGATGCCATACTTCCTCCTCTAAAAAAATCGGTTTAATACCAGCGCGGCCTATCTTATATCTGCCAGCCTGTGGAAAAACAGCTATTTTACGAGGTTTTCCCGCCTATGACATGCGCTGAAGCCCATTTCTAGAGGCTTTTCCGCACTTGCGAGTACCAAAACGGGCATTTCATGCGTATCAGCGTAGTAACGGGAATCTGCTCTCTGAAGAACTCAGAAAAATGGGTCAGCGAATATTCACCCCTGTGGTCGTCACTGGTCATCAGTTCCGATAAATCGGCGGAGCACTGCAACCAGCATCAGGACGAAAGCCGTGACCAAGAGAGACTTCAGGATGAGAGGCATGAAAAAATTGCTCCGAACTTCTGAGATTTCGCAGGGGAATCACATTGCACATGAACTGCCAAGTTCGGGCCGGCTAAGTCCAGCAGATCGTCGCTCGCATCCAGCCCAACCACCGTTTCAGGATTGAGAAATGCCGAGGCATGGTCAGCCCTGCCGATTGAGCGTCGCGAGGCGACTGTCGCGGCGTCGTCATCCGCGCTGCGATATGGAGCGAGGTTGGTGAGTCGTGTTTGCAGGATGCAATAATGCTGCTGGGGGCCTCATTTGAGCTGTGAGATCTGCCAAATTCGAAAAGAGAAGCGTTTCTGTCCAGCAGTGCATGGGCGCATTTGCCCGCAGTGCTGCGGCGAACAGCGCGAGGTCACGCTCGACTGTCCGAGCGAATGCCCGTATCTTCAGCAGGCACGCGAGCACGAGAAACCCCGGTCGGCCGATCAGACTGACGCGGCTGGATTATTTCTCCAGGTCGAAGTTTCCGACCAGTTCGTGTATGAAAAAGAGCACCTGCTAATGGGACTTACCTTCGCTCTGTCGAAAGCGGTCCGCGCCGACCGCAGCCTGCATGATCAGGATCTGATCTCGGCTCTCTCCATGCTCGCGAAAACTTACGAGCGCCATGTGAACTCCGGCCTGCACTACGAGCCGCCATTGACCAGCGAGTCGCAACGTCGCGCCGCCGCCGAGATTGAAACCATGATCAAGGAATATCGCGAAGCGGAGCAGAAGCACATGGGCTATTCAACACTTCGGGAATCCGAGGTGCTGAAAGCACTCGTATTTCTTCTGAGACTGGCGCATGGCCGCACTTCTGGGCGGCCCAGGTCGCGGGCGTTTGTGGAGTTCCTCCATGCCCAGTTTCCGGAAAAGGAGTCTGGGATCGTTGCTGCTGAGGAAAGCAGCCGGATCATTCTGCCGTAGGAGCACCCGCCGCCGGGAACCAAGGGCGTACGACCTGGCCAGGGGGTAGTTCCAATAGAAGTTCACGAACCGTTTTTTTCAACACCGGATGTATTTGTTCCGGGGCGATCTCGGCCAACGGCTCGAGCACGAAACGACGCTTCGCCATCGCCGGATGTGGAATAACCAGTTGAGGCGTATTTTCGACCACAGCATCGAACAACAAAATATCGATGTCAATCGTTCGGGGACCCTTTTCCCGAATGCGCTGCCGGCCCATTTCGTGCTCGATCTTGAGAATCCGCGACAGGAGTTGCTCCGCCGCGTTCGAGGTTTCCAGTTGCACTGCGCAGTTCAGAAACCAATTTTGATCTGTGACCTCGACGGGTTCAGTTTCATAAAAAGAAGAGAGCGCCACGATTCGGCCTTCCTCTTCGCCCAGTCGCGAGATCGCGTCGCGGAGATAGTGGCCTCTGTCTCCGAGATTCGACCCTAGCGAAAGGTATGCCTTGTGGACCATGGTGAATCATTCCCAGAAGCGGACCTCCAAAATATACGACAGCGTTTGGGCTGCATTTCAAGTCCGCGGAACACTTCGATGTGCAAACAGAGGGCCTATGACCTTAGTCACTATCGTGGCTCTCGACTTGCTCCTAGAATCTCGACATGACGTTGGAGTCGTTGCTTCTGAGTCAGGACCAGGACCTGGTGCGTGTGCTTCGGCCCACTCTGGAAAAGCTTTCGATCGATGTTGAAATCTGCCATGAACCTCGCGCCGGCGCGGACATTCTGATCACCGACAAATTCGACGCCGTCATCGTGGATTGCGATGACATGAATGGCGGCCTCGCCCTGCTGCAAGGCCTGAGAAACACGCCCAGTAACAAGAATTCGGTTGCCTTTGCCATATTGAACGGCAAGCGGACCACCACGCAGGAAGCTTTCGGGATGGGCGCCAATTTCGTTTTGCAGAAGCCGATCAGTGGGCTGAATGCTTCCCGCTGCTTTCATGCCGCGCTCAACTTCATGCTGAAAGAGCGCCGCCGCTATTTCCGGCAGCCGGTCAAGATGCAGGTCAAAGTTATGCTTGACGGCAAGACATTGAACGCGACCAGCACCAACATCAGCGAAGGCGGAGTCGCTCTCATGCTTCGCGAAGCCTTGCCAAAGGGAGCGGCGCCGCGTCTCAAGTTCTCGCTTCCGGGAACCAGCATTCACCTGGAAGTGGAGTCCGAGGTCGCCTGGAGCAATGTGAAAGGCCTGGCCGGGTTTCGTTTCCATGGCTTACCCAAAAGCTCCCAAATGGAACTCGAGCAGTGGCTCGACGAGCAGATGGAGCAGGAATTTCCTGGCGCCAAGGACCGACTCGCCGCCGCTGAATCGCAAGCCAAGCACTAATCCCAGCTTCCTGAAAGATTCAGCCGCTCCAACTCGAATGCTGCCTCTCTGCGGGTACCTTCCTTTGAACTTTCCCGGGCCATCCTGTCGTGGCAAGCTCAAAAGACCCGGAGAAAAACCCGATGTCTAGTTATGACTCACGAATCGCCAGAGTGCAGAAATCCCTGCGCTGGTTTGAGAACGATGTTGCGCTCCTCAATATGCGGGTGAAAGAGCTGTCGAAAGAGCGCCAGGAATCGGCGCGGAAGTTTGCCGCCGCTGTCATCGATGAAACTCGGGCAGAGTTGAACCGCCTGCTGCAAGAACAGCCCGAGCATGACACGGCAGTTGGCGAGCCGCCGTGTGAGCCTGCGGACTAAAAGCCATTCCTCGGAATTAGAGAGCTGATCCAGCGCTCGCATGAGCGCCGTATGACGAGGCGGGTTCAGCGTCTTCTTCCGGCAGCGTAACTTCTTCCCATAACGTCTTGTCTCGAAGCACTCGCGACACCAGCGCGGTGTGCATGGCGTGCCCGGCGCGGTCCGCTACGACCTTCCCCAGGACTTGTTTTCCAAGCAATGCCAAATCGCCGACGAGGTCAAGGACCTTGTGGCGGACAAACTCGTCCTGGTAGCGCAGGGGGCCGTTTTCGATTCCGTCGCGCGTAAGCACAATGCAGTTGTCGCGCGATGCGCCGCGAATCAATCCCATGTTGCGCATGGCCTGCTCATCCTGCCGCGAGCCGAATGTGCGGGCGCCTGCGATGTGCCGCAAATAATTCCCGTTCGTGAGTTTGACTTCGAAAGTTTCTTTCCCAATGAGCGGATGGGGGAAATTGATTGCGTAGGAGACCGAATAACTGTCCGAAGGGTAAACCGCGATGAACTTGTTCCCCTCGCGCATCTCAATGTCGCGGCAGATCTTCAGGTACTTTCTGGGCTTCCGCTGTTTTCGGACTCCGGCCTTATGAATCATGTCGACAAACGGCTTGGCGCTGCCATCCAGGATAGGCAGTTCGAGGTTGTCGAGCTCGATGATCGCGTTGTCGATTCCCATGCCAATCATGGCGGAGAGCACATGCTCGGTAGTGGAGATGAGCACGCCTTTTTTCATCAGGCTGGTGGCGTAGCTGACGCGGGCGACGTTGCGGCTGACGGCTTCTATTTCGAAGCCATCAAGATCGGTGCGGCGGAAAACAATTCCCGTTCCCGAGGGGGCGGGCAGCATGCGCATGGAGACCGGCGCGCCGCTGTGCAGCCCGATGCCGCTACATTCCACGGCAACGCGAATTGTCTGCTCGCAATTCAGAGGGTCGAGACCTGACTGCCTATTTACGAGGATGCGAACAGGGTACTGCCAACCGGCGAAAAGTGGCTGTGGCAGAAAAGCCACACTTTGTAGTCACGAAAGTAACTTTCGGCGCTCCACAGCGAGGCCGAGAAATCAATGTAAACGTATGTAAATAATGGCACACGGGATTGTGATCGTTCGTGGAATTGATCCCCTGACCGGAACCTAGAAAGGAAACAATGCTAATGCTTGGCCGGCTTGTTGGGATTATAGCCGGAGTGGGGATCGAACATGGCCGGATCGAGCCCCTGGTTGATGGTCACCGCATTCAGGAAGCGCTGGCTGGCCATATCGCCATTGAAGAAGCGGGTCACATTGTAAGGGGCCATGATTCCCGAGACCGCGCGATAGTTTTCGTAGACTTCCTCTTCCAGGTTTTTCTGCCGGTCGACCGGGTCGCGCCATTCAAATGATTTCTTGACTGGCAGATGGGTGTCGGTATCGAAATACAGCGTGACGCTCTCATTTTGGGCGTTGATGAGCGTCACCCGCAACGCGGGATGTTGGGCCGCGATCGCATTGCCTTCAAACAGCATCACCACAGACGAATCTCTGACCCAGTTTCGCAGGACAGTATCGAGGGAAAAACGCCGGCGGCGAAGGTAGTCGTCGAGGTCCTTCTGTTCGATGGGACGCGCACCCTTGTAGGTGAGTTCGTATCCCTTGGCGCCGATATAGAGTTCCGCGACGTCACGCTCTTTGGTGATTTCTACGCGCTCCTTGTCAGGAAACTCGCTGAACGACCAGAAGAGATTGCCTGGACCACTGGCACGGCCGGCATGGAAGCCATACCCCCGCCCCTGCTGCTCACGATCGCGAATATTGAGGTAGGTGTCTCCGCCGAGCGCTTGAATCCCCTGCTGGACAATAGACTTGGCTTTGGCGGCATTTTGCTGCGCCTCCTTGTCCATGACGATTGGCGGCGGAGATGCGGAAGGCGAGGATTTCAGCGCCTGGGATCCGGCGGGCGCGCTGGTTTGCGGTTGTGTTTGGCTTTGCGCCGCAGCCAAACACACCAGAACCATGATGGGAAAAAACAGTTTCATTCCGCTTGAGGGATGGAGCGCAAGCAATCAGAATTGTAGCGTTTTTCGTGGACTTTCCGCGCTCGGCAATGCGTGCTCCTCTGGTTACTTCGATGCAGGAAGAGGCGAAAATGCAAGCCGGAATGGGCTATTTTTCGACAGTTTTGCCTGCCTTAGCCAGCCAGGACCGCGCCACCGTTCACGTTGAATACCTCTCCCGTAATAAACCCCGCGTGCCCGGTGCACAAAAACAGCACAGGAGCGGCAATCTCATCCGGTGTAGCGACCCGGCCCAGAGGAATCGCGCCCCGAATCTTCTCTCCGGTTTTCGGATCGGCCAGCGCTTCAGCGCTCATTTCGGTATTTACCCAGCCCGGCGCTACGCAATTTACATAAATCCCATGAGGGGCCAATTCGGTCGAAAGGCCTTTGGTCATGCTGATCAGCGCGCCCTTGGTCGCGGAATAGTCGGCATGAAAAGCTTCGCCTCTTTGCCCGCTGGTTGAGCTTATCAGCACGATATGTCCTGCGGAACCTTCGGCGCGGGGCTGTGACTTCATCTGCGCAACCGCGTATTTGACAAGCCCGAACACGCCATCGAGATTCACCGCGAGCGTGGAACGCCATTGTTGCTCAGACATCCGATCGATGGCGACATCTTCCACCGGCCACACACCATGGTTGGCGACGAGGATGTCGAGACGGCCGAAGCGATCGACGGTGTCCTTGACCAACGACTGCGCGGACCCGGGACTATTCAAATCACTCGCAATCGGGAAGCAAACATCCACGCCGCAATTGTCAGCGAGGGACTGGGCTCGGGCTTTCGCGCTGCGATAACTGAATGCGACCTTCGCTCCCGCAGTGACAAACATCCGGACCGTGGCCGCGCCAATGCCGCGCGATCCGCCGGAGATCAGCGCAACTCTGCCGGAAAGTGTGAGGGGAATGGACATAGAAGCAACTTAAACCGTAATGACTCAGAAGAGAGACGATTGGCGCCGGTGCGGTGTAATCCCGAAGTGCTCATACGCCAGTTGCGTGGCCACGCGTCCTCTCTGCGTGCGGTCGAGAAATCCAATCTGCATCAGGAACGGCTCGTAAATCTCCTCGATCGCGTCCGGTTCTTCGGCCAGAACGGCGGCCAGCGTATTCACTCCGACCGGCCCGCCCTGATATTTCTCGATGATCGTCAGCAGAAGCCGGCGGTCCACTTCGTCGAAGCCGTACCGATCGACTTCGAGCATCTCTAGCGCGGCTTTAGCCGTTTTCTCGTCGATCTTGCCCGCGCCGCGCACCTGGGCGTAGTCGCGAACACGCCGCAACAAGCGGTTTGCAATTCTGGGTGTGCCGCGGCAACGGCTGGCAATTTCTCTGGCGCCGGCATCGTCAATTTCAACTCCAAGAATTTCTGCCGAGCGTTCCACGATGATCTGCAAGTCTGCCGGCGTGTAGAACTCGAGCCGCAGGACAATTCCAAATCGTGCCCGCAGCGGCGCTGAAATCAACCCGGCGCGCGTGGTTGCGCCGATGAATGTGAATGGCTTCACCTCCAGCGTGTGGGTCCGCGCCGAAGGCCCCTGCCCGATGATGATGTCGAGCTTGTAGTCTTCCAGCGCCGAATACAACAGCTCTTCCAGCACGGGTTGGAGCCGATGGATTTCATCGATGAACAATACCTGCTTATCTTGCAGGTTGGTGACGATAGCGGTCAGGTCGCCCTTAATCTGGAGCAGCGGTGCGGCCGTCGGCTGGAAATGCACGCCCAGTTCGTTGGCAATAATGTTGGCCAGGGTCGTCTTGCCCAAACCCGGCGGACCGTAAAGCAACACATGGTCCATGGCCTCGCCGCGCGATTTCGCCGCTTCAATCGCGACGGCAAGGTTTTCTTTGACTTTTTTTTGTCCGATGAATTCGGCAAGCCGCTGCGGGCGCAGTTTCAACTCAAATGTCGAATCGTCTTCGACCGGGGCCGCCGACACAAGGCGTTCCTTGTTCGCAGGCAGATCGTGATTGTTCCGCGCGGTGGCCACGTCTTCGGATGGTAGAACGAAATGCGAAACCGCGCAATTGCGATAGTCGGCCCAATCTCTTTCTGGCGCGCGGTACAATCGGGCGACACGAAATGCCTCTAGCTCATGGAAGCCGCCTGGGCCCCTACGAAATTCTTGCTCCGCTCGGCGCAGGGGGAATGGGCGAGGTGTATCGCGCGCACGATTCCCGCCTGGACCGCGACGTTGCACTAAAGATTCTGCCGCCGGAAGTCGCAGGCGACGCCTCGCGACGGATGCGCTTTGAGCAGGAGGCGCGCGCCGT
>DASXDY010000008.1:0-86627 GCA_036490405.1 Candidatus Sulfotelmatobacter sp. | reverse complement strand
TACCCGACCACGGCCACTTCGCCTTTGATCTGCGCGGCCTCGCGCAACAACTGCGGAATCAGCAGTCTGCCCTGCCCATCCATCTCGACCTGCTGTCCCCAGTAGTTGGTGCGTTCCAGAAACTTTTTCTTGGTGGGATTGAAGCTCGACAGCCCGGCCAGCTTCTGCTCGATCCGCTCCCATTCTTCGAAGGGATACACTTGAGCAACATCCCCATCGAGACTCGTGATGTAAAATTGCTGACCGTATTTCTCGTCGATCACCCGCTTGAACTCCGCCGGGACCTTGAGACGGCCCTTGTCGTCGACCCGGGTTGGGTGATTTCCGCGAAACATGTTCGGTTTCTGGTTCGACTGCTGGTTCGATTACTAAGAGGGAGGCTGAAAAAACTGCGCGAAACCGGGTCAAACTCGTGTGATTCGGGCTGTTTAGCGATCTTTTGGGTCGGTTTTCCACCGGCTCCTCGATTTCAGCCTCTTTGTTCCACGATGCTTACTGATCCCACCACTTCGAACCACTTTCTCCCACATCTTAGCCGTAAGTCGTTTATTGTCAAGCAGAAACTTGGAGGTATATGAGACGAAGGTACACCGTTAGGGGAAAGCGCAGAGTCTTGTGGTCGCCAGAGTCGTTAACCACAAGTAATTGGGTTTAAGCTTCCGGTTCTTTCGCTATTGTTTCGCTCCGATTTTTCTTGACGTTCGCCACTGGCGCGGATTTTCTTGTGGAAATTGCGGGACAAATTCCCCGATGCCATCTTTCGCCATCCGCAACTTGTTCCGGATCATCCAAGGGAAGCGCGATCTTTGAATTCAAATTCCTATTCCGAACTTTTCGAGGTGAACTCATGAAGAAAGCATCTCTGCTCCTGTTGTTCACGCTCTCTGCCTCTCTGGCCGTATTTGGGCAGGAGGCCACGCCGCCTGCCACCACCGACCAGCAGAACCAGCAGGTCGAGCCCATGGACAAGATGCCCTTGTTCAAGGTCAGGGTCGTCGGGCGGACCACAAAGGCCGTGAACTACCGCCATCGTGGCGGCTCGACGACCGTAGAACTGAAGGGCACCGACCGGATGCCCGAAATTACCGGACGGGCCAAAGTCGATGGCAAAGCCGGACGCCTCGCCATCAACGCCGAAGTCCAGAAAATGCCTGCTGCGAAATCATTGGGTGGCCAATATCTGACCTATGTTCTTTGGGCGATCACTCCCGAGGGCCGCCCGGTGAATCTTGGTGAACTCGTTCCCAATGACAACGGAAAGAGCAGCATCGACGTCACGACCGACCTTCAAGCCTTTGGCCTCATCATTACCGCCGAGCCGTATTTCGCGGTGACGCATCCCAGCGACGTCGTGGTCGCCGAGAACATCGTTCTGCAAGACACCAAGGGCTTCGAGCAGCCGATCGACGCGCATTTCGACACGCTGGAAGGCGGCGAGTACACCATCGACATGCCGGCCGAGCAGTTGCCGTCCTATTCGGCAGCGCCGAAGACACCCCTTGATCTGCTGGAGGCGCGCAACGCCGTGGCGATCGCCAAAGCGGCCGGCGCGGAGCAGTACGCCGCGTCCAGCCTGGCGAAAGCCACTGACATGCTGGCCCGCGCGGAAGACTATCTGGTGCGCAAGCAGGGCCGCACTCCCATCGGCACAGCCGCCCGCGGGGCGACGCAACAGGCGGAAGATGCCCGAGTGCTCACGCTCCGCTTAAAAGAGAAGGAGCGCGTGGAGGCCGAGCGCCGCCGCATGCAGGAGGCGCAGGAGAAAGCCGAAGCGGACGCGCGAGCGTCCGCGGCTGCGGCCCAGGAATCCGCGGCTGCCGAAGCTGCCGCCAAGGTTCAGGCAGAAGAAGACGCGCGCCGTCGGGCCCAGGCAGAGACCGATCGAAAAGCTGCCGAGACTGCTCAGGCTTTGGCCGAGGCAAAGCAAGCCCAGGCCCAGGCAGAGCAGGAGCGCGCGCAGATGGAAGCTGATCGTCAACGTCAGGTGGCCGAAGATGCGGAGAGACAGAAACAGGAAGCGATTCGGCAGAAAGAAGAGATGCGGGCCCGCTTGCTGGCCCAGCTCAACCAGGTTCTGCAGACCCGTGACACGGCTCGAGGTCTGATCGTGAGCATGCCCGACGTGCTCTTCGATTTCAATAAGTACCAGCTGAAGCAGGAGGCCCGCGAGCGTCTGGCTAGGATTTCGGGCATCGTGCTGGCCTATCCCGATCTTCATCTTGCGATCGAGGGATATACCGACAGCATCGGCAGCGACGAGTACAACCAGACGCTTTCGGAGAAGCGCGCGCAGACGGTGCAGGCATATCTCGTAGGCTCCGGCGTCACGCCAGACCACGTTTCGGCCACTGGCTATGGCAAGGCCAATCCGGTTGCTGAAAACACAACCGCCGCGGGCCGAAAGCTGAACCGGCGCGTCGAGATGGTCGTGTCGGGAGACGTGATCGGAACACAAATTACACCGAACGGTGAATCAATTACGCCAGTTCCTTCCAATCAGTAAATTTCATTTTTCTTAAGCGGAAAGGCCGCCGGGAATCGGCGGCCTTCTCTTTTTGCCGGAACGATTTGCGAGCCTGCCAGGTTCGCGAATCTACCAGAGGATCTTCGCGCCCAGCTGAATGTGCCGCGAGCCGCCGGAGCCGATTACCGGGTTCGACGCCGCAACATCGGGCGTAAAGATCACAGTCCCAACCGTCGAGGAATCGTACAGGTCGGTGTCCATGGTGAATCCGTCGAAGTTGGGGTGATTGAGGATATTGAAGAACTCCCCGCGAAGTTGAAGGCGCGTCTTCTCCCCGAGCCGCCAGGACTTCGAAACCGAGAAGTCCCAGTTGGTGAAAGCGGGTCCGCGGAAGATATTGCGCCCCATGTTTCCCTGAGAACCGTAAGCGGGCGGCGTAATCACGGTGTTCTTCGCGACATAACAGCCTAGGTCTCCGCCGTCTTCGCCCAGCTGGTTCGCCGCCGCCTGTCCGCCCGTGGCAAGAGCCTGGTTCACGCACAACTGCGCCTGGGGAGTTGCGCCGGAAACCACGTCGAAGGTGACCGGATCCTCGTTGAATTGCGACGGATCGACGTACGGAATGGGGTTGATGGTCGACCAGTGAACGTTGCTGGCCGGGCCGGACATGTTCCAGCGGTCGTTGTATTCTCCGGTCAGGCTGATGTCGTCGTCGAAGTCGCCGAGCGTATAGGGCTCCCCGCCCTGCACGGTGACTAGGCTCGTGACCTGCCAGCCCTCGAGCATTTGCCATTTGCTCTGGATCGAAGGCAATTCGTAGGTCAGCGAGAGGGTAAAGCGGTGGCGGATGTCATAGTCCCCGTTGCCGCGCTCGGCGTTGTAGTTGAGGCTGTTGGGCGGAACTCCGGCGAGGTTGCTGGTTGCGGTGTCGATAGCGTGGGACCACGTGTATCCGCCGAGCAGATAGAGACCATGCGAGAAGCGCTTGGTCAGAGTGACCTGAAGCGAGTTGAAGTTAGAACTGGAGTGGTTGCCGAGCTGATCGAGGAATCCGATGTAAGGGAAGCACGGCCCGCCAGTGCCGAGTCCAAAGCCGCCCACGCTTCCAGACGGGCAATTGGTGACCAGAGGACGCCCGACGGTTTCAGAGCCGTCGTCCAATGCGGCATTGACCTGATTGATGTCCTGCACGCTGTAGAGTTTCACGCCGTGCTGCGCGACATAAGCGATCTGCAACAAAGTCTGCGGGGCGATTTCCTGTTGCACGTTGAAATTCCAGTTGATGACGTAGGGCGTTTTCAGATTCGGGTCGACGCCAAAGACGTCGCACTGGCTGTCCACGCTGCACAACGATCCCGCCGACTGCGGAAAGATCGCGGGGCCGGTCTCGGACCAGTTCAGCAAAGACGGATCCGACGACTGCACCAGGAACGAAGTGATGTTTCCCTTTGGCGAGACGGTATTTCCGTTTTCGTCCACGTAGGGGACGCCGCTGGGGTTGAGGTTCAAGCCGCCGCCATTGAACATGAAGGTGCGGATCGAGGGCTGCTCGAAAATAATTCCGGAAGCGCCGCGAACCACGGTTTTCGCATTGCCGAACACATCCCAGGCAAATCCGACGCGCGGAGAAAGATTGTTATATTTCGTGGGATAGGGCCGATTGAGTCCCTGGCCGACCTGCACAATTCCCTGCGACGGCAAGTAATTCGCCAGTTGGTTGTGGACGTCTTTGATGGGATTGGTAACGTCATAGCGCAGGCCGAAGTTCAGCGTAAGGTGCTGGGTGGCGCGGAATGAATCCTGCGCGAAAAATCCGAACCCGGTCTGGCTGACTTTGCGGGCTGTGTCGCCGTACAGGAAGCGCCAGGTGTCGGGAATGCCTGCGATGAAATCGGTGAGATCGTCGAAGTAAATGCGGCCGCGGCCATAGACTGCGCGCAGGTAGTTCACATCGCCGCGGCGGTAAGAGCCGCCGAACTGGATCGAATGCCGGCCGTGCGTAAATGACGCGCTGTCGGAGAAAGAATACGTGGCGCTGGGCGTTGTAAAGAGAGGCCAGCTCGAGTTTCCGCCCATGTAGTTGAATTCGTCAGAACCCGGGTTGATGCGCGGAAATCCAAACAACCGGGGATCGGTCACGCCGGTGTTCAGTCCATAGGCAGTCGGGTTGACGGTGTGGTCGACGGGATAGATCGCCTCATTGAAGCGGTTGTAGCTGAAACGGGCAACGTTGACCCAGCGGGAATTGGGCGTGTTGGTCCAGTCGGCGCCGAACACCTGGGTCTTGGGTTGAGTGGTCGAGAGCCATTCTGGGCGCAGCGGGACCGTGTCTTCTTCGATCTGATTGGCGTTGCCGTAGATGAAGCGGGCACTGAGGCTATTGTGCTGGTTCACCACGTAGTCGGTCTTGGCCACGAGATTGTCGCCGCGGTTGAGATTGTTGAAGTCGAAGTTAATCGCAGCGGGATCGCTCGTGCCCTTCAACGTCAGTCCGGGATTGGGCAGGAACAATTGCGCCAGCTTCAGGCTCAGGGAATTCGGCGCACAGTTCGCGACTCCCTGGTCGGCCTCGCAGTAAGCCACATTGTTGGGATCGTTGAAGTAGGCGATTGCGTCAGGAAGACTGTAGGTGGCCGAGTTCGGGCTGCCGTCGGAATTGGCAATGCCACCCAGCACCGATGCCAGCGATTCCGTCACCGGACTATCGGTCACTCCCGGATTGCCGACCTTATCGCGAATACCTTCGTAGTTGACGAAGTAGAACCACTTGTCTTTCTTGATCGGCCCGCCGATGGACGCGCCGAATTGATGCAGGATGAGGGCAGAAATAGGATCGGGGCCGGGGTTGAAGTAGTTGCGCGCATCGACCGCATTGTTGCGCGCGAAATAGTACGCCGAACCGTGAATGTCGTTGGTCCCGGACTTAATGCCCATATTGACGACGACGCCAGGCTTCACGCCATAGTCGGCGCCGGGGCCTTCCTGGGTATTGAATTCCTGGATGGCATCGAGAGGAAGGAAGCTGGCCGGGGTGCCTGTGATTCCTGCATCGTTCACAACCGTTTCGCCGTAGTAGGCGTCGTTGTCGTCGGCGCCATCGATGAAGAAGTTGTTGTCGTCGGGACGATTGCCGTTCGATGTCACGGAGTGAAATCCGCCGCCGGGAGTTCTCTGCACGCCCGGGTGTAAAGGAAGAAGATTCTGGAAGTCGCGTCCCTGCAAGGGTAGTTCGTTGATGGCTTTGTTCGAGAGGACGCCCTCGAGCGTTGAGTCCACCGTGTCGGCCAGGACGCCTTCCGTCGTAACTTCGACTTTCTCTGTGATTGCGCCGGGTTGCAGTTTAAGGTCGACGCGGATGTCGCGCGAGACTTCGAGCAGCACCGGCTTGCTGACTGCCTGCTTAAAACCAGCGGCCTCCACGGTCACCGTGTAGTTTCCGGGGTCGAGCGAAGGCGCGTCATATTCTCCGACATTGTTGGTCTCGAGCGCGCGGCTTACGCCGGTGGCCGTGTTGGCGACCGTAACCCTCGCGTTGGAAACGACTGCGCCCGAAGCATCGGTGACCGTTCCCAGGATTCTTCCCTGTGAAGTCTGCGCATTCGAACTGACCGCGGCGAACAGCGCCAGAAACACCGCCACACAACACGTAACATATTTCATGAACTCCCCTCCCCGAACCATAGATGGACTCGATTTGTCTTGATTGGTAACCGCGAAAATCGCCGGCGCGCGGGATTGAATGGGGGATTCCCCGAAGCGCGGCGTTTACCGGATCACAGGCCGGATTCGAGCTTTCCGGCTGCGACCAGGCACACCACTTGCTGAAGACGATCGCCGTTGGCACACATCGCCCGCAAGAAATTCATTTGTGGAGTTGCCCCAATGTGCGGTCAAGTGTGCCACTTCCAAAGGAAAACAGTCAACGCAAAAAGCTGATGTTTTAATGAGAATTCATTTCACCGGCTCAACAAAAACAGCGGTGCCGTAGGCGAGCACTTCGGTGACGCCCTGCATGATCTCAGTAGCATCGTAGCGCGCGGCCACCACCGCATTCCCGCCCAGTTCCGCCGCATGTTGCAGCATCAGGTCGAACGCTTCCTGCCGCGTCTTTTCGCAAAGATTGGTGAGCAGGGTGATATTGCCGCCGACGAGCGTTTGAAGTCCTGCGCCAATCGTGCCGAAGATCGAGCGCGAACGGACAACGATTCCACGCACTACGCCTAAAGTTCGAGTCACGCGGAAGCCGTCGAGCTCAAACTGCGTGGTCACCATGTTGTGCGCTACCATGCGTCCTCCGGCATAGCTGGCCATGTGAAATCCTTTCGCGAGTATCGGTCTGCACTGAGAGGAATATATCTCTCCGGCCTGCCGGATCGCGAGTGTCTTTGTGATTGCCGGGCTGCTCTCAAGCCCGGAGGATCAGTGGATTGCGCGTCCAATCCAAGAATTCGACGCCTGCCATCTCAGCCCCGAAACCTGAGACCTCACTCCAGTTCGGCCGCAATGAAAAATTCCTGCGCTGAATTGTCATATTCGATCCGCAACACATTCGGCTTGCAGCAGACCTGGCAATCTTCGACGTAGCTTTGACGCCGCCCGGCGGATTCGTCCACCGACGTGACATTCCATTCGCCACACGAAGCGCATTGAAACCCCGATTCCATGCAGCATATATACGTCGCCGAGGCGTGGCTTGCAACGTCTCTACGAATGCTTCTCTATAATGACTGACTCTGGAGGATTCATGGTTTCGCGGCGGCGCTTTCTTCAGGCAGGAACGATCTCAGCAGCATTTCCCATTGCAGCCAGCTTTCCACTCGCAGCCGCGGACGACGCCTCTCTGCCGCCGTCCATAGCGAAACTGACGCCCCGCAAAAGCGAGGCAACTCCGATCACTCTCGAGGAGCGCACACAGCGGCAGGAACGGGCGCGCCGGCTCATGTCCGGAAATTCCCTCGACGCCATCGTTCTGATGGAGGGAACTTCGCTGCATTATTTCACGGGAGTGCGCTGGTGGGGCGGCGAGCGGCTGTTCGCGATGATTCTGCCCGCGAAGGGAGAGGCGTTCTATGTTTGCCCGCAATTCGAAGAAGGCCGCGCACGCGAACAGCTTGCGAGTTCGCCCGCGGGCGACAAGGCCGACGTTCGCGTCTGGCAGGAAGATGAAAATCCGTACCAGCTGGTCGCGCAAGGATTGAAGGAGCGCGGCATCGGCAAGCTTGGAATCGAAGAAACGATTCGGTTCATGTTCTCCGATGGCATGGCGAAGGCCGCGCCGCAGACCGCAATGAGTACTGCGACTCCAGTTACCGCCGGCTGCCGCATGGTCAAGAGCAGCCACGAAGTTGCGCTCATGCGACTGGCGTCGCAGGTGACGCTCTCCGTCTATGAAGCGGTGTATCACGCACTCCGCGAAGGTATGACCCAAGACGACGTGAGCGGCCTGGTCGAGAAAGCATATGCCCGCGTCGGCTTTCCCGGAGACGCTAGCGTGATGGTGGGCGAGTATACGGCGATGCCGCACGGATCACGCACGCCGCAGATAATCCGCGAAGGAACCATCATCATGCTCGACGACGGCTGCACCATCGAGGGCTATCAATCGGACATCACGCGCACATTCGTGCTCGGCAAAGCTACCGGCAAGATGAAGCAGGTCTTCGATATCGTGCATCGGGCGCAGTCGGCGGCGCTGGCGGCAGCGCGGCCGGGCGTAGAGTGCGGAGCAATTGATGACGCGGCCCGAAAGGTGATCACTGAAGCGGGCTACGGCCCCGACTATAAATATTTTTCTCACCGCCTCGGCCATGGGCTTGGCATGGACGGCCACGAGTGGCCCTACCTGGTGCGCGGCAATAAGACGAAACTGCAGGCGAATGTGACCACCAGCGACGAACCGGGAATTTATATTCGAGGCGAATTCGGCATCCGCCTCGAAGACGATCTGCACGCCACGGAAAATGGCGCCGAACTGTTCACGCCGCAGAGCCCGTCGCTGGAGGATCCGTTCGGGAAGTAATTCCTAGCGGGAGCACCCGCTCTGGAATGCCATCCCTGAGGAAGCGCGAAGGCCATTCGAGGGACCGGGAACTGCCGTTGCAGTAGAAAAGCCGCGCCACGCTGCACGCAGCGTGGGGCCTGAGACCCAAAGACTCAGGACTCCAGACCCGGCACCGGCGGGCATCCCGGAAATTCTTTCATAAAGGTATTCCCGATATATCCCAGATACTCGATGCCGATCTCGCTGGTGAAGAATCCATCCGCCGTAAATTTGCGCAGTAACGAAAAGAACTCAATGCCCTGCCCCAGGCTCGGATCGTTCTTGTAATTCTTTTTGTATGCGATCAGGTCGAGAATTTCCTTCTGCTGCTCCGGCGCGCAATCGAGGTAAAGCTTGCCGTAGCGATCCCCGCACGTATTGTCGAGCCACATGATGCCGCCGCCAAGAGCAACCTGGTACTGATCGTTCTCGCTGGTGATCAGGTCGATAAACTCCGGCGCTCCAGCTTCGACTGCACCCTTCGTGTCGCCATCCGGCGGAATGATCGTCTGGCAAAGCGTCTGCAGGGTCTTGTATTGGTGCGCGGAGAAAAACTTCGGCGTGTAGGCCTGATTGTCCGCCACGGCCTTTTCCGCTTTCACCATGCGGTGCGCATATTCCGCCGCTTCGAGCGGAATCACGCGCAGCACTGAGCCAGCCACAGCCGTCATCGTGAGCGATCGGAGAATGTCCCGCCGCGAGATCGTCATGCTCCCAGGTTTCCTTTCTTCGCCTCGGCGAGCAGATATTCCGACGCTCGCCACGTCAGCGCCATGATCGTCAGCGTTGGATTCTTGTCGGCATTCGTGACGAAACTGGCGCCATCGGTGACGAAAAGATTCTTCACGTCATGCGCCTGGCAATATCCGTTCAGCGCCGATGTCGCGGGACGCTCCCCCATGCGGACCGTACCGACCTCGTGAATGATTACGCCGCCATCGGCGATCCCATAGGGATGCGGGCCGTCCGGACTCGTATTGGTAAGATACGTTCCCCCTGCGGCTTCGACGATCTCGCGATAAGTTTCCTGCATGTCCTTGGCCATCTTGATTTCGTTGTCGCTCCACTTCCAGTGGAAGCGAAGAACGGGAATGCCCCACTGGTCGACTTTTTCAGGATCGATTTCGCAGTAGCAATTCTCGTTCGGGATCATCTCTCCGCGGCCGGCAAACCCGATGTACGTGCCGTAAGTTTTCTTGCACGTTTGCTTTAACGACGCGCCGTAGCCCTCAACGGTGTCGCACAGGTCGTCCCAGTCACCGACGCCAGGCATGCCGCGTCCGCCGCCAAATTCGGTGTGATATCCGCGGAGGAAGTCGTTCTTGCGGTCGAACTTCCACCACGGCAGATACATGTGCATCCCGCCTACGCCGTCGTGATTGTGTGCCGGCATTCTCTCCAGCTGCGGGAAATATCCCCCGCCATCGCTGCCCACCGTATCCATCAAGTGACGCCCGACCACGCCGGAAGAATTTGCCAGTCCATCCGGGAACAGCGTCGATTTCGAATTCAGCAGCAGACGCGAAGACTCGCAGGCACTCGCGGCCACAACGAAAGCGCGCGCATAAATGCGCTGCTCGGTACGGGTGGCCTTGTCGATGTAAGAAACGGCCGTGACTTTCCCGTCTTTGCCCACGACCAACTCCCGCGCCATCGCTCCCGTGATCAGCGTGAACCGCCCGGTCTTTTCCGCCGGAGGAATCATGACCTGGCTCGAACTGAAGTTCGAAGCCGTGATGCATCCGCGCCCGCATTGCGCGCAATAGTGGCAGGCTGGGCGCCCATTGTGAGGCTGCGTGATGATCGCCAGCCGCGACGGTATGCACAGAATATTCAGGTGATCGCAAGTCTTCTTGATGATGGTTTCGGTGCAGCGCGGTTTGGGAGGCGGCATGAAAATCCCGTCGGGCGCGCTGGGAATATTTTCTTTCGTCCCGAAAACCCCGATGAACGACTCCACTTTGTCGTAGTAAGGCGCGACATCTTCGTAACTCACCGGCCAGTCGTCGCCCATGCCGTCGTGCGAGCGGACTCTGAAATCCACGGGCGCCATGCGGAGCGCGATGCGTCCCCAGTGGTTGGTACGCCCACCCACGATGCGCGAGCGGAACCAGCGGAACTTTGATCCTGGGGCGGAAACATACGGCTCGCCATCGATCTCCCATGCGCCGTTGGGGGCCATGAATTCATCGCCGAGGCCCTGCCGTGCGCGAGCTCCGACGCCCGCGCCGCGATGAGGCAGATCGTAAGCCCACACGTGTTCTTTGAAATCGCGCTCGGGAACCAGGGGCGGGCCGGCCTCGAGCAGCGCGACCTTCAGGCCGCCTTCACTCAGAACCTTGGCGGCGGTGCCTCCCGAAGCGCCGGAGCCGATGATGCAGACATCAAATTTCTGGGGTGAACGAGCTATTTGCATGGACCTCCCCGCACAAGCGCAAATGCTGAATTGAAAATGGCCGCCCGCCGATGCGGGCGGCTTGCTCTCGCCAAATCAAAACGAGCCGCTAGAACGTCACCTTGGTCAGGTATTCGTAGCTCGTCTTGATACTCTCGATCGGTTGCTTGGGATGATCGTGCTCGACGATGTAGTACTTGATGCCGGCCTTTTCGGAGTGCGAGAAAATCCGCTTCCAGTCGATCACGCCACTGCCGACTTCAGTCAGGTCGACGGTGTCGCCATAATTCTGCGATCCGCCGCTGGTGATCTTGGGCATGGTCTTCACATCTTTCACGTGGACCAGCGGAAATCGTCCCGGATACTCATTGAAGTACTTCACAGGGTCGCCGCCAGCCACAGTGATCCAGCACAGGTCCATTTCCATCTTCACCAGCTTGGCATCGCACATCTTCAGCAGTTGGTCGTAAGGCAGCACGCCATTGGTCGGCAGGAACTCGAACCAGTGATTGTGATAGGCGAACTGAAGCCCGGCCTTGTTGCACTGCTCGCCGCACTTGTTGAATTTTTCGGCAGCCTGCTTCCAGATGTCCGGAGACTTGCGCAGGTCCTCGGGAATCCACGGGCAAACCACATATTCAAGGCCGATCTCTTTCGAGGTCTCGATGACCGACGGAAACTTGGCGTCGAGTTCGTCGTATTGCACGTGCGTCGACGGCGCCTTCAGCCCGTTCTTGTCGATTACTTCGCGCACCTGCTTTCCGGTGCGGCCGAAGTAGCCGGCAAACTCAACGTTCTTATATCCAACCTCCGCCACCTTCGCGATGGTCCCGTCAAAATCGTTTTTCATCAAGTCGCGGACGGTGTAAAGTTGCACGCCGATGCTGCCGTTGCTGAGCTTGTGTTCCGCAGCCCATCCCAGCTTCGAAGTCAGCATCGTGGCGGCGGTGACGGTGCCCGCAGTTTGCAGGAACCTGCGGCGATTGGTGGCATGAAAACGCATGAGGGTTTTTCCTCCGGCCCGTTGGCGTAGAAGTTGAATTCGGGAGCATTATACGCGGCAGGAAGGGCTTGCGGGGCGCGGCTAAACAGATTTAGTGCGGCGGGAGAGCGGAGGCGCTCTCCCACCGGGCCATTCCGGCTATTTCGGTTCCGCGACCCGGAGATTGTTGGTCACCGAGAAAATGCCGGACACGGTATTGGCCCGCACGCCCGCCATGTTTTTATCGGCGTCGCTGTCCACCGTGCCTTCCAGAGTCACCCGCCCGCTCTTGACAATAATGCGGATCGGCTTCTGCACTCCCAGCGCATATTTTTCCAGCGCCGGAAATTCGTAGATCGCGCGATATAGCCGCATGCGGAGGCCGTCATCCATGCTCGACGGCGGAAGCACTTCGATCTGGTTGTCTACCTTATTGACGCCTTCAATGCGCTTCACGGCGTTTTCTGCGTCCGACTTCGTGACCGGCCGCACCACCTGCCCGAGCAGCGTCACCGTGCCGTTGTCCACCTTGAACGCTATGTTGTCGAACACGCCGAAGTAAGGCAGCATCAGCAATTCGTGACGGACCTCACGGGCAATGCGGTCCTGCGATTTACCCGTGTCCTGGCCAATGGCAAGCGCGCTGCCGGCCACAAACAACAAACCGGCAATTGCAATCATCAAACGGGATTTCATATCTTTCTCCTTGCTGAAACATCCCTGCTCATAAATCCATGGATCATTAAAGTGGATGCCATCTTCCGCGACATAGTTGGTCGAAAATGCAGGGGTCAAGAAAAATGCGCCAGACCATCGCCGGCACTGGATCGGAAAGTCCAGGACAAGATAACTTTGTTAACCAACTCCGAGTTTCAGGCTTGCGCCGGCGCTGAGCAAGCGAACGTCGCTACAGTTATTCACTACCCAGTCGGCCCCCGCGCCGCGGACTTCCGGCTCCGCAACCGTGGTAGTAAAGGCCACAACCTTCGCGCCGGCCGCCTTGCCGGCCCGAACCCCCGCAGGCACGTCTTCGAACACAACACAATCCTGCGGCGCGAACCCCAGCAGTGCTGCGCCCTTTAAAAATGGCTCCGGATGGGGCTTGCCATTCACGATGTCGTTGGAAGTAACAAAGCTTTTCGGCAGCGGCAATCCGGCAGCCCTGATTCTCACCTCGGCCAGCGCGCGGGTGCAGGAAGTCACAATCGTCCAGCGCTCTGACGGCAGGCTGCTCAGCAATGAGAGTGCTCCCGGCAGCGGCACCACGCCTTGCAGGTCTTCGATTTCTCGCCGTTCCACTTCGCGGTTCTCGGCCGGATGGTCGGAACCAGGCAGATATTCCCGCACCGTGGTCAGGCTGGGCCGGCCGTGCGCGCGGGCAACCACTTCATCGGGATCAAATCCGTGCTCAATCGCCCACTGCCGCCATACCCGCGCCACGGCCGGCGTTGAGTTGATAAGCACTCCATCCAGGTCAAACAGCAGGGCGGCGCACTCGATTTCGATCATCTTGCCAGTCCCGCCTGCTGGAGCAACTGCTGGAAGCGACGATCCGGGCGCAAAACGTCCATCTGCGGCTCCGCTCCGAGATAGCCGATCCAGGGCGATCTCTCCTCCAGTGCTTGCTGGAGGCATGCAATCGCGCGGTCATTTTCGCCGAGTCCCAGATAGATGATCCCGAGGTCGTAGGGCGAAACATAGCGTTGCTTCGACATTGAATTCAGCCGATCGAGCACCTCCCGTGCCTCGATGCTACGACCCGATACCGCATATCCGTGACCCACCCGCGCCAACGCGTAGGCGCTGCCTTCCGCCAGGCGCGATCCGGTTTGCAGCGCGGCCATCGCATCCTCGTGATGCCCTTTTTGCTGGTAAGGCTGCGCCATCCACAAATAGGCCGAACTGAAGTGCGGATCCAGTTCCAGCGCTTTCCGATATTGGTCGATCGCGCGGTCATACTGTCGATTGAAATAAAACGAGCGGGCCAGGTCGGTTGCGATCACGACCGAAAGCGGGTCCAAAGAAAGCGCCTTCTTCTTTTCGACCATCGCTTCCTCGTGGCGGCCCAAGAGGCTCAGCATCGTGCTGCGCCAGTGAAATACCTCCACATATCCGGGATTGAGCCCGAGGGCCAACTGGAACTCTTCCTCGGCGCCCGCCCAGTCCCACTCGAAATCTCGTTTGACAATGGCCAGAGTGGTATGGGGCTCGGCCAGCGAGTCATCTAGCGATAAGGCTTTCAAGGCCGCGGCCCGGGCTTTGCCGTAGGCATCGCTGGGCGCGAGCCAGCTGTAGTAACCCAGAATCGCGTAGCAGTCGCCAACGCCAGCGTGGCCCGGAGCCGATGTCGGATCGATTGCGATGGCGCGCTGAAAATGATCCAGGGCCTTCCTTACGCTCGCCTCACTGCGCTTGTTCCAGTGAAAGCGGCCCATCAGGTACTGTTCGTGCGCCTCAGGGTTGACCCGCGGGGAGCTTCCAATGCGGGCACGCTCCTGAGGCGTCAGAGTCACGCGGACCTCTTCGGCAACCTGACGCGCGATTTCGCTTTGCAGCGACAGGACGTCCTGAAAATCGCGCTCATAGCTTTCGGCCCACAAGTGCCGGTCGGTGGCCGCGTGGATCAACTGGGCCGCGATCCTCACACGATTGCCCGATCGCAGGACCGATCCTTCGACCACCGCATCCACGTTCAGTTCCCGCGCAATCTGTGGAAGCGATTTACGCGCTCCCTTGTACTGCATCGCCGATGTACGCGAGATCACTCGCAGTGCTTTGATCTTCGCCAGACTCGTAATCAGCGCTTCGGTCATACCGTCGGCAAAATACTCATGCCCCGGCTCGCTGGAATGATCGTCCAGCGGAAGCACCGCCAGAGACTGAATTTGCGCCGGGCTGCCTTTCACGTGCGCGCTGGTGGTCTCCTCGCCAACTTCCTCCACCCGGTCAAGAAACCGGTACCCGCGCCGGGGCAAGGTTTCAATAAATCGTGGATTCTCCGCCGAATCCCCCAGCGTTTCTCGAATGCGTGCGATGGCGTTGTGCAGGCTGTGATCGAAATCAACGAAGGTGTCGGCCGCCCAGATTTCCGCCCGCAACTCTTCGCGCGTCACCAGATCGCCCGCGCGTTTCAGCAGCGCCTCAAGCACCTGTAACGGCTGCCCCTGCAAACGCTGCCTGACGCCGCGCTTGCGAAGTTCTCCGGTGCGCACATCGAGTTCGAAAACGTCAAAGCGCAACACGCGTTCGTTGGGAGCGGCGATGGACATCTCAGATTTTCGACTGCTGCGCAGTCCCCCGCTAGTTCAGGCCGGCACGGCGCAGCAGATTTTCAAAACGGGGATCGGAGCGCAGATTGTCCATCCGCGGATCGGACTTTAGATGCCACGAAATATCCAAAGCCTTGGTTCGCGATGCCGCATCGAGCAACTCCAACGCTTTGTCTTTCTCCTCAAGCTCGGCATGCAAAGCAGCCAGCATGTACGGCGAAACATAGCTGCGCTTCGATTTCTTCTCGAGGTCGCTCAGAATTTTTCTGGTCTCGCCTTGGTTGCCGAGGGCGGCATATGCGTATCCCAGGCCGGCGGCGGCATCGTCATCGCCGCCCGACAATTCCATCGCCCTTTGATATTCAGAAACTGCCTCCAGCCGCTTTCCAGTCCCTTCATATCCGACGCCAAGGTAGTAGTGCTCCAGCCATTCGTTCGGATTGGCGGCGATCCCCCTGCGGCTGGCCTCGATCAGACCGTCATAATCCCGCATCTGGTAGTCCGCGCCAGATTCCGTAATTGCGGAACTCACGCTCGGATCCAGCTCCCGGCTCTTCGCGATTTCCGTGCGAGCTTCGTCTCGCCGCCCCAGGAACGCCATCAAATCCGCACGATCTTCGTGGGCGCAGCTGTAGCTGGGAGCGAGGCCGATCGATTTATCGAATTCTCGCTCGGCTGCATCGAAATCCATCCGGAAGTGCCAGTCGAGCGAACCCAGTGTATCGTGTGCTTCTCCGATGCTGTCATCGAGCGCGAGCGCATGCTGCAAGGCATCTTCCGTCGCTCGATCTGCGGCTTCCGGCGTGATCGCCCGAAACAGACCCAGATAGAGGTAGGCATCGGCCAGCCCCGAATAAGCTCGTGCAAACGTAGGATCTTTCCGCACCGCCTCTTCAAACTGGTCCTTCGCTGCAAATAAAGGTTTTGCAGTGGTGAAATCATTGCCCATGTAATAGCGCCCGCGGAGATACGCGTCATACGCCTCCGGATTCACCGGCCGCGCCGCCTTCAGGCTCGCCCGCGTCTGCGGGGTCAACTGCACCCGCACCTGCTGCGCGATCGCCTGCGCCACATCGCTTTGCAGGCTTAGAACATCGCCCAGATCGCGCTCATAGGTCTCCGCCCAAATATGCTTATCGGTCGGGCCATAGAGAAGTTGCGCCGTGATGCGTATCCGCTGCCCGGAACGGGTGACTGAGCCTTCGATGATCCCGTCCACATTCAGCTCGCGCGCAATCTCCGGCAAGCTCTTCTTTGCGCCCTTGTAGCGCATCACCGATGTGCGCGAGATCACTCTTAACGAGCTGACCTTGGCGAGATCGGTGATCAACTCATCCGTCATGCCGTCAGCGAAATACTCCTGCGCTGGATCGCCAGAAAAGTTGGCGAGCGGAAGTACGGCGATCGATCGAACCGTGGGTGCGGCTGATCCACGTAAGTACGCAGCTGCAACTACCAGCAAGCTCGCGACGAGAGCCAGAACCGCCCACCCGACGAGTCGAAGAGTGGAATGTTTCCCGGAAGATTTCGCAGGGACCGGAAGTTCGATGCCGGGCAACGGCATCGTCGAGGCAACCGGCGCAGGTTCGGGAAGGCCAACCCGCTCGACCGATCCGATGAACCGATATCCCCGGCGCGGGAGCGTCTCAATGTAACGAGGACTCTCCGCCGAATCCCCCAGCGTCTCTCGAATCCGGGCTACGGCATTGTGCAGGCTATGGTCGAAATCAACAAATGTTTCGGCCGCCCAGACCTGGGCGCGAAGTTCTTCGCGAGTGACCAGATCTCCAGGTGAGTTCAGCAATACGCCCAGGACCTGGATCGGCTGGCCCTGAAGCCGGAGCTTCACCCCGCCCTTGCGTAACTCCCCCGCCCGCAGATCAAGCTCAAAGTTGTCGAATCGCAGCAGGCGGGATGCGGGAACGGTCACCAACATACGGACTTCCTCAAGAGCTAGAAGGCTAACACAATTCTCACCCCCTCCACTCGCTCTCGTGTCATATCTAAGTCTATTTTTTTCAAAAACTTAGTCGCGGAGGAAACTTTGGGAAGGGTTGGAGGCGCGCAGGATTGCCCGGCATCGGAGGCACCGCTAAATTGGCTGCAATCGCGTCCGCCGCAAAGTTGACTCACGCGGACAAATTTAGCGAGATAAATCCCGGGAGGGGAATCCAAATGTTGAAGTTCCAATCATCCATCAAGACTCTGCGGCTGACCCTATTAAGCAGTCTGCTCGTGACCACGCCGCTTCTCTATGCGCAGCATTCGCATTCCGCCGCCGCCTCGGCCTCCAGTTCGACGCTGGTCCAGGATGTGCGTCAGGGAACGAAACAGTTCATCAATGTCAACAACGCCACCGCCGCCGGATATGGCCCATTCCTCGGCTGCGTCACCGGCACCGACCACGGCGCGATGGGCATTCACTATGTGAGTGGCACCGTGCTTGGGGGCAACATTCTCAATCCGGCAACCCCGACCGCGCTCATCTATGAACCCCAGGCCAACGGCGCGTTGCGTCTTGTGGGCGTGGAGTTCATCGTGGACGCCACCACCTGGCTCGCCGCCAACAACAACACACCTCCGGTTCTCGAAGGGCAGGTCTTCAACTACGTCGGAGCGCCCAACCGTTTCAACATCAACTCGTTCTTCGAGTTGCACGTCTGGGCCTGGCGCGACAACCCCCAGGGCTCGTACGTTGATTGGAATAACAACGTAAGCTGCCAGTCGGAACAGAACCCGTCGTAACTTGCCCGGCGATTGTGGCCGAAAGGTCACGGGTGCCCCATTTCTCGCGCGTTTTCTGCGCGAGAAGTGGGGAATTTGTAATTCAGGGCACTGGCGTTTGGATGGGCTAGCATTAGGGTAAGAACTGGCGACTGGATGGGAACTGGCGTTTTTCAGTGGCCCGGCCGTTTGGGTAGCAATGGCGTTTGGGTAGCACTAGCATTTGGGTAGCCCTAGCATTTGGGTAGCACTAGCGTTTGGGTAGCACTAGCATTTGGGTAGCACTGGCGTTTGGGTAGCACTAGCATTTGGGTAGCACTAGCATTTGGGTGGCGCAGCGCTTCAGCGCTGCGATTACTCGCCAGCTGAATTAGCGGCTTTAGCCGCTGAGGTGCAGTCCGGCAAAATATCCAGCCAGCTCGCTCACCGCTCAATAACTAAAAATCATCCTTGCCCCACCCGGCAGAATCCATAGCAGAAGCCAACTTCGATTGAGGTTCCTGCATGCAACTCAAGCCCTTCCTGCTCGACGCCTGGCTCGACCAGTACGAGCACGGCATAGAATTCAACCTCGCTGCCAGCACGGGACCGGCCTGGACGGTCAACGATCTTCTCGCTCTCGCCGACGACAAAACGCGCCACCGCTTCCTGAACCATGACCTGGTCTACGGCCGCGTCGCCGGCGCCGACGGCTTGCGGGAGGCGATCGCCGAAATGCAGAACGTGCCCGTAGAGACGGTTCAGGTCGTCACCGGGGCTGCTGAAGCGCTCCTCGCGATCATGTGGCTGGCCGCTGAGCCGGGAGCGAACGTTATTCTCCCCCTGCCCGGATTCGCGACATTTTCGGCGCTTCCGCAATCTCTTAGCCTGGAAACCCGGTTCTATCGCGTGCGCCGCGAGAACGGCTTCCGCATCGATTCCGACGAGATCAAGCGGCTCGCCGACTCAAAGACCAAACTTATCTTGGTGAACAGCCCGCACAATCCCACAGGATCGACCATCGCCGATGATGAGATGGAAGCCCTGCACGATTTCACGGCTGACCGCGGAATTCAGCTGGTGTGCGACGAGGTTTACCACCCCATCTATCACGGAAGGCCAACGAAATCGGCCGCCCGCCTGCCGCACGCGACCGTGATCGCCGACATGTCGAAGGCGTTCTCCATCCCCGGAGTTCGCACCGGCTGGATGATCGAGCACGACGCCCAGCGCCGCCAGCAATACTGGACCGCGCGCGCGTATTTCTCGATCAGCAACACCACGACGGGAGAGATTCTGTCGGAGATCGCGATCCGCAAACGCCACGCTGTCCTAGGCAAGGCCCAGGAAACCGCCAGCCGAAACCTCAAACTGCTCGGGAGTTTCATGGCCGAGCATCACGAAGTCCTCGACTGGATTTCCCCACAAGGCGGCATGACCGCATTCCCGTGGCTGATGTCGGGAGAGAATGCCCGCCCGTTCTGCCAGTCCGCCGCGGAGCGCGGCATCCTGCTGGCTCCCGGCGATTGCTTCGATGTGCCCTCGCACTTCCGCCTCGGCTTCGCCGCCGCCGGAGATGATTTCCCGAAGGCCCTCGAACGCTTCGCAGAATTCGTAAAGAAGTGGTCGGACAGAACCGTCTTGACCGCAAGTTAGTCCTTGTCATTCCGCCGCGGCGCGAAGCGCGACGGGGGAACCTGCTTCTTGGTCTGTGTGTGGAAGCCGCGCAGACTGCGTCAGGCAGTCCGTTCACTGAAGCAAAGAATATTGCCGTCGGGGTCCTCGACGTAGAAATCGCGGCATGCCCACGGCCTTTCTTGTAGGGGAGTCATGACGCGCGCGCCGCGATCTTTCAGTTCGCTGAACAAAGCCTCGATTCCGGACACGGAAATGTACGCATCAAGATGTTCGTTCTTCTTACGGAACTCCCGGTAGCCAGCCGCTTGGGGCGCGCACTTCAGGTGGATCGCGAATCCGTCCCGCATGACGCTCGCGTAGAACGACTCATATACAAAATCGACCTCGAAACCCAGTTTGTCGCGGTAGTACGCGATGGCCCGGTCGAGATCATCGACCAGAAACTGTGGCGCGATCCCATTCAAGTGCAGGGCCCGGTTGACGGCGATGGTCGACATGTCATCCCTCATCCGGCAGCGCTGAAGGCCGATTTCGTGGGTTTAACACGCTTCGGCTTCGGCAATGCAGCCCGCGCCAGTGGCGATCAAACGCATTGTTGGAACCGCATGCGGAACGAAGAAATCCTGATTTTCCGTCCCAATCGCCGGGTGCTTTCGCCGGACATTCGTCTTCCTTGACTTGTACGTACGATACCGTACCTTGGAATGTTCCTATAGGAACACTTTCGGAAATTTCGCGGTAGCTTCCTCTATCTCACTCGTGCCGCAGGCTTTCCACCGGATCGAGCTGGGAAGCGCGGCTGGCCGGGACGGTTCCGAAGATAATCCCTACAACTGACGACACCACAATGGCGATGATCGCCGACAGACCCGAAATTGGAAAGCGATAGTCGGTAATGAAGCGCACGGAGTAAGGAATAGCGAGACCTGCCACGATCCCCGCAATGCCGCCGGCCACCGAGATGAGGATCGCTTCGGCCAGAAACTGAAAGCGAATCTCGCGGTTGGTGGCTCCGATCGCCTTACGGATGCCAATCTCGCGAATGCGCGAACTCACTGTCGCCAGCATGATATTCATGATGCCGATGCCGCTCACCAGCAGCGTCACTAACGCAACCAGCATCAGCACCACGGTCAGAGCGTCGGCGATGCGGCCTGCCACCGAGAGCAACTGCGTGAGGTTCTGCACGTTGTAAACCGACTCCGCCCGGTGGCGCGACTGCAACACACGCCTGACCGCCTTGGTAGCGGGAATCACATCCTGCGGGCTCGCGGCTGATAGATAAATCTGGTAGACCGCCGATGTCGGCGTGAAGAACCGGCTGACCGTGTACGGGATCAGCATCGTGTCTTCCTGGATCTCCGACTGGCCAAAGGTGTCGACGCTCTCTTTGAACACGCCGACCACGGTGAACGGCAGGCCGCCGCTCAGCTTAATGATCTGTCCAATCGCAGACTGCGCGTTGCCGAAGAGCCTGTCGGCCAGCTTGTCGGTGATGACAGCCACCTTGTTGCGTCCCGCCGAATCTTCCGCATCGAAAAAGCGGCCCGCCAGCACCACCAGATTGCGCACCCTGCGATATTCCGGATCGACGCCGAGCACGAGAATGTCGCGCTGCTTGCCCCCGCCCACGCTGATGCGGTCATTGAGCGCTACCGTGGGCGAGGCCGCGACCACACTGGGAACCTGCTCGCGAATCGCTTTGACGTCATCCACGGTCATGGGATCGGGCGTGGAGTCGAGGCGCTGCAGGCCGCCCTGGTAGTCGGCGTAGATCATGTTGGCGCCGATCGATTGAATCTGCCGCAGGATGTATTGCTTGCCGGTGAGTCCGATGGTGACGACCAGAATCACCGAAGCGGTGCCGACCGCCATGGCGAGCGACGTCAGTGTGAATTGCAGCTTGTTGCTGCAAAAAGCGTCGTAGGCGAAATTCAGGACCTCACGCAGGCCGATCGTCAGGCGGCGCTGGGTTCTGAGGACCGAAGCTGCGGCTGTAGCCATGAAATTGGTTAGATGTTAAACCGCGCTCCCGAGGCTCGCAATGTAGGCGCGGGCACTCCTGCCCGCGGGAGGCGTGAAGCGTATGAAGGCTCAAAGCCGGCGGCTTCACCGCAGTCTAGTCTGCAACCAGGCTTGGGGCCGGTGTCCCTCGCTCGCGGGCACGCATGCCCGCACCACAAACGACCGCCGCCAGCACAACAATCAGCGGGTCCACCGGCCGGAAATAATACGTCTCCGGGTGCGAGATGTAATACGGCAGGGGGAACACCAGCAGCACAATCGCGAACCGCGCCGCTAAAGAAGAATCTCGTTTGAAAACGCGCCACAATCCGAGCAATCCGAGCACGGTCATGCTCGTCTCCAAAAAGATGTTCGGTGGATCGAGCGGCTCTTCCTTCAGGTATGCGCGGTCGAAGCTCCAGAAGCCGGTCCACATGTAGATCACACGCCGGAATGTCATCCACGCAAACCACGCCGGGTGCAGGCGAATATATGTCTTTCCCTCTTGAAGCTTGTGGTCCATGTAGGCCATCTCGCCCACGCGTTCGTACTCGGAGAGTTCGGCGTCACTGTGGTTGGGATGCAGATTGCTGTTCACCCAGCGCTCGGAATATCCGTTGTTGCCGATGTAAAGTTCGAGGCCGAAGCCATCGCGAACCGGAATGAAGCGATGGAAGAGTTCGTAATTGCGCAGGAGCCAGGGGGACATGACGGCGAGAGCCGAAAGCGCACCGGCCAGCATGGCAACTTTCCAGCTTCGGTTCTTCCGAAAGCGGCGATAAAGGGTCCAGAGCGCCAACAGCGGCACCACCGAGAGAATCACGGGTTCCGTGAGCGCCGAGAAGCCTCCGAACAGACCGAACAGAATCCAGTCGCGCGTGCGCGAGGATTCCTCCAACCGCCATGCGAACAGGAACAGGCAGGCCAGTTCCAGAGTCACCAATGGCGTGGACCAAGCCCAGTCCGCGCCGTAGTAGATGCCGTAGGGAGAAAACGCCCATCCCCAGCCGGCCCACTTTGCCACGCGATCGCCGAACGCCCGGCGGGCCAGCACGTAGACCGGAATGCAGATGAGGGCCGAAAACAGGCTGTTCAATGAAAGTGCAGCCAGCAATGATGCTTTGGTTTCGATCCCCAAAACCTTGAAGATTCCGGCGAGCAGGTAGGGATACACCGGCGGAAGCAGCGCGGAGGAACCGGTCTGGGCGAAGGGGCTGCCGAAGCCGTGTCCGGAAGCGATCGAACGCGCGATCAGCCCGAAGGCCCAATGCTCAAGTACGAATGGATCGAGCCAGTCGCGATAGACGAATGGGATGACCGCGAGGCGGACGCCAAGCGCGACGAGAACGATCAGGATGTATGGACGGGTTCGGGTGCGGGAATCGGTGGACATTCGTCGTCTAGCGCACTGGGCCGGGCGCCACGCGAACGTCAGTATAAACGGCAGACTTTCACGGCGTCGTTTTCGTAGGGACAGGCGAGCGAACCGGGCTGAGAGTAAAGCCTGTCGGCACGGGAGAAAACGACCCAGTTTACGCCGAACTCCTGCCGGAGACGATCGAGGTCATCCAGCTCAAATTTCGTCCATCCACGCAACGCGCTGACTTCTTTTACCCAACGGGGTGCCAGGCTGGGCACGCGGGCCGCCATGCCCCCGTCTTTTTCGTAGTCGGCCAGAGCGCTGCGTTCGGCGAGCGCGCGGAAGCCGTGATAGTCCTCTCCGGGCAAAGTTTGATAGTGGGGATCGAGCGCGAACAGGGCGTCTGGGGGCGTGTTGCCGCAGATCCATGCGAAGGCCTCCAGCCAATCATTGTCCGGCGCTGACCAGGGCATTTCCAGGTGCGGCGACGCGGGATACATCTCGCGCTGCGCATAGAACATTCCTGCACCGAGCGGAACAAAGACCAGCAGCCAGCGGTAAAGCCTGCGATGGAGCAGCCAGCGGCCGATGAGGCCACCGGCGAGCAGGAAGAACAGAAGATAAACCAGATGCAGATAGCGCATGGGCTCGAACGGCCGCAGGCGTTCGAGACTTGGCGGCAGCATGATTGCAATGCCGACGACCGTCTGGAAGACGCCGTAGTACAGCAGAGCGAACGACAAAGATAGCAAGGTCGCGTGCTCTTCGACGTCATTCCGTCGGCGCAGGAAGTAACAGAGCGCGTAGACCAGCGCCAGCGGGGCGAAGACTCCCAGCCACTCATACCAGTGCCAGCGGGTGAGGAAGTAAAATCCGCGGGTCGCGGCAGCCTGCCGCCATGCGCTGGAAGCCGGCTCGAAGAGCCATCCCAGTGGAAGCAGCAACACAGCCACAACCGGAACCGGCTGTAACGAACGAGGCCGCAACGTCCACCAGAGGAAAAGACAAAACGAAATTCCGAACGCAGCCATGATCGCGTGGATGGAGAACGCGACGGCAAGTAAGATTGCCGCAATCCATGGGCGGCGATCCAGGACCGCAACGATTGCTGCCAGAATCGCCGCCGTCGCCAGATTCCGTGGGTGTAGGTGTTGATCGGCAAGATTGATGGCGATTCCCGGCAGCGGTAACGACAGCAATACGCCGATCAGAGCGACCGCAGCCCAATGTGCCTCTGCGGAGGCGAAACAACGGCGAGCAATCCGCAGGCATCCGTGCAGAATGAAAAAAATCGCCAGCAGTTGCCAGCACAAAACGACCCAGGCCAGCGGCAGATGTAAAAGCTTCACGGACGAGGCAATCAGATGGTCGAAGATCGTTGCCTGAAACTGGACGCGGAAGAAATCGGCATCATGCGGAAACAACGTGGGATTGAGATCGTGCTTGACGGCCGCCAGATAGAAGGAATCGTCTTCCAGGCCGGGATGATAGCCGAGCACGAGAAAGGCGAGAAAAGTGAGCGCCAGCAGGCCGACGAAGCTCTTCAGCAGAGAATGAGAGTCTTTCGGCGCCGCTGCGAACGTATGGGATGCTTCGTTGCTGCGAATCAAGTCAGGCAGAGCGCACCGGTTCCGTGCGGGCGTAATAGGCTTCGCGGCCGGCCTCAAGCTTGCGGCCCTGCGGGCTGAAGCGCGGCAAATGGGCAAGTCCCATCTTCTGGCCAACGAACTGCAACGTCGTGGCCAGCACGCCGAAGCCATACGTGACACTGCGGCGGAAGTTGATGGAAGACGCCTCTTCGAAATATTTGGTCGGGCACGACACTTCGCCAATGCGGAGGCCGAAATAGACACATTGCGCCAGCATCTGATTGTCGAAAACGAAGTCGTCGGAGTTTTCGAGCAGCGGCAATTCCGTGAGGACTTTACGGCTGAAGGCGCGGTATCCAGTGTGATACTCGGAGAGCTTCACGCGGAGGAAGACATTCTCAAACGCGGTGAGGAAGCGGTTGAAAACATACTTGTAGAGTGGCATTCCGCCGTGAAGGGCCTGGCCGCCGATGATGCGCGATCCGAGAACTACGTCATACACATCGTAGGCGATCATGCTGGCCATCGCGGTGATCAGGAGCGGCGTGTACTGATAGTCCGGATGCAGCATGATGACGACATCGGCGCCCGAGGCGAGCGCTTCGCGATAACAGGTCTGCTGGTTGCGTCCGTAGCCGTAGTTGCGGTCGTGCTGAAAAACCTGGAGGCCAAGGCGATGCGCGAGGTCGGCGGTATCGTCGCGGCTGTGGTCGTCCACCAGGATGCGGATGTCCACCAGTTCAGGAAGCTCGGCGACTGTGGCTTCGAGAGTTCTTGCCGCGTTGTAGGCCGGCATGACAACCGCGATGCGCTTGCCGTTGATCATCGGTAGATACGAATAGTGTACCTAAGATGCGTACGGCCCGGCTCGGGCGATCACAAGGCAGAGAGCATCAGGCTCCCTGCGCCATTGCTTTCGGTTTCGCGCCGTCGGAAGCGTTCATATTGCTGGCGGGCGTGGATCGGTGGGTGGTGCCGATTACATCGCTCCAGAAAGTGGTCGCCGGATCGATGGCGGTGACGCCAACTTGCCCCGCCTTCGGAGTCCTTTCCTTTCCCACCCAGACAATCGAGAAAGGCTCACGCTTATTGGAACGGGAGAGATAGACCTCGCTGTCGAGTCGAAGTTTGCCTTTGATACCGCTTAACAAAGCCCCCCGCTGGCTCACGTTCAGGGTCATGACGTCCTCGGTGAGGGATTTTCCGTCGATATCGATAGCGGTGATCTGCACCGGCAGGGACATGTCGATTCTGGAGTCGCTGCGTTCGATCTTGAATTGTTGCATCAGGGCGCTGAGTTGGGTCGCGATCGAGGCCAGTTCCTCAGCTGCTATCAGTGACTCCTGCGCACGCGAGGAGGTGCTCTCCGCGGCTTTCGCGGCCACGCCAATGTTTACCAGGATGTTGCCGGCTCCGCTCGCGGCTTCGCGGGTATTGCGAGTCATCTCGTTGGTGGTGGCACTCTGCTCTTCGACGGCGGCAGCGATGGTGGAAGAAATCTCGTTGATCTGATTGATGACGCCGCTGACGGAAGCGATGGCCGTGACCGCACCTTTCGTATCCGACTGGATGGCGGTAATCTTGCGGCCGATATCTTCTGTCGCCTTGGCGGTCTGGTTTGCCAGCTCTTTTACTTCGTTAGCAACCACGGCAAAGCCTCTGCCGGCGGCGCCTGCGCGGGCCGCTTCAATGGTTGCATTCAATGCCAGCAGATTGGTTTGCTGGGCGATGGTGGTGATGACTTTGATGACCAGTCCGATCTCGGCGCTGGATTGGCCCAGCTTGGCGACCGTGGCATTGGCAGTTTGCGCCGCCTCGACGGCGGAGGCGGCGACCTTCGCGGCCTCGTGGGCATTTGCGGCGATGCTCTGGATGGTCGCCGTCATCTCTCCCGCACCCGTCGAAAGGCTCTCCAGATTGTGAGTCACCTGCTGCGTGGCCTGGGAGACGGAGGTGGACTGAACGACGGCCTCGGCGGAATTCTTTGTGATCTGCTCGCTGGCGACGAGCAGCTGCTGACTCGAAGCGGAAAGCTTGTGGGTGTGGGTGGCGACTCCGCGAAGGATCGCCTGGAGTTTGTCCATAAAGAGATTGAATAGGCGGCTTACCTCGCCCAGTTCGTCGTTGCCCAGCTTGCTGGCGGCTTCAACGCGCCGGGTTACGTCGCCCTCGCCTTCCGCGATGTCCTGAATCATCTGGGTCAGCCGGTAAAGCGATTGCGATATGGATTTCACGAGAACAAAGCTGCCGAGCAACAACAGAAACAGGGAGATCCCGCAGATGATGAACATGCTGCGAGTGGCGCTGGCTGCCTCGCTGGAGGCTTCGACTTCGGCTTCGTGTGCGCTCTTGCTCAGTTGATCGCTGGTCTCTTCGATCTTGCCTTGCAGTTCTTTGTAGAGCTGAAGATACGGGCCGAGCAGGCCGGGGGCTGAGTTCGGGTCGTGCGTGATGGCTTGGACCAGTCCGCCGCCGGCTTTGATGTACCGGTCACTCAATTGCATTTCGTAATCGAGCATGGAGCGACTGGCGGGATCGGAGGCAAAGCTCCGGGCCTTGGCGATACGCTCGGAGAGCAGCTTGCAATGCTGGGCAAATTCCTCCGCCGCATTCTGCTGGTCGTCGCCCTTGGCCGTGAAGATGGACGAAATGTCGGTGCGCGTCAGGTCGTTATAAACGCCGGCTTCGATGTGATTGCGAATCGCCGAACCGGTAGCGGCAACTTCTTCTGTGGTTCTCTTGACGGAGGTGATGCCCCAGTACCCCGTGGCGCTCACGGCCGCCACGAAGGCAAGGCCGCAGATCGTCAAACCGAACAACTTGGTTCTAATGGAAAAGTGCATCGGCTGTACCGTCCTCTGTCCTGCCCGCTACATCTGTAGCTTGTAACCGGCATCGCCGGCGGCGGCGCCATCGACCTTGACCGCTTTCACGCTGGTGTCTCCGGAGGGCAGGTCGGCGGCTTTGACAAAGCCGATTGCCCCCGCGGACCCGGCGACGAAAGCCTTCAGCGCCGCTGCGCTGCCTACGTCCTTGGGCGGAGTCGCGGACTTGCCAGTGAATGCCGCCTGCAGGAAATACTTCCCGAGATCGGCGTCAGTCATTCCACACACTGTTTTCAGAAATGAAGTGCGCTCGGGTGCTCCTGCGGCCAGCATGACTGGAGCGACGGCTTTCCCGGTGTCCCAACGGCTGCGTTCGGAGAGGAAAAGTTTCTTGAGTTCGGCCATGCTCAGATTGTCGATGGGATTCGAGCTGTTGACGATGACCACGATCGGATCGCCGGCTGCCTGTACGGAACGGGCGTCGACGAGCTTCCATGTAGAAAGCGCGAGGACCAGCGCTGTGATTGCCAGGATTGCGACCGCCGGGAACAGAGATGCGAGTTTGCTGATTTTTTTCACCGTGATCTCCGCTAGAAGGTGAATGCGATCTGAGACGTCAGGCCATTCTCGGTATCGAGATCTCGCTGATCGAACCGGTCATACTGCAACTTCAGGGCCGAGTGTTCGGTGAAATCCCAGCGCACTCCAGCCGTAGGGCCGTTGATTCGTCCCGCAAACGTGGTCACGGTCAGCGGCGAGTAGGCATTCGGACCGGCGAAGAGGTAGACCGGATCATTGCCCGGCGCGTTGAAATATTGATACCGGAAATATGGTCGAAACTTTCCGAAGGCGCGCGAGAACTGGCTGTAGAAAGCGCTGGTATTGAAAACCGATCCGGCGACGGGTTCGGTATGCCTGACCAGTATCGCTTCGTTCAGGATTTCGTATTTGCTGTTGACGTACACGGCGTATGCCGTAGCAATGGTTTCGTGGACAGCGGGAGCGGGAATCGTAAGGTTGTCGTGGCGTAAGGAAAATCCCAATTGCAGGCCGGAAAATTTCTCCGGCCGGATGAACAGGCCGCCATTGATCGCTTTGCTGGTGTTGGCGTCCTGGCTGTTCTGCGCGGGTTCCGCATCAACTCCCCAGCCGCGTCCGTTGCTCACCTCGACGATATAGTTCAGATCTAGTTTGCCCGAGGGGACCTTGCCGGTTACGCTGACGCCAACGTCTTGCATGGGTAACACGCCGCCCTGATCGTCGAAGGCATAGATAAATGGCCGATCGGTTGTAGTCTCGAGGAACTCTCCCTTGTTGAAGGCGGTGTTGTAGTAGCCGATCGCGGTGTGAAAGCGACCGATCGACGCGGCGAAATAATCGCTCTGCCGGTATTGCAGGAACAGTCTCTCGACGTCGGCCTCGATGCTGTTGTCGCTGGCCGCAATGAAGAGGACCTCCCCCAGCACGGAAACTTTGTCGGAGAGCCGGGCCCGCATGAAAAGATCGAGTGAGCCAAATTCGAAACTGCTGGGAATGCCGTCAAATCCCTGGGCTCCAACGTCGCCAAAAACGTTCAGCTTCAGCCGTGGCGCGACCTCATTCACGACCGGGATGTCCACTTCGGCCGGAGGTTGCGGAGGTGGCGCAGCAGGAGCGGGCGCAGCCGCGACGGGTGCCGCGGGAGGCGCCTGCTTCTCTTCGAGCTGTTTGACCTTGGTTTCCAGTTCGTTAATGCGCTGTAATAATTTCTGGTTGCTGTCGTCCTGAGCTGAGTCCGGTCCCTGTTGAGCGTGTGCCGAAAACGGCAACGCGATGCATAAGACCAGACCGATCTGCCCGAAAAGTCTCAACGCCGGTGGGGAAAAGGCGCGTCTCATCGTCCCTCCATACGCAACTGCCAGCAATCTGCGGCAGATCGCGGATTAGTTCCTTGACACCTCTGAACTTCGGGTGTTTTCGCGGGAACTTTAGTGTTTGCGGAGACTGGAAGAACCAAAGGGCAGGATTAATCGGACGAAGATGGACCTTATCCGGCCAGGGGCGGCAGAAAAGTGTACTGATCGGGATGCGACGGCAGGTGCCGGAAGGTGAGGCAACCGGGCTGAGTCAACCCGAGCGACCCAAACTGGAACGTCGCCGTTCAGGTCGCCGGACTCAGCCCGTGCGGCTATTTCATGTTGTCGAGGATCGAACCGACGATGCCACCGACTACTCCGCCTTCGATGGCCTGCTTGGGCGCTTCCCGTGGCAGATACTTTTCGATGGCGTGTGCGAGTTTGGCGATCGGCAACGTTTGCAGCCAGACGCGCCCGGGACCGGTCAGCGCTGCGAGGAAGATTCCGTCCCCTCCGAAGAACATGTTTTTCATGCCCGGTACAGTTGTGATCTGGAACGAAACGCTGGACTGAAACGCGCCGACATGTCCGGGATGCACGCGCAGGGTTTCTCCGGGCTGAAGATCGCGCACAACCAGTTCCCCCGAGAGTTCGAGCCAGGCGATGCCCTGTCCGGTGAGTTTTTGGAGGAGGAATCCGTCGCCGCCGAACATGCCCGCGCCGAGAGATTGCTGGAAGGCGACGCTGATCTGGATCTGCGGCGTGGCACACAGAAAGCCATGGCGGTGAATCATGTATTCGTGTCCCGCGGAAACTTCAACGGGAACAATGTGCCCGGGAAGCTTGGTTGCGAAGGCCACCTCGCCGGCTGCACCGACCGCGCGGTATTCGGTCATGAAGAGAGACCCGCCTCCGGCCACGCGCTTGAACACGCCGAAAAGGCCTCCGCCGCCGCCGAATTGCGTATGTGTAGTCATCTGGATCGAACTGCTCATCCAGGAAAGCTCTCCGGCTTCGGAGATGACGGACTCGTTGGGATCGAGAATGAACTCGAGTACGGGCATGGTGGTGCCGGTGATGCGGTTTTGCATTTGCGGATCTCCTGGAATGATTTACGAAATCAGAGGGCGCCGGTTCCACGGCGCGGGAAAGCAGAGTATACATCGCAGGAGAATAATGGCGGAAAGCGGCGGAAGTCTGGTTCGTATCAGGCGACGCCTTCAGGCGTCGCCAGCCGCAGCGCCTAAAGGCGACTCTTCTTTTCAATCAATGTGGCACGGCTGAAGCCGTGCCCTGATACGAATCTTTCGATCAAGCGATCAGGGCCGTACCTGGTTCACGCCGCTTTCAAGCGCGGCACGTTGCTGCGGGTCACGTGGGAGACCGGCTTTTCGTGCAGCAACAGTTCGGTGGCCTGCACCCGGCGATTGCTGTGGAACCACTTTTGCACCACGTTATCGCAGAGAAAATTGGCGATGGAGAGCATGGTCATGCCCTGGTGGTGCGCCATCCAGCAGCGGACGAGTTTTCCGGTGCGGCGTCCGGTGTAATCCAACGATTCATAAAAGCCATGGGATGAGAAAGCTCCCAGGCGGTCGAGGCGGCGCAGATTACGCAACGACTGCTGGTGATCGACCGTCAGCGCGAGGAAGCTTGAATAGGGAGAGATGACGAGCGCGTTCATCTCTTCTTTCATCAGCGCAAGCAGAGGAATGCCGAAGGCGCGGTACTGGTAATTTCCCGCCTCATCCATTTTGTAGTACGCGGATTCGGAAATGCCCCAGGGCACGCCACGGCGCCTGCCATAGGTCTGCTGATAGGCGACGACGGCGATGCGGCTGCGATCGAGCAGCGTGTTGGCGTAGGACTTCATCCACAGCATCGGCATCAGGTACTCGAACATGGTTCCGGTCCAGGAACGAAGGACTGGGTTGCCATTCGCAAGCGTGTGGGCGCGCCCCATTCGGAACCAGGACTCCTGCGCAACATCTTCTTTGGCGACGGCGGCAAAGACGGCTGTACGCGACTCGGTCGCGAGCAGGTCGTAGCAGGCGGGCTCCAGTTTGTTGGTTTCGACGTTGAAACCCACCGACATCAACTTGCGCCGGGGATTGATGAGGAAGCTGAAGTCCATGGCGTCGCCGAGCTTTCCGGCGTCGGCCGCCGTGGCACGCAGCGTATCGATGAGTTTGGCGGCGTTGGCGCGGGCTTGCGGCAGCAGCGCCAGCAGACTTTCATAGGGGGCACGGTCGGCGCGGGCAATCGAGGGAATCGCGCGCTCGAGCTGAACGTGCAGATCATCGATAAAGAGCGGTAACTGGCGCAGCGAAGGACGCTGGTCGAAATCGGGGCTGAGCGCCGTGTCTTTCCGCACCGCGGAAAATTCCGCGAGTTCCCACGGCATATACGACTGCACCATGGCAATGATGTTTTCCAAACGAAGGCGGGTTTGGGCGAGGAACCAATCGATCTCCGAGCGATGCGATTCTGAAGTCGAGCCTTCGCCGATTTGCGTTTCGTTCAGCGCGAGGATGGTGGCGAACCAGTTCTCCGAGCGCAGCCCCAATTCGCACTGCTCAAGCTGCTTGCGCGAAACAATTTTCAGCTCGCAAAGCGCGCGGAGGTGATCGAGCAGTCCTTCGGCAAGGCTGGATTGCAGGATCGGCGACTTGATGCGCGTGAGCAGGCCTTGCTGCAAGCTCCAGAGCGATGCCAGCAGGTTGCCATTGTCGACCGAGGAAATGAAGCGCGGCATCAGCGGCTCGAGCGTACGCGTGTCGTACCAGTTGTAGATGTGGCCGCGGTGCTTCGGTATCTGCGCCAGGGTTGCCAGCGTGCGCTGGGCTTGTACGGAAAGCTCGGGCAGCGTGAGATATCCCAGTTCGCAGGCGACCTGTTGCGAGTTCAGCAGCAGTCCGAGGTTGGTCGGCGAAACCCGTCCGGCGACGGCCGCAGGTTCTTCCTGCACATTATCCGGAATCAGCCAGTGGTGCTCCTCGGTGCAGAACTCAGCGAAGTAGCGCCAGGTGTAAAGCGCCGAACGGCGGACAAAAAGTGCATCTTTGCGGGGCAGCTCTTTGCGCGGAACCTCAGCCGGCCGGTTCAGCCATGCGGAGACCAGCTTGCTCGAAGCCCAGGCGACGAGAATCGGCAGCGCCACCAGGAAGGAACGCGGCTGGAGCCAGAAAATCAGCGCACCCAGCGCAACCGACAAAACCGGCACCCAGTTCAGATAGCGGTCCGCGGGAGTGGTGCGGGTGGCGAGTTCGGCCTCAGCGGCGGTCTCCCACTCGAGAAGCCGCTCGCGGGTGAAGCTGGCGCGGACGATCGCCCGCACGACGGCATCCAGCGAAAGCAGCGTCTGGTGGAAAAGAAAGATCAGCGTCAGCGCCGTGGTCACGACCGTCGAGAAAAACGAGTGGAAGGCGTCGCGGATTTGCGTGTACTTGTCTTCGACGATGGCCTTGACGATGCCGAATGCCAGCGCGAAGCACGCCGGCAAGAAAAGCAGGAACACGGCGGCGGCGGTCCAGCGCAACACATGGACGCCGGGAGCGAGCCATCCGAAAATCAGAAGGATGAAGGTGGCCGGCTCGACCAGGCTGCGGCGGAGATTGTCGAGAATCTTCCAGCGCGAGATCAGCGAGATCGGGTTCGGCACGCGGCGGCCGGATTCGTCGGGCACGCTAGCTTGCAGCCATCCTGCAATCTGCCAATCCCCGCGCAGCCAGCGGTGTTTGCGGCGGTTGTAGGCGCTGTAGTGCGAGGGATAGTCCTCGATCACTTCGATGTCGCTGGCCAGGCCGGCGCGCGCGTAGGCGCCTTCGATCAGGTCGTGGCTGAGCAGCGCGTTGCGCGGGAAGCGCTGGTCGAGCACGGCGTGAACTGCATCGACATCGTAGATGCCTTTGCCGGTGAAGCTGCCTTCGCCGTAGAGGTCCTGATACGCGTCGGAGACGGCGCGGGTATAGATATCGAGTCCGGTCTGCCCGGCGTAAATGGCGGCGAGGCGCGAGCGCACCGTACTCAGGACGCTGACGCCGACACGCGGCTGGAGAATGCCGTAACCGGCGACAACGATGTTGTTTTCGCGATCAATGATGGCCTGGTTCAGCGGGTGGGCCATGGCGCCGACCATGCGGTGGGCTGCGCCGCGCGGAAGTTCGGTATCGGAGTCGAGGGTGAGGACGTAACGCACCTTCGACAGAATTGAAATATCCCCGACCTTGATCGGGAAGCTGTCGTATTCGCCGCGGAGGAATTTGTTCAGGTCGAGCAGCTTGCCGCGCTTGCGCTCCCAGCCCATCCAGCCTTTTTCGCGCGGGTTGTAAATACGATGGCGATGCAGCAGAAAGAAGGAGCCTTTTTTGCGCTCCGCGTATTTCTGGTTCAGCTCGCGGATCAGCGACGAGCACAGCTCGATCAGCGGATTCTCTTCGCTGGCGCGGTGATCGGAATCCGCGAGATCGGAGAGCAATGCGAAGTGAATATTGGGATCGTGATTGCCGAGGAAGCGGACTTCCAGGTCCTCCACGAGCGTATGCACCTGCTTTTCGTTCAAGAGCAGCGTGGGGACGGCAACCAGCGTCAGGTAATCCGCGGGGATTCCCTTGGAAAAATCAAGCTTGGGAATGATTTCTGCTGGCAACACCTCGGTGATGATGTTGTCGATGATCTGAATAGCGCACTGCGAAGTGGGCAGCAGAAACAGCAGCATGGCCATCAGGATGAGTTCGAGCGAGTTGTCGCGCGAGGTGGTGAAGAGCAACAATCCGGTGACGATCGCGAAGGTCAGAATGGCGATGCCGGGCAGAAAAAATTCATCGGGATGCTGCCACATCCAGGCGCGCGCGCGCTGCAGCGTATTGGGCCGCCAACCAATTCGTTGAGCCAGCAGATTGCGGCCGTCGCCGACCAGATAGTGGCCGACGTGCGATTCGCGCAAAGCGACGCGCGGATCGGAATTTACCCGGGACTGCGCCTGCTTCGCCAGACTGATGGCCTCGTTCGCAACATCAATCTCGGTGAAGTCCGAGCGGCTGGCCAATGCCGCCACCTTCTTGCGGTAAAGGATGCGGCTTTCCGGCTCCATGTTGGCGTACGCGCCGGCTGGGTCCTGGCGAAGGACGCGGTCGAAGAGAATCAGTGGCTCAAGAAATTCGATCCACGTAGTCTGGCTGACCTCGCGCAGACTCTGCACGCAGACTCCCACTTCGTGCGATTCGCCGTTTGGATCGTCCAGGGCCTTGCGGCCGCGGCGGGCGATTTCTTCCAGAAGCACAAGTTTCAGCGCCGCGTTCAGAACATTGAACTCACGGTATTCGAGCGGAGACGCCTTTTGAAATCCCCGCGCGAACGACATGAAACTTTGTTCTTCGAAGCGATAGGAAGTTTCCTCGAAATAGGCCGTGGCGAAGCCAACCACCCGGGGCACGGCTTCGGCATTGACTGTGCGAACGTGCGGGAGCTTGCGCAGGAGCTTGGCATCTCCGCTTGCGACGGCCAGTTCGGAGTAGATAAGCGAGGTATTGTCGCGCAGCCAGCGCGCATCGTCAGTCAGCGCGGCGGTGGCAACGGTCTTATCGACGGCGGCCAGGACCGGAAAGATTTCTCTGCGCACTTGCCGGGCGCGCCTGGCGAACACATCGGAGGAAGGCACGCGCGGCAGCCAGGGCAGCGTCATGGCCACGCGTTCGGCGGTGGCGTGGAGCGTCTGTAGCTCGGTTTTGTCGTCGCCCGCGGCCGTGGTCTCGGTGCTTGCCGTGACGACGGTCTCGGATTTGATATCAAGCGGCATGACTGGGTCCCCGTTAACGATAGCTTGCAGCCTGCAATTCGAACATTTCGGCGTAGCGGCCGCCGAGATGGGTCAATTCGTCGTGCTTTCCTTCTTCGGCAATGCGTCCATTTTCCAACACTACGATGCGGTCCGCCATGCGCACGGTAGAAAAACGGTGCGAAATAAACAATGCCATCTTTCCTGTAGTCAGTTCGGCGAAGCGTTGAAAAACTTCAAACTCGCTGCGTGCGTCGAGCGCGGCAGTGGGTTCGTCAAGAATCAGCAACTGCGAGTTGCGTAAGTAGGCGCGGGCCAAAGCAAGCTTCTGCCATTCGCCGCCGGAGAGATCTAGTCCGCCTTCGAAGCGGCGGCCCAGCATCTGATCGTATTTCCCGGGAAGGCGTGTGATCACTCCATCAGCCAGACTCTTCTCCGCCGCGCTGCGGAGCAGGTCCAGATCTTCCACTTCATCGATCTTTCCGACAGCGATGTTCTCGCGGGCGGTCATCTCGTAGCGCATGAAATCCTGAAAGATGACGCCGATCTCGCTGTAGAGATCTTCCAGGTCATATTCACGCAGATCGATACCGTCCAGCAGAATCTGGCCTTCGGTGGGATCGTAGAGCCGCGTAATCAGCTTGACGATGGTGGTCTTGCCCTGTCCGTTCTCGCCGATCAGGGCGACGCGTTCTCCGGGATGCAAATGGAAATTGAGGTGGTCGATGACGCGGCGATCATTGCCGGGATACTGGAACGACACATTACGGAATTCGAAGCCGCGCCGGATGGGCCGCGGGGCGGGCAGTGCATTGGGCTTCGACTTGATCGTCGGCTGCATCTGGAAAAATGCCAGCAGGTCGGTGAGGAAGAGCGCCTGATCGGCGATTCCTGACAAAGTCGAGAAGACCTGCTGAATATTGCTGCTGGCCTGCATGATGGCGGTAATCAGGAAATAAAAGGTGCCGATCGTGAGGCGTCCGGCAACTGTTTTCCAGATGACGTAGGCGTACGCGCCGTAATAACCGCCGGTACTGATGATCGACAGAATCGAGCCGATCCCCAGGCGCTTGCGGGCGAGTTCAACATCCTGCTCGTAGATGATGTCGGAAAGCTTGGCGAAGCGGTTCGTGAAAAATCCCGCCAGGTTGAAGAGCTTGAGTTCCTTGGCAGCTTCTTTCGTAGCCCCGGCCTGCCGCAAGTAATCGAGCTGGCGCTTGATCGGCGTCTGGCGGAAATTCTTGGCGTACCCGAGGAATGCGAAATGCGTTTCACCGAGGAACGCGGGAACCACTGCTGCGACCAGCAGCAGCATCAGCCATGGCGAATAGAACATCACTGCGCCGGAGTATGCAATCGCGGTGATGAGCTGCAATTCGAGCCGTCCGATCGACTGGATCATCACCAGGCGGTCGGTCGCCTGCACCCGGGCGCGTTCCAGCCGGTCGTAAAAAACCGGATCTTCGTAGGCGATCAAGTCGAGTTCCGAAGCGTGCTTCATTACCTCGATGCTGACGTAACGCGTGTACTTGTTCGCCAGTAACGCGTCGGAGTAGTCGATCATCCGGGCGATGAGACCGCTGCCCAGGGCGAGCCCAAACTCGGCCCCAACCAGCCACCAGAGCCGGGTTGGAACGGCCTGGGTCTTGATTGCATTGGCCACGATGTCAATGATCAGCTTGGCAACGTAAGTCAGACCCAGAGGCAGGACCGCCGCCACGACGCGGGAGAGAATGCCGAACAACACGACTCCCCGCCCCGATTGCCAGACGATCTTCAGCACGGGAGGGACGTTGCGCAACGCGGTGAGCCGTTCGCCCCAACTACTCAAAAAGGTTCGCCGATCAGACATCGGTTAAAGCCTTTGGTTTCAAGGTTTTTCGGTATACCGAGGCTTCCTCCGAGGGGACACGTCGCCGCCCAGCTCCGGCGACTGGAGTTACCCGAATATACACTGGAAATCCCTTTCTTGAAATGCCGTTCTTGGATGAAAAAACAGCACTTAAAGTTGGGTGTGCAAGAGATTTCAGGGTGGTTTTGGAGCTCGGGCGGTATTCGCCGAGAGGGATGCAGGGCGCACCAGGCAAATGGTGCCGTAGCCGGAGGTATAAAACGCGGCCCCGCGGGTCTGAAATCGCTCTAATCCCTTACGAAGCCGGCCTGGTGCATTCCCTTCCTGGCCTCCGGAGTCCTCATGAAGGTTTCCCAGATGTAGCCGGTGCGGAGGTTCTCCGCCATGACCATGGTGATGCCGGTATCGATCGCGATCACGTCATGGTCATACCAGTTCTTCAAAGGATTGAAGGCGTTCACGAAACCGTATTTGCTCCAGGCGCTGGGGTAGTGATTGCGAATGTTCTTGAGGACGCGCAGGGTCTTCGCCGGCAGAAAGGGCAACGACCCGCCGGTGGCGCTGGGAGTAATCGATCCATCGATAGGCCCTACGACTGGAGGGCCGCCCCAGACAACGTATCCATGCTCGGAATCGGAGGCGGTGATTCCCCATAGATCGTCGCTATAGTCGGGAAACTGCTTGCCCAGTTCGAGACAAAAGCGGCGGTGGACTTCGGTCGCAACCATCGAATTCTGAAAATAATCTGCGTATTTATCTTTCTTGCCGCGGAAATCGAACCATGCCTGCGAATATTGATGCACGAACAGCGGGGCGAACGATCCGATGTAGCGCAGGCCGTCATATTCAAAAGTGAGCCGCTTCCAGGCGTCCCAGGCATCCGCCTTGAGCGGATGCGAACTGGAGCCCATCCCGAGCAGATACATCATCATCAGCTCGCTGTAATAGTCCCAGCGCGAAGGGAGGAAGCCGATCTCGGGCGTCCAGCCGTGCGAGAGCAGCGAAGTGTCTTCGGAGAGCCAGGTCCACTCGACGCGCTCGAAAATCAGGTTTGCCAGTTGCGTGACCGAGGCGTGCTTGAAGTGTTCGCGGCAGGTCAGGACGCCGCAGAGCAGGATGGCGGTGTCGACCGAGGAGATTTCCGACTCCCAAACGCGCTCTCCGGTGTTGATGTTGGCCCAGTGATAAAAAAACCCCCGGTGCTGGGGAAGTTTTTTCCAGAGAAAGTTCAACGCGGTGAAGACGCGCTCCAGGGCGGCGGTGCGGGTGATGAAGCCGGACTTTTCCCCGATGCAAAGCGCAGTGAGACCGAATCCGGTGGCGGCGATGCTGGCAACAATTCCCGGAGTTCCGCCGCGAAGATCGCAACGGTCTTCCACCATGCCGGTCTTCGAGTTCTGCTGCTCCCAGAAAAACTGGAAGCTGGCGGTCTCGACGGCGAGAAGAAACTGTTCATCGTCCGGCGACAACTGATACTGCCCGGCCGGCAAGTCTTGCGGCATACCGGGCTGCTGCGTGCTCTGGGCGAGCAATGCCGGGATGATAGGCAGGCTCAGGCCCGCGCCCAGAAACTGGCGCATCCATTGGCGGCGGGAAATTCGGTGTTCGCGGCGCTCTCTCATCCGTTGCTTGCAATTTTAAACAAACTGAGCGCCCCATACCGTAACAGAAAAGGAATACAAGTGATGATTGATGGGGTGCCCTTCATTTCCTACGAACATCCCTTGATGATCCCTGGTAGCGTGCAGTTTCAGAATGGACCTCTCAGGCCCGATTCAGAGGTTGCGAAAAAAGCATTTGCCGGTTATAGGCGACCACCGAGGCTGAAGCCGAATTGATTCTGCGCATTTACGCGGCGCTGAAGCGCCGCTCTTCCACGGGACTGCTCGCATTTGAGAACTTTGCCGCCGCCGCGAAGGGACTCCTACGAATCATTGCCTCAAACTGCACCACAACCCCGATTCCTGCAATCCTTCCCTCGGCGAGATCGGGGCTTTAAACTACTATGGTGTTGATTGTGACGGTCGTCTGACGCTTTGACACTCTGGCAAAAGATCGGATGGAGCATTTTGGCGGTCGTGGTTGTGGCTGCGATCGCCGGCGGGCTGGCCTACCTGCGCTGGCGGAGCCAGCGGCTCATCGTGTTGCAGGGCGCGATCATGGTGGACGACACCGATCCGCGCAAGGAGCGGCCGATCGCCGGAGTGGAGGTCACTGCCGCGGACCGCACGCAGATGGTCGCGGTGAAATCGGACCCGTCGGGCTTGTTCCTGATTCCTTTGAAGGACGGAACGCGGCGGGGAACCCCGATCACATTGCAGTTCAAGCACGCCGACTACCGCGATCTTGACTTGAAGGAGTTCGTCGGCAACAAGCTCTACATCGTCCATCTTGAGCCCAAGCCGACACCCGCGTCGAACGATGGGCGTCCGCTGGTGGTGATTGGGAACGTCACCATCCGGTATTCGGTGAAGACCACCACCGATGCCAACATTGGCGGTGAAGTCAGGACGTTCCAGGTGGAAAACAAAGGCAACATCCCGTGCAGGAACCAGAATCCCTGCTCGCCTGACGACCGGTGGAAAGCGGCGATCGGATCCACAACGCTTGACGCCGGCATTGGCAACCAGTTCAAGGATTCACGGGTTTCATGCATCGCCGGGCCTTGTCCATTTACCCGGATCGAGTCGCAACGCGCTTCCAAAGGAGGACAAATCCTCGCCGTCACCGTGCGCAACTGGTCCGACACGACGACGTTTCTGGTGGAGGCCGAAGTGCTTCACTCGATGCCGACAGAAGTCGCGCACGAATTTTTCCCGGTTATTTTTGGGCGGGAATTGAGCTTTACCCTGCCGGCCGCGGTAGAGGGTGTCACGATCGAAGCAGACGTCGACCAGCAGCGGGTGTTTTTTCCACTCGGGCCGGCGCTGCTTCTGAGCTGGGCGAATTGCACCGCCAGCGAAAATGCCGACCGGACGCGGGTGTTTCGCTGCGGGCTGAAATCCGGCTACAAATTCCGTTAAATCTTCATTTATTTTGTCGTGCTTTATTTGCTACTGAGGCGGTCCGCTTCTTTTTTCTCGGCGCCTGCCTGCGCGGATTTCCCCTGCTGCGCATAAATTTCCGCCATCGCCTTGTGCGGCTCCGGTTTCCCGGGTTTCAGTTTCGCGGCCTCGGTAAGGTATGACAGCGCGCTGGAATATTGCTTTGAGTTGCTGCTCTTTTCCGCGAGCTTCACGCTGAGAAGGTAGAGAGAATCCTGGACCGCAGTGTCTTGCGGGTTAAGCTCCTGCGCATGGCGAAGCGCATCGTAGGCCTGCTCTTCCCGATTGAGTTTCAGCAGGACCGTGCCGTAGAGAGCATTCAGGGCAAACAAGTCGGGCCACCGTTTCAGGGATTGTTCGAGGGGAGCCCGCGCGTCGTCCAGCCGATTCATTTGAAAATAAGTCAATGCGAGGTTGTATTGCACCTGCGGAGACTGGGGCGAAAGTGCGGCGGCGCGCAGGAAAGGTTTCAGCGCAGCTTCCAGGTCGCCGTGCTGCGCATAGATCATTCCGAGCGCGGTGAGCCGGTCGGCATCGTCGTCCTGATAAAGCTGATCGCAGACTGCGCGGGCGTCATCGCGATTTCCCTGCTCGAGTTTCTGCCCGCATTCGGTGCGAAGCTGGGCTTCCGTGTCATCCTGACGATGCAGGTCGGCGGAGAGGGCAAGCGATTTCTGCGCTTCTTCTTCGCGGCCCTCTTTGCGATAGACAAAGCCCAGCTGGTAGGGGATTCGTGAATCGCGTGGATTGAGCTTGGCCGCGTCTTTCAGCCATTTCTCGGCGTTGGGCAGGTCGTTCTGCTTGAAGCAGGCAAAGCCGAGATAGTACGCGGTGTCGGGGAACGGCGGGCTGGCAACAGCCTCGGTCAGATGTTGTATTGCGCCGATGTAGTTGCGATCGTCGATGTCGAGGCGTCCAAGGTAGTACGAAACGTTGGGATGATCTCCGGTTGTGCGGCGGACAGCTTCAAATTCCTTTCTGGCTTCCGCCGACTGATGCTGCTCGAATAGGGCTACGGCGAGGGGAAAGCGCGCGCGCAGTGCGAGCGAAGAGTCGAGGGCCAGGGCGGCACGGAATTCGTCAACGGCGATTTGATACCGGTCCTGCTTGAGCGCGTCGTAGCCCTTGCCGATGTGGGATTCGGCGGTCCCCGCCCCAGGAACCGCCGGGGCCTGGCCCGCGACCATGCGCGCGCAGAGGAGCGCGACGAAAAGGGATGCGCGCCGGGTTGAGCTGAAAAAAGACATTCCAGTCGCGTTGGAAATCCGATGAGATCGCACGCTTTGCTCGGCGCAGACGAATGCGTCCACCGGCTAGTATCCATCGCCCGGCGGGGCATTGGCGCCGGCCTGGTTGTGCAACTCCTGGATGATGCGGACCCCGGAACTGGTACCGACCAGGTCGGCTCCGGCAGCGAGAAGGTCGCGCACTTGCTGCGCAGTCTTGATTCCTCCGGATGCCTTCACGCGAACCTGCGGCGGAGCCAGTCTTCGCAGAAAGCGCATATCTTCCGGCGTGGCGACGCCAACCGCTCCGCCACTGGCATTCTTCAAGTAAGCAACGCCGGCTTCAATGCTGAGTTCCACGGCGCGCTCCCGTTGTTCTGCGTCGAGCAACGGAAGCTCGAGCATGATTTTGACTGGGACCTTGCCCGCGGCTTCCACGACGCCGCGAATATCGCCGGCATATTCTTTTTCTTTCGCGGAGAGAAGAAAACCCACGTTCGGCATGAGATCGATTTCTTCCACGCCCGCTGCGACCAAACGTTTGGCTTCATCGGCTTTCCCGGCGCTTGTCATCGTGCCGTAGGGGAAGTCGATGAACGACGCCGTTCGAATCCCCGTATCGCGAAGGCGTTGCGCGGTCTTTTCGACCCATGCTCCGGGGACCATCGCCGCGTGAAACCTATATTTCAGGCAGTCCGCGATGTGCGACTCCCATAAAGCCTCCGTCAGGACATTGGAGATCAACGTGTGCTGGATACGGCTCGACAGCCGGCCCGCTTCGGCCTCATCCTGCCCGAAATGATCGTTCTTTTCAGTGGAACTCATGTTTTTCAGAACCTGCTCATACTCACGCCCCGAGCCATGCGGGAGTTGCAATCTTCCGGGACCTGCAGAATTCCCGAACTTCGCTCAACTTTGGCAGCGATGGAATGACTCCTTCTTTCATGACTGCCATCGCTCCGGTCACAACTGCAAATTCGACTGCCGCTTCGATGCGGCCGCCGCGAGCCAGGGCCACGGCAAGTCCTGCGTTGAATGCATCGCCTGCGCCAGTGGTGTCGGCTGGCTGCACCAAGACCGCCGGAAATTGCCGGCAGGTTGAAGATGTGCAAAGCAAGGCACCCTTTTCACCGAGCGTAATGACAACCTGCTTGACCCCGCGGTGAAGCAATTCTTGCGCGACGATTTCCGGCTTCACATCTGCGTGTGGATCGCGTCCGGCAAGGACCCGCGCTTCCTTTTCGTTCGGCGTTAACACATCGACGAGGCTTAAAATGGAAGCGGCCAGCGGCCGTACTGGAGCGGGATTCAGAATCGTGATCGCGCCCCCTTGCCTGCCGTGCTCCAGAGCGCCGGCAGCGGCATCCACTGGGATTTCCAACTGCGTCAGCACGACAGCTGCGGAATTCAACACGGCCTTTGCCTGGGCCACATCGGCCGGGGTAAGCAGCTCGTTTGCTCCGGGATCGAGGACGATGCAATTGTGTCCGGAGCCCGACTCAACCACGATGAATCCAACTCCAGTCGGCGCTTCGCTGATTCGCTTCAGATGAGTGATATCGATTCCCTCATCGCGGTACAGTCCCAGAGCCATTTCGCCGAAATTATCGCTTCCGATTTTAGCGACGAAGCTGACCTGCGCGCCCAGCCGCGCACACCCCACGGCTTGATTCGATCCCTTGCCCCCGAAGTCCACGCGGTATCCCGATCCGAGCAGCGTTTCGCCGGCGCCGGGAATGCGGGCGGTTTTCATAGTAAGGCCGGTGGCGTAACTGCCGACGACCGCGATGCGCGTTGCGCTCAATGGAATCTCCGCCCTGCGGGAGGTGGGGAACCGCGTTTCGTCTCGCAATTTCCCGGAGAACTATTCTAGAGTGGAAGGGTTCGCTTGTGGAGCATTTGTAAGATTCCGTCGGACCGTCAGCGCAACCGGAGCACCATGAACGAGAAGAAAGACGACCAGGGGACTGGAATGAGTTGCCCGATCACGCGGCGCGATTTTCTGAATGGCGTCGCAATTGGCGCGGGCGCGATCGCTTCCTCCGGATGGCTTGCGGCCCTCTCCGATGAATTCGCCCCCGAAAAAGCTCCGGGCTACTATCCGCCCGGGCTGACCGGAATGCGCGGCAACCACGAAGGGACCTACACCTATGCGCACAAACTGCGCGATGGTGAATCCTGGGAGAGCATGGGCGCTGCCGAAAAAACTGGAGAAGCCTACGATCTCGTCGTGGTCGGCGGAGGCATCAGCGGGCTCGCAGCCGCACACTTCTATCGCAAGGCGGCAGGGGCCGGGGCCCGCATCCTCATTCTCGACAATCATGATGACTTCGGCGGACACGCGAAGCGCAATGAGTTCAACGCGGGCGGACGAACGCTGCTCAGCTACGGCGGGACGCAGTCGATTGAAAGTCCGGCGCGATACAGTGAAGTTGCCAAAGGCTTGCTGAAGGAACTGGGCATCGAAACGCAGCAGTTTTACAAAGCGTACGACCAGCAGCTTTACGGTTCGCTGAAACTTGGGACCGGCGTCTTCTTCGACCGCGAGACTTTCGGTGAAGACCGGTTGGTGGCCGGCATGGGCCGGTTGCCGTGGCCGGAATTCCTCGCGAAGGCGCCCCTCTCGGAGGCCGCGCGCCGCGACATCGCGAAAGTTTACACCGAAAAAGTGGACTACCTCGCCGGCATGACGCGCGAGCAGAAGCGCGCCAAGCTGGCGAAGACCAGCTATTCCGATTTTCTGACCAAGATCGTCCGGCTGAATCCGCAGATTCTCCCCTTTTTCCAATCTTTCACTCACGATTTATGGTGCGTGGGAATCGAAGCGGTTGCGGCGCTCGACTGCTACGAGGCCGGAGACGATTATGGCGACCTCATGTATCCGGGATTCCAGGGAATGGATCTCGGCAGCGAAGAGAAGACCGAGCCGTACATCTTTCATTTTCCAGACGGCAACGCTTCCATCGCACGAATGCTGGTTCGCCGACTGGTGGCTGATTCGCTGCCGGGGTCAACCATGGATGACATCGTGCTGGCGCGCGCCCACTACGCACAACTCGATCAGGCGGGTGCTTCCGTGCGCATTCGGCTGAATAGCACTGCGGTCCGCGTGCAGCATGCGGGCCCGGCGTCGTCGCGCGAGGTGGAGATCGCTTACATGCGAGGGGGAAAACTCAAAACTGTGCAGGCGAAATCGTGCGTGCTCGCCTGCTACAACATGATGATTCCCTACATCTGCCCGGAACTTCCAGACAAGCAGAAAGAATCCTTGTCATCTCTGGTAAAAGCCCCGCTCGTGTATACGCACGTTGCGATCCGGAACTGGACGGCTTTTCAAAAACTCGGCGTCCGGCAGATCATGGCGCCGGCGTCGTATCACAATTATGTGGCACTGGATTTTCCCGTCAGCCTCGGCGGATACAGGTTCCCCAGCCACCCCGACGAACCGATGGTCCTGTTCATGCTGCGGACGCCCTGCCAGCCGGGCCTTTCACAGCGCGATCAATATCGGGCCGGACGCTACGAACTGATGCAGACCCCGTTTGAGAAGTTCGAGCGGAACATCCGGGAGCAACTGGGCCGCATGCTCGGTTCGGGTGGCTTCGATCCTGCGCGAGATATTGATGCGATCACCGTAAACCGTTGGGCGCATGGCTACGCCTATACCTACGATTCGCTTTCCGATCCTGAATGGGCCGAGGGCGAGCAGCCCTGGGTGCTGGGCCGCAAACGCTTCGGGCAGATCGCAATCGCCAACTCCGACGCCGGAGCCTCCGCGTACACGGATTGCGCCATCGATCAGGCGCATCGAGCTGTGACGGACTTGCTCTCGGCCAACGGCTGACACTGCCGCACGCGAAGCTGCGAAGTAATCCCGGTCGTATCATTTTTCGCGAAAAAAGTCGCCGACTCCACGCTCGAATTCTGCGTCAAACAACAGTGATCACGATCAATCTGGTGAAATCAAATCTTCGCTTCTGGTTGCCTCTCTTGTGTCTGCTGACGGCATTGCCGGTGATTGCGCAAAACTCGCAACAGCCCTCTGGACCGGGTAAAGCGCCGAATGGCCCGCCGCCTTCGAATTCCTTGCCACCGCTGCAACTGGACAGCAATGCTTCCCTGCACCATCTGAACCAGGTCATCAGTTTGTATCGCCACTCCACCACGGGCATCCGGCCGGTGGGGCTGCCCAGCGATGCGATTTATGAAGACAATGCGCGAACGCTGGGAGCGCAGGCCGTCCGGCTGGCATTTCAATTCGCCAAGGCGGAGAGCACGGTAATCGCAGCGCAGCAAAAACATTCTTCCAATAATCCTTCGCCGGATTCCACACAGGCGCAGAACCTCGCGAAAGTGCAGGCAAAAACTTCGGCTGAAATCGATCAATTGCAGAGCCAGATCGAGACTGTGAATTCGCAGCTCTCGAAGGCCCCGAGGAAAGAGCGCGAGACACTGATTTCAAGGCGCGACTCGCTGCAAAGCCAGGTGGAGTTGCAGAAAACGCTGCTCGATGCCGTGCAGAAGATGTCGGCCTTCATCGAAAGCAACGGCGAAATGTCCGGCGGCTTCGAAGGCGATATCAATCGGCTATCCAAATCGATTCCGGAAGTGCTCGGGACGCCTGAAAACGCGCAAAAAACAGTCACTACACCGACGGCATCCAAGCCCTCCATTTCAAATGCCGGAGGGCTCATCGGTTCGGCGATCACTCTGTACGATTACATGAGCGGCGTGCACCAGATCGACGGGCTGATGAAAGAGGTCGACTATACCCGCGACGCGGCGGACCGCTTGCGCGGACCGCTGCGCGATGCACTGCGGGCCACGATTCAACAGGGCCAGCAACTTGCCAGCCAGCCGCCTGCAAGCGACCCCGGCCAGCTGCGCTCGGAAAAACAGGCATTTCAAGCGCTGACGGAACGTTTCAAACAAATCACGGCGGCCATGATGCCGCTGAGCCAGGAAGTCATCGTTCTCAATGACGGCAAAACAAATCTCGAGGAATGGCGAAGCTCGATCACGCGGGAATCGAAATACGTTCTGCGTTCGTTGTTGCTGAGAGTCCTGGCGATCGGGTTCGCGCTTGCAGTAGTTTTAATCCTTTCCGAAGTCTGGCGGCGCGTTACCTTCCGTTACGTGAGCGATCCCCGGCGGCGACGCCAGTTTCTTGTCCTGCGACGGGTGGTCAGCGGCGTGCTGATTGTGATCGTTTTATTGCTGGGATTTGTCAGCGAGTTCAGTTCACTGGCGACCTTCGCCGGATTCATCACCGCGGGCATCGCGGTGGGATTGCAGGCCGTGCTTCTCTCCGTGGCAGCTTATTTTTTCATCGTCGGACGCTATGGCATTCGCGTCGGAGACCGCATCAGCGTGGCCGGTGTTACCGGCGATGTGGTGGATATCGGCCTGGTACGGCTCTATCTGATGGAGCTCGCCGGGACTGGGCTCGATTTTTACCCGACCGGAAGAATCGTTGTGTTCTCGAATTCCGTCCTCTTCCAGTCGGGCACCCCGCTGTTCAAGCAGATTCCCGGCACCGAATATGCGTGGCACGAAGTTGTGGTCAGGGTTGCGCCTGAGGGAAACCACAAAGCAGCGGAAGAAAAACTGCTCACTGCGGTCAACGCTGTCTACGGAGGATACAAGGAGGAGATCGAGCGGCAACACGCGAGCATCGAGCGGCGCGTGGACATTCAGGTCGAAATGCCGCGGCCCGAGGCGCGATTGCAATTCGCCGATACGGGATTGGAACTTTTGGTTCGATATCCGGTCGAAATTCGGAAAGCCCCTGACATCGACGAGCAAATGACCAAGAAAGTCCTGAGCCAGATGGAAACGGATGCCGAATTGAAGGCCGCGGTGGCGGGCACGCCGAAGATCCGCTCGGCGATCAAAGGATAAGCGCGCCTCAACGAGATTCCGCGCTTCAACTGCCCACGTGGCCACTCGACCGGCTGCGCCGCCAATCGTTTAATGCGCCAACCCGCTTCGCAGTTGCTTTGACAACTTTTCAATCTGCTTGAGCTTCTGAATGAGATCTTTCGACATCAGACCCTTGTTCACGTTCTGCAGGTCGGGCGGAATCGACGCCGCCAAAGTGGCCAACTGTCGCGCTTCATTCTGAAGTGCGGCAGGGTCTGGAGCGCGCGGTTGAGAACCGATTTCAGTCTGGGCCCGCAATTCCTGGGCATGGACCATTTGCGGGGGGATCGAACGGGAGTTTTGCGACAGCGAGAATAAAGTCAGCGAAACGGCGACCAGCAAAGCAACAGGAATGGCCTTCACGCCTCCTCCTAAGCTTGCAAGTGGCCAGGATTGTACTACCGGAGGGCAAATCCGCCTACGTGAATCTGAAGGACGGCGGCATTTTTTGGGCGCGACGACGCGGAACGCGGGCACGATCTAAGCTCGCTGGTGAACTCCCTGCTTGAAATTCGTCAGCATGTGATCGCAGGTGCGCATAGTGAATGCGACGAGTGGCATCGTTGTGGTCTTGTCGGTGCAGTTGGGGAAGATGCCGGCATCGCAGACGTATAGATTGGGCACGTCGTGGGTCTGGGCCCAGCGATTGGTCACAAAATTCTTTGGATCGTCTCCGAACCGGCACACGCCGGTCTCGTGCAGGCTTGTGCCTGCGCGATCGGGTTCGTCACTCATGCCCCACAGTTCCGCGCCCATGGCCTTGAACAGTTCGGTCATGACTTGTTTTGCGTGCTCGAACATCAGTAATTCATTTTGTCCCCATTGGAAGTGAAAGCGAAGCTGGGGAATTCCGAAGATGTCTTTCTTCTCGGGATCGATGTCAACGTAGTTCGTAGGGCTCGGCAGGGTTGGCGCCTGAATATACGAACCGATCGGAGTCGGGTAGTAGCGCTTGATATCGCGCTTGAAGTTTCTTCCGAAGCCTTCGATCTCATTGTAGTAGCCGGGAAAATCCTCGCAGCCGCCGCCCATGTAGATCGAGTAGCCGCGCAGGAATTTTTCTTCGCGCGGATTCTTCAGGTTCTGCCAGCGCGGCATCCACGCGATGGTGGAATCGGCGACGCTGTCGGGAAATGGCGACTGGCCGAGAAGCCGCGGTATGTAACCGTAGCCGGGGCAGCCGTAGAGGTGCTCGCACAGATTCTTGCCGAGTTGTCCGCTGGAGTTGGCGATGCCCGTCGGCCAGTGGCTCGATTTCGAATTCAGCATGATGTGCGCGGTCTCCACGCACGACGCAGCCATCACAACGACCTTGGCATAGACTTCGATTTCCTGCCGGGTATTGCGGTCGATGTAGGCAACGCCTTTGGCCATGCCGTTTTCATCGACGATGACTTCTCGTACCAGAGCGTTCGTAAGCAGAGTGACATTCTTTGTCGCTTCCGCCTCGGGAATCGTGAACCAGGTCGGAGAGAAAAACGATCCAACATCGCAACCGCGGCTGCAATTGCCGCAGTAGTGGCATGCGGGATGATCGCCGTGCTGCACTGTGAGTTGCGCGCAGCGGTCCGGCAGATATGGCAGGCCGATTTTTTCCGCGCCCTTCTGCACGATGTAATCGATGCAGCGCCACGACATCGGAGGCAGGTAGTCGCCGTCGGGATTGCTGGGCCGGTTCTGGATCGTGCTGGCCACGCCCATGTACTTCTCGGCCTTCGAAAACCAGGGCGACATTTCGGCATAGTCTACAGGCCAGTTCACGCCAGAACCGTCACGATCGGCGGCCTTGAAATCGATGTCGCCGAAGCGTGCCGAGGATCGTCCCCAGAAATTCGCTTTGCCGCCGGTTGCCTTACAGCGCTTCCAATACCAGTCGGTGCCCGGAGCATTGGAATAGGCGATGTCGTGCTCGAAAAGATCGCGACCCTCGCTGTACTCGGATTCTTCGACGGAATAAGGCTCCTGATGTGGCTTTCCCTGGAAACGCAGGGGATTGCCGAAGCCGCGATACTTCAGGTCCCAGACCTGGCGGTGCTGGCGGTAGTCTTCACTGGGATCGGTGCGCGGCCCGGAGTTGAGCGCACACACTTGCAATCCGGCTTCGCACAAGAGCTTCATTGCAGTGCCGCCGCCGGCGCCTGTACCTACTACGATCGCGTCAAAAGTTTTCGTCGGCATGGAATCGTTCCGCGTTTTCAGTTCCTGAATCGCGCGCGAAGCTGTGTCCTAACTCACTGGCGCAGGCAGGTGCCTGTGCTCGGGATCATCCGGATGCGGACAACTCGGCAATTTCGGCCAGACCGTCTTCAGGCCCGGATAGCCGATGCTCTCCAATCCGATTTTCGTCGTGTAATAGCCGACCACGGTGTAATCCCGCATGATGCGGAAAAATTCGCGGCCGCCTTCGGTCGTCGCTTTGAACTTTGCTTTGTAGGCAAGTTCTTCGACTAGAGAATTCTGCTGGCCGGCCGTGCAATCCATGAAGTTATGGCCAAATTCCGAATAACTGCGCGCATTCATCCAGCCGAGGCCAGAGACGAATTTCTCTTGTGCTTCATTGCCCGCTGCGATGGCATCCGCCGTCGAACGGAAATCACGCGCCGCGCTCACCGCCACGCGGTTCGCCACCATGAAGTCAATGAACTCGGCCACGCCCGCCTTTTTTGCGCCGGGAGTTTCGTCCTCGGGAATGATCATCTCTGCCAGGTGCTCGACCATTCGATATTGTTCGGGGGAAAAGAAGATGGGCGTATAAGACGCAGTTTGCGGAGAAGGAGCAGCGGCGGCCACAGCATGATGATCACAAGCAAATGCCCACTGATGGAATCCGGGGAAAGTGGCGGCGACCGATGCAATACCGATGTATCGCAGAATCTCCCGGCGCTGCACCCCTTGACCAGCCATTCGAATCTCCCGGTATCACGAACTACAGATCCCTTGCGCCTTGTAGCATTCTGAGAAATCCCATGTCAAGCGCAGGGCCGAAATCACAACTAAAACGTTATACTAGACCGTCCAAACCGGCGTCGCCAGTTTGCGGCGATTCAGATCGAGACCATCCCTCAGCAATCACGACATGAAATTTCTCAATCAACACCACGGCTGTGGATCGATGCGGCGTGATCGAGGCAGATGCCGATGGAGATGAAAACAGTGAAGACCATGTTCAGATCAGCGAATGCATGGACGAAGTTTCTTCCCCTCGTTTTGGCTGCCTGCTCCGCGCTAGCGTTCGGGAACACGGAATACTACCGCCATGTAGTCTTCGACAATAGCCTGAATTCCGACGGTTATTTCTACAGTAATGCGATGGCCAACGGCCACAGCTTCGTCGAACAATCGAATGCGCGCCTGCCGATCGAGACGAAGATTTTTCTTACCCCGCCCAACGCGTTGCGCCTGGAGTGGCAGTCCGAACCCGGGGGTGGGTGGGAGGCGGAAGTTCGGGTGATGAACTTTCGCAACCGCTTTCCCGAGTTCACGGGCCACACTCTGTATTTCTGGGTATACGCGCCGGAAGCGATTAGAGCCGTCGACTTGCCGGTGCTCGTGCTCTCCACCGCCCAGGAAGGCTTGCAGATCGCGACGTTTCCCGCAGCGTTCACACAACCACTGGAACTGGGCAAGTTCACCGGCGATATTCCTGCCGGGAAGTGGGTGCGCGTGCGCATTCCGTTCAATGCGTTTCACACTGCGTCGATCTATGAATTTGACGGGCAGCACCTGCAGAATGTTGTCTTCCACCAAAACCGCGCCGATAGCGTCCGCCACGCGCTGATCGTTGACGAATTTCGTGTAGACGATGACGCTAACTCAGGTGCAGGCTTGCCCGCCCCGCAGAATGTGCGCGCCACCGGCTACGACCGCCATGTAGAGGTGACATGGGACGCGGCCGACGCTTCCTCACTCGGGCGCTACGTAATCTATCGAGCACTCGACGGCAAGGATTTTGAGCCCATCGGCATCCAGTTGCCCGGCATTCATCGCTATTCGGATTTCCTGGGTAAATCCGGGGTCACCGCCAAGTACAAGGTTGCCGCATCCGACGAGAACTATCGCGTGTCGCCTCTTTCAAGCGAGGCCAGCACGTCGACCAGAGAACTCAGCGACGACGAACTGCTGACGATGCTGCAACACGACTGCTTTCTTTACTACTGGGAGGGGGCGGACCCGAACTCTGGCATGACGCACGAGAACCTTCCCGGCGACGACCGCATCATCGCGACCGGGGCCAGCGGGTTTGGCATCGCTGCACTGGTCGTCGGCGTGGAGCGCGGATTCATCACACGTCAGCAGGGAGTTGAACGTCTCACCAGGATCGTCAACTTTCTCGAGCACGCTGACCGCTATCACGGAGCCTGGTCCCATTTCATGAACGGCGGCACCGGGAAAACCATGCCGGTCTTCGGCATGTTCGACAACGGCGGCGACCTCGTTGAAACCTCATTTCTCGTGCAGGGACTTCTCGTGGCCCGGCAGTATTTCCGCGGAAGCAGTCAGGAAGAACAGTCGCTCTACCAGCGCATTACACATCTTTGGGAAACCGTCGAGTGGGACTGGTACCGCGGCGATCCCCATAGCGATTTCATCTTCTGGCACTGGTCGAAAGAGTGGGCACAGCAGATTCATCATCCTCTGATCGGCTTCAACGAAGTCATGATCGCTTATGTCCTCGCCATGTCTTCGCCGACGCACGGCGTTCCGGTCGATATGTATTACTCCGGCTGGGCGAGTCAATCGAAAGAGGCGCTCGGCTATCGCGCTGGATGGTCCGGTTCAATCGACGGCGATCATTACTGGAACCGCCATACCTATTACGGAATCAAACTCGACGTGGGCGTCGGCACCGGAGGTCCGCTGTTCTTTACGCATTACTCATACATCGGATTCGATCCGCACAGCCTGCACGACCGCTACACGTCTTCCTATTTTGAGAACAACCGCAACATCGCGCTCATCAATCGCGCTTATTCGATTGCCGATCCGAAGCATTTCGCCGGCTACGGACCAAACGCCTGGGGGCTGACTGCGAGTGACGGCCCCGAGGGATACGTGCCCCATGCCCCCGATGAGAACAGCGACCGCGGCACGCTCACGCCGACAGGCGCGCTCGCTTCTTTTCCCTACACTCCAGAAGCGTCTATGGCCGCGCTGAAGCATTACTATCGCGATCTTGGTGCGCAGATCTGGGACATCTATGGCCCGCGCGACGCCTACAGCCCCACTTACAACTGGATTTCGCCGATTTATATGGGACTGAACCAGGCGCCAATCGTAGACATGGTCGAAAATTACCGGACCGGACTGGTGTGGAAGAACTTCATGGCGAATCCGGAGATCGGCGAAATGCTGAAAAAACTCGACGCGGTCACAGCACAGGCGAAGTAGCGGGAGAGCAGTCGCGATGTTTCGGCATCCGCGGATCCAGCGACTGGTGCGCGCTCAAACCGCAACCGCGGCCTGATACTCCTCGTAGCTTCCCTTGAAATCGGTAATCTTGTGGTCGTTTTCGAAATGCCAGATGCGGGTGGCGACTTCGTCGATCAGGTCGTGGTCGTGGGTCACAAGAAAGACCGTTCCCTGATAGCGCTGTAGCGCAATGTTGAGTGCGTTGATCGATTCGAGATCGAGATGGTTGGTCGGCTCATCGAGAACGAGTACGTTGGGTTTCTGCAGCATCAGCTTGCAGAAGAGCATTCTCGCGGCCTCGCCACCTGACAGCACGCTGGTGGACTTGGTCGCTTCCTCTCGCACGAACAGCATCTGCCCAAGAACTCCCCGAAGTTCTTCATTCACGGCCATCGGGTCCCACTGATGCAGCCATTCCAATGCGGTCATGCCGCCTTCGATCAGGCTGCGGTGGTCCTGTGCGAAATAGCCGATCGCGGCTTCGTGTCCCCAGAGAACCTTGCCGGAATCAACGAATGGCCCGTCATAGCCGCTGGTCTGGCGCAGTTCGGCTTCGGGTGTAGTCGGAGAGTTCGCCAGCAACGCGTTCAGCAGCGTGGTCTTCCCTACTCCGTTGCGTCCCATGAGCGCGATTTTCTCGCCGCGAGTGATGCTGGCGGTGAAATCGCGAAGTACTTTGTTCTCGCCGTAGGCCTTGCCCAGGTGCTCGATTTCAAGAATGTGTTTGCCCGACGGGCGCTTCTGCTCGAATTTGATGAACGGCCGTGCGATGTTGGATTTGGCCAGTTCCGTAACCTGCAGGCGCTCGACTTCCTTGCGCCGCGACTGCACCTGGCTCGACCGCGTACCGGCGGCGAAGCGTGCGATGAATTCATTCAACTGCGCGATCTTCTTTTCGCGCTGCGCGTTCTGGCCTTCGACCTGAGACCGCACCTGCGTCTTGGCCACGACCATATCGTCGTAGCTGCCGGTGTAGGTAATGATCGTCTGGTAGTCGATGTCGGCGATGTGGGTGCAAATGCTATTGAGGAAGTGGCGGTCGTGCGAAATGGCAATGACTATGCCTTCATAGACGTTCAGGAATCCCTGTAGCCAGTGAATGGAGTCGAGATCAAGGTGGTTTGTAGGCTCGTCGAGCAGCAAGGCCTGGGGGTGCCCGAATAGCGCCTGGGCCAGTAGCACTCGGACTTTCTGTCCGCCCTGCAGTTCGCCCATCTTGCGTGCATGTATCTCTTCCGGAATGTCGAGGCCCTGCAACAGGATGGCGGCGTCGCTCTCGGCGGAGTATCCGTCTTCTTCGCCAACAATGCCTTCGAGTTCGCCGAGCTTCATGCCGTCGGCGTCGGTCATTTCCGGCTTCTCGTAGATGGCGTCGCGCTCCTGCATGGCCGCCCAAAGACGCTTGTTGCCCATGATGACGGTATCGATCGCGGAGTGGACGTCGAAGGCAAACTGGTCCTGGCTGAGAACGCCGAGCTTGCGCGGGCGGACGACTGTGCCCTTTTGCGGCTCAAGCTCTCCGCTGAGCAGTTTCATGAAGGTGGACTTGCCCGCCCCGTTCGGCCCGGTCAGGCCGTAGCGCTTCCCGGGAGTAAATGCCGTGGAGACTTCATCGAACAGAACTTTGGCGCCGTAGCGCATGGACACATTGCTGACTGAAAGCATGATTCTGGTTTCTTCTCTGAATTAATCAGGAACTGCGGGAATTTCCGCCAAGACGGTACGCAGCTGGAGTTATTAGGATATCACGCGAGGCCCCAAACTATTCGGTCCAGGGATCGATCACGACGGCGCCGATGTCGTCAAAATGGGAAGTGTTCCGCGTAGCCAGGCGGGCACCGTGAGTAAGGACAATCCCCGCAATCATGGTGTCGCGAATTTCGACAACTCTGCCTTTCTTTTGCCTTCCGGCAGTCAAGTCCGCTGCGAGCCGCGCTGACTCTTCGCCGAAAACGGCGATGCGGTGGTTCATGCCATCGAGAATCCGCTCGAAAACCTGAGACAAGCCCGCCTGTCGTTTTCCTGCCGTCATGCTTCGAAGGCCGGTTTGAATCTCGAGAACTGTGACCGAGGTCGTCCAGATGGACGACGGAATCTGTCGGTCGAGCCATGCGACGACATTATCATCCGGAGGATCGTACATGAGAGCGGAAACCACATTCGTGTCGAGGATGGTCATTCCTACCCGTTACTCGTCGAATGTGGCGGGCTTTACGGGATATCCGCGAAGCTCTTTGACTTCAAACCTCAGGCCAGTGCCGCGGACGATGTTCGCCAATTGTGTACCCAACCCGATAGTAGGAGGCTCTTTCTCATTGGTCGCGTTCCGCAGAATGTCGCGCACCTCGGCTTCCATGCTGCGGCCGTTGCGACGCGCGCGGCGCTGGAGGCGGGCTTTCACGCTCTCTTCGAGATTGCGGACGACCAACTGGGCCATGATCAACTCCGTAGTGATATCATGATATCATTCCCAGATTTTACAATCAAGTTGAGCCGATCCTCCATTTTCGGTGTTAAAGTTTTATCCCGCTGTACATAGCCGTTTCCTGTCGCTGTGAACCTATCTCGGGAGGTCTTCATGCAAGACAGACGATTCTGGCGCCGTGCGATTCAAAGTCTCATCTTCGCTTCGATGTTGCTGGCCACCGCGGCATGGGCTGCGAACACGACCAAGCTGTTTTACAGCTTCGGCGGCGCATCCGACGGTGAATACACCGACACCGAACTCGTGATGGACAGTGCCGGCAATCTGTACGGCACGTCGGTGCAAGGCGGAATGTTTGGCGGAGGCACCGTCTTCCAGATCACCCCTGCCGGCGTCCACACTGTGCTCTACAACTTCACTGGCGGCGCAGATGGTGGTGAGCCTTACAAGGGAGTAACTCTCGATTCCAAGGGCAATCTCTATGGAACCGCCGTCACCGGCGGCGGCGGTGATTGCGAAGGTGGATGTGGCGTTGTTTACAAGCTGGCGAAGACAGGTTCGACCTGGAGCCAGAGCGTCATCCATCAATTTACGGGTGGCACGGACGGTTCGGGCCCCGGGAGTCCGGTCGCCTTCGACAAGCAAGGGAATATCTACGGCACCACCCCTACTGGAGGGGCAAATGGCGTTGGTGTGGTCTATCAACTCAGACCGAGCGGAAGTAGCTGGGCGTTCAAAGTGATTCACGCCTTCACCGGCGGCACCGACGGCAGCGGCGGATCCGCCGGAAAGTTTTTCATCGATACGGCAGGGAATCTTTTTAACGTGTGCACGACTGGCGGCGCACATGGATTCGGCGTCGTGTATGAACTTTCGCCGAACGCCGGAAAGTGGAAGTTTACTTCGCTGTACGCCTTCAAAGATCAGCCCGATGGAGCGTCTCCGTACGGTGGAGTGGTTTTCGACCAGTCCGGCAATCTTTATGGCACGACGTACTATGCAGGGGCGCACGATGTCGGTGCAATCTACAAGCTCACACGCAATGGCGCGACGTGGACGGAGAGCGTTCTCTACAGCTTCAAGGGCGGCCTGGACGGGGCGAGCCCGATCAGCAGCCTGGTCGCCGACTCGGCGGGAAATTTCTACGGCACCACCAGCGAGGGCGGAGCGACTACCTGCGGCTGCGGCGTGATCTACAGGCTCGCCAAGGGCACGTCAGGCAAGTGGACCGAGAGCGTTGTGTACCGCTTCCCCGGACAACCCAGCCCAGGCTTCGCTTATAACGGAATGATCACCGGAACAGCAGGAAGCTTTTACGGCGCAACCGTGCACGGCGGAAATGGAAATGATGGCGCGGTGTATCAGTTCACGCCGTAGCTAGCACACTGGCCCGATGCTTCAGGCCGCCGGACGGCCGTCCCTACATGGATTTTCCCAGGCCAAGCTATTTTTGTCCGCTGGCTTCCACTAACTGCTGCACCGGCGCGACGATCATCAACAGAACATCATCGACCGGCTGCTTTGCGACCTCCAGCACGGCAATCTGCTGTGCCTTCCACAAATCCGGCTCCGGCTGGGAATTGCTCAGATAGTCGAGGGCCTGCAATCCTGCCGCAGCGACCATCGACAGGTTCTGTGAAAGCGCGACGTCTTTCTCCAACAGATACGATTGCGACAACAACGGATGCAGCCGCAAATCATTCTCGCGCCACCGCAAGAGCCACGAGCGTATCTGCGATTCCGCGGCCTGGTCCTTATATCCACTCTGAATGTATTTCTGCACCAGCGTGCTGAACTCCAACGCGGTATAGCTCTCGGGATAGGCGGCGTCGATCAAGCGAGTCAGCGGGGCGTGGAAATCAATGGGGCCTTGCTCGTCTTTCCAGCGGTTGTAGTCCTTCACCGGCTCGACAACATCGGCCAGAACGCGAAGCGGCGTGATATCGGCGCCGCCGGCCATACGTTGCAGCATGCGCTCGCGCGACGCATTATGCGTCAGGCCGAGAAATTCCAACTCCAGACTCACCGCGTGCATTCGCCTGTACATTGAAACGGGATCGGTAACATCCTGCGGGGACCACAAGCGCTCGGCGATGGCTGCATTCCGCGGCCAGATGTGCGAATCGATATTTTCCGGTGTGACCCATTCCGCCCACTGGGCGGACTCACCGCCAAGAATCAGCTTCTTCTGTTCCGGGGTCAGTTCCGCAGCCGCGCCGCTCATCGGATCAACCGCATAATGCCGCGCCGCCGGCCACATCAGGTCGAGATAGTAGCCGTACGAAAGCAGGCCGCGATAGCCTTGCTGCGCGGCCTTCGCCAGCGATTCCTGTCCGCGCCACGACTGCACCACGATGTTCTTGGGCAGATCGGGGTGTAGAATTTCGTCCCATCCAACCATGATCTTGTGGTTCTTCGAGACGATTTTCTCCAGGCGCTGGTTGAAGTAGGCCTGAAGGTCTTTGTTGTCCTTCATGCCGTGGGCATGGATGAATTCCTGAATTTTCGGATTCGAGTTCCACTGCTTGCCGTCAACTTCATCGCCGCCGATGTGGAAATACTCGTCGGGAAAAAGCTTGGCCATTTCAGCAATGAACTTTTCGAGAAACTTGTAGGTCGATTCGCGCGTCGGATCCGTGATCGGATCTCCATCTTCGAGCGTGTAAGGTCCGGGGCCGCTGGCCAGGTCGGGATATCCCAAAAACCACGACCGGCTGTGGCCGGGCATGTCGAACTCGGGGACAACGCGAATACCGCGGTCATGCGCATAGGCGATCAGGTCGCGAATTTCAGCTTGCGTGTAGAACTGGCCGTCGGAGCCCATGCCAGTGAGCTTGGGGAAAACTTCGCTTTCCGCGCGAAATCCCTGATCGTCGGAGAGATGCCAGTGCAGGACGTTCATCTTCACCGCGGCCATTCCGTCAAGATTGCGCTTAAGTACGTCGAGCGGAATGAAGTGCCGGCTGACATCAATCAAAAGCCCCCGCCAGGGGAAACGAGGCTGGTCTTTGATCGTAACGGCCGGGGCCACGAACCCGGTCGGCGTGATGGTTACAAGTTGAAGGAAAGTCTGCAGGCCGTGCAGAGCACCGAGCGGGGTAGGGGCGTTCAACTTCGCCCCAGAATCGGTGACCGTAAGCTCGTACGATTCATCCTCGCCGAGCTTCTGAATGGCATCGCGGCCATGATCGACATGGACTTCGAGCGTTACGGGATCGCCGGCCTTGGGACGAAATGGAATTCCGGTTTGCCGCGAAAGTTGAGCAACGAAGCGCTGCACCCCGCTATCAAGCGATGGGTCATGAGTTCCAGTCGCGCTGACGGAGAATCCTTGCGCAATCGCCAATTGCCCAGTTCCCTGTTGTACGCTCGCGGGCATGGGCATGAGGTTGAGTTGAGGTCGGGATTGCGCCGACGCGAGAACAGACGTCAGGATAATCAGAAAAAGTGCTCTCGGAATTTGCATCGTCATTTGATTAAAGTCATCCTTACCAGTTGTCCCGGCTCGATAGATTCAGGCAATCGGAAGACATCCGGGGCGTGAGGCAGCAATTCAGCCAAGCGGCTCCATTTCGTACGAATAATTATTATGGCCCAGAGTTTACTCCGAGGTTTTACGGAAGCCAATCGGCGTTCTGTTCGAGTCAGTGCAGGCTAATGTCCTGCGCCCAACTCTCTCACAATCCCGCCCACAAATTGCTTCGCATCCCCAAACAGCATCAACGTACGGTCGAGATAATAGAGCGGGTTATCGATACCTGCAAATCCAGGACTCATGCCGCGCTTGATGACCATCACGGTATGGGCTTTGTCCACATCAAGGATCGGCATGCCGAAAATCGGGCTCGACTGGTCGTTGCGCGCGGCGGGATTGGTTACATCGTTCGCGCCAATCACAAGCGCTACATCGGTCTGGGGGAAGTCGCTGTTGATCTCTTCCATCTCGATCAGGCGGTCGTAGGGAATGTCGGCTTCGGCCAGCAATACGTTCATGTGGCCGGGCATGCGTCCGGCGACGGGATGGATGGCGAAGCGGACATCCACTCCCTTCTTGGTGAGGGCGTCGTACAGTTCGCGGACTTTGTGCTGCGCCTGCGCGACGGCCATGCCATACCCGGGAACAATCACGACTTTCCCCGCGGCTTCGAGGATCGCCGCAGCTTCTTCCGGGGTTGCGCTGCGCACGACCCGGTCCTCTTTGACCGCGGCAGCCGACGTCTGCACCTGCCCAAACGCTCCGAACATTACGTTGGTGAAGGAGCGGTTCATGGCCTTACACATAATCACCGAGAGAACGAAGCCGGAAGAGCCATCCAGCGCACCGGCGACCACAAGAACTTTGCTGTTGAGAACAAATCCCAGCAGCGCCGCCGAAAAACCGGCATAGGAATTCAGTAGAGAAATCACAGTCGGCATGTCGGCGCCGCCAATCGGCGTGACCAGAAGCACGCCAAACAACAGAGCCACGACCACCATAATCGGAAACAGCAGCGTGTTCGCAGGATTCACCACCAGCGCGATCGCGAGACCAAGCGCGGCCGCCAGGACCGATAGGCTGACGATGTTCTGCCCGCGATAGACAATCGGCCGCTGCGGCAGGATTTCCTGGAGCTTTCCGGCCGCGATCACGCTGCCGGTAAACGTGAGCGAGCCAATGATGACTTCCAGCCCAATCTCGCCCATTTGAAAGCGCGTGACCGGGGCAGTGCCGGCATAATACTCCGCGATGCCGATGATCGCCGCCGAAAGAGCGCCAAAGGCATGGCTCAACGCGGTCCGCTGTGGGACCGCAGTCATGTGGACCATGCCGAGCGGGATGCCGACTCCCGCGCCAATGATCAGGGTCACGAGAATCCAGCGATACTGGACTAGTTCGGGATTGAGGAGCGTGGCTCCAACTGCCAGCGCCGCGCCCACCTCTCCCGCGAGTACGCCCCATCGCGCGCTCGCCGGAGAACTCAGAAATTTCAGCGAAAGAATGAACAGGACGACTGCGGCGATGTACGCGAAATCCAGGTACTGCTGCAATTCCACCGGGCTCATGATTGCTTCGACCTGCCGGACTTGAACATGCGCAGCATGCGGTCGGTGATCACAAATCCGCCCACCATGTTGCTGAACGAGGCAGCTACAGCAATCGCGCCGAGCACCGTGGTCAGCCTGGTTTCGTGACGCCCTGCGATGATGATGGCCGCGACCACCACGATGGCATCGAGGGCGTTCGTCAGCGACATCAGCGGCGTGTGCAGCAGTGGCGACACGCGCTTGATCAATTCAAACCCGACAAAGCCGGCCAGGATGAAAACGTAGAGATTAGAGATAAAATCTGCTGGCATGTTGTTCCCTTCCTTTTCCTCAGGGCGATCGCTTCGCCGAACCAATTACTGGGCGCCGGCGAGCGCCGGCAGCTTGAAAAATTCACGGACGCGGGCATTCACGATTTCCCCGTCATTCGTGATCAGCGTCTCGCGGGAGATTTCATCCTGCGAATTGAGCTGAAGTTTTCCATCTTTGACCATGTACGTCAGGTACGCGGTGAGATTGCGGGCGTACATCTGGCTGGCATGATACGGAACGCTGCTTGCCAGATTGATCGCGCCGATGATGGTGACGCCGTCCACCACAATGGTTTCGCCGGTGTGTGTCAGTTCGCAGTTGCCGCCACGCTCGGCGGCAAGATCGACGATGACCGAGCCCGGGGCCATTCCTTTGACCATTTGTTCGGTGATCAGGACTGGCGACTTTTTGCCTGGAATCACCGCGGCCGTGATCACGACATCGCTTTCGGCGACGACTCGAGTCAGCAATTCGCGCTGACGCGCATAAAAAGTTTCGTCCTGGGCAGTGCCGTAACCGCGAGCGTCCTGCGCGTTTTGCGCCTCAATGGGAAGTTCGACGAAGCGTCCACCCAAACTCTGCACCTGCTCCTTGGCCGCGGGCCGCATGTCGTAAGCCGACGCGACCGCACCCAGACGGCGTGCGGTGGAGATCGCCTGAAGTCCCGCCACACCCGCGCCGATCACGAACACACGCGCCGGTGTAATCGTGCCCGCAGCGGTCGTCATCATGGGAAAGACGCGTGGGGAGGTTTCGGCCGCAAGCAGAACGGCCTTATATCCGCAGACCGTGCCCATGGATGACAACGCATCCATACTTTGTGCTCGTGTGGTTCGCGGCATAAGTTCGACGGAGAGCGCTGTGACGCCCGCCTCCGCGATCTGCTGGACGACTTCGGCTGAACCGAACGGGCGCAGAAATCCGACGATTACCTGGCCGCGCCGCATCAGCGGCAGGTCCGCTTTGCCACTCGCGTCGTTCGATCCGTAGCAGAGAACCTGGGTGACAATATCGGCAGCCCCGAAGACTGCCGCTCGATCGGCTACGATCTTTGCGCCTTTTTCCGTGTAGGCGGCGTCGGGATAGCCAGCCTCTCGTCCCGCGCCGGATTCAACAATAACTTCCAGGCCCGCTTTCGTGAGATTGGGAACGACGATAGGAACAAGGGCAACGCGCCGCTCTCCGGGATAGCTTTCCTTGGGAACTCCAACGATCACGCGACTGACTTCCTTTCAGGAATCGGCAGACCAGGCAAACAGAAAACACTAACAGATTCACTAGAGCACTGGAAGATGAGAGCGCGAGCCGCGGCAAAAAAGCGCGTACCACAAAGGCATAGAGGCCCACGACGGGAAAACCGATAAGGATCCGTTCGTGCGACTTCCTGTCCTTCGTTGGAACCCTTTCGCGCGGAACCAAGGATCATCTCGCGAAGAACAGTTATGCAAACCGGTAATACCATACCCGCGCCGCACCAATGAGATTGGTGTCGTCGCCGAGCGAAGCCAGAGTGAGCTGAGTCTTGTCGGCGGGAACGAAGCGGCATCCTCCCCGAATGACCGCGCGGATGCGATTCATGAACAAATCGGCGCTCTTCATCACGCTGCCGCTCAACACGATTGCATCGGGAGTGAAGAGATTGATGAGGTTCGCGAGGCCGAGTCCGAGATAGTAGGCTTCGTGTTCAACTGCCTGAAGCGCGACCGGGTCGCCCTTCTGCGCCATCGCGCAAATGTCCTTGGCGGTGATTCCCGCACGATGCGGATAGTCCACTGGCACCCGGCTTTCGAACCATGCCGCCATCGCAGGCCCCGCAGCCAACGATTCCCAGCAGCCCCGAAAGCCGCAGGAGCATGCCGGTCCCGTGGGATCGATCACTTGGTGGCCCACTTCGGGATGCGCCCCGTCGACTCCACGATAGAGTTGGCCGTCGAGAATGATTCCACCACCGATCCCTGTACCCACAGTCACATAAATCAGGCGCTTGCGGTTGCGGCCGGCGCCCCATCCAGCCTCGGCCAGCGCCGCGGCATCGCCATCGTTTTCCAGCGCCACTTTTACTTTGAAGACTTCGGTCAGATCGGCGACTGGGCTTTTGCCACGCCATCCGGGAAGGAAGTCGACATCGCCGAATTCCCCGCGCATTGGTTCGACGGGGCCGGTCGAACCAATTCCAACCCCAGTGATCTCGGCTCCAGCGCTTCGCGCGGTTTCCCGCAGCATGTCGCTGATAAGCGAGATGCTGACGCTATAGCGCTCCGGATCGGTCGGGGCCTGCACCCGCGAGAGCACTCTGCCCTGGTCATCGACCATTCCGACTGCGATTTTCGTTCCACCGATGTCAACGGCGCCGATCATGTGTCTCTACGAAAACTCCGGCACAATCGCCTTCGCATCTTCCAGCGTCATGCGGCGCTTGTTCTTGTAAGAAAGGTTAGCCATGTGCACGGCGATCGCTGAACGATAGCCGATATCCACGGGAGCATTCGGCGTGTTCCGGCTGCGAATGCAGTCGATCCAGTTCTGCATGTGGTCTTGATTTGGCGTCTTTCCCTTGACCGCTTCGCCGCCGGGACGGTTGACTTTTTCCGGCCAGTACCGGATGGCGTCTTCGAAATGATGTTCAAGTGTGCCGTCGCTGCCCAGGATCCGGTCGCCGAGTTCGTAGTGCTTGTTGCTGAAGGTTGACTGCCAGGTCACCACCATATCGGGAAAGTCGTAGGTGACCGCGATGGTGTCGGGAACCTCGCGCCCGTCTTTTTCGGAGAAGACACCACCTGACATGTAAGCCGCCGATGGCAAAGGCAAATCGAGCACTGACATGATCCAGGCCATCTGATGGACCATATTCTCGGCGCAATTCCCGCCCGAGAATTCCCAGAACAGGCGCCAGTTGATGAGTTTGAACCCGTCAAAAGCACGATCGGGCCGGCCGTTCAGGAATGACTTCCAATCCACGTTTGCCGCGGTGCAATCGGAGGGCACGGGCCGTACCCATTGGCCCTTGCCGTGCGGAGTGTTGCGGCTCATCCACGATTCGACGTGCGTGACCTTGCCGACCCAGCCGTCCTTGATCATCTGTCGTGCATCGGTATAAGCGCCCGAGCTTTCATGCTGCAATCCGATCTGTACAACGCGGCCGGAAGCCTTGGCAGCCGCCAGGCACTTATCGGCTTCCGGAATCGACCAGGTCATGGTCTTCTCCGAATACAAATCTTTGCCAGACGCGAGCGTGTCGAGAAAATGCCGCGCGTGAATATGCAGCGGGCTGGCGACGATCACGCCATCGAGCTCTTTCATGTCGAGAATGCGGCGGTAATCGGAAAACGTCTGAATGCCCGGCACCTTGCCCTTCGCTTGATCACGGCGGCGGCTATAGACGTCGGCCATCGCCACCAGTTCAACATTCGGAACCTTCACCACCTGATCGAGCAGATCGTTGCCGCGATCGCCCACGCCGATCATGCCAACGCGCACCCGGTTATTCGCTCCAAGAACCTTTGAGGATGGATAAGCCAGCACGGCGGCTCCGACTGCCGCCTGCTTCAGAAAAGTGCGTCGTGTCGCATCGGTCATGATTCCCTGCCCTCCCTGCGGACTACAGTGCATCCGCGTCTTGTAGAAGTTTTTTCATTCCAGCCCAGCTCTTGCGCGTGGATTCTTCCGCCGAACCGCCCCCGCGCCAGTGGGTCTCCAGGCTCACCGCGAATCGGTAGCCATCGCTCTTGAGCGCTTTGAACTGTCCAGCCCAGTCGATAAATCCGCTGCCCATCGGCGCCCAGTCGTACTTGTTACCCTTATGAACGGCATCTTTGCAGTGGCAATGGCCGATGCGGTCTTTCGGCAGCAATCGATATCCATCCGGGTAGGGCCTTTCGCCGCTCGCGGCGGCATTGCCTGGGTCCCAGTTCAGCATGAGTGACGGCAGCTTTACGTCCGCCAAAATTTTGGCAGCCTCTGCCCCAGTGGCAGTGTTGCAGGATGGCTCGTTTTCGAGCACGAGCACCAAATTATTTTTCCCCGCCTTTTCGGCAGCCGAGTGGAGTTTCTCATTCATGTGGGCGCGATGGGAAGACTGGTCGCCCAGCCGCCAGAAATCGAAGCAGCGGATGCGGTCCGAGCCAAATGCTTTGGCCATCGCAATGGCGCGGTCCAAGACCTCGTCCTGCTGCTGAAAACTGAAATTCGCGCCGAAAGCTCCTTCTTCGCTGAACTTCGATTTTGGCGCTCCGGGCCAATCCGTCTTGAACAACGGGCTGGCAATATCGGTGACCTTGAGCTCAAATTTGTCGAGAATCCGCTTGGCCTCGGCGACTTCTTTCTCGTCCAGATTGACGATATTTTTCTTCCACATGCCGCGGAGCTCGATCCAGTGCATACCGAACTCGCGAGAGGCCACTTCGCAGGCATGGCCGAAGTCCTGTGAGATTTCGTCGTTGATTACCGCGATGCGGAAGGGGGACATGGATTCACTCGCCGACGCGAAACCGCCAGTGGCAGCCGCCGCGGTGAGCGCGACCATTCCCGACAGGAATTCACGTCGGGCCAGGGGCGTGGACATTTCCGGCTCCTCAAACTTCCTTGGTTTAAGGCAACGAAGGGCGAAACAAATCTACCACTATCGAAAACAAGGGTGGTAGCGGGGCAAGAGCCGGATGGCAGGAAATCGTCGAGCGCAAAACAAAACGCCCCGGACTCGGTTAGAGTCCCGGGACGTCTGTTGATCAGCCCTCCCCCAAGTGCTGCTCAAGAGCTACTTTACTTCTACCCCCTGGGCCCGTAAATGGCCCCCTCGTGCCATGCCGAAAAACGAAAGTACTCAACAACTTACGGGTCCGCTGGAGGATGTTCTCGGCCAGGCGCCAGCGCCCGGGGCGAGGCTGGCTTTTCCGGAGCTGCGGCTGGGAAACAAAGGAACCGGCGGGCGGGCCATGAATAGCCGGCCATTAACGGGGAATTTGGCGCGCAAAACAAAACGCCCCGGACTCTGTTTGAGTCCCGGGACGTCTGTTGATCAGCCCTCCCCCAAGTGCTGCTCGAAAACTACTCTAAGCCCGGTGCTCACAACCGTAAATGGCCCTCTCGTGCCATATCTAGCACGAACAGGGTAAGGTGAGCCTTGTAGCTTCTGCCGGGCCCCTGGGCCGATTCCCTGCCAGATCAACCGCTGCGGCTTCGCACTTTCGGCCTTATCTCCGGAGGGGTTCTCCGGTGACGAGTTCTGGCGCAGGGCTCGGGGCCTTCGTCTGTCCGCAGATCCTCAATGAGCCAGGCGGCCCCTGCCTCGAATATGCTGCCGCCATCCGCCCGCGAAAATAGACGGTAACTGAACTTGGATCGTCCATTCGTAATTTGATCGCCAGTACACCACACTTGCAGAATCAAGGTGCCTACCACTTCGCAGTCAGCAGTTGTCGCCCCTTCCGGAGCAACGGCGCTGAACAGATTCAATTTTGGCCGGCTCGAGTTGTGAGGGAGTCCATGCTTCGCAGGAAGGCGACAATTCTTTGTATTGACGACCATTGGAACGGTCTGATCGGGCGAAAGATGCTGCTCGAACAGTGCGGGTACGAAGTGCTGGAGGCTACCGATGGCGACGATGGCCTGAAGCTTTTCCGGACCCGCCCGGTCGATGCCGTGGTGCTCGACTACCAGATGCCCGGCATGAGCGGCGATGTTGTGGCGGCCAAGATGAAACGGATCAACGCCAACATCCCGATCATGCTCTTGTCGGCCTACGGCCCGTTGCCCCAGACCAAATTGGCTTCGGTCGATTCCTTTGTTTCCAAGTCGCAGCCGCCAAAAGAACTTTTGTCTTCCCTCCAAAGTTTGCTGGAAGACCAACCCAAACCGTTTTTCTCCCGGTGGCTCGATCACTGGCGAAATCGAAATCAAGGGGTGACCCATTGAATTTCCTGAAACAACTCCTCCACCGCGGGTGCACTCACCGCTTCTCCTGGCCCCGCGTCGATGAAAACGGCCGCCACTATCAGATCTGCCTTTCCTGCGGGGCGGCCTACGAATATGACTGGCGCCAGATGAAGCGCATGCGCAAGCTGCTATCGCCGACGTTCTTGCCGGCTTCCAGCTACCTCCAGCACGGCCATTGGACGCAGAACCACTAGAGGGCTGGCGGCTTTTGGCCGCCCTGGGCTAGGGACGCTTCTCGATGAGCCTGAGAATCCCAAATTTCTCCGGAACATGGAACGTTTCGCTCATCGGCGCCTGCCATGCCAGCTGATGGCGGGCGTTTTCAGGCCCCTGGCTGCGAAATAGGTTGATCCGAAGGCGATTGCCGGCGGCGGCAGGATGATTGTCGATCGCCGAATATGGAATCTTCATCGCTCCATACCAGGTATGGGTAGCCTCGTCGATTCGAGCTGAAACGGAAAACCCTGAATTCCACTTCCAGCCGTCTTCATGTTTCGGTTGATCGAGATCGATGTCGAGATCGATCCACTCCCCTCTCGGAGACATCTCAAATTCCTTATACCGGCGGATGCGATCGAAGTCTGACCCAATGAAAACTTCGGCGACGTCCCAATTCCAAAGACCGTAGGTCTCCGCAGACGTATTTGGATCGGGTTTCAAATCCAATTTTTCGTACGGACAGATGAACAGAAAGTAAAGATTTCGTTCGCTCCACCGGGTGCGAACCTCAGTTCGAAATCGGGGATCAGGCTTGCCAAACTTGTCGACCTCCAGATAGGCCGGCAGCGCGCCACGCCAGAAAGTTGAGCCCGCATTTGTATCGAGCACTGGATCGGAATCAGCCCGTACGCTCTCGATTTCCGGGCCGGCTCCAAGACAGAAGGTCGAACCACAAATCAGGGCGACGATAATGGCGATCAGGCGTCCCATAAGGAAAATTGTCCTTTAGTTCAGCAGCAGCTATTGATCTTCTACGGTGCGCGCCAGCCGCGCAAGGTGGTAGAGCATGGATTGGTCGGGCTGGAGGAATGCTTCGCGGAATTCCCCTTCGGCTTTTTGGCGATTCCCGATTGCCCGATCGAGCAAGGCCGCATTGTAAAGCCAGCGTCCGCTAGGTGTTCCGTCCTCACTTGCTTTGTCCATCTCTTCGCGGCGCGCGCGCAATTTCTTTTGCGCTGAGCCCTGATCGAAGCCCGGAAGGTTTTGAGCCGCCTTCCACGACCATATAGCGTCCCCAGGATTTTGCCGCCCGGCAGCATCTTCAAAATCTTTCCTGGCTTTGTCGGCGAGTTGGCACTTCAGGCGCGCACTTCCGCGAAGGTACGCGAATCTGGCGGAATTCAAAAATGGGCCAAGCCCATCGTTGGTGAAAGCAAGACCCGGCACCGGATCGGCAAGATGGTCCACAATCTGCGCTGCTTCGCTGCAATGCCCGCGGTCGGCTAACGACAGGGCCTGTTGAATCCGGACTTCGAGCCAGACCTCCCGCACGTTGGTCCCACCCTCGGCGCGTTGAAAGAAGCGGTTCTGAAAGAGGCTGGTAGCTTTGTCAAAATTTCCGGACTCTGCGAGATTCAAAATGAGTTCATAGACCAGATTGGTTGGCATGTTCGCGATGTCAGGGTAGCGCTCAAGCGCTGCCACGCGTTCCTGCGGAGGTCGCTGCAAAATGCTAAGGGCTTGGTCCATTCCGGTATACAGTTCCACGTTGCCGGAATCGGCAGGCAATCCCTCCTGAAACACCGCCAGCGCTTGCTCTGGCTTGTGTTCAACATGCAGCAGACTCCGTCCGAGACTGGCATGAAGCACTGGGATTTTCGAGTTCAATTTACGCGCGCGGTTCCACTCGTCTTCAGCTCGATCGGTCACACCCTTGGAGAAATAAAGTGTCGCCAGCAAATAGTGCGCACTTGCGTCAGCGGGATTCACTTTCAGCGCCGTAGTCAACGCTTGCCGGTCTTCCGCCCGGCTCGGAAATACGTAGCTCTCGGGCAGTTGGGCCGCGGTTGCAAAGTCGTCCGCCCCCGGCTGACCCAGCTTCTCGCGGCAATACCCGCGGTAGTAGGCGATCATCGGGTGCTCGCTGACTGGAAGTTGTCCGGGCTCGCTTTCCTGCGCGACTGGCGGAGGATAGTTTCTCGAGAGCACATCCAGCGCCTGCCGGTACATTCCCAGACGCATGTATTCCGCCGCAATGTTCAATACACGTTCTGTGTCGTCTGCGAGATGATGCGTGTCAGGCGTACCCACCTGCTCCATCAAAAAGTAGTTGAAGGGAAAGCGAGCCAGCCATTGCTTCGCAAGTTTCGCCGCAGCTTCCTTCTGACCTTCGGCTCCCAGGACCGCGGTCAGTTCTTCCGCCGTGCGCAGGTCGTCTGGCACGGTCTTGGTTGCGAGTTGCAGATCAGCCTCCGCTTGCTTGAGATTTCCCTCCCGCGCCGCAAGCTCCGCCAAACGCAAAAGGCCGGCCCCGCGAAACTCAGGCATTCGCGATGCGGCTTCAAAGGACCCGCTTGCGGAACGGCTTTCACCCAGGCCGTCGTAGGCAATTCCTAAATAGTAGGAGACTTCCGCGTCTGAAGTATTGCGCTCATGCACCGGCTCCAGGAAGTTCTTCGCCTCTTCAAAACGCAACAGAGCGGCACAAAGGCGTCCGGCGGCTTTCTGCAATTCGAAGCTCTCGGGAAATTTTCTTAACCCGTCCTGGAATGTGCCCAGCGCCTCAAGAACATTTCCATCGAGTTCCTGTTGATCTCCAAGTTGCAGCCAGTCATCTTCGCTGCGCCGCTCGCGGTCCGGAATGCGATATGACGGCTGCGGGCCCACATGAATCTGGTCAAGCGGCGTCCAGTCATATTCCCCCTCTGTCTGCCGGAGAAGGACCGCCCCTTGTGCGCCACGCAGCTCAAAGGTGTATTTCTTTTGCGGATTAGGATGAACCAGGGCGTGTTTCCAGGTCTGTTGCGGACGAAGGTCGGTCTTCTCGTGGAAAATCTCCTGATCGCCGAGTAGTATCCGCAATTCCGCGGCGCGGATTTCCTGATTGACGTTCAAGCCGACGGCCAGCGCATTCTCTTGCCGGCTCAAATGCACTACGCCCGCCAGGTTGGCGCGGGAAATGCCGCCGAGATCGCGCACCGGCATCCAGAATTCCGAGAAACGGATGCTCTGCCGCGGTTCGAGATAAGCGTAGGTCTCCTGGTTGCGAAACAGCCCAGCCTGAACTTCGACGTAGGCGCTGTCGTTGTCCGAAAGAGTTTTTCGCCAGTCGAGGCCATCCGGATCGGTACCCCACGACCAGATCTTCTTGGCGGGCAGTTGCGCATAGTCGGCATAGTGAACGACGCCGCTATTGCTGTGCGGATGCCAGACGCCCATGAACGGCTCACGGCTGCCGTGCACAAAAACCGAGACCGGCCCCTTCGTCTGGTTCTTTATGACGCTCAGATCGGTTCCGTCTGAATCGACAGGCCAGGGCTGGACCTCCCGAAAGCCGTGGCTGGCAGCGAAGCGCATCGGATACTGAATTTGCGAGTCGTCCCATGCCTGGACGCCCGCATTGTTCCACCAGTAGAAGCGGTGCCGAACATCGCTGCGATTATTGAGCGTAACTCGCTGCTCAAGCACAGTCGAATGCGGCTGGAGCACCAGTTCGACCGACCATTGCATTCCGTAAACCCGATCGACATTGCCCACCAGCACGAAAGCGCTGCCGTCTTCTCGCTGCCCAAAAGCAAAGTCCACGGGAGACAAGCTGACCCAGTTGTGAGAAACCGGAAAATTAAACTCGACTCCGAATGCCGCCCAGGCGCCACGGTACGAGATGTCAGCCTTCTTGATGGAGGGATTGGCGTAGAACATCGGCTGGCCATTGATCTTGTCGACACAGGTGTAAATGTGCCCGCCAAGATCGGGCAGAACGGAGCACTTGAGATACTCGTTCTCCAAAAAGATCGCTCGCCACACGATCTCTTTTCTGCTGCCGGTCAGATCATCGCGAAGCGTGTAGGGATAATTGAACCTTCCGTTGGCATATTGATCGAATGGTGGATTCGGATCCGGCGCGCCCTCACCGTAGGTAGGCAGGGTCAAAGTTCCTTGCCATACCCGCACTTGAGCGGCAGCCGGACTCAGCCACACCAGGGAGAGCAGGAAAGCCGCGAGTATTCTGAAAAGTGCCATAGGACCGTCATAGTCGTACACGACGCTGAAGACTCACATTATCCACATCGAGCGATCCCGACGCACGCGAGTCTTCGCCCAAAAATGTGCCAACTGTGAAGAGCGTAAAGGGACTGCAGGAATGGAGCCGACGAGCGGACTTGAACCGCTGACCTGCCGATTACGAATCGGCTGCTCTACCAACTGAGCTACGTCGGCTTTCTGTTTTTGGAGTTTCTGGCGGAATCAGAAACATGGCGCCGCGACGACGAGTGTCTCTCGCGCGCCACAACTCAAAGAATATCACGCGCGCGATTCCCGCAGGAACGGCAATCCGACTCAGAAATCCGGCAATTGTACCGATCAATAATCGTCGGGATCAGTCAATGGGCTCTTGTCATTCAGGAAGTAATCGGCATCCAGCCGCGCTGGCACCGTCTGAAACGGCCTGGCCACCAGCTTGAGATTGTAAAATTCGCCGAGATCGGTGCTGGCGCGCGCGTCTGCGAAATTCAACGCGCCTTCGGCCATCCCGAAATTGTGTTCTACGAATCGCAGGACGCTCCCGAAATCCATGCGCTCGTTGCTGATGGTGGCTGCCGGAGTGTAGGCCGAGACGAACAGAAACGGCACGCGGAAGCCGTACTGATAATCGCCTTCCACTCCACTTAAGAACGTCGGCGGTTCGTGATCGTACCAGCCGCCCCAGTCGTCCCATGTAATCAGGACGGCCGTGTTGTCCCAATACGTTTCGCCGTCCTTGCACTTCTTGTTGTTGCCGATCCCGTTCACAATCGACGCCACCCAGGCAGGCCCGCCGCCGGTGTTGCTGTTCGCGTGGTCGGAATTCTTGCCCGACGGCGTCACCCATGTCACGCTGGCAAGCTTGCAGTTTGTAATGTCAGTGAGCACCTTCGCGGGATTCACTACCACGCTGCTGTTCCATTCCGAGCCGGTACAATTCCCGCCCGCCGGTTCGCTCGGTTCGCAAATATGGTCGATGGCATTGGGCGCGGTCACGATCGATCCCGCTCCCGGCGTGTAGTACTTCCAGGTGAGCCCCGCCGATACCAGTAGATCGGCCAGCGTCTGGTGTTCGAAGCAGGGATAAATCTGCGACGACTTTCCGTTCGCCTGCACCAACGTCACGTGCGAGGTGGAAAGCGCGATGCATCCCGCGATCGTATTGCCTACTTGAGGAAATACATTGTCTCCCGCAAACGTTCCGGCCGCATCGTCGGCAGCGCTCGGCGCCGAGGTCCCGCCAAAAAGAAACTGGTGCGCGGGAAATGTCGGCCCCTGGTTCGTCTGAAACATATAGTTCGCAAAGCCGTAGGAGGTCGCCATCGTGAGATAGGGATTCAGAATCGACTTCGAATTGTCGACATACTTGTAGTGCGGATTGGTGGCGCAGGTACCCGTACAAGTCGTACTTGCGGCCCCATCCATGCGGCAGACCCCGGTGGTCTTGTTCAGGTCGCAGGTGGTGCTGAATCCGTCATGCGAATGGCTCACGTCATAGGTGTTCGCCAGGGCGATGCTCGCCGGCTGCCGTACCCCGCCCGTGGCGGTCTTGTCGAGCCAGTTCGAAGTCTGGATGTCGTACTGCGTCGCGCTGGGGTTGATGCTGCATGACGTGCTTTTTCCAAACGGAGAGCTGCACAACCCTTGAAACATATTGTCGGGCGTGCGGTTCTCCTGAATGATGATGACGATGTGTTCGAAGCTTGAGATTTGCCCGTAGGCCTGTAACGTCGTGATGACACACAAAAGCAGGCAGGCTCGCATGGGGAACTTCATGGCATCCTCCGCGGAAGAATGTGGCTGACTTGCTTTCCCAGGGATAGGTCGTGCGGGGGAGTTCGGTAAATCGGGGCCGGAACTACAGCATTACGGTATCACGGAATCGTCCGGAATTCGAGGGGTCGCCCTCCACGAAAGTCTCTCCTTGACAATCTAGGAGAGCGTAATTACTGTTCTCCTAGACGGACGAGGAGAGCCATTTGAGCAAGCAAATTGATCTGCTCCAGGGCACGCTCGACATGCTGATTCTCAAGGCTGTCTCCCTGGGCCCTCTGCATGGCTATGGAGTTCTTCTGCGCATTCAGCAGATTTCCGGAAAACGCCTGGAAATCCAGCAGGGATCGCTCTACCCCGCGCTCTACCGCCTGGAACATCAGGGCCTCATCGCCAGCGACTGGGGCGAATCCGAGAACAAACGGCGCGCGCGTTACTACCGCCTCACTGCGGCCGGAAAACGGGGTTTGCAATCGGAAGCCAATCGCTGGAACCAGATGACCGCGGTGATTGCCGGGATCCTGCGCGCGACGCCGGAGGAAATATGAATCTCTGGGCCAGATTCCGCTCATGGACGATAGCCATGCTGCGCCGCACTCGCATGGAAAATGAAATGGACGAAGAGATGCGCTTCCACATGGAGGCGCACGCAGCGCATTTGGTGAGCGGCGGCCTGTCTCCGGAAGAAGCGCGCCGGCACGCGCGTCTGGAATTCGGCGGCGTGGCGACAGCGAAAGAAGAATGCCGCGACGCCGTCGGCGTGACCTTTCTCGAAACCTTGCTTCAGGATTTACGGCATGGAGTGCGCTCCATGCTCCGCACTCCGATGTTCACGGCTACCGCGGTAGGCGTGCTCGCATTGGGTATCGGCGCAAACACCGCCATCTTCAGCGTTGTGGATGCCGTGCTCCTGCGGCCGCTCGCTTATCGCGACTCGGGACGACTGGTCACGATCCTGATGAACGGAGATGGGCCGGTTGCGCCCGCGAACTACATCGACTGGCGCGATCAGACCCATTCCTTTTCCGCCATGGGCGCCGCGGATTTCTGGTCTCCGAACCTTACCGGCATCGATTCCCCCGAGAACATCGGCGGATTGAAGGTCACGCAAAATCTCTTTCCCATGCTGGGCATCGAACCGATGCTCGGCCGTCTGTTTGTGGAAGGCGAAGACAAAGAGGGAGCAGAACGCGAAGTCATTCTCAGTTACCGGCTATGGCGGCGCAAATTCTCGGGCGATCCGGGAGTACTCGGCAAACCCATCATCCTCGATGGAAATGCGTATGCTGTGGTCGGTGTAATGCCCCAGCGATTCCAGTTCGCGCCTTTCTGGGCAACCCGCGCTGAACTCTGGGTGCCGAACGCCCTCGGAAAAAGAATCGCCAGCCGGGAAGGCAACAGCCTGCGAATTTTCGCGCGCTTGAAGGACGGCATTTCGCTGACCCAGGCCCGCACCGATATTGCCGCGGTCACCGCGAGGCTGGAACAGCAATATCCGGGCACGAACCGCAATGTGCAGGTCACGCCTCTGAAAGAAAAAGTAGTCGGCAAGATCGAAACTCCGCTGCTGGTCTTGCTCGGCGCCGTCGCTTTCGTTCTGTTGATCACCTGCGCGAATGTAGCGCATATGCTTCTGGCACGCGCCGCGGCCCGGCAGAAAGAAGTCGCGGTGCGCGCAGCCCTGGGCGCTAGGCGCGGAAGGATCGTCCGCCAGTTCCTGACCGAAAGCCTCCTGCTCGGAGGGCTCGGCGGCGCGGCAGGCCTCGCGCTGGCGGCCCTGGCGACGCGCGCCTTGATCGCCATGAGCCCCGCCAACATTCCCCGGGTTCAAACGGTCACGGTTGATCTTCGCGCTGCCCTGTTTCTGTTTTCAGCCACCATCCTCACCAGCATCGGATTCGGCATCATACCCGCTTTACAGGCCTTGTCCGTCAACGTAAACAGCACGCTTAAAGAAGGAGGCCGTTCCAACACCGAAGGAATCGGCCGGAACCGTCTCCGAAGTCTGCTCGTGGTCTCGGAGTTCGCTCTGGCGCTGATGCTCCTGATCGGCGCAGGTCTGATGATTCGCACTTTCGCCGCCCTCCAGGCTGTGGATGCCGGCTTCGATCCCCACAACGTGGTCTCGATGGTCGTGTCGGTTGCTGGATCAAAAGAAGCCGAACCTGCGCGGCGTGCAATCTTCTATCACCAACTCATCGAGCGGGTTCGCGCTCTGCCTGGCGTGCAATCTGCGGGCGGAATCAACCACTTGCCGCTTGCGGGAGATTTGTGGGGATGGCCCTTCGTGGTGGAAGGCCGAGCGAAACCTCTCCCCGGGGAGTCGCCTATGGCGGTTTACCGCATGGTGACACCGGGATATTTTCAGTCCATGCACTTGCCGGTTGTACGCGGCCGTGACATCGCAGAAACTGACAGCGTTTCGGCTCCCGGAGTAGTCGTCGTCAACGAACGCGCCGCTCGCGAGTACTGGCCGGGAGAAGATCCGATTGGGAAACGAATCTCTTTTAACAGCAATGGCACGACCCCAACCTGGCTGACGATTATCGGCATTGCCAAAGACGCCAAGCAAGACGACTGGACTGCGGCCGCTTATCCCGAAGCGTACCTTGCAGCATTTCAAAACCATGATTTTCTGGGCGATTCCGGCGCTGATATTGCTTCGCACGTTTCCTACATCACGCTCGTCGCCCGTACTGCGGCCGATGATCCCGCAGGCGTCATCTCGGCCATGAAAGACGCGGCGTGGTCCTTCGACCGCAATCTGACCATTTCCCAGGTCGTCACCATGGATGGAGTCGTAGCCGAAGCGAACGCGCAGACCAGGTTCGAAATGCTGCTGCTGACGGTCTTCGCCGCGGTCGCGTTGGCGCTGGCTGCCGTGGGGATCTACGGTGTGATCAGCTACTCGACATCCCGTCGGACCCATGAAGTCGGCGTGAGAATGTCGCTGGGTGCAACCCGCGCGGATGTGCTCCTGCTTGTGATGCGCCAGGGAATGTGGCTGGCCCTGGCCGGCGCAGTAACGGGCATCGCCGGCGCATTGCTGATTTCACGCCTGATGGCAAACCTTCTATATGGGGTCAAGCCCACAGATCCGCCCACCTTCTGCGCCGTAGCCGTGGGCCTCGGCGCGGTGGCCATGCTCGCCTGTTACATCCCGGCCCGGCGCGCGATGCGTATCAATCCCGTGTCCGCGCTGCGTTACGAATAATCTGCGTTACGAATAGTCCTGGGCACAACCGGGCTACGCCGCCTTGGCCTCCACCAGCGCATCGTATTCCTGCTGCGACTGTGCCGGCAGCAACACCCACAGCGTATAAACGCCGATCGCCGTCCCAAATGGAATGTGGAACAGGGAAATGAAGGCCAGCACCAGCGCAATGACGCGGGCCCAGGCTTCGCGCTGGATCAATCCCCATCCTGCGATGAATCCCACTGCCGCCTTGGCAAGAATCAGAATGCCGCCGATCGTGATGATCGTGGTAAGAAACTCGGTCGGCACTTCGGGCGGCATACCCATCCGGTGCAGGTGCGGAAAGAGTGTATTTGCGACAACCAGCGCGATGACTCCTCCGACTGCATTCAGGGCCGAAATCGCCAGCCACAGGATCCCAAGCATGTGCAGATGCTGCTGCACGCGGCTGGGCGCGCCCGGGAAGACCGCGACTTCACCGATAATTTGCTTGCCGCACTTGCTGCAAAATCCTTGGCCCGCCTCCACAGGACCACCACATCGATCGCAGAACATGTTGCCTCCAGATTCGCTGACCCAGCGGCCAGCGATTCTAATGAATGATACGAAAACATTTCGCGGGAGTTCCGTCTTCTCGCTGGGCGATTTACGGCTGCAAACAAAAAGGCCACCCGGCAACAGGGCGGCCTTTTCTTCAAGGGAGAATAGTTCCAACGGAGGCTAAAATTCCGTCAAAACTTTCTGCCGAAATCTTATGAGCCGAAAAACGGGGGTGTCAAGCGATTTTTCCGAAATAAACGCCTTTATTTTCAGCAACTTAAGAAATCCGTAAATAGTCCCCGAATCTGTAGCAAAATGAGACAAATCGCTGCCCGAGCGGTTCTAAGCCAAGCCATTTAAGGGACTTAAGGAACTTCCGGGGCCATTTTTGCCCCTCTAGCGAGCTTCTTCTGACCCATTTTGGGAGACCCTCTCGACCACCGTCTCAGTGAGGCGCAGCGAGATAAATTCCATCTGCTCGGGTCGATCGAAGACTCTTTCGGGATACATCCGCTTCACCAGAATGCGGATTCCGCCAAACGCGACCCCGGCAACAATTGCCAGTCCCGCGAGAATCCCACAGAGAACCACGATGTTAAGAATCAGCTTGTAGAGATCGCGAACCTCTCCGCTTTCGCTCGGCGTATTCCAGGTGACGCTGGCTTCATAATTCACCATGCCGAGCAGCGCTTTCGCGTCGCTGCCGGAAACGCCAGTTGCGATCGCAACAATTGGCCCTGTGCGCTTGTCAAAAAATGCGCCGGAGCCGCCAATCGTGGATTCGCCGGATTGTGGGGTTGCGACCTGATGCGCGGCATCGATGCGGCGCAGGTGATCTGCCGCAAGCTGCGGCGTGGGATACGAAATCAACATCAGCGTCGCTTCCCCGCTGGAAGTGCTGTAATGCGCGATAGAGACTTCCGCGCTGGCGCCGAAATCTACTAAGCCTGCGGAAATGGGCGCCGCCATCGCATCCAACGCAACCGGCCCCATCACGTATTTCTGCGTATTCGCGACATATCCGCGGCGCGGCAAGAATTCGATAAATGTCGGCAGGTTTTCGTTGTTTCCGCCGGGCTTCGGCAGGGTTCCCGCCAGCTCCCGCAATTCCGCCCCCGACATCGCCGTTTCCTGGCTGAACTGCGCATCGATCAGCACGTGCCGGCGATAGAACAGCACGCGCTCTCCCAGCGAAGCGCCCTGATCTCCGATCTGCTCTTTCGTCATGTTCGGTTGAAGATAAAACGTGTAGGCGCCGAACGCGCCGGAGGCGTCGGCGAAACGTGCCGCGCGAATTTTCAGCGTCCGGCCATCGTCGCGCGTGTAGCTGGCAAGGGCGAGGTCAGTGAAGCGGTATTCCTTCAACACGGCTGCGTTCGTCGGATCTGCACCGGCGGGATCGGCGCTGGTGTGCGCGGCACCCTGCATCTGCCAGCCTCCAAACTGCTGGGGAAGAATCGGCGCCGCTGGGCTGGCCGCAGGCGTGGCCGAATAACCCAGGCTCGGAATGAAAGCCAGAAAAGCGACAGCGAGAAACCGGAGAATTTTCATGGTACAGGCGAGAAAGACGAAAGTAACTCTCTTCATTAGACCATAGTCACCCGCGAAAGGTTTCCAGATGGGGCGCCCGAAAGAGCCCTTTTATCTCGGGAAGTCCTCGAGTCCTTCTCTCGCAGGGGGCACGATTGGGTGGGAAATCCGTCAGGCTCCCAGGCATGAACTGTATCCCACGCTGCATCAGCAGGTTATGCACGCTCTACCCTACACGTCAGAGCCATTCCCACCTGTGCATTTCCGGAGCAAAATGGCTGTGGGTGATAGGAATGCCATCGGGCAGTGGATTCGTAAGCCGGCGTCGAGGGAACCGCACCAAAGCGGTTCTTCCCGTAAGAGTCAAGGGCAAGGACAGCGCGGGCGTGGTTTTTGAAGAACTGGCGCACACCCTGGACGTAACGGCATCCGGTGCGAAGCTGGGATCGATTCGCCGCGCGCTCAACGTGCTCGATGAGGTCACGGTTTTTTTTCGGCAACGCAAGCTTCAGTTTCGCGTTGTCTGGACGAAGCAGTTGAAAGGGACTTCTGAATTCCAGATCGGCCTGCAGGCAGTGACGCAGGAAAAGGAAGGCTGGGGACTGAATCTGCCGGAGCAGCAGAACGCATCCGCCCCGCAGATCGCGGCTTCCCAGGCATCAGGGGGCGCCTAAGGCGCAGGGGACAAGGGAGAAAGTATGGGCTACCAATTCCGCAATCTTTGGTTGGATGAAGAAGGTCAGGACATCGCCGAGTACTCGGTCATGCTGGCCGTCATCCTGGTCATCGTCGTCGGCACCGTCCGTCTGATCGGTTCCAACGCGGGCAACGTCTTCTCGCAGGTCGGCAGCACGATTCAATAAACCACTTCTTGTCGAGTAGATGGCCGGCAGCCTCCAAGGCTGCCGGCCGTTTTTTCCCCACGCAAAAATTCAAGATCCCCACCCTGCCGCACAGATCCTGCGGCAAAGTGGGGATTTGACTTTCTGAGGCCGAACTCCGCTTACAGAGAGTTCAGGAACGCCAGCAGGTTCGAAGAGTCCTTCGAGCTGAGGCCTTTATAGCTGGTGATCACCGTCGCCGCGTCTCCGCCGTGCCGGCGAATCGCTGCGTCGATGGTGGTGGAACCATTGTCGTGCATCAGGCCGCCCGCCTTCTTGATGACGTTCGACAGACCCCACAACGGCGATGTCCGCCACATGGTGAGACTCGCTGCTCCCGTGCCATGCGGTTGGAATGGAATGCCGCCCGAGTCGGTCGATCCCATATCGTGCAGCAGGAAGTCAGAATACGGGTTGAAGCTGACGTTGCTCAACGACCCGATGACGGCGGTTTTGCCGCCGCTGGTCGTGCGCAGCGTCACGTTCTGGTTTGTGGTGTAGCTCTTGATGTGACAGGCGCTACACCCGATGCTATCGAATGTTGCTTCGCCGGCCGTCGTGGAAGAGGTCGGAGCCGCCGGTGCCAGCGGCGCCAGCAGGGCTTCGAACTGGGTCATCTTGATCATGTTGACCTGTTTGGGGTCCTGAGGCGTGTTCTTATCGGGCTGGCAGTTATTCGGAAATGCCTGACCCTGCGGCAGGTGCTCATTCGGATTGAATGCCGAAGAAACCCCGAACAGGCTGTTGTCGGTGGTGATGCCGAGTTCATTGAATTCCGCATTGGCATTGAACTGGAACAGCGTGACTGCATCCAGCTTCTGACCGAACCTGGCGGGACGAACCACTCCATTCTCGTCCTCGATCATGTTCGCCGTGCCTTTGGGAATGTTGAAGCCCGGGCTCTTCGCGGCGTTTGCCGTAATGTCCGAGTCCGGAATGTTATCGATCAGCCCGAAGCCGAACAACTGCGTCGAGCGAACTTTATTCACCACCGTGGCATCCGTAGGCGTAACTTCGTGCGGAAGGTTCTGCGCAATTCCGCCACCGGAAGATTTCAACCCCGATTTGGTGTTGGTGTACGTGAAGGTGGTGGTACTGGGCACGCTCACAATCGCAAACTGGCCGTTGTAGCTGTTGTTGGCCACGTTGAGGACCTGCGCAATTTGCCCGACTTTAAATCCGTGCGCCGTGGTGGTGGTGATGGTCACCGTCGTTCCAGATTCGGTGGCGCCGCTGGAGGCGATCGTCATCTGATTGCAACCGGGCAGAGTCCCGAATGTGGCATTCGAGGTTCCGTGCAGCACCGGCCCGCCTTCGTTCTCGGGAGACGTGCCCGCGCCGTCCAGATAATTAAAGGTGTTGTCCTTGTTCCACTTTCCGAAGCGGGTTCCTGTGATGTTGCTGGTGTCCCCCGCCGTACCGGTCAGTACGTCGACCCCGGCTCCGTGACAGGTAAAGCATCCGGTCCGCGTGGAAACCGGGCCCAGCCCCCGGATCGGGTCCCACTTAATGACGAAGTTGTTATAGCCCCCGTTGAACAAGCCCGTGATGGTGCTGTTCAAGCCAGTGAGAGGGCCTCCGAATTGTCCAGCCGTTGGCGGCGGTGGTGGCGGTGGTGGACAGGTAGGGCATACCGCCTCCGCTTTCCTGATATAGCGCGACGGCACTGCGAGAATGCAAAAAGCGGCCAGAAGACAAAGCGCGAGCGGCGCGAACAAGCGTTTCATGGTGTAGCTCCTGATTTTTTCGACTAGTTGCTGAATGATTGAATTCACCTTCGCGTAGGGGGGAGGAAGCGCGAAGATTTTTTCATCTGCCTTCGCGGTTGGGGAGGAGGAGCGCGAAGGATTTATTCTTTTGTATGGCCCGGGAACCCAATTGGTTGTCCGCTAAACATCTTGGGACGCGGACAAACTCTACTTTTCGACCCAGCACTTCACATCGCAGCTTGGCCGCGAATCGCAGGATTGTCAAGGTGAAAGTTTCGGCACATTGTGGAAAACGGCCGGTTTTTTCCCGATCCAGCTGCCAGTGGATTCGGAATGCAGGAAAGGAACAAACACACTGTGACTCAGAGAAAAAAATTGCACACAAGATGAAGCGGCAGTTCTCTTTTTTCGCTAGTGTCGCCGCCGATTGGTTGTCGGTACTCGGCGAATTCATTCCGGAACCCATCCCCTTGACCGCTCACCGCCTCGGCAGACTTGCGTCTAACGCCGACAAGTGCTCGCTGGTGAAATGCCCGGGGCACAATTGGGTTTCAGCCGACAAAGAAAAAGAAGGGTAGCGCTCTATGATCACTCGCCGAAACGCTGTCCGGTGGTTAGGCGCGGCCTCCGCTTCCTTTTGGCTCGCGTCATCCCATCCCTGTGCACTTGCGGCTTCCAACGATGACTCGGCCCCTCCTCTTGCGCCCGGAGCGCCCAATTCGCCGGAACGCCTCGCCCTGATCGAAACCTTCAAGAAGCGGTCTGAAGGGATTGAAAAGAACTTCGAAGCGCGCACTTTCAAGAGCGGCTGGGCAATGCCCTATCGCCTGTTCCGGCCGGAAGCATCTGGAAAGCTCCCGCTGGCCGTTTATCTGCACGGCAGCGGCGGCCAGGGCAATGACAATCTCCGGCAGCTTGCCTTGGGCAACATTTTCGGTACCCGCGTGTGCCTGCTCCCCGAGAACCAGAAATCGTTTCCCTGTTATGTGCTGGCGCCGCAATCCGACCGCGGCTGGGTGCGCTATGATCCGGCGAAGCTGGAAAAAGACGAATTCGAGATGGTGCCGGGGCCCGGACAGGGAGCCGGAATGGTTCTGCAAATCATCGACGCCTTGCGCCGCGAGTTTCCCGTCGACGATCGCCGCATTTACGTCATGGGCCAATCGATGGGTGGAGCGGGCACCTGGAACATCCTCTCCAGCCGACCGAATTTCTTTGCCGCTGCCGTACCCTGCTGCGGAAGCCGCTCCATGGACGACGGCACCGCCTCGATCGAAACTCCGGTCTGGAATTTCCATGGTGACACCGACCAGACTGTGCCCGTCTCGCTCTCCCGCGACCGCATCGCAGTCCGCCGAAAAGCCGGAGGACACCCGCTCTCGACCGAATACGCCGGCGTCGACCACAACGTCTGGGAGTGGGCCTTCACGGAACCGGCGCTGCTGAAGTGGATGTTCGCACAGCGCCTGCGATAATCGCGCTCTGTGCTAGCATCCTGAGCCATGCTCAAGTTCAAAACCGTTTCCCTTATAGTCGCCCTTACGATTTCGTGCGTGGCCGTTTCGGCCGCCGACCTTCCCAGCAAGAAATATCTCAACCTCGCAACCGTCAAGATGATGATCGCCGCCGCCGAAGCCGAAGCGGAACGGCAGCACGTCGACGTCACGCTCGTCATCGTGGACGAGAACGGCAACCTGCTTTTCCTCGAGCGAGGCGATGGAGTTTCCGTGAACACGCTGCAATGGGCGCAGAAGAAAGCCCGCCACGCCGCGTTTTATCGCAGCCCGTCAAAAGATGGCGCCGATACAGTCAGCAAGGGGAATGTGGCCGCTCTCGCCTATCCCGAATTCTTTCCCGGCCAGGGTGGCCTGCCGATCATCGTCGACGGACAGATTTTGGGCGGCATCGCGGCCAGCGGATCGAAATCCGAGATCGACGAGAAAATCGCACAGGCCGGACTCGATGTGCTGAAGAAGTAATTCCGAAGGTTGGTTGCCGCAACTAACGGCCGGTATCTTTGTCTAGTTTGCTGGCCAGTTTGACGCCGCTCAGGCCGTCCACATATTTTGCGATGCCACGGTAGAGGGAATCGGCAATCCGCTGGCGGTACTCGCTGGTTCCGAGGCGGCGCTCGTCGGTGGGATTGGAGACGAAAGAAATCTCCGCCAGGATCGACGGCATGTTCGCTCCAATCAGCACGATGAATGGGGCCTTTTTCACACCCCGATCGCGGATGGCGGGACTTTTCGCCGCCAGCCCGCTATGCAGCGATTCCTGCACGTCTCCGGCGAACTCGCGCGATTCTTCGATTTTTTCCTTCAGCGCGATCTTCTTCACCAGGTCCTGCAACTCGTAGATCGATTTTTCGGACACGGCATTCTCGCGCGCCGCCACTTCCAGCGCTTCCGGCGACGAAGTGAAATTCAGATAGTAGGTTTCCACTCCACGCGCATCCGGATCGTGGCTCGAGTTCGCGTGAATGGAAACGAACAGGTCAGCCCGCTGCTGGTTGGCGATCGCCGTCCGCGTTTCCAGCGGAATGAAAGTGTCGTCCTTCCGGGTGTAAACGACTTCCGCGCCCAATCGTGTTTCGAGCATCTTGCCGAGACGCCGGCCTACTTCCAGCACGAGGTCTTTTTCTTCCAGCCCGTTCGGACCAATCGTTCCCGTATCGTGGCCGCCGTGGCCGGGATCGATCACGATCTTTCCGATCTTGAGCCCCAGCGCGCGAATCAGAGAGCGGTCGCCGTGAGCCGTCGGTTTGGCCTCCCGAACGTCCGGGTCCTCGGATTTACGGGCAAGAGCTGTCTGCGGCAATTTGCTTTTCGCCGCACTGTGAAGCCGCGCCTTCGCCGGTTTAGCGCTCGCCGAATCATCCTCGTCGTCGTTATCCACAACCACTTTCGTCGGCGCCGGAGTTTCCCCGCTCGCATTCACTTTTCTCGGCAGATTGGGCAGCGATTTGTCCAGCGGCGCAACCATCCTCGGCTCCACGCGGGCGTCGTCGCTTACGTCTGAGGTCGTCACCGGAACCTTGCGGTTCGCCGCCTGCACAATTTCTTTGGCGGACGCGGCGTCGGCGTCTGAATCTGCCGTCTCAGAATCGGATTTGGATTCTGCTTTTGGGGGCGCCTCTACATCGGCCGTGGTGGCCACCGCTCTTTTTGCGCGACCACTTCTGGCGCTGTTTTTGCCGTGGATGTCGATGATCAGGCGGTATGGATTGGGCAGCAGAAACGCGTCGTAGCTCGAAAGATCGTCGACTTCCAGCACCACCCGGGTGCGACCCGGCTGGAATTGCGCCACCCGGATTTTCTTCAGGAAGCCATCGTCCACATCGAACGTCTTCCCTACCAGCGTGGAAGCCAGCTTCGTGCCGCGCAGGTCGAAGAAGATGCGGTCGGGATTGTCAATGCGCTGGGAGCCGAACTTGATTTCATTTTCCAGATCGATGGCCACCCGCGTGTAGTCCGGCGTAGACCAGTGGCGAATGGCGGTCACGCGCGAAATGTGCGGCGGATGGTTGTCGGCCACGGTCGCGGCGCTTGCTGGCGAATCGTCGTTGTCATCATCCGCCGGCTTTCTGGCCTTTTCCGAACCGTGTCCCGCGTTCGCTTTTGCGACTTTTTTCCTGGCGGCTTTCGCTTCCCCTTCCGCCTGCCTGTCCAGTTCCACAATCGCCTGCTGGGCATCTTCGACCAGCCGGCTATGCGGATAACGGCTCACAAATTCGTCGAAGACCGCGCGCGCCTGCTCGGGATTGTTCAGGTCGTCTTTATAGATTTCGCCAATCGTGAACAACGCATCGCAGCGATATTTGCTGCCCGGATATTCACGCCGCAGAAATTTATATTGCGCAATGGCTTCGTTGAGGATTTTGTCGTCGTCGAAGCGGCGTCCCATTTCGACCAGCGTCTCGGCGACGGCGACGGCGCTTGGGTCTGCCTTCGTGGAGGCAGGCGCGCCAAAGTAGACATTGCGGTACCCGTTGAGAACGCGCTGGTAGTCGCGGCGCGTGCGTTCGGCCGGAGGACGGCCGTTCAGCGCCTCGCGCATGCGTTCGGCGGCGGCAAAGCGCTCCCGCGCCCATGCCTCGCTGTGATGCGGACGCGCGTGCGCCAGTTGCGGCAGCGCCGCCAGGAGCAGCACTGCTCCCAACCGCAAACCAGAACGGCTTAGGGTCATTTTCAAATCGCCGATCCGAACTCGTCGATCACTCTTGAAACGGGTGCCCCATTTCTCGCGCGCTTTTTGCGCGAGAAAGCTTGCCCTGAGCTTGCCGAAGGGTGGGGATTTGCGTTCCCACTCAACGCTACGATGAACCTTCTGGGTCCCAGGATCGTCTTAAACAGACGCCAACTGCTTAAACAGATGCCGCCAACTTAATCCGTGTTGCTGATGTAAAGCACGCCCCGCGCATCCCGTTGAACCTTCACAGGATCGCGGTTCGAGCCCGTCGGACGCAGATCGAACCCGCCGTAATAAAGGTTCGTGATGCGCCGCACATAATTCTGCGTCTCGGCGTAGCGCGGGACGCCGGCGCTGCGCGCCACCGCTCCCGAACCCGCGTTGTACGCAGCCAGGGTCAAATTCACATCGCCGTTGTAATTGTCCAGAAGCTGTTTGAGGTGCCGCACTCCGCCGTCAATGTTTTGCGCGGGATCGAAGGGATTCTGCACTTTGAGTGATCGCGCCGTGGACGGCATCAGCTGCATCAGTCCGATCGCGCCCTTGCGCGAAACCGCATTGGAATTGAAGTTGGATTCGACCTTGATCACGGCCCGAACCAGGTTTGGATCGACGTTATGCCGCGCCGCCGCCATCGCAATCGAGGCGTCGATTTCTTCCTGGCTGAACTGATGTCCGGCAGAATTGGCCGCGACGATCCTGGCATTCGCCGATTGCGTTGACTCGCGACCATAGTACCGGCTTACTTCCGCAGCTGCCGAGCGCGCCGCCTGCACCGAAGCAGTTCCCGCCGACGACACAGGCTTCCAGCGATTTTCTTTGCTGCTCCAATAGACGAGGTTTGAGCGCTTCACCGGGGCAGGCTGTGCCGCCCGCGTCCGCGCCGGGCCGTCTTCATTCACATATACGGTGCGCCCATGCTCTTCGGTAGTGGTGATTCCGGCCGTCTTGTTAAGGCCGCGCGAGCCATCGCCTTCGGCAGCCCACAATGAGGCCGGAGCAAGAGCAAAGGAGGTCACGATTGCCGTCGTGGCTGTCAGCATCAATGCGATTTGCAGGCGCTTTCGCATAATCCGGGTAAACCTTTGTTCACTTCCCTTTCCGCAGAAAGCCGTCGGACGGACCCCGCCCTCCACGTTCTACCCGGAACCTGACAGAGAATCACTACCAGAGTGACTCGATTATAGGGACGGGCAGCAAGCCGGGCAATCTCTCCGAAGGGTGTAGAACCATCGAAGTAATTTCCCGCAACCCAATGAAATGTATGAGTATTAGAGCACTTGGAATGAAGCAGCGCAGATGCCCTAGGTAACCCTGGGAGTGGTTACCGGAAGAGCCTTAAGTTGGAAAGCCGCCACAGAGGCCTATGTGGGGACAGCCGCCCTCGGCTGTCCGCCGAGCGCAGCTCGGCTATTTTCTCGCTGCCTCATCAAAACTCAGTCCCACGCGAACCAGCGGTGATCGTCTCCGCTACAAGGTCAATGCCGTATCCTCTCAGCAGGCTCGTCTTCGGCACCTCCCCGCCGGGAAGCATTACCGCTCTTTGATCGTCCCTCTTCACCACCGCCAGGACTTCATAGTCTCGGTGGACAGGACTCCAATAGACCATTGGTCCCGCCGCAATCTTGGAGCCGGCCAGCTTCTGAATGCGAATTTCGATGGAATCGGGTCTTGTGGGCTCGATGGCCGTAATCGTCCCGATGCTTACCATTGGAATTTCAGGAAAGATCGGCCGAAGCGATTGCGGCATATTTTTAGGTTGCGGGGGAAGCTTGATTGGGTCGAAGGCCCAGCCCATAAACCAGACTTTTTGCCCGGTGGTTAGCACCTCGGAGCTTCTCACAACCGTATACGGCTGCGCGATTCGTTCGTCGGTTTCCAGGATGGCGAGATCGACGTCCTGGTCCGCGGGAAAAACCGTGCGGACAGTTGCAAGATCGTTCCAGGCCTGGTTATGCCATCGCTGTACGACAGCTTTCTTCGCTGGCAGGTTTTTCGCGAAATGCCGCGTCGTGACCAGATAAATCCGCCCGCCCTGCTCGAACTTAAAGGCCGTCGCTTGCTCGCTGCCATGACGAATGAGGATGGTCCGCTGGAAAATTTCGTCGGGGAGTTCGTATTGCGCGTGGGCCACGCCCGCCGCGGCGAAAACGACAAGCAATATCAGCTTTGTGGCGTGCAGCCGCAACCCTTGCGCCGGATGGAACACGCGACTCATTTTTCCAGCGCCACCGCGAACGCATCCAGCGACAGCGACCGCAACAGATTCCTTCGCATTCCCCGTTCGACCTCAGCCAGCCGGTCCGACGCCGCCGAAATCCATTCAAAATTCGCCGACTCGGCCATCCGCTTCAACTCCGTCGCTATATCGGTATTCCGAATCAACTCCGGCGCACCCGAATCGATGAATACAAGATCGCGCAACAACGAATAGATCGTGTGGATCAGAGCCTCAGTCTTCGCCCGGCCTTCCGCCCCCGGACGATACGACTCGGTCGTTTTGAACAGGTCGCTATGCTCGCCGCCGCTCAGCGCCGACTTCAATAAAACCAGGGCATGATCGCGCGCCACGATATAACCGGCCAGATCAAAATTGCGC